>CAMDPO010000006.1 GCA_945904955.1 Rhizobium sp. Q54
CAGCACGAACGAGGCCAGCAGCATCACGGTCGCGATCGCGGCGGCCGCGGCGTACTGGTACTGCTCGAGCTGGATGAAGATCAGCAGCGGCACGATCTCCGAGCGGCCCGGAAGGTTGCCGGCGATGAAGATGACGGAGCCGTACTCACCCAGCGCCCGCGCGAAGGCGAGCGCGAATCCGGTCAGCAGGGCGGGCAGCAGCACCGGGAACACGACGAAGCGCCAAGTCTGCCACCGATCCGCCCCGAGACTCGCGGAGGCTTCCTCTAGCTCAGGCTCGAGGTCCTGGAGCACCGGCTGGATGGTGCGCACGACAAAAGGCAGGCTGATGAAGACCAGCGCGACGAACACGCCCGCGGGCGTGTAGGCCACCTTGATGCCGACCTTGTCGAGCAGGCCGCCGAGCCATCCGTTCGGCGCGTAGAGCGTCGCGAGAGCGATGCCGGCCACGGCGGTAGGCAATGCGAACGGCAGGTCGACGAGGCCGTCGATGATGCGCCGGCCGGGGAAGCGATAGCGCGTCAGCACCCACGCCAGCAGCAAGCCGAAGAACGCGTTGACCAGCGCCGCGAGGAGCGCCGCGCCGAACGTCAGCCGGAAGGCGGCCAGGGCGCGCGGTGACGACACCACGCGCACGAAACCGTCGAACCCCAGATCCGACGAACGGATGAACAGCGCGGCGAGCGGAATCAGGACGATGAGGCTGAGATACAGCAGTGCGAATCCCAGCGTCGGGCCAAAGCCAGGCAATACGCTGGGACGTCGCAGTGCGAGCATGACGGGTTAGCGAATGCCGCCGGGCGTGTAGATCTGATCGAACACGCCACCGTCTGCGAAATGCGTGGCCTGGGCCTTGCTCCAGCCGCCGAATTCGCCATCGATGCTGATCAGCTCCACCTTCGGGAACTGAGCGATGTCGGCCGGCTTGGCATGTTGCGGCTCGCGCGGCCGGTAGTGATTGGCAGCGATGATGGCCTGCGCCGCGGGGGTGTAGAGGAAGTTCAGATAGGCCTCGGCGACCGCCCGGGTACGCTTGCGGTCGACGTTGCGATCGACGATGGCGATCGGCGGCTCGGCGAGGATGCTGAGCGAGGGGACCACGATCTCGAACTTGTCGCGGCCGAACTCGTTGATAGCGAGGAACGCCTCGTTCTCCCACGCCAGCAGGACATCGCCGATGCCGCGCTGGGCGAACGTCACGGTCGAGCCGCGTGCGCCGGTATCGAGCACCGGCACGTTCTTGAAGAGGCTTTGGACGAAGGTCTTGGTCGTCGCCTCGGTCGCGCCGGGCAGCTTGGACGCATACGCCCACGCCGCGAGGTAGTTCCAACGCGCGCCGCCGGAGGTCTTCGGATTGGGCGTGATGACCTGGACGCCGGCCTTCACGAGGTCGTTCCAATCTTTGATGCCCTTCGGGTTGCCCTTCTTGACCAGGAACACGATGGTCGAGGTGTAGGGGGCGCTGTTGTTGGGCAGGCGTTTCTGCCAATCGGCGGGGATCAGCCCGCGCGCGGCGATGGCGTCGATGTCGTAGGCGAGCGCCAGGGTGACGACGTCGGCATCGAGGCCGTCGATCACTGCTCGCGCCTGGGCGCCGGAGCCTCCGTGCGCTTGGTCAACGCGGATGGTCTGGCCCGTCTTGGCCTTCCAGTCGGCGATGAAGGCCGCGTTGATGGCTTCGTAGAGCTCGCGGGTCGGGTCGTAGGAGACGTTGAGCACCGTCTGCGCGGCAGGGCCGGGCGCACACGCGCTCAGCGCAACGATCGCCGCGGCGATCCAATTGCGGATCCGACCTCCCATGGTCGTATAGCGCTTCATTTTGGCGCTCCTGTCCACTGCCAAGTTGACGTATATGCTAATCAAAATAATAGACAAATTTGGGCTACCCCTCCCGCCTCGGCGTGGGCCGGACGACAGACCCTGGGGCGGGGTTCTAGGCTAGAGCAATGGCCGGAACCGGGTCGGCCGGACCCTCTTGCGCGAGCCCTTCTGCGGCCGCGTCGGCGAGCGTCGTCGAGTCCAAGATCGCGGCCATCGCATCGCGGACGCGCCGCATTTGCTTGCGGACCGCGCACACCTGCTCGTCGGTACAGTCCTCACACTTGCGGTAGCCCGTGAGGCTGGCACACGGAAACGGTGCCAGCGGGCCATCGAGGACCCGGATGATCTGGCCGAAGGTGATTTCGTCGGGGCGCTTGGCGAGCCGGAAGCCGCCGTTCTTGCCGCGTTGACTGTGCAGGAAGCCCTGCTTGCGCAGCTCCAGGAGGATGAGCTCGAGGTATTTGCGCGGCAGCTTCTGACGGGCGGCGATCTCGGCGACCAGGGTGAACTCCCCCGGTTCTTGTTGCGCCAGCATCAGCAGCGCTTTCAGACCGTATTTCGCCTTCTGGGTCAGCATTCTCTATTTTCCCTAGCGATTGACTAGAGAATACGCAGGCGCTCCTGGGTCGGTCAAGCGCGCGCGGTCAGATATCGCGGCCGCCGTCCATGCGACGAGCCGCGTCGAGGTAAGCGCGCGCGCCGGTGAGGCGCGGGTGCGCAGCGAGCGCGCGGCTGAACGCGCGCATCGCGTCGTCGCGGCGGTTCATGATGATGTAGATCTGACCGAGGCCGGACCACGCGCCGAAATGGCGCGGCTCGAGGGCCAGCACCTTCTGGATGTCGGCGATCGACGCCTCGAGATTGCCCATCAGGAACATCAACGTCGCGCGCCGGTTCCAGGCCTCGGCAAAGTTCGGCGCCAGCTTCACCAGGGAGTTGAGGGTGGTGAGCGACGCGTCGAAGTCGCCGCGGTTCATCGCCTCGGTGCCGCGCGTCAGCAAGAGGTCCGCGGTCGGGCTGCCCGACTGGGCCAGCACGCGCAGGATACTGGCCTCGGCGCGGCTGGCCTGGGCGGCGTCGGGCGCCTCGGCCAGCTGGTGGAATAGGAAGTTCATCTGCGGGTCGGTCTGATCCGCGCGCGCGGGGGCCGCCGTCCAGACGAGCGCTGCGATCAGGGCCGAAGCGACAGTCCGCATGCGCCTGATCATAGCGCCGGCGCAGGCCGGAATCACGATGCTGGTGCAGGCTCTCGCGCGGTTTCTTGCTGTCGCGCCAGCGCCGCCGGGACCGGGCCGCCAGCCGCCCAATCGAGCAATTCGATGGTGTGTACCATCGGCAGGTCGCTGAAGCGGCTGAGGTGCAGCATGCACCCGAGGTTGGCGCACGCCATGGCCGTGGCGCCGGTAGCCAGGAGGTTGGCGGTCTTGCGTTTGCCGAGCTGGTCGGAGATCGCCGGCTGCAGGATGTTGTAGGTGCCGGCGGCGCCGCAGCAGTACTGGGCCTCGCCAACGTCGCGCACGGTGAAGCCGGCGTTGGCGAGCAACGCGCGCGGCTCGCGGGTAATGCGCTGGCCATGCTGCAGCGAGCACGAGTCGTGGTAGGCGATCGCGACACCCTTCGGTGGGGAGATGGCGCGGTGCACGCCGAGCTCGATCAAGAGCTCGGTGACGTCTTTGGTCTTCGTGGCGATGGCTGCGGCCGTAGCGGCGAGCCCGGGATCACTGGCGAGCAGATGGCCGTAGTCCTTCACCGTGGTGCCGCAGCCCGAGGCGTTGATGACGACGGTATCGACGCCGGCGTCGTTCCAGGCGCGGACGTTGGCGCGGGCGTAGTCTTGGGCTTCGGCGTCGCGTCCCATGTGCTGGGCGAGCGCGCCGCAGCACCCGGCCCCGCGTGCCACGACGACCTCACAGCCATGGCGGCGCAGGACGCGAATGGTGGCTTCGTTGATGCGGGTGCCGAGCACGGTCTGCACGCAGCCGGTGAGCAGCGCGACGCGCCGCCGGCGCGGGCCTTCGGCCGCAAACACCTGCGGTGCATGGATCGGGGACGGCGAATCGAACCGGCCGGGCATGGTCTCGAGCATGCGGCCGAGGCGCCCCGGGACGACGCGGTGCATCCAGCGGAACGGCCAGCCGAGCAGCAGCGAGAGACGAAACAGCGCCGGGCGCGGAATGACCCACAGCAGGATCTGGCGCAGCATGCGTTCCGGCAGCGGACGCCGGAAGGTCTTCTCGATGTGGGTGCGCGCCTGATCGACCAGGTGCATGTAGTCGACGCCGGACGGGCAGGCGGTGAGGCAGCCAAGGCACGAGAGGCAGCGATCGACGTGGGTGACGGCGGCGGGCCGCGCGGGGCCACCCGACTCGAGCATGTCCTTGATCAGATAGATACGGCCGCGCGGGCTGTCGCGTTCGTCGCCGAGCAGCGCATAGGTCGGACAATTGGACAGACAGAAGCCGCAGTGCACGCACGTGCGCAGGATGCTGTCGGCCTCGCGCAGATGCGGATCGGCGAGCTGTGTCGGGGTGAAGTGGGTTTGCATGTTTGGTGCGGTGCTAGGCGAACATACGGCCGGGATTGAGAATGCCGCCCGGATCGAAGGCGCCCTTGATCCGGCGCGACAGCGCGGCCACGGACGGGGCCAGGGGCTCGAAAACCGGGCAGCGGCGGCGCTCGGCGGCTGAGGCGCGGATGAGTGTGGCGTGGCCGCCGCAGTCGCGCAGCGTGCCGCGCACGAGGGCCTCTTGCGCGGCGTCGCCGCGCACCACGGCCCACACCAGGCCGCCGGCCCAGTCGAGCAAGACCTCGCAATCGAGTACGGCGGTCAAGCGGGCCGCTACGTCGGCGCCGCGCGCCGGCGGCACGGAAAGCTTCCAGACGACGCCGTGGCCCGACAGGAGATGGCAGTCGGTGATCTCGTTCCACAGGACGCGGGAGTCGTCGGCGTCCACAACGGTGGTCTCGTAGCCATGGCCGGCGTCGGCGAGCCAGCCGTCGCGCAGGGCCTGCAGTCGCGCCGACACGGAGGCGCCGATGCCTTCCAGGCGTAGGGCGGTCACGGCGCCACCGCTTGCGCGCACCGCATGCACCTTGCTGCGCCCGCATGCGGGGAGCGGCAGGTAGGCGAGGCCGCTGGCGTCGATCGGCGTGGCGGTGAGGCGCGTCATCCAAGACACCGCCTGCGCCGCGGTCTGGTCATGGACCAGCACGGTGCAGGTTTCTTCCGGCGCCGGCATGACCTTCACCGTCACCTCACTGAGCACGGCGAGGGTGCCGAACGATCCGGCGAGCAGCTTGGACAGGTCGTAGCCGGTGACGTTCTTGACGACACGCCCACCGGACTTGAACAGCTCGCCATGCCCGGACACGGCGCTGAGCCCGAGGAAATGGTCGCGCGCGGCGCCGGCGCTGAGACGACGGGGCCCGGACAGGTTGGCGGCGAGCGTGCCGCCCAGCGTAGGTGCGCGCGTGCTGTCCAACAGAGCAGCGTAGTCGGGCGGCTCGAAGGCGAGGTGTTGGTTGCGCTCGGCCAGCGCCGCGCGCACCACCGCAAGGGGCGTCGCGGCGCGCGCGGTCAACACGAGCTCGGCTGGATCGTAATCGACGATGCCACTGAGGGCGGTGAGGTCGAGGGATTGAGCCGCAGGCGCGTCGCGACCGAGCGCCTCCTTGCTGCCGCCCGCACGTACCTCGAGGGTCGTGGCATCAGCCCACGCACCGGTGATGGCTTCCTGCAGCTCAGGCGTAGTGGTGGGACGCAACATCAGAAGCGCGGTACGTCCGGGAAGCGCGTCTCGCCACGGTGCACATGCACGCGGCCCATCTCAGCGCAACGGTGCAGGGTCGGGAATACCTTGCCGGGGTTAAGGGCGCCTTCGGCGTCGAATGCGCACTTCAGGCGCTGCTGCTGGGCGAGATCGACCGCGGTGAACATCTCGGGCATGAGGTCGCGCTTCTCGACGCCGACGCCGTGCTCGCCGGTGAGCACGCCACCGACGGCAACGCACTCGCGCAAGATGTCGGCGCCGAACGCTTCGGCGCGGTCGAGCTCGCCGGGCTGGTTGGCGTCATAGAGGATGAGGGGATGCAGGTTGCCGTCGCCGGCGTGGAAGACGTTGGCGACGCCGAGCCCGTAGTGCTTGGACAATTCGCCGATGCGGGTGAGCACCTGGGGCAGCTTGCGGCGCGGGATGGTGCCGTCCATGCAGTAGTAGTCGGGCGCGATGCGCCCCACCGCAGGGAACGCCGCCTTGCGGCCCTTCCAGAACTTGAGGCGCTCCTCGTCGGACGCGCTGGCGCGCACCGAGGTGGCGCCGACGGCGGCGGCGATGTCAGCGACGCGCAGGGACAATTCTTCCGCTTCGGCAGCGGGACCGTCGAGCTCGACGATCAGGATCGCTTCGGCATCGAGCGGGTAGCCGGCGTGCGTAAACGCTTCGGCGGCATGGATCGCAGGGCGGTCCATCAGCTCCATGCCGCCCGGGATGATGCCGGCGGCGATGGTGTTGGCAACGCAGGCGCCGGCAGCCTCGACGCTGGCGAAGCCAATGAGCAAGGCGCGCGCCGTCTCGGGCTTGCACAGGATGCGCACGGTGACTTCGGTGATGACGGCGAGCAAACCTTCGGACCCGGTGAGCACGCCGAGGATGTCGTAGCCGCCCGCATCGAGGTGCTTGCCGCCGATACGGATCACCTCGCCGCTCATCAGCACGGCTTCGAGTCCCAACAGGTTGTTGGTGGTCATGCCGTACTTGAGGCAGTGCACGCCGCCGGCGTTCTCGGCGACGTTGCCGCCGATGCTGCACACGACCTGGCTGCTCGGATCCGGTGCGTAGTAGAAGCCGCGCCCTTCGACGGCGCGCGTGATCGACAGATTGGCGACGCCCGGCTGGGCGACGACGCAGCGGTTCGGGTAGTCGATGTCGAGGATGCGGTTGAGCTTGGCCAACCCGAGCAGCACGCCATCGCCGAGCGGCAGCGCGCCACCGGATAGCGAAGTGCCGGCGCCGCGCGGCACCACTTTGGCGCCGAACGCGGCACACACCTTGAGAATGGCGGAGACTTGCGCGGTGGTCTCGGGCAGCGCCACGAGCAGCGGCAGCTGGCGATAGGCGGTCAGCCCGTCCGACTCGTACGGGCGGCGCTCGTCCTCACCGGTTAGCACCGAGTCGTGGGGCAGGATGCGTCGCAGCTCCGCGGCGAGTTCGTCGCGGCGGCCGACCACCGCTGCGTCCAGGGCGGGCATCAACATGCGGACACAATATCAGGGGACTTGGTCGTGGATGGGCGCACCTGCGGCGCGACAAAAAACGACAACGCCGCGAACCGAAGTTCGCGGCGCAATGGCGCAGCCTGGAGCGCGACTAGCCCTGGCGGACTTTGTAGCGCGGGTTGGTCTTGTTGATGACGTAGATCCGGCCCTTGCGGCGCACGACGCGGCAATCGCGGTGGCGCGTCTTCAGGGTCTTGATGGAATTCACGACTTTCATGGTGCTTTTCCGGCTCGGGTTCGGCGCGGACCATGTAGCCGCCGCCCACACCCAAGTCAACCCGAGTCGCTCAGGAATGGCTGGAAAACAGGCCTTCGGCGGCCAGTAAGGCTTGGGCTTCGCCGACCGAGTGGGCCGGGAGAACCCGAAATCCGCGGCTCGCCGCCGCCAGGGCCGCCTGGCGCTGGGCACGGCCGTGGCCCGTTTCGACGTGCACGGCCCCGGCCAGGCCGGCCGCCTTGGCGGCGGCGGCGTCGCTGGCCATGTCGCCGACCATCCAGGCGCGCTTTGGCCGCACCCCCAGGCGTTCGAGCACCAAAAGGAGCATGCCGGGGCCTGGCTTGCGCCAATGGGCGTGGCGAGCGCCCCAGCCGCGGGTGTGGTCCGGGTGGTAGCCGTTGGCGATGCGGGCGTCGAGGCGAGCGCCACGGGCCCGCAGCCGGCGGTCGATTTCGGCCTCGACCGCGTCGTACGCGTCCCAGCCGAACATGCCGCGATCGATGCCGGACTGATTGCTGACGGCGGCGACGGCGATGCCGGCCGCGTTGGCGGTGCGCACCAAGGTGGCGGCGCCCGCCTGCAGGCGAACGTCCGCGAGGCGGTGCAGGTAGTTCTTCTCGTGCACCAGCGTGCCGTCGCGATCGAGCAACAGCGCGACGCGCCGGCGCTCCACTCCGGGGGTGAGAGCGAGGCGCACGCCTGCGGGTAGCTTGGCGGGAGGGGCGGTCACTCGCGCTGGAATAGCGCCGTCCGCCGGGCGCGGCTAGAGGCGCGTCGCGGGTGTGGCGCGCTAGAGGCGCATCGTGCCTTTCGGCCGGGGCGCGAAGGCCGCCACCTCGGCAGGCAGGCCCTCCAGCATCGTCTTGAGGTCGTCGGCGTGCTCCTCTTCCACCGCCAACAGGCCCTCGATGATGCGGCGCGTGGTGGTGTCGTCGTCACCCAGCCAGCGCACGATCTCCGAATAGGTCTCGATGGCGATACGCTCGGCGACGAGGTTCTCGCGGATCATCTGGCCGAGGGTCTCGCCGTTCATGTACTGGGCGTGCGAACGCGTCGTGAGTCCCTCCGGGTTCCAGTTGGGAACGCCGCCGAGCTGGGTGATGCGTTGGCTGATCTGGTCGGCGTGCCCCTGCTCCTCGTTGGAGTGAACGAGGAACTCGGCCGCAATCGGCTCGGCGTTGATGCCCGCCGCCATGAAGTGGTGGTTGCGGTAGCGCAGGACGCAGACGATCTCGGTCGCCAGCGCGTCGTTCAGCACGGCGATCACTTGTTCACGGTCGGCTTTGTAGGCGCCGGTAACGGCACCGTCCGACATCTTCTCGCGCGCGCGGCGCTGAATGGCCTCGATATCGGCCTTAAACGGCTCTTTCATCGCATCCTTCAGGGAAACCCTGAGCTACAGCTAGGGTCTGGCTGGCCACGCGACAATCAGGCCGAAGACCTAGCCGCGACGAGCGCGGCCATGGCGGCTAGAGAATGGTCCTCGGCCCACGGCGTGCGCGGAGGTTGTCCCTAGCCGCTCCGCTCAAGGCAGCGCGGCCCGCGACGGGGATATCCCGCCTAGGCGTTGGCTGCAGCGGTGCCGCACCACGCTCCGGCGGCGAGGTACCTCAAACGCACTGCGCCTCTATCCACAAGGCAAACGCCAGCCGCCGCCGCGCTCGTGCTTCGCTGGGCGCAGGATCCTCTCTAGTACAAGGAGTACCATGATGCTTCGTCTTTGGAGCTCCGTTGCCGTCATCGCGGTGGCGTTGGCCGTCAGTGCCCCGGCGTTCGCCGTCGAGAAGACGGAAGACTTCATCAAGAAGACTGCGGCCGCGAACCTGTTCGAGGTCGAGCACTCGAAGGTCGCTGCGCAGAAGGCCGTGAGTCCGGCCGTGAAGACATTCGCCGCCAAGATGGTCGCGGACCACACCAAGGCCAAGGCCGACTTCGAGGCGACGCTGAAGACCGCCAACCTGGCTTACACGCCTGCGCAGCTGGAGAACGACCAGCTGAAGAAGATCGACGACCTGGTGAAGGCCAACCTCGCCGATCTCGAGAAGGACTACCTCAAGGCGCAGAAGGACGCGCATCAGGACGTCGTCGGCATGTTCAAGGACTACGCCAAGGACGGTGAGAACGCCCAGTTGAAGGCGTGGGCGTCCAAGATGCTGCCGGACCTCGAGGCGCACCTGGCCGAGGTCGACAAACTCGACTAGGCGCCGCGGATGAAAGCCCGCCGGGAGAAAACCCGGCGGGCTTTTCTTATTCGCAGCGCTGCGCCGGCGCGAAGGTCTGGTTGAGAACGCTACCGCTGCTGCCGCTGGTGGCGATGCCGCCGCCGGGAACGAAGATCAATCCATCCACGAAGGCGGCACCCGTCACGCCGTGCACGGGCGTCGGCATGTCGGCGAGACGCGTCCACGCGTTGATGCGCGGATCGTAGACGTCGTGGTCGGGGAACATGCCGAGCGCGCCCTCGCCGCCCCATACATGGAAGCAACCGAACGCCAGCACGCCGTTCATGCCGCTGCGCGGGCGTGGCATCGGTGCGGCGCTCGTCCACTGGCCGGTGGCGGGATCGAAGGCCTCGAACACGGCGGTCGCGGCGCTTTGGAAACCGCCTTCGAGGCGACCGCCGGCGAAGTAGACTTTTCCGTTCATCGCCGCACCGATGATGTGGTTGCGCTGGTTCGGCAGATTCGGAAGGGTCGTCCAGACGTCAGTCGCCGGATCGTAGACGGCGAAGTCGCTGCCGCGCGGCGGGCGCCCGCCGGCCACGTATATCTTGCCACCAAGCACCACCGGTGCTCCGGCGCTGCGCGCCGTCGGCATCGGCGCCCTCTGTTCCCACACGCCGCGCGCCGGATCGAGCGCGTAGAGCGTGTTGACGTAGCTGCCGGCGCCAGCGTCGGTGGTCTGGCCGCCGATCAGGTAGACCTTGCCGGCAACGGCGATGGCCATGCCGTGATTGTTGGCGACGGGCAGCGGCGGACCGAGCGACCAAGTATCAGTCTTGGTGTCATAGACCTGGACCGTGCGCTGGGTCTGCCGGCTCGCCGGATAGCCGCCGAGCACGTAGACCTTGCCGTCGAGCTCGGCCACCGCGAACTCCGAGTTCGCCTCGAGCATCGCGGCCCGGCGTCCCCAGGTTCCGCCCTGCGGGAGCTGGCCGCCCTGGACCAGTTGGGCCGCGACGGGCGCGACCATTGCCATCACGAACGCACACGCGATGAGCCAGCGCATCGGGACCTCGGTTGGGCGGCTAGGGCGCGGCGGGTTCCGCGAAGCGGTGAATGTCCTGGCGGCAATTCTTCTCGGCGAACTCGCAGAACGTGCGGGCAGCACCATCGACGACCTGCGGGGCGGTGAGATCGAAGCGCGTCGTGTTGACGAGCAGCGGTCGCTGGTCGCGATCGCGATCGACCACCGAGGCGAGCCCGAGATAGGTCTGCAGACGGATCGCGTCGTTGCCCTCCCACGACTCCAGCGTCCAGCCGCAACCGGTGCCGTTGCAAGGCACCACGTCGCTGAACGGCAGCGCCACGAGGTCGAAGATGGACGCGCGCTGGCCGGTCGCGACGTGCAGCCAGTAGAGGTCGTAGTCGGGATCCTGGACGTGCCACCGCCCGGTCGAGCGGTCAAATACCTCGAGGAACGTGTGCGAGGGGAAACCGGCGGCATCCTCGAATATAGCGACGCCGCGGGTTTCGTGGCCGAGGCGCGTCAGCACCGCCGCCATCAGCTCGGTGCGGCTCGAGCATTCAAGATGCGGCGGCGGCCCGATGCCGTCGGCGAACGCCATCATGCGGTCGATGACCTGCGGCAGATCGTGCCAGTACGAGTAGAACTCGGCGTCGATCTTGTGGATCGAATTGCGGGTGACGAACGTGCGCAGGCGATCGACCTGCTCTTCGAGCGGCATGGCCTTGTCGATGCCGGCCAACGCGACGATGCGTTTGGCGCCATCGTCGACCCGCGCGTCGAACATGGCATCGCGTACCGCCTCGACGCCGAATGCGCCGGCCGCGATCAGCAGAATCACCAAGACGCCGCCCTGCACCAGGCGACGGAGCGCACCCGGTCGGCGCAACCATTCCGAAAGGCGCATTCCCCTGCCCCGATTCGAATCGGCGGAATGGTACCCGAACTTAGGGATGAACGTCTGCTCGCCTTTGCAGCGGCGGCCCCTACAATCGGCGCAGGGGGCACGATGACGAACGGCGGCATACAACCGGTGAACGAGGCGCTGCTGGACGAGCGCCTGGCTCTTCTCGAGAAGGCGCGCGCCTGGAGCGCGCGGCTCGTTTCCAAGCTCGAGAGCCACCTGCGGACCGCGCCGGACGAGGCGCTGTTCCGCATCAATCCCTTCACGTTTGCCCGCGAGCGGAATGCGCCGGAGGCCGAGGTGATCGACTTGTTCCTGCACGCTACGGCGCAGGGACTGTTCGGCATGGACTGGCTGCTGATTTGTCCGGGCTGCAGCACAGTCGTGGAGAACTTTCGCAGCCTGAAGAGCGTCCACAACCACTACTACTGCAGCTTCTGCCAGGCACACCACGAAGCGGCGCTCGACGAATTCATCGCCGTCGCGTTCACGGTCAGCCCGGAGGTCCGCGACATCGCGTTCCATCACCCGGAACAGCTGTCGGCGCGTGACTACGTATTCAAGGTGCGCAATAGCGCCGACGGCCTGCTTCCGGACGGCACACCGTTCGTAACGGCCAAGGCCGCGTCAGCGGCGGCGGTCTGCTACGTGAATCCGGCATCGACCACGCGCGTCGAGGTCGAACTGGCGGAAGGAACCGTGCTCGCCGCGAGCCCAGAGGGCAGCGCGTCCGTGCACTTCGCTGTGGCGGGCCCGCGCGCCGGCGTGGCCCAGCTGACGCCGGTCCAGTTCGGCGCCCAGGAGGCGCCGCGTCAGGAGACGTTGGCGCCCGGCAAGGTCACGTTCGACGTACACAACCGGTTGGCCGAGCGCGGCACGTTCGTTGTGGCGCCGATACCGAACGACATGCCGAAGCTGCGCTTCCTGCCGTTCCTGACGGGCAAGCGTTTGCTTACGGCACAGGCCTTCCGCGACCTCTTCCGCACCGAAGTCATCCGCGCCAGCGAAGGCATCAGCGTGCGCGAGATCACGTTCCTGTTCACGGACCTCAAGGGCTCGACGGCGCTTTACGACCGTATCGGCGACCTCAACGCATTCTCGCTGGTGCAGCAGCACTTCGAGGTCTTGCACGAGGTGACGGTCCGCTACGGGGGCGCCATCATCAAGACGATCGGCGACGCCGTGATGGCGACGTTCCTGAAGCCGGCCGATGCCGTCGCTGCGGCGCTGGAGATGCGCGCGGCGATCTCGGCATCGAACCGCGGCCGTGCCGACCGTGAGCTGGTGTTGAAGATCGGCGTCCATGCCGGCGCCGCCATTGCGGTGACGCTCAACGAGCGGCTCGACTACTTCGGGCAGACCGTGAATATCGCCGCTCGCGTGCAGGGCTTGGCCGAGGCGGACGAAATTTATCTCTCCGAGGACACCCACGCCGCAGACGGCGTGGCCCCCTTGCTCGCCACGCATCCCGTCGAGTCGAGGGTGCTGAAGCTCAAGGGCGTGCAAGCGGACATGCGGGTCTTCTGCGTCGCGGCGCCGCCGCCGAAGGCAGCCGCACGCGCTTGATGGCGCTTGGCGCGGCGGCGCTGGCAGCGCCGGGGAAGCAAAGGGGAAGCACCGCGCACGAGCGCCTGATGCTATTCTTCCTTGGCATTCGCGACGCCGCACATCGGGGGATCTAGCGGCAGGGAGGGCGCTCTCGCACGACTCGTGAGTGCCCCGCTTCGGTTCCCCGCGCTGCCGGTTGTCGCGACGGGGGATCATGGACGACCTGCGGATGATCGCGAGATGACGACGACGTCGCTCGCCGACGATCGGACGAACGGCCGTTTGGCGACTGGCACGGGCGCGACCGACAACTCGTCCGGCCGGTGGCTTTGGGTGCTCATCCGGCGCGATTGGGTCAAGTGGCTCGCGCTGGCGGTGCTCACCGTGCTGCTGGGCGCGTCGCAACTGGTCTTTCCGTACTACTACTCGCTGATCTTCAACCGGGTGATCCTGGGCAACGACCTTGCCTTCCTGTGGGTCATCATCGCCGGCATGGGGACCTTCTTCGTGGTCCGCGTGGTGCTCGAGCTGACCCAGGCGACGCTCACCGCCGGCACCGCCATGCGCCTGGTCAACGACCTGCGCACGACGTTGTTTACGCACCTGCAGGAGCTGCCGGTCGACTACTTCGGGCGGACGCGCACCGGTGAACTGGTCGACCGCTTCGCGGGCGACGTCGCCGCAATCGAACGCATCTTCACGGTCTCGCTCTACAAGGTGGCGCTGAACGGCTTGATCGCCGTGGTGTGCTTGTTCGCTTTGTTCTTCGTGGAATGGCGTCTGGCACTTTGCGCGGTGGGACTGATGACCATCGCTTCGCTGGTGCCGCGACTGGTCGGCAAGCGCGCGGCAGGCGCGGAGCACGACCGGCGCCACGAGGACGGCCACCTGTCGTCGGCGGTGCAGGAGATGATCGCCAGCCACCGCGTCACGCGCGCCTTTGGGCTCGAGGCAAGCCGGCTCGCGTTGTTTCGCATCCTCCTGGGGCGCGCCTACTCGAAAGGCCGGCGCGCGGCGCTGCTGAGCGCCTACGTCGAGAAGACGGCCAACATGGGCCTCTTTTTTGCGCGGATCAGCGTCGTCGCGATCGGTGGCTACTTCGTGTTCCGCGGCTTCCTGACCGTCGGCGCGTTCCTGGCCTTCTACGCCCTGATGTTCAACGTCGGGGACGCGGTCAGCGCGGTGATCCTCTACGTGCCCGACCTCCTCAAGGGCGCCGGCGCCGGCCGGCGCCTGGGCGAGCTGCTCGATCAACCGACGGCGGCGTTCGCCCACCCCGGTGCCACGCCGGCGCCGCCCCTTGCCCACGAGATACGCTTCGACAACGTGAGCTTCGCGTACGGCGAGCGCACCGTGCTCGATCGGGTCAGCTTTACGATCCGCGCGGGTGAATCCGTGGCGATGGTCGGCAGGAGCGGTTCGGGCAAGAGCACCGTGCTCAGCCTGCTGCTACGTTTCTACGATCCGCGCAGTGGCTCCATCAGTCTCGACGGCCGCGACCTGCGCAGCATCCAGCCCGCGTCGTTGCGCGCCCAGATCGGTAGCGTCTTCCAAAGCAATTTCCTGTTCGACACGAGCGTGCGCGAGAACATCCGCATGGGACGGCTCGACGCCGACGACGCGGAGGTTGAGCAGGCCGCCCAACGCGCGCGGATTCACGACGCCATCCTGGATCTGCCGCTTGGCTACGATACGGCCGTGGGCGAGGCCGGCGGGCACCTGTCCGGCGGCCAGCAACAGCGCCTCGCCCTCGCCCGCGCCATGCTGCGCGAACCACCGATCCTGGTCCTCGACGAGGCGACTTCGGCGTTGGACCCGGCGACCGAGGCGGAGGTCAACGCCACCCTCGATCTGTTGGCACGCGGGCGCAGCCGGATCGCCGTAACCCATCGTCTGTCGGGCGCCGTGAACGCAGACCGCATCCTGGTGTTCGACGGCGGCAAGGTGGTCGAGGAAGGCAATCACCAGGCGTTGCTTGCGCGCCGCGGCGCCTACTTCGACCTTTGGCAAAAACAGAGCACGTTCGCGATCAACGCCAGCGGCACCATGGCGCACCTGGACGCGCTGTTCCTGCGCACCGTGCCGATGTTCGCCGATCTGCCGCCGGCGCTGCTCAACACCCTGGCCGGGCAATTCGTCAGCGAGTTGCACGAGGCGCGCCACGTTGTGGTTCGCGAAGGCGACGTCGCCGACAAGTTCTATGTGATCGTGCGCGGCCGGGTGGAGGTGTCCTCCAAGACGTCGGCGGAGCCGTTCGTGCTGGAGGAAGGCGACTACTTCGGCGAGATCGCACTGATCGACAAGACGCCGCGCACGGCGACCGTGCAGACGCGCGAGCCGACCTTGCTGATGGCCTTAGTCCGCACCGACTTCGAAGCGTTTCTCGATGCGGCGCCGGCCGGGGTTCGCGCCGAGTTCGCGCGCGTTGCTTCCTTGCGTCGCGCCGCCCATCAGCGGCCCGCCTTGGGTGTGTCGGCGGAAATCGCGGCGCCTGGAATCGCACCGGGCGACCCTACGGTTTCAGCGTAGGGCGGGGGACGGGTCTCTAGGGCGAAGCGCGACCGATGCGTTGGGCAGGACGTAGAATGCGCGCCAGGGCGTGATCCTTGAGCCAGAACTGGTGGTAAAGCGCCCCGGCGACGTGCAACGCAATCAAGCCGACAAACACCGGTTTTGACCACGCATGGATGTCGCCCCACGGGTCCTTCAAGTAGTAGCCCAGCAGGCCGGTGACCGGGACCGCCACCAGCAGCAGGTAGAAGAAGCGATGGGCGAAATTTGAAACGAGTACGGCCCAACGCGGGGTGACATTGGACGGCTCTGGGACGCCGACCAGTATGCGCAGGCCCAACCGAACAGCCACGAGGGCGAGGATTCCAATTCCGATCCAGTGGTGGAGCGAACCCAACTGCGCGTCGAGCGCCGAAACGGACCTGCCCCGTTCTCCGGCTTCAACGACCGCCTTCATGCTCTCGCCGAACAGCAGCTGAAAGGTGACGAGCGCCGCAATGACCCAATGAAGCGCCAGCTGCGTTGCGGAATAGCCTCGCGAAGCACTTGGGCCGCGCATTGGGATTCGTGACGCCATCGTTGCTTCTCTCCATCGCTGGCGCAGCAGCGCCCGCCGATGGCCACCGTGTGCGGCGGAGCGGATCGAGGCAATCCGCATCAGTGCCTATGGGCCGGCGCGCGCCGAATAGGCCGTCGGAGGTCACCCGCGACGCGACGCGGAGACGCGATTCACGCTCTCCCTAGGCGCGCGTCTGGCGCAGACTCCGCGGTGCAGCAACGCCTATCGGAGGATAGCATCCTATGGCTGGCGACAAGACGTCGACTGAGGCGGGCGGGATCAGCGGCACCGCAGACGAGAACAAGTTCTTCCGCTTTCACCGACCGCATCTCCACCTTTCCAGCGTGTTCGGCGACAACTGGTTTGCGTTGAAGGCAGAGGCCTTTGCTCGGTTCTTCGGCACACCGACGTTTCTCTTGGTCCAGTCCGTCGTCGTTGCCATGTGGATTCTCGCGAACGCCGTTGGGCTCGTGGCATTCGACGTATACCCGTTCATCCTCCTCAACCTTGCATTCAGCTTGCAGGCGGCCTACGCGGCGCCCCTGGTCCTACTTGCGCAGACGCGGCAGGCCGACCGGGACAAAGCGCATGCCATGGCCGATGCGCAACATCGCGAGGATCTCCATCGCGCAAGCGAGGAGCGGGCAGATTGCTGCGCAACGGCAGACCGCACTGCTCTTGGAGATGCTCCAGGAAAACACTCGGCTCACGGTAGCGATCAGGTCGCTCACCGAGCGCGTCGCGACTCTGACAAACGAGGTACACCACAGCGTCGTCAAGCCCGCGGGCCCCTGAGGACAAGCGAGGTCGCTGATAGCGCCTCGCGCTTGGACTTGCGGGACGCTAGAGCTGCGGCTGCATCCGGTCGGCGGCTGCGAAGTACTTCCGCGCGTGCGCGACCGCCTGCGCATCGGTCGGATGATCGGCGGTCTCGACACCAACGATATTGGCCTCCACCGACGGAGCATGGCGATGCAGGTAGCGCAGCAACTCAAGCTTCGCGTTGCCCGGACCTAGCACGAGAATCTCTTTTGCATCCGCCAAGTTGCTGGCTACGTCCTTCAGGTACGCCGCATCCGGCGCGGCCTTGCCGCTGCCGACGCCCCCCGCCTTGTGGTGCACTTGCTGAGGATGCGGGTTCCGCACGCGCTTGCGTTCCACCGCGTCGCTGGTGAATTCAAGAACGTGAGCCTCCGCGTGATCGATCCAGACGACGGCGTGATAGTGCGACATTGGTCGGTCCCTTCGGTGGCTCGACACATCCCCGGGGTGCCGGCGGCGGCGAACAGACAGCATTGTGTCCGGACGGCGAAACGCGACCAATCCGCACCACTACGTACGGTCGGGCCGCAGCGCTGCGAGGGGGCGGATGGGTCGGTGGCGCCTACCGCGCAGCCGCGTCACCGATCGTCACGCTTCGGAGGAAATGGTGGGCGCGCCTGGGATCGAACCAGGGACCCCTACGATGTCAACGTAGTGCTCATACCGCTGAGCTACGCGCCCATGCCCCGCAGCGCGGTGGCGCCGGCGCATTGGCCGGCTGGAAGGGCGCGAGTTGACCCCGGAACCTTGCCGTTTGCAAGGAGAAGTTGGCCGCACCTGCTCTCGCGCGCAGACACGGAGTCGCTTGTGGCGGGCCGATCTCCGGGCGACTACCACTTGCGCATGGACATGCTTCGCTACTAAGAAGGACGGATATGGCGACGTCCTCGCCCGCGACCCTCACCTCCAGTACGCCGGCTGTCACGCTGGCGCCCTTCGACATCATGGCGCCCGCGGTGCAGACGACGCCGTTGGTGTTCGTCTCCGCGCATTCCGGTTCCGCATACGACCCGGCGTTCGTCGCGGCCTCGCGTCTCGACATGCTGACGCTGCGGCGCTCGGAGGACAGCTTTGTCGACGAGCTCTTCGCGGACGCACCGGCCTATGGCGCGCCGCTGCTGCGCGCGCACTTCCCGCGCGTGTTCCTCGATCCCAACCGCGAGCCGTGGGAGCTCGACCCCGCGATGTTCGAGGACGAGTTGCCCTCGTTCGTGAACACCTCGTCGCTGCGCGTCGCCGGTGGCCTGGGCACGATCGCCCGGGTGGTGACCAACGGCGCCGAGGTCTATCGCACCAAGCTGCGCTTTGCGGAGGCCGAACGGCGCGTGCGCACGCTGTACGTTCCGTTCCACGAGGCGATCCAGGACATGCTGGCGGCGACCATGAACCGCTTCGGCGCGGCGCTCCTGATCGACTGCCATTCGATGCCGTCGGTCGGTGGGCCGATGGACCGCGATCCAGGACATGAGCGCGCCGACATCGTGCTCGGCGACCGCTATGGCACCAGTTGTGCCAAGTCCGTCATCGACGCGGCGGAGCATGTGTTGACGCGCGCCGGCTACCGCGTCGCGCGCAACGACCCCTATGCCGGGGGCTTTACGACTCGCAACTACGGCCGCCCCGAGGCGGGCGTCCATGCGCTGCAGATCGAGATCAAGCGGTCGTTGTACATGGACGAGATGCGCATCCAGCGCAGCCCCGGGCTGGCACGCGTGCGCGACAACCTTTCCGTGCTGATCGAGACGCTCGCCGGCCTCGACCACGCTGCACTCGTCTAGCGCGCGGCGCGCTGGCGCTCGACGTCGGCGGCGAACTTCTTGAGGTTGACCGGCACGCGCTTCGGTCCCCACGTCCCCGGGGCGCCGTCGAATACGCCCGCCAGAGCCTCGCCGCACGCGGTGCACTTGCCGTCGGCGGTCAGATTCCAGACGCCGAGCTTGTACCAGTCGCGGCCGATGAGCTTGGTGCCGCAGCCGCCGCAGTAGGTCGAACTGCCTTCCTCGTCGTGAACGTTGCCGACGAACACGTGGCGCAGCCCCGCCTTGCGGGCGACGGCGCGTGCGGTTTGCAGCGTGGCGTGCGGCGTGCGCACCACGTCGGTCATGCGGTAGTCGGGATGGAATGCCGAGAAGTGCAGCGGCACATCGGGGCCGAGATTCTCGACGAACCACTCGGACAGCTTGCCGATCTCGACTTCGCCGTCGTTGTAGCCGGGGATCAGCAGGGTGGTGACCTCGAGCCAGGTCTTGGTCTCGTGGTGGATGTACTTGAGTGTGTCGAGGACCGCGTCGAGCTGGCCGGCACACACGCGCTTGTAGAAGTCTTCGGTGAAGGCCTTCAGGTCGACGTTGGCGGCGTCCATCTTCTTGTAGAACTCGATGCGCGGCTCCGGCGAGATGTAGCCCGCCGTCACCGCCACCGTCTTGATGCCGGCGGCATGACACGCGTCGGCGACATCGACCGCGTACTCGAGAAAGATGGTCGGGTCGTTGTACGTGAACGCGACCGAGCGGCAGCCGCCGGCGCGCGCCGCCAGCGCGATCAGCTGCGGGGTCGCCGCGTCGGCGAGCTTGTCCATGTCGCGCGACTTGGACATGTCCCAGTTCTGGCAAAACTTGCACGACAGGTTGCATCCGGCGGTGCCGAAGCTGAGCACGGATGTGCCCGGCAGGAAGTGGCTGAGCGGCTTCTTCTCGATCGGATCGATGCAGAAGCCCGACGAGCGGCCATAGGTGGTGAGCACCAGATTGCCGGCGTCGTCGGCGGCGCGCACGAAGCACAGACCACGCTGGCCGGGGTGCAGCTTGCATTGGCGCGGACAGACGTCGCATTGGATGCGGCCATCGTCGAGGCGGTGCCAATACCGCGCCGGCACGCCTTGGATGACGTCGGGCGTCTCAGCGGCCTTGGGAGGAACGGTCTCGGTCACGATCGGCTGCGATGCCTGGCCCAATTGTTGCTACGCCGGAAATGCATCCGGTATCCTGGCTTTCCAAGGCCCTCGCGGCACGCGCGCCCGGCCCACCCAGTAGGCCCCCATGACCGCAACGACAGCGCAACGAGTTCGCAAGAGCGTCGTGGCCGGGGCGTTTTACCCGGCCGCAGCCGGAGAACTCGCCGCTGCCGTGGGCAAGTATATGGCGGCGGCGGAGGCCGGCGCCCAGGCCGCGCGCGCCAAGGGCGCGCAAGTTCCGAAGGCAATTATCGCCCCCCACGCCGGCTTCGTCTATTCGGGGCCGATTGCCGGCAGCGCCTACGCGCGCATCGCCCCCGCCGCCGATCGCATCCGCCGTGTCGTGCTGTTGGGTCCCTCGCACCGCGTTGGCTTCCGCGGGCTCGCGGTTCCGACCGTTGATGCATTCGAGACGCCGCTCGGCACCATCCCGTTGGACCGCACCGCCATCGACAGCATTGCGCGGCTGCGGGGGGTGCAGGCGCGCGACGATGCCCACGCGATGGAGCACAGCCTGGAAGTGCAGCTGCCCTTCCTGCAGCGCATCTTCCCGCAATTCACGCTGGTTCCGATCGTCGTCGGCGACACCAGTCCGGCCGAGGTCGCGGCGGTGATCGAAGCGCTGTGGGGCGGACCGGAGACGGTGATCATCGTCAGCTCCGACCTCAGCCACTATGAGAGCTACGAGACCGCCCAACGCATGGACGGCGAGACTGTGCGCGCCATCGAGACGCTGGCGGTAGATGGCGTCGGCGAGCACGGCGCCTGCGGACGCCGGCCGATTCGCGGGCTTCTTGCGCTCGCCCGCCGCCGCGGCATGCAGGCGCAGTGCATCGACCTGCGCAACTCCGGCGACACTGCCGGTCCGCGCGACCGCGTCGTCGGCTACGCGTCGTTCGTGTTCGAGGAGAGCGCTACAGGCGAGGCGCCACTCGACGCCGGAACGCGCGAGACTCTCGTCAAGCTAGCGCGCCAAGTGGTGCGCCAAGGCGCCGAGGGCACGCTCAAGGGCGAGCCCACGGTGACGCTGCAACAGTCGAACCCCGCGCTGACCGCGATCCGCGCCAGCTTCGTTACGCTGAACGCGGCGGGACGGCTGCGCGGCTGCATCGGCTCACTGCAGGCGCATGCGCCGCTCGTGCAGGACGTCGCGCGCAATGCCTACAAGAGCGCGTTCCATGATCCGCGCTTCGCCAAGGTCACGGCGGCAGAGGTCGACGGCCTCGAAACGAAGATCTCGGTGCTGTCGACGCCGGCCGAGGTCCAATTCGAGTCCGAGCAGCACCTGGCGGGCATGCTGCGTCCCGGCTTGGACGGCCTCATCCTGGCCGACGGCGCGCGCCGCAGCACGTTCCTCCCGCAGGTGTGGGAGCAAATCCCGGACCCGGCCGAGTTCCTGGGCAAGCTCAAGCTCAAGGCGGGCCTCACGGCGGACCATTGGTCGCCGACCATGAAGGCCTGGCGCTATGGCACCGAGACGTTCGGGGACGGCGGCGCCTAGACCGCAGTTTTCCTGGGGAGAGCAAGGTCCCCCGGCCGAGTCAACCATGCATTCCAAGGCCCTCTGACACATTGTTTCAGAGGCGACTCAACGCCCTGGCAGAGACCCTTGATTCAACTCGGAAATCGGGTTGACAAGGTAGGCCTCCCGCTTCATCGTGACGGACAAACAATGGCTGAACTCTGCGGGATTCCGCGGTTCGGTCAGCCCTGGAACAGCGACGCGGGGGCGTCATGGCGAGAGATGCGGATGGCACGCAGAACGCATACCCATCGAACCCTTTCGCACGCCGCCGTGTGCACCGGCCTGAGCTTCGACTAACAGCCGCCCTGCTCATCGGTGCCACCGCACTGGGTGGCACGCTTCTCGCTGTGCCGACGTTTGTGTACGCGGCGACGGCGGTCGCACCGGCGAACGCAACGACCGTCGCCCTCAAGCAGGGCGGCACGTTGGAGAGCGCGCTCGTCGCAGCGGGCGCGACGCGCGCGGAAGCATCCGAGGCTGCACGCGCGCTCGCCAAGCAGACCGACGTGCGCAAGCTGCAGCCGGGGCAGTTGCTAGAGGTTCGCTTCAGCGAATCCGGCACCAAGAAAAAGCTGTGGACGGTGCGCTTGCCGCTCACGCCGACCACCGGTTTCGTTGCGACCGCGTCGTCGAGCAGTTTTGCGGTGCGCGCGTACGATCCGGCGCGGCCGATCGACCTCCTGCCGGCTGGCACGCTGCCGCGCGTCGAAGGCGGCGCGGTAGCGCGATCGGCGGTGGTCAAGCAAGGTGAGACCCTCATGGACATCGCCACCGCTTTGGGCGCCAAGCGCGCCGAGGCGGATCGCGCCATCGTCGGATTGGACAAGGTCTTCAACGTCCGCCGCCTGCAGATCGGCCAGACCGTGACTCTCACGTTCGGCGACAGCATGGGGCTGATCGGTTTCGCCATCGCGCTGGAGGGCGGCGTCGAAGTCGCTGCGTACCTCTCCGAGGGTGGTGAGTTCGAGCCACTCAAGACGACGGCCGAGGAACGCCTGCAGATGGCGGCCGAAGCGGAGGCGCAACGCGCCCAGCAACAGGCGCCGGCCATCGCCGCAGTGGCGGCGCAAGCGATGCCCGCGCCAGCGACCCAAGAAATCGCCACGGCGACGGACACCGTACAGCGCGGCGATACCTTGCTCGAAGTGGCAATGCGTCTCGGTGCGGACGGCGGCGACGCGCTGACGGCAAGCCAGGCACTCAGCTCCCTGTTCAACTTGCGCATGCTGCGCGTCGGCCAGGTCGTGACAGCAGTGTTCGGCCGGCGCGACACTGGCGAGCTCAGCCGCCTGCTCGCGCTGTCGATCACCGTCGACCAAGAGGAAGAGGTGATCGCGATCCTCACCGACGCCGGCCGCTTCGAGCCGATCACCACCACGCCCGAAGGTCGCGAGAAGCTGATCGCCCAGGCGCAGGTGGCGATGTCTCCGGTCGAGACTGCGCTGGCGCAGGTCGCGGTGGCGATCGCGGCGCTGCCGCTCGATGCCGCCCCGATGATGTTGGCCGAAGATCCGGCCGAGCGGCTGCCGATGGTCATCGGCTTCGATCATCAGGTGAAGACGCTCATCGTTTCGCGTGGCGATACGCTGCTCGATGCCGCCATCGGGCTTGGCGCCAAACACGCCGAGGCGACCGAGGCGACGCGCGCGCTGACGGAGATCTTTGACCCGCGCAGCCTCAAGATCGGCCAGGTGATCGAGGCGACGTTCGGCCGCGTCGAGCGTGGCGCCGAGCGCCGCCTGCTGGCGCTGACCGTCGCCATCAAGACCGACCTCGAGGTCGCGGCATTCTTGTCCGAAGCGGGCGGCTACGCGCCGCGTGAAATCTCGCGCGACGAGCATGAGCAGTTGTTGGCAGCACTGAACAACGCGCCCCTGCCGCAAGTTCCGGTTGCACAGACACCGCCGGCCGCCGCACGGGCGCCGGCCCCGCTGCCGCCGGTCCGCGCACCGCAGCCGGTTGCGCCACAGGCGAAGTTCGACTGGATCGCCACCATCGACCGTACCGTCACGGTGCGCCCTGGTGACACGCTGATGGAAGCGGTGCTCAGCGCCGGCGCGACCCCGCAGGACGCCCACGAGGCGATCGCGGCGCTCACCAAAATCTTCAATCCGCGCCAGCTGCAGGCCGGTCAGTCGATCCAGCTCACCTTCGGCAACGAGGAGTCGGACCGCCGTCTGCTCGCCGTCAACGTCAAGCTGGATGTCGAGCGCGAGGTAGCAGCCTTGCGGGCACGCACCGGCGACTTCGCGCCGCAGCAGATCGTGCGCGAGTTCAACGTGCGCACGCTGCGTACCAGCGGCATCATCGACGACAGCCTGTACGTGGCCGCCGAACGGGCCGGCGTGCCGATCAACACCGTCATGGAGCTGATCCGCATCTTCTCCTGGGACGTCGACTTCCAGCGCGACATCCGCACCGGCGACCGCTTCGAGGTGTTCTTCGAAGAGTACGTGGACGAGAACGGCAAGCGCGTGAAGGACGGCAACGTCCGCTACGCGGCGCTCACCCTGTCCGGCACCGAGGTCCGCCTGTATCGCCACGAGAGCGCCGACGGCATCATCGACTACTACAACGAGAACGGTGCCTCGGTGCGCAAGGCGTTGCTGCGTACGCCCATCGACGGCGCGCGGCTGTCGTCAACCTTCGGCATGCGCCGCCACCCGATCCTCGCCTATTCGCGCATGCACCAGGGCCTCGACTTCGCCGCCCCGGCCGGCACGCCCATCAAGGCCGCGGGCGACGGCGTCATCGAGATGGCGGGGCCGAACTCGGGCTACGGCAACTACGTGCTCGTACGCCACAACTCCGAGTACAAGACGGCCTACGCGCACATGTCGAGCTTCGCCAAGGGCATCAGCGCGGGGGTGCGCGTGCGCCAGGGCCAGACCATCGGCTACGTCGGCTCGACCGGCCTCGCCACCGGCCCGCACTTGCACTACGAGATCCTGCAGCGCGGCAAGCAGCTGAACCCGAATTCCGTGAAGATGCCGGTCGGCAAGACGCTCGAAGGCCGCGACCTCGCCCAGTTCAAGACGACCCGCGCGGCGACGGACACGGCCCGCCTGGCCGCGCCCGACCTCACCACCGTCGCGGCAGCCAAGCCCTAAGCTTCGACAGAGCGCGGACTAGCTAGCGGGACGCGGCTTTGAGCCGCGCCCGGCGCTTGCGCGCCACCATGTTGAGGAACTCGACGCCCGCTGAGAACGCCATCGCCGTGTAGATGTAGCCTTTCGGCACGTGGTGGCCGAAGCCGTCGGCGATGAGCGTGACGCCGATGATGAGCAAGAAGCCGAGCGCCAGCATCACCACGGTCGGGTTCTGCTCGACGAACCGCGACAGCGGGTCGGCGGCGACCATCATGGCGCCGACGGCAATGATCACGGCGATGACCATGATCGAAAGGTTGGTCGTCATGCCGACCGCCGTCAGGATGCTGTCGATCGAGAACACCATATCGAGCAGCAGAATCTGGATGATCGCGGAGCTGTAGCCGAGCGTGGGCTTGCGGTTGTCGAACATATCCGGCGTCGGCTCGGGGTCGACGCTGTGATGGATCTCCTTGGTGGCCTTCCACACCAGGAACAGGCCGCCAGCGATCAGGATGATGTCACGCCACGAGAAGTCGAAGCCGAAGGCGCTGAACACTGACGCTTCGAGGCCGACGATCCAGGTGAGGGTAGCCAGAAGGGCCAGGCGAAGCCCGAGCGCGAGGCCGATGCCGATGCGCCGCGCACTGGCCTGCTGGTGCGCCGGCAGCTTGTTGGTGACAATGGCGACGAACACGAGGTTGTCGACCGCCAGCACCAGCTCCATAGCGACGAGGGTGACGAGCGCGGCCCAAGCCGCCGGTTCGGTAGCGAGTGCGAGAAGGCTTTCCATGGAGGTCTCTCGATGCGGCGGCAGGGACACACGTCAGCCGGGCGCGCCGATCAGGCGCGCGCGGCTGGCATGCATCGTAGAGGGAGCTTACGCGGCCTCGGCTTGCGCGTCGCGGCCATTGATGACGAGGCCGCGCTCGTTCGAGGACACGCGCACCGTTTCGCCGTCGGCGATCTTGCCCTCCAGCAGGAGGCGCGCGAGCGAATTCTGCAGATGCTGCTGGATCACACGCTTCAGCGGCCGCGCACCGTAGACCGGGTCATAGCCGGTGTTGGCGAGCCAGGTCTTGGCTTTCTGGTCCACTTCGAGCGTGATCTTGCGATCCGCAAGCAGCTTCAGCAGGCGCTGCAGCTGGATGTCCACGACGCCGGTCATGTCGGCACGGCTCAGGCGGTGGAAAAGCAGTATCTCGTCGATGCGGTTCAGGAACTCCGGCCGGAACGAGGCGCGCACCACGTCCATCACTTGGGCGCGGACCGCGGACGAGTCCTGCCCCTCGGGCTGATTGGCGAGGACGTCGGCACCGAGGTTGGACGTCAGGATGATGAGCGTGTTGCGGAAGTCGACCGTGCGGCCCTGGCCGTCGGTCAGGCGGCCGTCGTCCAGAACCTGCAAGAGAATGTTGAAGACGTCGTGGTGCGCCTTCTCGATCTCGTCGAACAGGATGACCTGGTAGGGACGGCGGCGGACGGCCTCGGTGAGAGCGCCGCCTTCGTCGTAGCCGACATAGCCCGGCGGTGCGCCGATCAAGCGCGCCACGGAATGCTTCTCCATGTACTCGGACATGTCGACACGCAGCAGCGCGTGCTCATCGTCGAACAGGAAGGCGGCGAGCGCCTTGCTGAGCTCGGTCTTGCCGACGCCGGTCGGACCAAGGAAAAGAAACGAGCCCAGAGGACGGTTCGGGTCTTGCAGGCCGGCACGCGCCCGACGCACAGCTTCGGAGACGGCCTTGACGGCCTCCCGTTGGCCGATGACACGGCGGCCAAGTTCGTCCTCCATGCGCAGGAGCTTCTCGCGCTCGCCGGTCAGCATGCGTTCGACCGGAATACCGGTCCAGCGTGAGACGATCGAGGCAATGTCCTCGTCGGTCACGGATTCCGAGAGCGTCTCGTCTCCGCGCTGGTCCTGCGCCGCCGCGAGCTTGCGCTCGAGGTCGGGGATGACGCCGTAGGCGAGTTCGCCCGCGCGGCCCAAATTGCCGGCGCGCTGGGCGCCGGCGAGCTCGTTGCGCGCGTGCTCGAGCATCTCCTTGATCTTGGTGGACTTAGCGAGCTCGGACTTCTGCGCCTGCCAGCGCGCGGTCTTCTCGGCCGAGCGCCCTTCCAGGTCCTGCAGCTCCTTGTTCAACTTCTCGAGACGCGCCTTCGAAGCAGCGTCGGGCTCTTTCTTCAGCGCCTCGCGCTCGATCTTCATCTGCAGGATGCGGCGGTCGAGCTCATCGATTTCTTCCGGCTTGGAGTCGAGCACTATGCGCAGCCGCGCAGCAGACTCGTCGATCAGGTCGATGGCCTTGTCGGGAAGGAAGCGGTCGGTGATGTAGCGATGCGAGAGTGTCGCCGCCGCAACGATAGCGCTGTCGGTGATGCGCACGCCGTGGTGCAGCTCGTACTTCTCCTTCAGGCCGCGCAGAATCGAGATGGTGTCCTCCACGGTCGGCTCGGTGACGAGCACCGACTGGAAGCGCCTTGCCAGCGCCGCGTCTTTTTCGATGTGCTTGCGGTACTCGTCCAGCGTGGTCGCGCCGATGCAGTGCAACTCGCCGCGCGCCAGCGCCGGCTTGAGGAGGTTGGAGGCGTCCATGGCGCCTTCGGCCTTGCCCGCACCGACGAGGGTGTGCAGCTCGTCGATGAACAGGATGACCTCGCCAGCTGCCGCCTCGATGTCCTTGAGGACGGCTTTCAGGCGCTCTTCGAACTCGCCGCGATACTTGGCGCCGGCGACCAACGAGCCAAGATCGAGCGACATGAGGCGCCTGTGCCGCAACTGCTCCGGCACGTCGCCGTTGACGATGCGCTGGGCGAGGCCCTCGACGATGGCGGTCTTGCCGACACCCGGCTCGCCGATCAGCACCGGATTGTTCTTGGTGCGCCGCGACAGCACCTGCATGGTGCGGCGAATCTCCTCGTCGCGGCCGATGACCGGATCGAGCTTGCCGTCTTTGGCCGCCGCGGTGATGTCGCGCGCGTACTTCTTGAGCGCGTCGTAGGCGTCTTCGGCGGAGGCGGAGTCAGCGGTGCGGCCCTTGCGCAACTCGTTGATGGCCGCGTTGAGGCCGTCGGGCTTCACGCCGGCGTCCTTCAAGACTTGGGGCGCCTTGTTGCCCGCGCTCGTGGCAAGCGCCAGCAGCATCGTCTCGGCGGTGACGAAGGAATCGCCCGCCTTCTCTGCAAGCTTCTCGGCCTGGTCGAGGACGCGCGCCGTCTCCGGCGCAAGGTAGACTTGGCCGGCGCCCGACCCTTCGACCTTGGGCAGAGCGGCGAGCGCCTCTTCAGTCTTGGCGAGAGCCTGGTCGGGGCGGCCGCCGGCCGCGCGGATCAGGTTGGCGGCGAGGCCTTCCTCGTCGTCGAGCAGAACCTTCAGCAAATGTTCGGGCGTGAAACGCTGGTGCCCGGAACGGAGGGCCAAGCCCTGCGCGTTCTCCAGAAAGCCGCGCGAGCGGCTGGTGTATTTCTCAATCTGCATCGGTGGCCCCAAAGCTCTCAGGCAGCAGCCTCGCCCCGTCCCGCCAAGCGGCAACGAGCGCGATTCCTGGAGGGGCCGCGCAAGGTCTCAGGCGGGCACGCCCCCAGGCCAAGCGAATATTGGCCCGTGGATGCCGCCACACAAGTACGCACAACCCCGTGCGATCGGCGCGAAATCCTCCCGCGACGCCCGTGCGATGGGCGCCGATGCTGTCGGGGGTCTAGGCCGCGGTCAGTTGACCGGGCCGAACTCCGCGTTCTCGTCGTCGGGATCGCCGTAGCCCTGCTGATCGCCGGGCCGCTGGTTCATTTGGGGCTGGCCGCCGCCATTTTGCGTGCCGTCTTGCTGGGGGTTTTCGCCGTTCGGGGGGCGACCCTGGCCATTGCCGTTACCCTGCGGGGGCTGCTGCTGGCCGTTGGCGTTGCGCTTCCAACCTGCCGCGCTCAGCACCCGGTAGTAGTGCTCGGCGTACTGGAGAAATCCTTCGGCGGCGACGCGATCACCGGCCGACTGGGCCTCTCGGGCCAATCCTGTGTAGCGCTCGTAGAGCTGGTTCGCGTTGCCGCGAACCTTGTTGCCGTCAGGAGTGTTGGATTCGAGCGACCGATTCATCATCGGCGGTTTGCCGCCGCGGTTGTTGGGTCTGCCGTTACGGGACCGCTTGGAATTATTCCCGCGTCGAATGTTGTCCATGTTGCGCTTATCACCACCCTAACGATGACGTTGGATGCCAAAAATTGTTGGTTTTGTGTGTATGTCAGGTGGGCACTCCCCCAGCGCCCAAGCCGAACGTACAGCCTCAGTGTCTAGATTTCGCCATCATGGCGAAACGCCATCCCGGGTTCGGAGCCAAGATGTCGGAGGGGGAAAGTCAGCTTCGGTTGGCCAGTCGATTTCGACGGGAACGACCTGAATGCGCTGCCATTTCCACGATCGAGCCTAGCCCCAAGCTTGGTGGTTTCCAAGCTTTTTTCTTCAATATCCGGGGGTTCGTGGCGTCTTTGCCCGCGCCTCAGGCGCGGTCGAAACGACCCACCAATGCACGCGGGATACCGGAAAGATCGGTGCGTACGGTCACCGGGTCAAGGCCGCTGCGCGCTAAAAGCCGGCCTACCTCTTCTGCCTGGCCCAAGCCAACTTCCACCGCCGCGACGCCACCGTGGGCGAGCAAGCGCGACAACAACGGCGTGATGCGACGGTAGGCATCGAGTCCATCGGCGCCGCCGTCGAGCGCGAGACGCGGATCGAACGTTGCGACCTCTGGTTCCAGCGCGTCGATGTCGCTGCTGCGCACATACGGCGGATTGCTGACGACCAAGTCGTAGCGAGCGCCGACGGCATCGTTCCAGTCGCCGACGACGAACTCCGCGCGCCCAGCCAAGCCGAGGTGCTGCGCGTTCTGGCGTGCGGTGGCGACCGCCGCCTCAGAAAGGTCTATGCCGACGCCGGTTGCCGTCGGCCACTCGCGCAGCAAGGCGCACAAGATGCAGCCTGAACCGGTGCCGAGATCGAGGATGCGCTGGGGCGGGGCGTCGGGGAACGCGGCAAGCGCCGCCTCGATGAGGGTTTCGGTATCCGGCCGCGGATCGAGGGTGGCATCAGAGAGGGCGAACTCCATGCCCCAGAACTCGCGGCTGCCGCGAATGCGGGCGACGGGCTCGCGCGCCTCCCTACGCACCAACTTATCCACAAAGCGCGCCGATTCTGTGACGGACAAGTGACTCCCGGCGTCGAGCAGCGCCGGGTGCGCTACCCCCATGGCGTCGGCAAGCAGCAGGCGGGCGTCTCGCCGCGGCGCATCCACACCGGCCGCGCGCAGGCGCTTGGTGGCGTCGCAGATGGCATCCGCCACCTTCACGCTGCCTTGCCTTCCATCGAAGCGAGACGCTCGGCCTCGTCGTTGGTGACGAGCTCCTGGATGATCTCATCGAGAGAATCGCCGGCCATTACCTTCTCGATCTGGTGGACCGTAACGTTGATGCGGTGGTCGGTGACGCGCCCCTGCGGGAAGTTGTAGGTGCGGATGCGCTCGGAGCGATCGCCGGTGCCGACCTGACCTTTGCGCTGGGCGGCGCGCGCCGCATCCTGCTCGGCGCGCTTCGCCTCGTAGAGTCGGGAGAGCAGGATCTTCATCGCCTTGGCGCGGTTCTTGTGCTGGGACTTCTCGTCCTGCATGGCAACTTGGATGCCGGTCGGCAGATGGGTGATGCGCACGGCAGAGTCCGTCGTGTTGACGGATTGGCCGCCGGGACCAGACGAGCGATAGACGTCGATGCGCAGGTCCTTGTCGGACACCTGGACGTCAACCTCTTGCGCCTCGGGCAGCACCGCAACCGTCGCGGTCGATGTGTGGATGCGGCCCTGGGACTCGGTCGCCGGCACGCGCTGGACGCGGTGGACCCCGGACTCGAACTTCATGCGGGCGAAGACCCCGAAGCCCGAGATCATCGCCTGGCCCTCCTTGATGCCGCCGCCGTCCTTGGCTTCGTAGGACAACGCTTCGAAGCGCCAGCCGCGCAGCTGGGCGTAGCGCTCGTACATGCGGAACAGGTCGGCAGCAAACAGGCCCGCCTCGTCACCGCCCGTGCCGGCGCGCACTTCGAGGATGGCGTTGCGCTCGTCCGCCTCGTCCTTGGGCAGGAGCGCCACCGTGACCTTCTTCTCCAGCTGCTCGCGCTTGGCGCGGCTTTCGTAGAGCTCGGTCTCGGCCATCGCCTTCATCTCGGCGTCGAGGGAGGCATCGGCCATCAGTTCCTCGGCGCCGGCAACGTCGGCGCGCGCCTTGCGCAGCGCCTCGATGGCCGCGACGACGGGCCCGAGCTCGGCGTATTCCTTGGTGAGCTTGACGTACTCGGGCCCGCCACCGGCTTGGGTGGTGAGCTGCAATTCGATGGTACGCAGGCGCGCCACCACGGCTTCGAGCTTGTCATCCGGGACGACGGCCATCAGGCGGTCTCCGCCGCGAGGGCGCGGGCCAAATCGGCGAGGGCGACTTCGCGCTGGGCGCCGGAGGCGAGGTCGCGCACCACGCCGACACCCTTCTTCAGCTCGTCGTCCCCGAGCAGCACGGCCGCCCGCGCCCCGATCTTGTCGGCGCGCTTCATGCGCTTGGAGATATTGCCCGACGCGGCGAGGTCGACGCGCACGCCAAGCGCACGCAATTCGTGGGCGAGCACGAGGGCCTTCGCCTCGCCCTCAGCGCCGATCGGCACGAGCGCCACGATGCGGCGCGGCGCCTCGAGGTCGCCCATCAGCATGGCGAGACGCTCGACACCGCCCGCCCAGCCGATGCCGGGCGTCGACGGTCCGCCCATCGATTCGACCAGGCCGTCGTAGCGGCCGCCGGACATGACCGCGCCCTGGGAGCCGAGCGCACTGGTGACGAACTCGAAGGCGGTATGGCTGTAGTAGTCGAGGCCGCGCACCAGGCGCTGATTGACGACGTACTCGACCCCCAGGGCATCGAGGCCGCGGCGCACCGACGCAAAGAATTCGGCCGATCCGCTGTTGAGGGAGTCGGCGAGCATCGGCGCACCCGCGACGATCTTACGGTCGCCCTCGTCCTTGGAATCGAGGATGCGCAGCGGATTGCGCTCGAGTCGGGCGAGGCTGTCTTCGGAAAGAAGGCCGGCGTGGCCCGAGAAGTACTCCACCAAGCGCGCGCGGTACGCGGCGCGGCTCTCGGCGTCGCCGAGGGAGTTGATCTCGAGCTTGGTGTCCTTGCGGATGCCAAGAGCGGTCAGGATGTCGTGGCCGAGCGCCAGCACCTCGACGTCGGCTTGCGGCTCGGCGATACCGATGCACTCGACGTTGATCTGGTGGAACTGGCGCATGCGTCCCTTCTGCGGACGCTCGTAGCGGAACAGCGGTCCGTAGGAGAAGAACCGCACCGGCAACTGCTGCGACAATCCTTCGGAGATGAACGAGCGCACCACGCCCGCGGTGAACTCAGGCCGCAGGGTCACGCTCTCGCCGCCGCGATCGGTGAATGTGTACATCTCCTTGGTGACGACGTCGGACGTGTCACCGAGGGTGCGCTTGAATACTTCCGTGAACTCGAATACCGGCGTCGCCATCTCGGCGAAGCCGTACCGCTCGGCGTAGTCGCGCGCGATATCGACGACGCGCCGATGGCGGCGCGCTTCTTCCGGCAACAAGTCGTGGGTGCCCCGAACGGGCTGCAGCTTGGCCATGGCGGGAAGCGGCGCTAGTGCGCCGCGGCGAGCAGGGGCGCGGATGCGACTGGCGTGGAAACCGGCCGATTGGCTTGGTTCTGGGCGGCTGCGAGCATCGGATTTCCTGTCGCCTGGGGCGAGGCGGGCAATAGGTAGGCCGGGGCCGGGACGCGGTCAACCATCAAGGCTGCTGAAGACGCTCGGCGGGCGGCCGATTCATCAGCTCCTGATAGGCCCGCTCGTCGGGCGGCCAGGTGCTTTTGATGTAGGCGAGAACCGTGGCGATGTCGCGGTCGCTGAGTGTCCCGGCGAAGGCGGGCATGTCCGTTTGATACTGCGGCCCGAGGATCGATTGCGGGCCGTTGCGAACGATCTGGAACAGCTGCGCGTCGCTGTGGTGCCAGGTATGGCCGGTGGCATCGTGGGGCGGCGGCGGCCAGCGGCCGTCCGGGAGACGCTGTTGCCAGTCGGGCGCGCCTTCGAGATTGGCGCCGTGACAGCCCGCACAATGCTCGGCGTAGGTGGCGCGGCCGTCGGATGGCGCCACCAGCGGCCAGAACGAAGCGGCCAGCACGGCAATGAACGCGAGCGAGGCGTAGAGGGTGCGCTTGCTCAGAGCGGCTTGGCCCTTAGGCGCAGGGAGTTGGCGACCACCGAGACACTGGAGAGCGCCATCGCCAGGCCGGCGAACACGGGCGAGAGCAGCCAGCCGGTGAGCGGGAAGAACACGCCCGCTGCGAGCGGGATGCCGACGACGTTGTAGGCGAACGCCCAGAACAGGTTCTGGCGAATGCCCGCCATCGTCAGGCGCGACAGCCGCACGGCCTGGGTGAGGCGGGCGATGTCACCGGCGAGCAACGTGATGCCTGCGGATTCGATCGCGACGTCGGTGCCGCTGCCCATGGCGATGCCGACGTCCGCTTGGGCAAGCGCAGGAGCGTCGTTGGTGCCGTCGCCCGCGACCGCAACCACGCGACCCTCGCGCTGCAGCGCCTGCACGATCGCGCGCTTGTCTTCCGGCAGGACGCCTGCGCGAACTTCCTCGATGCCAACCTGTTCGGCGATGAACGCGGCCGTGCGGGCATCGTCGCCGGTCACCATCATCACGCGCAGGCCGAGCCGCTGCAGATCCGCTACGGCGGCGCGCGCATCATCCTTGGGCGCATCGGCGACGAATATCGTCGCGATCAGCGCCTGCTCGTCGGCGAGCAGAATCGGCGTGCGACCGCGCGCAGCTTCCTGGGCAACGAGAGCGGCATCGACAGCAATGCCGCGCTCCTCCATCAGGCGAACATTGCCGGCGAAGTATTCGCGACCCTCGGCCTGGCCGCGCACGCCCCTGCCCTTCAGCGACGCGAAGCCGACGATAGGAGCGGGCATGACCTGACTGGCGCCGGCGTGGGCGTTGATGGCGCGCGCGAGCGGATGCTCGGAGCGGCGCTCAAGTCCTGCGAGGATCGCCAGCACGTCGGTGTCGGGCAGGCTCGAATGGTTGTGGAACGAGACGACCTCGGGCCGCCCCCTGGTGAGGGTGCCGGTCTTGTCGACGAGCAGCACATCGGCGCGGTGCAGGGTCTCCAGGCTCGCGGCATCGCGGACGAGGATGCCGGCGCGAGCCCCTTTGCCCACACCGACGATGATGGCGGTGGGCGTGGCCAGGCCGAGGGCGCACGGGCAGGCAATGACGAGCACGCCGACGAAGCAGACCAGACCGAACGACAGCGCCTGTTCAAAGGGCAAGAACAACGAGCCGATGGCAAGCCACGACACGAAGGTCAGCACGGCGAACGCCATCACCAGGGGCACGAACACGGCGGCAACGCGGTTGACCAGAGACTCGATGGGCGCCTTACTCGACTGCGCTTCGGCGACCATGGCAACGATGCGCGCGAGCAACGTTTCGCCGCCAACCTTGGTGGCAACGAAGGTAAGCGTACCTTCACCGTTCAGGGTACCGCCGGCAACCTTGGTGCCCGGGGCTTTGGCGACCGGCATCGGCTCCCCGGTCACCATCGATTCGTCTACATGCGATGCGCCGGACACAACGTCCCCATCGACGGGGATGCGTGCGCCCGGTTTGACGACGACCTGGTCGCCGCCCACGACCTCGGCGATCGGCACCTCGCGCTCGACGCCGTCGCGTACCACTAGCGCAGTCTTGGCTTGCAGCCCGAGCAATGCAGCGATTGCGTCGCCGGTACGGCGCTTGGCGCGCACCTCCAGGTACTTGCCGAGCGTGATGAAGGCGATGACGACGATGGTGACGTCGAAGAATGTGTGACCCAGCGCCGCAACTGCCGGCACGGTGTCCTCAAAGGCAATGATGACGACGCTGTAAGCGAATGCGGCGATCGTGCCGATGCCGACGAGGGTGTCCATGTTGGCATGTCCGCTGCGCGCGAAGCGCGCGACCGCCGCCAGGTACGGCGTGCCGACCACGAACAGCGCATAGGTGGCGAGAAGCGGCAGCAGGTGATGGAACAACTCCTGCCACACCGGCGGCATGTGTCCGAAAAGGTCCCACGCCATGCCGAAGATGCTGAATGCCGCTAGCGGCACGGCGCTCCACGTCTTCTGGCGAAGCGCCTGCAGCTCCGCGTCGGTTTCGACCGCCGCGTGGTCGTGCGCCATTGCCGCGTGGCCGGACGCAGGCGCGGCTTGCGAACTTGCGGGCGCCGGTACGACGAGGGAATAACCGAGCGGCTCAATCGCCCCGGCAAGGGCTACGGCGTTGGTGACGGCTGGGTCGAACGCCACCTTGGCGGTCTCCGTGCCGTAGTTGACCTCAGCCCCGTGAACGCCGGGTTGCTTCTTGAGTGTCTTCTCGATGGTCGCGGCGCACGATGCGCAATGCATCCCCTTGATCGGGAACGTCCGCGTCGACGGTGGCGGGGCCAGCAGATTCATATGTTGAACGTAGGCATTCCCCTACCGGGAAGGTCAACTCCGCGAGACTTGTATATGGTCACGAACGGTGGCGGCGCACGTGCCACCAGACGTACAGGCCGACCAGCGCCAGCCCGGCGAGGACAATGACCACGTCGAACTGCCGGATCACGCCGTGGAAGACCGGGTCAGAGTTCCAGCGCTCGCCAAGCGCATACCCGACGTAGGCAAGGCCATAGCACCAGATCCACGAGCCGACGAAGGTGTAGACGTGGAACTTGAGCTGCGGCATACGCGCCACGCCGGCCGGGAAGGCGATGAAGGTACGAACCACCGGTAACAATCGCGCGATGAACACCGCCGGGCCGCCCCAGCGCGCGAAGAAGCGATCGGCGACGTCGAGATCATGGTGGCTGATGAGGACGTAGCGGCCCCATCTTTCGGCGAGCGGGCGCCCACCGCGGGCGCCGACCCAGTAGGCAACCGCGGAACCAAGGTTGCAGCCGATGGCGCCGGCGGTCGCCGCGCCGATGAGGCTGAACCGCCCGGTCGCCACCAAGTAGCCGGCGAACGGCATGATGACTTCGGACGGCAGCGGAATGCAGGCCGACTCGATCGCCATCATGAGCACGACGCCGGGATAGCCGGCTGCGCTGATGGCGGCGGTGATCCACCCCGCCATCCAGGCGATCAACGCATCGAGCAGGTGCACGAACTAATGAACGGGCGCGAGGGGGCGAACGGCGTCGGGGGTGGCAGCGGCGTTTGATGCGTCGATCGCAGCGGCCTTCTGCTCCACCAACTCGACGATGTGGTCCATCAGACGATCGTCGTCGATCTTGTGATCGGCGATGCCGGACAAATAGACCATGTGGTTGCCCTTGCCGCCGCCGGTAAGACCGACGTCGGTTTCGCGCGCCTCGCCGGGTCCGTTCACCACGCAGCCGACGATCGACAGCGTGACCGGCGTGCGGATATGGGCGAGACGCTTCTCGAGTTCCTCGACGGTCTTGATGACCGGGAACGCCTGGCGCGCGCAGCTCGGGCACGCGACGATGGTGACGCCGTGGCGGCGCAGGCCGAGCGCCTTCAGGATCTCATAGCCAGCCTTCACCTCTTCGACCGGGTCGGCGGCGAGGGAGACCCGGATGGTGTCCCCGATGCCGTCCCACAGGAGCGCACCCAATCCGATCGCCGACTTCACGGTGCCGGTGCGAAGGGCGCCCGCCTCGGTGACGCCGAGGTGCAGGGGGTAGTCGCATTGTTCGGCGAGCTGGCGATAGGCGGCAACGGCGAGGAAGACGTCGGACGCCTTCACGCTGATCTTGAACTCGTGGAAGTCGTGGTCCTGCAGCACGCGTGCGTGGCTCATGGCGCTTTCCACCAGAGCCTCGGGGCACGGGCTGCGGTACTTTTCCAACAGCTGCGGCTCGAGCGAGCCGGCATTGACGCCGATGCGCATGGAGCAGCCGTGGTCGCGCGCCGCCCTTACGACTTCGGCGACGCGCTTGTGGCTGCCGATGTTGCCCGGGTTGATGCGCAGGCAGGCGGCGCCAGCCTCGGCCGCTTCGATGGCGCGCTTATAGTGGAAGTGGATATCGGCGATGATCGGCACCGGCGAGGCCTGCACGATGGCCTTGAGCGCCGCGGTCGATGCTTCGTCGGGGCACGAGACGCGCACGAGGTCGGCGCCGGCCTCGGCCAGCGCATTCACCTGGGCGATCGTCGCCTTCACGTCGTGCGTCAGCGTGTTGGTCATCGACTGCACGGTGATGGGCGCGCCACCGCCGATGGGCACGCCGCCGACGTGGATGCGGCGGGTCGGCCGCCGGGCGATGTCGCGATAGGCACGAACGGTCATGGACGTCCTGGAAATCCGGGGTTCTTGGCCCTTTTCTTACTCGCTTGGAACCCCGTGCACCAGCAGGGGCAGACCGAGGAAGGCGCCGTAGCTCTTGGCCGCCTGGGCCAATGCCTTGCGCTCGGGCGCCGAAAGCGGCGCCGATAGCTGAACCGATACCGTGGCTTTCTTGGGGCCGATCCTGCGCTTCCAGCCGCCAACGAGCTGTCCGTCCAGTGTCACCAGGTGCGCGAACAGGATGTTGCTTCCCGGAAGCGGGCCGGCGACCCGCGGGTGCACCGCGGCATCCCGCTGCTTGTAGCGATGAAGAGCTCGTCGTAGTTCGGTGTCAGGCGCACGACCGGACCCCTGGGGCGAACGCCAGGCGGAACGTCGCCGAACCAGTACCTGCGCTCGCCTATCGCTTCCTCGGTGAGGTGCGCTGCCGCCGCCTCGATGCCGCGCTTGCCATCGGCCTGGGTGATGCCGGACCACCAAGCAAAGTCCGCAAGGGTCGCGGGACCATGACTGGTGAAAAAGCGGCGCGCGAGTTCCGCAAGCGCCTCATCACGCGACAGCAGCGGCACGGCCGGAGCGCGCTCGTCGAGCAGCGCATAGGTGAAGTGCTTGCCGCGCAGGGCCCCGCTGCAGAGCAGGCCATCGAGCTCGGCGTGCGAGACGAGATGGACCAGGCGCCGGCCCTCGGCGGCTATGCCGGCGCGCGCCAGTCCTTGTCCGATCTCCGCGCGTGTCAGTTGGTGGCCGCGCAGCAATTTCGCCAGCACGGTTCGCGTCCGACGCAGCAGCGCCGCGTCGATCTCGAGGTTGCGATCGTAGGGCGCCAGGATTCGTTTCACGCGCGGGCCGGTGAGCGCCAGCATCCAGCGGATGTCGGCGGGCGCGACGAAGTGCCAAGTCGGCCGCAGCACATGCGTCCGCAGAATTTCTCCACTCGCCAGCGCCGCGTCGATGTCGGCTCTGGTTGTGCCCGGCGCACGCTGCCCGAGCGCCCAGCTGGCGCCGGCATAGTCCTGCGCCTGCACCCCGCCGAACCAAGCGACCAGGGCCGCCGGCGACAGTGGCCGCTTGTCGAGGAAGCGCTGCGCGACAAGGCGCCGATCGGCGATGGACGGCGGAGCGGTACGGGGGTGGGGCATCCGGTATTCCCTGTATTGCGTCGCGGCCGACGTTGAACTCTGTCTTGAGCTTGAGTATGCCGCGCGACGCGGCTTCGTTCGGCGACGCGGGGTCGGTCGATGATACCTGGAAGCGGCCGTGGGCCCGGACGGCCCACGCATGCGCCTGCACCACTGTCTTCCCTCGCTTCACCCGCGCGCAGGTAGCGATGCAGCGACTGGAGTTGGGCCGTCTCGCTGAGCGGCTCGAGCGACTGATCAGCGAGGCCGAGGAACTTTCCGGCCGCCGCGGCATCACCACCCACGAGGCGAAGGAAGTCTTCCGCTTCAACGGAGCGCGACGGCGCACCGGTTGCACGTTCTGCTGGTGCAGATCGCAGAGGTCAGTGCGCTGGAGCTTGCCGCAGCGGACGGTCCCGCGCCGTACCTGACGCGTGCGTAGCGCGACACGTGCGCACCGCTTCTTGGCATAGCGCGCGAGAGGCGATCTACCACAACGACAAAGCGTGCGAGCCTGGGGCCCCGAGGCTCCTCAGGGCCTCCGACGGAACCGTCGGCAAGAGCTATGCGCCAGCTGTGATGCCCTTAACCGCGCCGACAGCGCAGCCTTGCTTACCGCCCGGAGCGGCCCTGTGCGGATCGATCCGAAGAGGCTGTAGCGGGAGCTACGGCTGAACGGCCGTGCCGGCCAGCAGGCGATCCGCGGACAGTGAAACGTTGCGGCGCACCGTGCCGGCAGGGCCGAGCGCCGGAATCACCTTGCCGTCGACGGAGACTTCGAGAGCCCCGGCATTGCCGGTCATCAGCACGAGGTCCTCGCGCGCCGGAGCGATGTACCTGTCGCCAGCGCGCAGGATGCGAGTCAGCAGGAGCTCGCCGGCTGCACCGGTGATCTGCACCCAGCTGTCCTGGTGGGCGAGGATGACGACACGGCCACTGGTTGCGCCAAATACCTGTCCGTCCCGCGCTGCTACGGTCATGTCGACCGGGGCCGCGGGCGGAACGATGGGAGCAACGGTCGGAAGCTCCGCCGCCGCTATCGCGACGGGCGGCGCAAGGATGGCGGGCGGCGTCACGATCGGCTCGGGCGCAAGCGCCGGTGTCGGCGTGAACGCGGGCAACTCTTCGACGACGGCGACCGGCTCGCCCGCAGCGGCGACCATCGGCGACGGCGTCGGCTCGGCAAGCGCGACCTCCGGCTCAGGAGTCGGAACGACAGGGATGGCGTCGGGCGGCTCGATTGCCGCGATGACTGGTGGCGCAGCAGGCGCGGGCGCGATCGGAGCGGGTGCCGGCAACGCGGCAATCGCCGGCGCAGGTACCGTGGTGGGCGTCTGCCGTTGCACCGGCGGCGGTGCGGCGGGCGTCGCAGCCTGAGGCGCTAGCGGCGGAGTCTGGGTAACCGGGGTGACGGGCAGCACGCCGAGGACCCGTCCGATCGCTGGATCGAGAGCGGCCGTGGCCTGGGCCGGAGCTGGCGGAGGAACGGCTTCGACACGCGGCGGTGTGCCGGCGTTAGCCGCCCGCACGTCGACGACGCTCAGGCCATTGTTGGTGGCGGCAGGCGCGGGCGCGGGCGCGGCGGCTTGTACGCCGGCGTCCGTCGGCGGCGGAGCGACGCGATCGAGCAGCGCGAGTCCGGTGCGCTCAGAATAGTACCAAGCACCGAAGACGACGGCAGCGAGCAGCGCCGACATGCCGAGCAACCAGCCGCGCGGCATGCGCTCGACGGGCTCAGCGGTCGGGAATACGAGCGGCGTGCGGCGACGCGACGTACTGGTTTCCTGCTTGAATGCCTCGACGGCGGCAGCGGGATCGAGTCCCAGGTAGTCGGCATAGGAGCGCACGAAACCGAGTGCGTATGCCGGCGCGGGCAGATCGGTGAAGCGACCTTCCTCAATCGCCGACAGATGTTCTTTGCGGATGCGCAGCGCGACGGCGACTTGCGCGACGTCCAAGCCCGCCTGAATGCGCGACGCGGCGAACTCCGACCCGATGCCCTGGTAGCGCTGCGAGCGATCGTCGGGCACTCCACGCAAATGGAGGCGGCGATCGGGATCGCGGCGATTGGGATCAAAGTCGAGCGGCGTGATGTTCGTCATGAATCGAACTCCGCCCCGTCGCGAGGGGCTTAGCGCGCGCACACATGCGCACGCCACGGACCACATCTGTTGGCACCAAGTCTCGGGGGAACGTGGTTAAGGAAGGGTTACCGCGCGGATTCGGACCGCGCCCACGTCCCTTCCCCCGGACGAGGCTGCTGCTGTCGCGTCCAGCCAGTAAACCAGAAATCCGCGAGAAACCGCAATGTGTTGAGCCCTTCATGCACATCCGGACACTGCTAAGTTCATGATTCGTTCCGACCTATGGGCCGCTTCCGTGACAAGTGCACGGCGGATTGATCCGCCGCGGGGGTGGCTCGGAACTGCAACCTTGGTGGGGACCGGCGTGAATGCGAGAATTTCACACTGCACTTTGCTGGGAGGCATCGATGCGCATCCAACCTCGTCCCGCCGTAGGCGCGCTACACGCACGACGCGCCGTAGGCGCGCTACACGCACGACGCGCCGCAGGCGCGCAGTACGCTCGACGCGTGAGCGCGGCGCTGATCGCGACAACCGCTTTGACGTTTGCACTGGCGGGCACCGCCCGTGCTCAAGACGCCGCGTTCGGCAAGAGCATCTGGCTGACGCAAGCCAACTGCGCCGAGTGCCACGGGTGGATGGGCGATGGCGTGCAAGAGATCCCGCAACAGCCGCAAGGCGCCAACCTGCGCCAGACGACGCTGACGCTGGAGCAACTTTCCGAGGTGATCATGTGCGGCCGGCCGGGAACGCCGATGCCGCACTACGATCCGCGCGCCTATACCGATGCACGCTGCTACGGCATGACGGCGGCGCAGATCGGCAACCAGGCGCCGCCGCCCGCCGGCTTCTCGTTCATCAAGCGCCACTTCGATGCGCTAGCGGCGTTCATCCTGAGCGACTTCGCCGGCAAGGGCCCGCCGACGAAAGCGTCGTGCATCTCGCTGCTCGGCAACGAGAACCCGCGCTGCGAACGGATGCCGTAGCCGGTCAGGGCGCCGGAACGTATCCGACGGGGAGTTGGGCGCCGATGAAGTTGGCGCCGCCCACCTTGGTGTCGGACATCGTCGCGCCGAGCATCCGCGCTCCCGAGAGGTTGGCGGACGTAAGGTCGGCATCGCGCAGGTTCGCGCCGAACAGGTCGGCGCCGCGCAGGTCTGCCTTGGACAGGTCGACCCCGACGAGCCCGGCGCGCCACATCTGCGCGCTGATCAGCGATGCTCCCGCCAAGTTCGAGCGCGCCAGTTGCGCGTCGTTGAGGCGCGCGGCGCCTAGGTTGGCGCGCGTGAAATTGGCGTCGTTGAGCCGAGCGGTATGTAGATCGGCCCACGCGAGGTAGGCGTCGGTAAGGTTGGCGCCGATCAGCTGCACGCGGCCGGCGTAGGCGCCGGCGAGGTCAGCGCCGGTGAGATTCGCAGCATCCAAGCGCGCCTCGTACAGCATCGCTTCGAACAGGTTGGTGGCGACAAGCTGGGCGCGGCGCAGGTTGGCGCGATTGAGGTTGGCGCCGGTCAAGTCGGCGCCGCTCAGGTCGGCATTGGCGAGGATCGCGCCATGCAGGATGGCACCCTTGAGATTCGCGCCCTTGAGGTTGGCACCCGTGAGGTCGGCGCGCTTCAGGTCAGCGCCGGAGAGGTCGCAGCCCTCGCAGCTGCGCGCCCGCGCGATCAGCGCGTCTTTGTCCGTGGCGGGCGCAGGCACCAGGCGCGCGAGCCGCGCGGCGCCGTCGGCAATCGGCGCGGCGAGGCGCGCCTCGAAGTGCGTCGTGCTCTCGAACTGCCCCTCGGTGGGCGCCCCGGCCAAATCGACGATGGTTTGGCCGCGCTTGCGGAAGAAGTTGTTCGTCAGGACGAGGTCGATCTCGCCCGGCAATCCCCGGGCGCGGCATTCGCGCTTGATGAACATGCCCTGGAACTCAAGCTCGCCGTCGGCGCGCGCGCCGTTCGTGCAGACGAACCTGTCTTCGCCATACCGGGCCATGAGCGGATCGGCGAGGCGCGCACCCAGTTCGCGGATGGCGATCTCGACGCGCGGGTCGCTGACGATGCGAAAGCCCACCATGAAGCCCTGTTCGTCGAGCAAGACCGAAACGATGATGGGGATGTCGTGCGCCGACGTCGAGCGGTCAATGATCTGCGTGGCGGGGTCGTGGTGCGCGCGGGCAACGAATTCCGTCTCGTCGTCGTAGCGGAAATAGACTTCGCGAATGCCGTCTGCTTCGGCGCGACAGCGCGTGTACTCGGACCACGCGGCGAGCACCGTCGAGGGCGGTCCGCCGTTGGTGCCGCACGCATAGTCGATGAAGTTCTCCGTCGGCATCTCCGTAGCGTGCGCGCCGAGACGAAGGTCCCAGATGGCGTACGCCGCGTCCTGCGCCTGGGCGACGGTTGCCCCCAGGCACGCCAAGGAGGCGGCGAGGAGCCGAAGGATCGCTTGCTGCATCGATCGCTTGCGAGACGCGAAAGCGGGCCGGTGACCCGGCCCGCTTCCGGTTTCTCAGGGGTACTAAAGCGAGAACACGTAGAGCGCCCCGCCGTTCTTCATCAGCCCAAGCTCCGGCCACATGCCGCCGCCCGGAGCGCCGCCCGCGGCGATAACGGCAATGAACTGCTTGCCGTTCACCGAGAACGCGATCGGTGCCGCCTTGATCGACGTGCCGGTCTCAAAGCGCCACAGCTCGGCCAGGGTCTGGTCGTCGTGCGCCGTCACGGCGCCATCGAGCGTGCCCGAGAACACGAGGTTGCCCGCAGTTGCGAGGACGCCGGCGCGGTTCTCGTACGGCTGGCTGATCTTGGCGATCTGCTTGCCGGTGACCACGTCGACCGCCGAGATGATTCCGCGCACGCCGTGATGGACCTGGTTGCCGATGGCCGAGCGGCTCGGGCTTTGGCGAGAAATGCCGCCGCCGTTGGCCTCGAGCAGGACCGGTACGACGTCGAACTGCACGCAGCCGTCCATGCCCGCGGCATAGGCGATGCGCTTGTTCGGATTGTACGCCTGCGGCTGCCAACGGATGCCGCCGAGGCGATGCGGGCAGGTCGGCTCGAAGGTGTTGCCGACCTGGCCGCGCAGACGACGCGTCTCCGGCACGTAGGGCTGCACGCCGACGGCCGGGTTGTACTCCATCGGCTTGCCGGTCTTCGGGTCGATGCCCTTGGTCCAGTTGACGACGTCGACGAACTGCGTCGCCGAGAGGAAGGCGCCGTTGCTGCGGTCGACCTGATAGTAGAAGCCGCTACGGCTGTAGTGGCCGACTACCTGGCGCGCGGCGCCTGCCGCGTTGGGCAAGTCGTACAGCATGTGCACGCCCTGCTCGTCGTAGTCCCACGACTCGTTCGGCGTGTACTGGAAGAACCACTTCAGCTTGCCGGTGTCGATGTCGAGCGCGATCACCGCGTTGCTGAACAGGTTGTCGCCCGGACGGAATTCCGGATCGTGCATCGGCATCGGCTGGCCGACGCCCCAGATCGTCGCGCGTGCACCGACGTCGTAGGAGCCGGTCGTCCACATGCCGCCGCCGCCGGTCTTCCACGCCTGGTTGGTATCCTTCCAGGTCTCGAAGCCCTGCTCGCCCGGTCCCGGGATCGTGTAGAAGCGCCAGACTTCCTTGCCGTCCGCAGCGTTGACCGCCGCCAGCCAACCGCGGCCACCGGAGTCGCCACCGGCATTGCCGACGATGAGCTTGCCCTCGGCGGCGATCGCCGCGGCGTTGAAGTTCTCATACGGCGTGCCGACTTCGGTCTGCGCCTTCGGATGCGCGACTTTGCCGATCTGCTGATCCCACTGGATCTCGCCGGTGTTGCGGTTGATCGAGACGACGCGGGCGTCACGCAGCGTCATGTAGATGGACTCGCCCATCATTGCGTGGCCGCGGGTGCGTGCGGACTGATCGGTGGGCAGCGCGGTGTTGGCCTCCCACACGTACGTCGCCTTGGTGCCGGAGCGCAGATCGAACTTGTAGGTGAAGCCGCCACCGGCATCGATGTACATGAAGCCGTCCTCGACCAGGCCGGAGGCTTGGTTATCGAGACTGGTGCGGCCGATGAGGGACTGCACCATCGGCATCGTGTAGGCGACCTTCAGGTTCTGAACGTTCGACGAGTTGATCTGCGCGAGACGCGAGAAGCGCTGCGAGCCGTAGTTCTGGAAGTTCATGAGCCAGTTGTGCGGCTCGTTGTCGGCGTTGTTGAGCCGAGTCTGGGTAAGCGGCGCGGCGAAGGCCGGAGCCGCGAGCACGGCAGCCAGGGCGCCGCCGACGATCGTTGTCGCGATGGCGCGAAGGTGCTTTTGCACGATGCGATGCATGTTGAGTCCCTCCCAAGGGGGCCCAAAACATGCGCCGTTGCTTCGACGCCGCCTGGGCCAGCAAATAGATTGCGGCCCGGTGCGTCCCTGGGTCAATCGGTCGCAGGCCGGTTGTGCCGCCAGGCGCGTCTCGGCGTTGGAATCATTCGTCTTTATTGTATGCAGCGATTCGGCGCGGCTATCTATGCGCGCGCCCGCAAGCCTGCGGCGCGTTAGACGCGTCGTGTCAGGGCGGTCACGGCCTCGCTTACCAGCTCCGAGACGATCTCTGCCGTCGGTTGGACACGCGTCACCATGCCGACGCTTTGTCCCGCCATCAGCGAGCCGTTCTCGATATCGCCGTTGATGACGGCGTTGCGCAGCTGGCCGGCCCAGAAGTGCTCGATCTTCAGTTGCGCGGCGGCTTGGTCGAGGCGGCCGGACTTGAAGTCATCGATCACCTCGCGCTGGAACTGCGCGAAGCGGCGCGTGCCGGCGTTCTGGATGGCGCGCACCGGGATGACCGGGAAGTGCGGATCGACCTGCACGCTCGGGATGGCGTCGCGCGCCTGGGCGTGAATGAACGCCTGCTTGCACTTCGGGTGCGCGATCGATTCCGTCGCGCAGACGAAGCGCGTACCGAGCTGACAACCGGCCGCGCCCATTTCCAGGTACATGGCGACGGCGGCGCCGCGACCGATGCCGCCGGCGACGAACACCGGAATGTCGCGCACGTGCGGCAGGATCTCCTGCGCAAGCACGCTGGTGGATACGGGGCCCACGTGTCCGCCCGCCTCGTTGCCTTCGATGATTATGCCGTCGGCACCTGCGCGCGCGAGACGGAGGGCGAGCGCGATGGCCGGCGCGAACACCAGGACGCGCGGCCCGCCCTGCTTGACGCGCTTGACGTCGGCGCCCTTGGGCACACCGCCCGCCAGCACGACGTGGCTGACCTTGCGTGCGATGCACACGTCGATCAGCGCCTGCAGCTCGGGATGGAGCGTGATGAGGTTGACGCCGAACGGCTGCGACGTGAGAGCGAATGTCGCGGCGATCTCGGCGTCGAGTTGGGCCGGTGACATCGAGCCCGTCGCCAACACACCGAACGCGCCGGCGTTAGACATCGCCGCGACGAGGTTGCGCTCGGACACCCACGTCATGGCGCCGCCCATGATCGCGTAGCGGGTGCCTAGGAGCTTGCGCCCCGCCGCCCAGAGTTCATCGAGTAGCGCTTCCGCGCGCTGCAGATCTTTGCCGGTGACGGGCGCGCGCTCAGGCAGCATCCAGCCCGTAGGCCGTGTGCAAGGTGCGCAACGCGAGCTCCGTGTACTCCTCGGCGATCAGCACGCTGACCTTGATCTCCGACGTGGAGATCATCTGGATGTTGATGCCTTTGTCGGCCAGTGCCTGGAACATGCGGTAGGCGATGCCGGCGTGACTGCGCATGCCGACGCCGATCACCGACACCTTCACGACGTCGGGCGAAGAGATGACGCGCTCGTGGCCGATCTGCGCCTTGGCGCCTTCGATGACGGAGAGCGCGCGCTTCAAGTCGCTGCGGCCGACGGTGAACGTGAGGTCGGTGCTCTTGCCGTCCTCGGAGACGTTCTGGACGATCATGTCGACGTTGATGTTGGCATTGGCGAGCGGCCCGAAGATACGCGCCGCGACCCCCGGCCGATCGGCGACCTTGACGAGAGTCACCTTGGCCTCGTTGGGCGAATAGGCGATGCCGCTGATAAGTTCGTCTTCCACACCTTCCTCCTCGTCGACGACCAGCGTGCCCGGCGCGTCGGAAAAGCTGGAAAGGACCTGCACGACGACCTTGTGCTTCATGCCCATCTCGACCGAGCGGGTCTGCAGCACCTTGGCGCCCAGCGACGCCGATTCGAGCATTTCCTCGAACGTGATCTTATCAAGCTTGCGCGCCTTGGTAACGATGCGCGGGTCGGCCGTGTAGACGCCGTCGACATCGGTATAAATGTCGCAGCGATCCGCCTTCAGCGCCGCAGCCAAGGCGACCGCGGAGGTATCGGAGCCGCCGCGCCCGAGCGTCGCGATGCGTCCATCCGATCCCACCGCCTGGAAGCCCGGCACCACGGCGACCTCGCCGCGCTTGAACCCCTCGAGGATGGGTCCGACGTCGATACCGGTGATGCGCGCCTTGCCGTGCGCCGCATCGCAGCGAATCGGCAACTCCCAGCACGGCCACGAACGCGCCTTGAGGCCGGCGTCCTGCAGCGCGAGGGCGACGAGCCCGATGGTGACCAGTTCGCCGGTCGCGACGACGACGTCATACTCGGCGTCGTCCACTTTGGAGGAGACGGCGTCGACGAGCTTCACGAGGGTGTCGGTCTGCCCCGACATGGCCGACACGACGACGGCGACCTCGTTGCCGGCGTCCACGACCTTCTTGACGCGGCGGGCGACGTTCTTGATGCGGCTGACGTCGCCTACGGACGTACCGCCAAACTTCAACACCAACCGCGCCATGCGTCTTGAGTTCCCCTGCTGGCCGCCGACCCCCAAAGCGTCGGCCCCAAGCGCCGGATTGCCGCCGGAAAGGCGCGTATACATACTCAATCGCCCCACAGGCCCGCAACGGCCGCCGACCGCCCCTCGCCATGAAAGCTGAACCCCTAGCGACGACGGTCGATTCCGCGGAGATCGCCAAGTTCTCCGGCCTCGCCGGAACTTGGTGGGACCCGACCGGCCCCATGGCGCCGCTGCACGCGCTCAATACCGCCCGCATCCGCTACCTGCGCGACCAAGCGTGCGCCCATTTCGGCCGGGACGCCCGGGCAACCCAGCCGCTCGTCGGCCTGCGGGTGCTGGATGTCGGGTGCGGGGCCGGCCTGCTGGCCGAGCCGCTGACCCGCCTTGGCGCAAGCGTGACCGGCGTGGACGCCTCTGCCGAGGCGATCGCGGCGGCCCAGCGCCACGCCGAGGGTGGCGGCCTTGTCATCGATTACCAGGTCGGCGGCGCCGCCGCGGCGGAGGGTATCTTCGACGTCGTCGTGACCATGGAGGTCGTGGAGCACGTGCCCAACCTCGACGCGTTTGTCGCCGAGGCGGTGGCGCCGCTCAAAGCCGATGGCCTGTTCGTCGCGGCAACCCTCAACCGCACGCCCAAGGCATTCGCTCTCGCCATCGTCGGCGCTGAGTACCTGTTGCGCTGGCTGCCGCGCGGCACCCACGACTGGCAGAAGTTCGTGCGGCCATCCGAACTCGCCCGCGCGCTGCGCACGCTCGACCTGCACGTGCGCGATGTGAGCGGCGCAACGTTCGATGCAGCAACAGCGACCTTCGCCCTGTCGCGCGACGTGGACGTGAACTACTTGTTGAGTGCGAGCCGCTAGAGAACGACTAGGCGTCGCTCCGGTGGCGCCAGGGAATCTCGCCGAACTCGATCCCCTCGTCCTTCATCTCGGCGGCCTCCTGGTCGGTGGCGCGGCCGTAGATGTTGCGCGTCGACGTTTCACCGTAGTGAATCTTGCGCGCTTCCTCGGCGAAGCGAGGGCCGACGTTGTCGGCGTTCTTCTCGATGAACGCCTGCATGTTGGTCAGCATGCGTACGGCGTGCGCCGCGAGTTCCTTGCGCCGGGCGGCGTCGCCTTTGCCGGTCGACACATTGGGGGCCATCGGCGCGCGCTCGACGCGCACGTCGCCGCACACCGGGCAAGAAATCTCGCGCTTCTTGGCTTGCGCCTCGAACGCGGATGAGTCCGGAAACCACGCCTCGAACACGTGATCGTGCGAGCAGCGTACGTCGTACACGACCATGCAAGCCTCGCCGAACTAGTTGACCCCCACTCGAAATACCGCGCCGACGGGCAGCGGACAAGGCGGAACGCCAAAAATGGCAGGGAGGCCACCGTTAACCAACATCGCCGCGGACATTGAATGGACGGTCGTGCGCAAGCGCTGGAATGCGGCCGCGCGCTTCGGCGACGCGCGCCGGATCGATAGTGGCCGTGACGATGCCCGGCTCGTCCCCTGCATCGGCGAGCACCTCCCCCCATGGCGCCACGATCAGCGCATGGCCGTACGTTCGCCGGCCACCGGGATGCACGCCCGTCTGGGCGGGCGCGACGACGAAGCAACCGGTCTCGATGGCGCGGGCGCGTAGCAGCACATGCCAGTGCGCCGTGCCTGTGATCTCGGTGAACGCCGACGGGACCGCCAGCAGGCCCGCGCCAGCCTTGGCAAGCGCGCGGTACAGATGCGGAAAGCGCACGTCGTAGCAGACGGAAAGCCCAAGCTTCAGCCACGGCAAGTCGGCGACTACCGCGTCGGCGCCCGCGCCGAACGTTTCCGACTCGCGATACTTACGATCCGGCAGATCTACGTCGAAAAGATGGATCTTGTCGTAGCGCGCCGTGACGGCGCCTTCGGGATTCAGCAGCAACAGGCGATTGGCGATTTTGCCGTCGTCGCGGCGCACCGCGAACGACCCGGCCAGCACCCAGCGGTGCGCGCGTCGCGCCGCATCGCGCAGCGCCGCAATACCCGCGTGCGCGTCCTCCGGAAATGCCTGGTGCGGGATGTCCTTCGTCGTCTCCGCCATCAGCACGACATTCTCCGGCAAGGCGATGAGGTCGGCCCCGCGCCGCGCCGCCTCGGCAACGGCGGCGGTCGCCGCGGCAATGTTGGCCTGCATGTCGCCGCCGGCATTGAGCTGCACGCAGGCAACTGTGAATGCGCTCACGAGCTGCTCTCGCGTGCGACGCGCGCCAGCGTCAGGACGTCGACATGGGCCGCGCCCGCCGCGACAAGAATGGCGGCGCACGCTTCGACGGTCGCGCCGGTGGTCATGACGTCGTCCACCAGCACGATGCGCCGGTCGCGGATGTTGGCCACTCGGCGCGGCCGCATCCGGAATGCGCCGCGCACGTTAGCGAGGCGCGCGGATCGACTCAGTGCGCCTTGGGTCGGCGTGTTGCGGGTGCGCTGCAGGGCGTCGCTGAGGACAGGCTTGCCCGTGACCCGGGCGATGGCGTGGGCAAGCAGCGCCGACTGGTTGTAGCGGCGATGGAACAGCCGCGCCGGATGCAACGGCACCGGCACCAGACAGTGGGCTTCCGCAAGGAGCTCGGCGCCCGCACGTGCCAGCCACCCACCGAACGCCGGCGCCGCATCGGTGCGGTCCCCGTGCTTGAAGGCGAGCACCGCCTCGCGGCTGGCGTCGTCGTAGACCATGACGGCGCGCGCCTTGCGGTAGCGCGGCGGTTCGCGGATGCAGTCGGCGCAGAGCAGCGCCCCTCCGCCGCCCACGTCGAAGGCGAACGGCAGTCCGCAGCAGCCGCACATCGGCTCGGCGACAAACCGGATGCGCGCCCAACACGGCCCGCATAGCTGGGCCTGGCGCTCTACGGTCGCCTCGCATGTCAGGCAGCGCGGCGGCAGCAAGGTGTCGAGGGCCAGCCGTCCCAGGCGCACCAGCATCGAGTCGCGCGACGGGCGCAGGGATAGGCCGAGGGTCATTTCGGGATTATCCCCCGGTGCGCTAGATAAAGCGATGGAGGAGCCCTTCGATCGGCGCGCCGTGCGCCGCCATCGCGACCGCGCCGCCGCCACCCTCGGCGGTCACGACTTCCTGTTGCGCGCGGCCGTCGAGCGCCTTGCCGAGCGCGTCGCCGAGAGCGGCCGGCGCTTCCCGTCCGTGCTGGTACTCGGCGCCGCGGGCGGCCTGCTGCGCGATGCCGTCCAGCCGCACGCCGATGCGGTGGTCGAGGCCGACCTGTCGTTCGGGATGCTGCGAGGGCCAGGCGTTGTCGCGAGTGAAGAGCTGTTGCCGTTCGCGCCCGGCGCTTTCGACCTGATCGTCAGCGCTCTCGTGCTGCACTGGGTCAACGACCTGCCCGGCGCGCTGGTGCAGGCGCGGCGCAGCTTGCGCCCGGACGGAATGTTCCTCGCCAGCATGCTGGGCGGCGAGACGCTGCGCGAGTTGCGCGCCGCGCTGCTGAGCGGCGAGTCCGAGTCGCGCGGCGGCGCCAGCCCACGCGTCTCCCCCTTCGTCGACGTGCGCGACGCGGGCGCGCTGTTGCAGCGCACGGGCTTCGCGCGCCCGGTCGCCGACGTCGAAACCATCGACGTGACCTACGCGGACCCGTTGCGCCTGATGGCGGAGCTGCGCGGCATGGGCGAGACCAACGCGCTCCGCGACCGGCCACGCGCCTTCACGCCGCGCTCGACCCTGATGGCGGCCGCGGCCGCGTATCGCGCCCACTCGGGCGACGCCGGCGGCCGCATTCGCGCGACCTTTCAGCTCGTCACCCTGACAGGGTGGGCCGCAGCGCCGCGTACGCCGCCAGAAGCGCCAACAGAGGAACGTCCGCCGGCGGCAAGGTTGCCGCGTCGATTGCGTCCGGCCTGAGCCAGCGCAGACGCTGTCCTTCGCGCGGCGTCAGCGCGCCGCGCCAGGCGCGCACCAGGAACAGCGGCATGAGCAGGTGGAAGTCCGCGTAGGCGTGTGACGCGAACGTCAGCGGTAACAGCGCATCGCGCGCCACCGTGATGCCGAGCTCCTCGTCGAGCTCGCGCATCAGCGCCGCCTCCGGCGTCTCGCCTTCCGCCACCTTGCCGCCCGGGAATTCCCACAAGCCGGCCATCGACTTGCCGGCAGGCCGCTCGGCGAGCAACACGCGATGCTCGTCGTCGAACAGCGCGGCCGCGACAACCAGCACGACGCGCGTCATGCGTGCCGCGCCAGATCGTAGCGGCGTACACGGCGGTTGCCGCCGCGCTCGGGCGCATCGATGTCGAACTCGCCCCGCACCTGAAAGCCGAGCTTCTCCAGCACGCGGACAGAGGCAGCATTCTCGACGAAGAGCCCGGCGCGCAGGTTGTCGATGGCCTTCGTGGCGAACACATGGGCGATGAACGCGCGCGCCGCCTCGGTGGCGTAGCCGTTGCCCCAGAACGGCCGGCCGATCCAATAGGCGATGCACGCCTCGCCGTTGCGCTCGAACAAATCGATAGCGCCGATCAGCGTGGCGCTCTCCGTGACTTCGATGGCCTTGCGGGAGAGGACGCGATCACACGCCATCTGGTCCGGGTCCTGGGCGAGCCATTCGTCGGCGTCCGCTACCGTGAACGGAAACGGCAGCGCCGCGGTGTTCTTGATCAGCTCCCAGTCGTTGAGCAGTGCGACGAGCGCGGGCCCCTCCCCACGCGGCGGCCGCAGGGTCAGGCGCGCCGTGCGGATGTCAGCTGCCACGGACGACCCGTCGTCACGACCGATACGACGCGTTGATGCGGATGTAGTCGTAGCCAAGGTCGCACGTCCACACCGTGAACTTGCCCTTGCCGACGCCGACGTCGACATAAAAGTCGAGCTCCTGACCCTTCATGTAGGCGGCGACCGGCGCCTCATCGTAGCCCGGCACGACCGCGCCCTTCGCCGCCACCGGATGCGGCCCGAAGGCGATCTTCAGCTTGTCGCGGTTGGCCTTCTCGCCCGACTTGCCGACGGCCGCGACGATGCGCCCCCAGTTCGGGTCCTGGCCGTGCAGCGCCGTCTTCACCAACGGCGAGTTGGCGATCGACATGCCGATCGCCTTGGCGGCTTTCGGCGAAGCGGCGCCGGACACGTGGATGGCGGCGAACTTGGTGGCGCCCTCGCCGTCCCGTACGATCTGCAGGGCGAGGTCGAGCATGCATTCGTGCAGCGCGCGCTTGAAGTCGCGCAGGTGACGATCGGATGCCGACTTCACCGCCGGGTGCTTGGCACCCATGCCGGTGGCGAACACCAGCAGCGTGTCCGACGTGGACGTGTCGGAATCGACGGTCGTGGCATTGAACGTCGTCGCACACGATTCCGTTACGAGCTTCTGCAGCACCGCAGCCGGAATGCGCGCGTCGGTGAAGCAGAACGCGAACAGCGTCGCCATGTCGGGCGCGATCATGCCCGAGCCCTTGGCGATGCCGTTGATGGTCACCGTCGCGTCGCCGATGCGGGCCGTACGCGTCACGCCCTTCGCGAAAGTGTCGGTGGTGCGGATGGCATTGGCGGCGTCCGGCCAGCCGGCGTCGGCGAGCTTCGCCACCGCGCCGGGCACGGCCGCTTCGATCTTGTCGACCTTGATGAGCTCCCCGATGGTGCCGGTCGATGCGACAAACACCTCGGTTGCCTTGCATCCGATCGCATGCGCCACGGCGATGGCCATCCGCTTCACTGCGGCAGCGCCGGCCTTGCCGGTGAACGCGTTGGAGTTGCCGGCGTTGGCGACCAGCGCCCGCGCCTGTCCCCGATCCAGCACCGCGCGGCACCACTCGACCGGACCCGAAGCCGTCTTGGAGCGCGTCAGCGCACCGGCGACTTGTGTCTTGGGCGCCACCTCGACGACGAGCAGATCAGGGCGCGCCTTGTAGCGGATACCGGCCTCGGCGACCGCGAGGCGCACGCCCGCAATGGGAGGGAGCGAGGGAAATCCGGCTGGGGCGAGCGGCGAGGGGTTGGGCGGCATGACGAGACAGACAGGTATTCGAGGGGCCCGGGCGGTTGCGCGCGGGTTTGTACTGCTCGAATCCCCCAGCGGCAAGGCCGGGAACGGGCCTTTTCCAGGGTCCGGTTCGTTGACAGGATGCCAGGGCCCGCTTATCTGAGGGGGACTTCCTTTCCCCCAAACTCCCAGCGGCTCCATGTTCGGTTGGCTCGCCAAGCATTTCTTCGGCACGTCGAATGATCGCATCGTCAAGCAGCTGCATCCGCGGGTCGCGGCGATCAATGCCCTCGAGCCATCGATGGCCCAGCTCAGCGACGACGAGCTGCGCGCCCAGACCACGAAGTTCAAGGAACGCATCGCCGCCGGCGAGAGCCTGAACAAGCTCCTGCCCGAGGCGTTCGCCACGGTCCGCGAGGCAGCTAAGCGCACCCTCGGGCAGCGCCACTTCGACGTACAGATGATGGGCGGCATCATCCTGCACGACGGCAAGATCTCCGAGATGAAGACGGGCGAAGGCAAGACGCTCGTCTCGACCCTGCCCGCCTACCTGAACGCGCTATCCGGCAAGGGCGTCCACCTGGTGACGGTGAACGACTACCTGGCCAAGCGCGACGCCGAGTGGATGGCGCCGATCTACCGCATGCTCGGCATGGAAGTGGGCGTCATCGTCCACGGCCTCGACGACGCCGCGCGCCGCCAGGCCTACCTCGCCGACATCACCTACGGCACCAACAACGAGCTCGGCTTCGACTACCTGCGCGACAACATGAAGTTCCATCTGGAACAGATGGTGCAGCGCGACTTCAATTACGCGATCGTCGACGAAGTCGACTCGATCCTGGTCGACGAGGCGCGCACGCCACTGATCATCTCGGGTCAGGCGGAAGACTCGTCCGAGCTGTACCGCTCGGTCGACAAGGTCATCCCGACCCTGGAGAAGGGCAAGCACTTCGATCTCGACGAGAAGACGCGCGCCGTTTCGCTCACCGAGGAAGGCACCGAGCGCGCCGAGGCGCTGCTCAGGGAGATGGGCCTCGTGACGACGGGCCAGCTCTACGACATCGAGAACGTCACGATCCTGCATCACCTCCAGCAGGCGCTGCGCGCGCACACGCTGTTCACGCGCGACTCGGAATACATCGTCAAGGACGGCAAGGTCGTCATCATCGACGAGTTCACCGGCCGCATGATGGAAGGCCGCCGCTACTCGGAAGGCCTGCACCAGGCGATCGAGGCCAAGGAAGGCGTTGCCGTCCAGCCCGAGAACCAGACGCTGGCGTCGATCACCTTCCAGAACTACTTCCGCCTCTACAAGAAGCTCGCCGGCATGACCGGCACGGCCATGACCGAGGCGCCCGAGTTCGCGGCGATCTACAGCCTCGACGTGGTGGAGATTCCCACCAACGTGTCGACCGTGCGCCAGGACTTCGACGACGAGGTCTACCGCACCGCCAAGGAGAAGGATCAAGCGATCCTGACCCTGATCAAGGAAGCGCGCGAGCGCGGCCAGCCGGTGCTGGTCGGCACCGTGTCGATCGAGAAGTCCGAGCACCTCGCCAACCTCCTGAAAAAGGAGAAGGTGCCGCACGCCGTGCTCAATGCCCGCTTCCACGAGCAGGAGGCGTCGATCATCGCCCAGGCCGGCCGGATGGGCGCCATCACCATCGCCACCAACATGGCGGGTCGCGGCACCGACATTCAGCTCGGCGGCAACGCCGACATGCGCGTGCGCACCGAGATCGGCAACAACGTCACCGATCCCGACGAGCGCGCCACCCAGGAAGCCGCCATCCGCGCCGAAGTGGCAGCGGAGAAGAAGCAGGTCATCGGCGCCGGCGGTCTCTTCATCATCGGCACCGAGCGCCACGAAAGCCGCCGCATCGACAACCAGTTGCGCGGCCGCTCCGGCCGTCAGGGCGACCCGGGCAAGTCGAAGTTCTTCCTGAGCTTGCAGGACGACCTGATGCGCATCTTCGGCTCGGACCGCATGGACACCATGCTGCGCCGCCTCGGCCTGCAAGAGGGTGAAGCCATCACCCACCCGTGGGTGAACAAGGCACTCGAGAAGGCGCAGCAGAAGGTCGAGCAGCGCAACTTCGAGATTCGCAAGAACCTCCTGAAGTTCGACGACGTCATGAACGACCAGCGCAAGGTCGTGTACGAGCAGCGCAAGGACCTGATGCGCTCGATGGACGTCTCCGAGACCGTCGACGAGATGCGCAAGGAAACCCTGCAAGGTCTCGTTTCCAAGAGCATCCCGGAGAACGCCTACCAGGAGCAGTGGGACATCGACACGCTGGAGAAGGAGATCGCTCGCATCTTCGGCGTGCTGCCGCCGGTGCGCGAGTGGTCGCGCGAGGAAGGCGTCGATGACCAGGAGATGCTCAAGCGCCTCTCCGACATTTTCGAGCGCCGCATCGCCGAGAAGGCGACCAACTACGGCGACGAAATCTGGCGCATGGTCGAGAAGAACATCCTGCTCCAGTCGCTCGACCACTACTGGAAGGAGCACTTGCTCCGCCTCGACCACTTGCGCCAAGGTATCGGTCTGCGCGCCTACGGCCAGCGCGACCCGCTGAACGAGTACAAGCGCGAAGCCTTCGACATGTTCGAGACGATGCTGGGCGGCCTGCGCGAGCACGTCACCATGCTGCTGTCCCGCGTCGAGGTGAACATCGCCCCGGCCCCGCAGCCGGTGTTCGAACGCCAAGAAGCGCCGGTCGCCGCCGCTTCCGACGGTGGCGGCCATGAGCTGGAGCCGACCCTCGAGGACGCCCTGCCACCACCGGAACCGTCCGACCCCGCCACCTGGGGCAAGGTGCCGCGCAACGCCCTGTGCCCGTGTGGCTCGGGGAAGAAGTTCAAGCACTGCCACGGGAAGATGGACGGCGAGTAAGCCGTACTCGCCACCCGGAGAAATCCGGGAACCTTTTCCGACCTCGACACATCCAATGGGCACGGGCGCACGGCGCGCCCGCCCTTGGAGGTTTCATGAAGTTCCACTCCCTCGGCTCTCTCGCTCTCGCTACCGCCCTCGTCGTGGCGTTCCCCGCCGTCGCGCAGCAGGTGACTCAGGCGCCGCCCGCCGGCGCCTACAAGAAGGTGAGCGAGCTGGTGCGCTTGCCCGACTTCCTGCCGGGTCTCGGCCAGCTCTACGTCGATCCGGCGACCCTGCCCGCCGGTCCGTTCCTCGCCTACGACCGCCAGGGCCGTCTGGTCAGCACGGTCTACATGATCCCGGTCGAGGATCTGAATCCCGACAAGACCTTCAGCGACCTCGCAGCACCGGGCGGCAACGTCGATCACGTCGATGTCTACTTCAACGCCGGCCATCCCGGTGTCGAGAAGCCGCACGCCCACGTGGTGATGTGGCATGTGCCGAAGGCCGACGAAGCGCGCGTCGCGCAGTGACGTTACGGCACAAGATTGGCCGCCGCGGCATGCTGCGCATCGGGGGCGGCTTGCTCGCCGCCCACGCGATGCTCCGCCAGACCCTCGACGCACGCGTCGCACGCGGGGCGGGCGCGCGGGGAGCGCACGGACGCCGTCGCCTTCGCCGACCTGTTCCCCTTCGACGGCGCGCGCTGCGAGCGCATCGCCGATCTCGTCGTCGAGCGCCCGCGCCACCGGGGAAGCCTCTCGGTGCCTGCTCCGGCCTGATTCCTTGCCGCGCCTCGCCGGGATGCTATGATCCGGCGCAGGGGGACGCTTCCGCTCCAATCAGGCCACCGAGACGCCCGCGGCATGGGCCCGTGACCCGGCTGGAGCATCGACGGCGCTGTGGCGCCAAGCAGCGCGAACGATGGCGCCAGTAATTCGGGCACGGCGAGTCCCAGGTCTAGTCCTCGCAGCCCTACTCCCACTTCTGACAATTCACACCCCGGCAGGTGCGCAGGCGACCTTGCCGGCGCCGCGCGGCTTTGCGCCGGCTGATGTGGGCGGGATGACGAACACCTGGCCGTTCATCGACACCAAGTTCACGACCGCCGGCGAACGTCTCGGTGACGGTCGCGCCGAAGCGACGGTGAAAGCCCTCGCCGACGAGATCGCCTACTCCGCGCGCTTCCTGCCCCGCGCACCGGCACCGCTGATCGCCGCCGGGGCGGTCGAACGGCCGCCAGCGGATACGACGTTGTGGCCCGACGCGATCGCCGCCGATGTGTTCGCGCGTCCGGCCGCGCGCAACGACGCGGCGCTGTGGATCTTGGACGGGCGCGCCGAGCGCGCGCTCCACCAAGCCAACGCGCGCGCCCTCACCGACTTGGCGACCGCGATCGAGCGCGCGCCGACGGCCGACGTCGCGGTCTACTGGCCGAGCCCGGACTTCGTCGTGCGCACCGCGGCGCGCGGTATCGTCAGCGCCATCGAGACGCGCCTACGCCAGCGCAACGAACGCACGCAGTGCACCGAGCCGACGTGGTGCGCGGTGATGGAGGCGGTCGAGAAGAAGGCGGCGGCCGATGCCACCACGGCGCCGATCGAGGAGGCGGTCGCCAACTACTTCTTCGAGGCGGCGCGCGGCGGCTCGTACACGGCAAGCACGCGTGAGCAGCAGAACGAGCGCCGCGTACGCGCCGAGGAGCGGGCCGCGCTCGGCCTACGTACGACGAGCGCTCCCGGCGCCACATCCGCGGCCTTGCCCTGGGAGATGCGGCTCCTGCTCAGCGGCATCATCGGCGAGATGCGCGAGACCACCCATCCGACGCCCCTGTGGCCGATGCGCCTCGAGACCGCGGCGATCAACGGCCTGCAGCCAGCGCGCGGCGGACTGCAAGGCTTCGACCTCGAAGGCATCGCCGTGACTCGCTACGGCGTCGCCGCCAGTGGCGCGAGCGGCGTGTTCGAGCTTGCCGCCGCCTTGACGTTCATCGACGCAGCGGCACGGCGCGTATCCTACTCGGTGGTCGCGCGTTTCTCATTCGAGGGCGAAGCAATCGTCATCACCTCGGCCGACGTCGCTGCGATCGCTCTCCAAAGCCCCGCCGTGCACATCGCCTTCGTGCCGGCATCCGCGCTGGAGCGCGTCGAGCGCAACGCGGGAGGCGCGGCATTGGTTCGTTCGGTCGCCGGCGCGGCCGACCGGCGCGGGATCGGCATTCCCGTGGAACACTACGCATTCGTGCTGGTCCTCGACCGCGTCGGGCCCGATGCGCGCTTCGGCCTCCGCACCAGCGACACCGCCGCCGGCATTGCCGGCTACCCCGGCATGCCGACTGTCCTCGATCTGGATGGATGGCGCGTGCTCGTCGAGCGCGCGACGTTTGCGTTGGGCGCGGCGCCGCCGTTTCACTTCAAGGCCGTCTATCAGCCGAACCCGGGTGCTCCTGCGGCACTGCTCGCGTCGGTGTCGACGTTGCTCGGCACGAACGCCGCCGCCGCCAACGCGGCCGCCGCACCGCTGCGCGAACCTGCCGCCGGCGCGTTCCCCAATCGGGTGCGCCGGTGAAGCGCACCGCCCTGGTGCTGCTGTGTGCGGGCCTGGCCGGGTGCGTGGCGCCGACGGAGACCGCACAGGCCCCCGCCCCGGTAGTCGTAGCGCCTCCCGCACCGCCGGCGCCTCCCGCCGAGGTCGTCGCGCCACCGCCGGCGCCGGTCGTCGAGCAGGCGCGATCGCCCGAGGTGATGCCGGCGCTGCCGCCCGCCCCGGTCGCCGTGGTCGATGCCGATCCGCAGCCGCCGGCAGCACGCTATCCGCTGCCGACGCCGCTCGCCACGACCCAGACCAACATGCCGCTCGACGCGGTGCGCGTCGCCGCGGCCATCATCGACCGGCTGAGCGGCGGCACCGGGCTCGCGGCCGGCGTCTTGTTCAACGAAGAGGCCGGCGCCAAGGTCGATGCATCGCGCAGCGCCCTGCCCGGCCTCGACTGGCGCGATTCGAAACTCCTGCAGTACGCGCCCGTCGAGTACACGCCCCGTGTCACGCCGCAGGGCCGCGTGGCCGCGGGGCAACTTGAGTTCGCCGATGAACTCGATCGCCGCGCAACCATCCTATTCTCGGTTGAGTATTCCCTGGCCGACGAGCCGATCGCCGTCCTCAACATCGAGATCGCGCCGATCTTCGCCTTCGACCCTGAGGTCGCGCTGTTCGTCGTCGATGCCGCCGACGTGCCAGACGCGGCAGGCATCGTCACAGCCACCCATGCCGGCCTGTTGCGCCTTGCCCTGGACAAGGGCGTGCGTTGGCGCACGGCGCCGCCGCTGGACGGCACGGGCGAATGGATGATCTTCGCCTTCTTGATGGAACGCGTGTCGCCATCGTCGCGCCTACGCCTGGGCGTCACCGACCAGCCGCAAACCGCCGCGCTGTACGACGGGACCGCGCGCATTCTCGATGACGGTGGTTGGCGCGTCGCGGTGATGCCGGGACGCTTCTCGCTCTACGACGCCGGCTTGTGGGCGCGCGCGGAGTTTGCACCGGGGGCAGAGACGGACCCCGAGGATCGCCGCCTGCGCACTATCGGCCTGTTTCCGCTGAGTGTGACGACGGCGCGCGCCGACGCCGGACGCTAGTCAGCGCTAGGCCAGCCCGACCTTCCCCATGTCGAGGAACTTCTTGCGCCGCAGGGCGCGGAAGTCGGCGTCGCCCAAATCATCGAGATCGTCGAACGCGGTGGCGATCGCGGCGCCGACGCGCTTCACCATTTCCTGCGGGTGACGTTGGGCGCCGCCGGTCGGCTCGGAGATGATCTGGTCGATGACGCGCAGCTTGTAGAGATCCTGGGCGGTGAGCTTGAGCGCCTCGGCGGCATCCTTCGCCTTGTCGGAGGAGCGCCACAGAATCGCGGCGCAGCCTTCGGGCGAGATCACCGAGTAGATCGAGTGCTCGAGCATCATCACCTTGTTGCCGACCGCGAGCGCAACCGCGCCGCCCGATCCACCTTCGCCCAGGATGACGCTGACCACCGGCACGCGCACGTCGAGGCCGACCTCGATCGTACGGGCGATCGCCTCGGCCTGGCCGCGCTGCTCGGCACCGACGCCCGGATAGGCGCCCTGGGTGTCGACGAGGGTCAGGATCGGCAGGCTGAAGCGATCGGCCATCTGCATGAGCCGCGTCGCCTTCCGATACCCCTCGGGGTGCGCCATGCCGAAATTGTGGGCGATGCGGCCGTCGGTGCCGATGCCCTTCTCGTGCCCGATGATCATGACCGAGCGGCCGCGGAAGCGGCCGGGGCCGCCCTGGATGGCACGGTCGTCGCCATAGACGCGGTCGCCGGCGAGCGGCGAGAAGTCCTCGATGAGGCCGCTGACGTAGTGGGAGAAGTGCGGCCGGTCGAGGTGGCGGGCGACGAGAGTCTTCTGCCACGCCGTCAGCGCCGAATAGGTCTCGCTCAGCAGCTGGTCGGCACGGCTCTGCAGCTTGGCGACCTCGGCGGTGATGTCCATCTCGCCGGAGTCGGACAGATGCCGCAGTTCCTTGATCTTGCCCTCGAGTTCCGCGATCGGCTTCTCGAATTCGAGGAAGGTTTCCATCGCCATCGGCTTCTGTCCTCCGGGGTGATGTCGCCAGAACTTAGGCGCGCGCGCCCTTGCCGTTGGTCTTCGCCTTGGCCTTGCCGCCGCCGGCGATCAGCTTCGCCTTGGCGACCATGACTTCGGCCTGGCGCACCGACGCGGCGTCGATCATACGCCCATCGAGGGTCACTGCGCCGCGTCCCTGCGCCTGGGCCTCCTTCATCGCCACCAGGATGCGCTCGGCGCGGTCGACTTCCTTGGCCGGCGGATTGAACGCCTCGTTGGCGAGCTCGATCTGGCTCGGGTGGATCGCCCACTTGCCTTCGCAGCCGAGCACCGCGGCGCGGCGCGCTTGCGCGAGGTAGCCGTCCTTGTCGCCGATGTCGCCGAACGGCCCGTCGATCGGGCGCAAGCCGTTGGCGCGGGCCGCCACCACCATGCGAGCGATGGCGTAGTGCCACATGTCGCCCCAGTGGACTTGGCGGTTGCCGTCGGCGTCTTTGTCGGTGAGCACGACGTAGTCGGGATTGGGTCCGCCGATGACGGTAGTGCGCGCGTTGGTCGAGGCCGCGTAGTCGGCGACACCGAAGTGCAGCGACTCGTTGCGCGGGCTGGCCGCCGCGATCGCCTCGACATTCTGCATGCCCAGCGCCGTCTCGATGATCAGCTCGAAGCCGATCTTCTTCTTGCGGCCCTTCGCCTCTTCGATCTGCGTCACCAGCATATCGACGGCGTAGACGTCGGACGGCGTGCCGACCTTCGGGATCATGATGAGGTCGATGCGCTCGCCCGCCTGCTCGAGCAGGTCGACCACGTCGCGATACATGTAGTGGGTATCGAGCCCGTTGATGCGCACCGAGACGACCGACGCACCGAAGTCGTGCTCGTTGAGCGCCTTGATGATGTTGGCGCGCGCCTGGACCTTGTCGTCGGGCGCAACCGAGTCCTCGAGGTCGAGGAACACGACGTCGGCGCCGCTTTGCGCCGCCTTCTCCATCATCTTTGGCTGCGAGCCGGGCACTGCCAATTCGGAACGATTGACGCGCGGCACCGCACGCCGCACCAGCGTGAAGCTCATGAACTAAGGCCCCCTGTCAGAATGGGGCGCACCCTAGTCCGCCAGCGGATGCCGCTGCAAGAGAGCCTGCAGGCGGTTCTCCAACACATGCGTGTAGATCTGGGTGGTCGAGATGTCGGCGTGGCCCAGCATCATCTGCACCGCGCGCAGGTCGGCGCCATTGGCCAGCAGATGGCTTGCGAAGGCATGGCGCAATACATGGGGAGAGACGCGGGCCGGCGGAAGGCCTGCCGCCGCCGCGAGTTCCTTGAGCATTTGGGCGAGGCGGCGCTCGGTCAGGTGGCCGGTGGCGCCGCGCGAAAGGAAGAGCCATGGCGATGCCTTCTCAGCGGGGTCTGTCACCGCCTCGCGGTATGCGCGCGCGGCCGCCACGGCGGGGTCGCTCAACGGCACCAGCCGCTCGACGTTGCCCTTGCCGCGTACGCGCAGGAAGCGCGGGTCGTCCCGGAAGGCAGACGTCTGCAGCGATACGAGCTCGGAGACGCGCAGACCCGTCGCGTATAGGAGCTCGAGCAGCGCGACCAAGCGCAGACCGGCGATCCCGTCCACCGCACGGGCGGCCACGAGCAGCGCATCGACTTCGGCCTCGCTGAGGATCTTGGGCAGAGGGCGGGTGCGCCGGACGCCATCGAGCACGGTGGTCGGGTCGTCGGTGCGAATACCGTCGTTGAAGAGGAAGCAAAAGAATTGGCGCAAGCAGGCAAGCCGGCGTGCCTGGGTCGCGGCGGACAGGTCGCGCTTGTGCAGCCCCGTCAGGTAGGCGCGCAGAGCTTCGGTGTCCGCTGCGACCGGAGCGCCGCCGCGCTTGGCGATGAAGGCCGCGAAGTCGGCGAGGTCGCGACCGTAGCTGATCAACGTTGCGCGCGCTGCACCGCGCTCAGCAGCGAGCATTTCGAGGAACGACGAGACGTGGCGGTCGCCGGCAGCCGGCGGCAGCTTGGTGGCGTTGCGGCTCAAATGCCGTGACCCAGCGCCGCCTCCACCGCAAGCGCGCGGGCTTCCTTCTCCAGTCCGATGCCGCGCAACGCGCGGATGGCCTGGGTGAGGGCGGCAGCATCGGCTCCGTCGGGGCCAACGTCGCCCAGCATGAGGAGGGCGAGCAGCACGGTCTCCCCGACGCGCTTCTCGGCCGAAGCGGCGGCCAGCGAGTTGGACAGGGCCGGCGCCGGCACGAAGCCGCTCTTCAGCAGCGGGCCGCCGAGCAGCAACGACTGCCACGCCTCGTTGGGGACCGGGGCGTCGAGGGCGGCGAACAGCGTGTAGAGCAGCGCGCGGCTGTCCGCCTCGGGGCCCTCAGGCGCGCGCGGCAGCTCGCGCCACCAGGTCTCAGTACGCGAGGCAGAGCGCTGGCGGGCACCAATCGGGTCGGCGAGCTGGAGCAACGGCCAGAGCTGTGCGGAGATGTTGATGGCGCGGGTGTTGGCACCCTGTGGCGTCATGGTGCCGGCTTCGCGCGCCGCGAGCTCCAGCCACGACCACGCCAGCGGCACGTCGCCGGCCGCAAGCGCGGCGCGCGCCGCATTCGGGGCGAAGGTCAGCAGGTCAGGGGCAGGCGTGATCTGACGCAGCGATGCGAGATTGACCCGCGCCGACGTGCCAAACGCGCCGTCGGCTTTGGCCGCCTGCCACGCCGCCTGCAGCGCCGCAGCGCGTTGGGCCGGGTCCGTCCAAATCCGCCCGGCCTGATAGAGCAGGGCGTTCGTGCGCGGGCCCTTCTCGCGTGCCGCGGTATCCAGCGCCTGCTGAATCTGCGGTCCTGTGTAAGAGACCGCCGAATAGATTTCGGCGAGCGTCGCCGTGTCGAGCGCGCCTGCCGCTTCCGCGCGCTCCGCTGCTTCGATGGCCTCGAGCGGGACGGTGGTCGCGTCGGCTTTGGGCGCGGTCGCGATGGCGCGCAGGATGGCAGGCTGCGCTCCGGCCACAGCATCCGGCGGGACCGGTTGATTGGCCGCGCGCAGCAGTGCGAAATGGAGGGGCGTCGGATCGACGAGCGTGGTGACGGCGGGTCCACCGCCCGGCGCGGGCAGCGCGGCGATCAGGGCGAAGAACGCCTCGTCGCCGACCTGGCCCTGGTCGCGCAGCAGCGTCGTCGCCAAGGTCACCGCGGCAGCATCGCGCTCGAGCGCGCGGCAGAACGCCAGCGTCTTCAGCCAATAGGCATTCGGGTCGCCCTGCATCAGCGCCGGCACCTTCTGGCAGGCGCCGCCGAAGTCGCCGGACAGCAGCATGGCGTCGATGTCGGCGCGGGCGATCGCCGGGTCGTTCACACGCGCGGCGGCGACGCGCAGCAGCTCATTGACCTCGTCGATGCGTCCGCCGGCCATGAGGCGCTCGACCCGCAGGCCGAGGAGGGTCGGCGCGACGGGAGCGCCGGCAGGCACCACGGCTGTCGTCAGCAGGAGACGCCGCGACAGGTCCTGCATAACCGGCGACACCGTGCCCATGGGCAGGCGCGGCAGCAGCATCTCGACGCGGGCGCGCGGCGTGCCTTGCCACATCGCCGTGCCGAGGCCGCCGTGCGGATCGTCGAGCAGCCCGACGACCGAAGGATCGACCTCGTTGAGGACGCCCACCTCGATCGGCGCATCGGAGAGGCGCCCCGGTGCGACGGGCTGGCGCGGGCCCTGCAGCGGCGTCGGCCGCGCGGGCTCGAACGGCACGTCAGGATTGCCGGGCGTAACGACGAGCGGCTGTGGCGCATCCTGCGCCCAGGCGGGTGGCAGCAGGGCGCCCGCCGTCAAGAAGGCGGCGGCACGGAGGGACTGTCTAAGGCGCGCGTGCATAGGGGTTCGGCGCAACGACGCGCTACTTCGGGAAGCGGTCGTTGGGCAGCACCTGCTCGATGCGCTGCGAGGGCGCCGGGATGTCCCACATGGCGAGGAAAAGCGCGCCGGCCACGATGGCGATCAGGATCACTGCCAGTAACGCGCCAAGGAGGCGCGAGCCGGAGCCGCGATCGGATCGCGACGGGCGCTGCAGACGGGTTTCGGGCGTGGTGTCCGTCCTTGTTGGGCGCGGGGAGCGCCGGTTGGCGTCGTGTTGCCAAAGCAACGGCCGGGGTCGCGCTACCGACGCCACTCCAGCGTGTGATATGAGGATAGACTAAGGAATATGGCGAAGATGCGACAGTCCTTCGACGGCACCGCGCCGGGACCGCGGCCGAGCCGTCGCCTCCGCGCGTCGTGCCGTCGGGCACGCTACCGCGCGACGCGCCGCCAACAGCCCAACCGATGAACATGAGTCAGGGCGCGGCAGTCCAGCGCACCGTCGTGCTGGTCGGCCTGATGGGTGCCGGCAAGACGAGCATTGGCCGCCGCTTGGCCACACGGCTTGGCTTGCCCTTCGTCGACGCCGACGCCGAGATTGAGGCGGCGGCGGGCGAGTCGATCTCCGACATCTTCGCGCGCCATGGCGAACAGGCCTTCCGGGACGGCGAGCGGCGCGTCATCGCGCGGCTGCTGGAGAGGCCACCCCACGTCCTGGCCACCGGCGGCGGCGCCTTTCTCGACCCGGAGACCCGCGCCAAGATCAGCACTTCGGGCACCTCGGTGTGGCTGCGCGCCAGCATCGAGACGCTCGTGCGGCGCCTCGAGAAGAGTCGCACCCAGCGCCCGCTGTTGGCGTCGGGCGACCTGCGCGAGCGCGTCAACCAGCTGATGGAAGAGCGCTACCCGACGTATGCTCAGGCGGACATCGTCATCGATACCGGCGAAGGACCGCATGAGCCGGTCGTCGAGGCGATCCTGACCGCCTTGAAAGACACGCCCCGCCAGGCGCGCGCTTAGAGACACGTGCAGCGATGAGTGTTTTCGGATCCGTGCGGCTGGGGTTGGGTGAGCGTGGCTACGACGTCGTCGTCGGCCGCGACCTGTTGGCGGAGGCCGACAAGCATGTCGGCCCGCTCCTGGCGCGCCCCCAGGTGGCCGTCGTCACTGACGCCAACGTCGAGAAGCTGCATCTTGCCACCCTGACCGCGGCGCTGGCGCGGGGCGGCATCCGCGCGCACACCATCGTCCTGCCGGCCGGCGAGGAGACCAAGAGCTTCGCGCAGCTGGAGAAGCTGCTCGACAAGCTGCTCGAGGCGCGCATCGAGCGCAGCGATACGATCCTTGCCCTCGGCGGCGGCGTCATTGGCGACATCACCGGGTTCGCCGCTGCGACGTTGCGGCGCGGCACGCCCGTCATCCAAGTGCCGACGACCTTGCTGGCCCAAGTCGACGCGGCCATCGGCGGCAAGACCGGCATCGACACGCGCCACGGCAAGAACCTGGTCGGCGCCTTCCATCAGCCGCGCCTGGTGCTCTCCGACGTCGGCGTCCTCGACACCCTGCCGCGCCGCGAGCTGCTCGCCGGCTACGCGGAGGTGGTGAAGTATGGCCTGCTCGGCGACGCGCGCTTCTTTAGCTGGCTCGAACAGAACGGCCGCCAGGTCATCACCGGCGACGTCGCGGCGCGCAACTACGCCGTGCTGACCAGCGCGCGCATGAAGGTCGAGATCGTTCAGGGCGACGAGCGCGAGTCGGGTGCGCGCGCCCTGCTCAACTTGGGCCATACCTTCGCGCATGCGCTGGAGACGGAGCTTGGCTACGACGGACGCCTGCTGCACGGCGAAGCCGTGGCGGCCGGGCTGGTGCTGGCCTTCGAGCTGTCGCAGCGCCTCGGCCTGGTGAAGGCGGCGGATAGCGCCCGCGTCCGCCGGCACCTGACGCAGATCGGGCTGCCCGCGGGACTGCCGGCAGCGGCGCCGGCGAGCGGCTGGGATCCGCGCCGCCTGCTGGAGCACATGCGCCAGGACAAGAAGGTCAAGGCGGGCGCACTCACCTTTATCTTGGTGAAGGCGATCGGCAACGCCTACGTCAGCCGCGACGTGTCTGAGGCGGACGTCCTGGGAGTGCTCGACGCCGAGCTCGCTGCCTAGCTCCGCTCACCTCCCATGCACACCGCCCTCATCCTCTCGCTTGTCGCGATCTTCTTCTTGTTGGTGATCGGCGCGTTCTTCTCTGCGTCCGAGACCGCGCTGACCACCGCGAGCCGCGCCCGCCTCCATCATCTGGAGCGCAAGGGCAGCAAGCGCGCCGGCATCGTCGCAAAACTCAACGCACGGCGCGAGCGCCTGCTCGGCACGGTCCTGATCGGCAACAATGTCGTCAACATCCTGAGCTCGGCGCTGGCGACCAGTGCGCTGATCGGATTGTTCGGCAACGCGGGCGTCGCCTACGCGACGGCCATCATGACGGTGCTCGTCTTGGTGTTCGCCGAGATCCTGCCGAAGACCTACGCGCTCCTGCACGCGGAGCGTGTCGCGTTGGCGCTGGCGCCAACCCTGCGCAGCATCGTCGCTGTGGTGGGGCCGCTGAGCAGTGCGGTGGACGCACTCGTCGCCTTCATCCTACGCACGTTGCGCGTGCGCTCGCCCCAGGGTGCGGTCATCGCCCAAGAAGAGATCCGCGGCGCCATCGACCTCTATGGCCTGCAGGCAGGCGGGCGTGGCGAGCGCCAGATGCTCGGCGGCATTCTCGATCTCGCCCACGTCGACGTCTCCGAGATCATGATCCATCGCAAGAACATGTTCGTGCTCGACGCCGGCTTGCCGCCCGATAAGTTGCTGGAGGGCGTGCTGGACGGACAGTTCACGCGCGTGCCGCTCTACCGCGACAACCAGGACAACATTGTCGGCATCCTGCATGTCAAGGACGTGCTGCAGGCGGTCACCTCGCACAAGGAAGACATCGCCAAGCTCGACATCGTCGCGCTGGCCAAGGAGCCGTGGTTCGTGCCGAGCACGACCAACCTGCGCGAGCAGCTCACGGCCTTCCGGCGGCGCAAGTCGCACTTCGCCATGGTGGTGGACGAGTATGGCGCGCTGATGGGCCTCGTCACCCTCGAGGACATCCTGGAGGAGATCGTCGGCGACATCTCCGACGAGTTCGACGTGGCGGCGGCGGGCATCCGGCCGCAGTCGGACGGCAGCTATATCGTCGAGGGCGGCACCACGATCCGCGACCTCAACCGGCGCTTCGAGTGGAACCTGCCCGACGACGAGGCGACCACCATCGCGGGCCTCGTGCTGCACGAGGCGCGCATGATCCCCGAGACGGGCCAAGTTTTCACCTTCCATCGCTATCGGTTCGAGGTGCTACGCCGGCTGCGCAACCAGATCACCTTGCTGCGTATCACCCCGCCCAAGCGCGAAGCGTCCCCGACGTCCGCCTGACCCGGCCATGATCGACGTCATCCTCGGCGTGATGGCGCCGGTGGCGCTGATCATCGCCGTCGGCGCCCTGTGGGACCGCCTACGCCAGCCCTTCGACGCGGCCTTCGTCGGCAGCCTCGTCTACTACATCGGCGGGCCGTGCCTGACGTACGCGACGTTGGTGGACTACCAGTTCACCGCGAGCGTACAGCGCCTCGCGCTGGCGGCGGTCGCTGCCCTGGTGTTCTTCGGGGTGGCCGGCGCGATCGCGTTGCGGCTGCTGCGCCTCGACCAGCGCAGCTATCTCAACTCGATCCTGTTCCCGAACCTCGGCAACATGGGGCTGCCGGTGGCGCTGTTCGCCTTTGGTGAGCCGGGACTGGCCCTGGCGGTCGTGGTGTTCACCATCGGCTCGGTGGCGCACTCCTCGGTCGGCATCTGGATCGCCTCCGGGCGGCTGGCGCCGACCGAGCTACTCAAGGCGCCCCTGCTCTATGCGACGCTGCTGGCGCTGCTCGGCCAGGGCGGCCTTGAGCCGCCGCTGTTCGTTTTGCGCGCGGTCGAGATCCTGGGCGGCGTGACCATCCCGCTAATGCTGTTGTCCCTCGGCGTGTCGCTGTCGCGATTGAAGATCAGCAACACCCAGCGCGCGATGACGCTGGCGGGGCTGCGTCTGGGAATCGGATTGGTCGGCGGGCTGTTCGTCGCTTGGGCGTTCGCCCTGCCGCCGCTCGAGCGCGGCGTGTTGGTGATGGGCGCCGTGATGCCGGCGGCCGTCTTCAACTACCTGTTGGCGGAGAGGTTCAAGACCGCGCCGGAGGACGTCGCCGGCGGCGTCGCGCTATCGACGTTGGCCTCGTTCGTCGTGTTGCCGCTGGTGTTGGCGTTCGCGGTCTGAAGCGCGCGGAAGTAGTTCATGATGAACACGCGCAGGTTCGACGTGAAGCCGCCATCGAGCCGCGTCGTCGCGACGCGGGTGCAGAGCTGATTGAGGGTGGTGTTCTCGCGCCGGCCGATCTCGGCGAGCGCATCCCACATCTCGCGCTCGAGTCGCACACTGGTGCGCCGGCCGGAGATGCGGATGTTCTTGCTGACCAGAGAACTCGGCACGCATTCCCCCTCTCACGCGGACGTGACCGTACCACACCCGGAATACTGGTGCTATCGCCGGTTGTGGCGCGAGCGAGACTAAGACTCTCCCGGCGCGAGCAAGCGCAGCGCCAACGCGTGGACACCACCTTCCAGTTCGGTTGCAAGCGCGCGATGCACGCGGCGGTGCCGCTCGGTGCGCGACACACCCGCAAATGCAGCCGCCACGATCTCGACGCGGAAGTGACTCTCGCCGCCGGGACGCGCGCCCGAGTGACCCTCGTGGCGATGCGATTCATCGATAACGGTCAAACGGTCCGGAGCGAACTGCTCGCGCAATTTGCTCTCGATCGCGGAGTGGATGGGACCTGGCTGTGCGGCGGACATGGCCGAAAGCTGGGGCGGCGCGGGCGGCGCGTCAAGCGCGCGTCGTGCCACAGGCGCGCGTCCCGCGCGACGATGCTACCTTCCCCGCCATGGAACTTGCCCCTTGGGTCCTTCCCGTCGCGGGAGCCGTCGCAGCCGGCGTGCTCGTCACCCTCCTGGTATTCGTCATCGTCGAGACGGCGCGCGTCGCCAAGCTGCGCGACATGTTCATCGAGCTCGGCGCCGCCCAGGAGGTCATCCACAACACCATCCGCGAGCGGCTGAGCGACCTCGGCACCCGCGTCGGCGAGGGCCTGGGCCGTTCCGACAAGACCATTGGCGAGATCCGCGAGCGGCTGGCCGTCATCGACGAGGCGCAGAAGAACCTGGTCCAACTGTCCACCCAGGTGGTCGGCTTGCAGGACATCCTGTCGAACAAGCAGGCGCGCGGCGCGTTCGGCGAGGTCCAGCTCAAGGACCTGATCGAGGCGGCGCTGCCGCCGGGCGCCTACGCTTTTCAGAAGACCCTGTCGAACGGCAAGCGCTGCGACTGCATGATCCACCTGCCCAACCCGCCGGGCCCGATCGCCGTCGACGCCAAGTTTCCGCTCGAGAGCTACCAGGCGCTGCGCAATGCAAAGGACGACGTGGCGCGCGTCAATGCGACGCGCTCTTTCACCCGCGACATCACGACCCATATCGTCGACATCGCCGAGCGCTACATCGTGCAGAACGAGACCGCCGAGTCGGCGCTCCTGTTCCTGCCGTCCGAGGCGATCTATGCCGAGCTGCACTCCAACTTCCGCGGCGTCATCGAAGAGTCCTACCGGCGCAAGGTCTACATCGTCTCGCCCACCACCCTGTGGGCGGTGCTGAACACCATCCGCGCCATCCTGCGCGACGTGCGCATGCGCGAGCAGGCGGCGGTCATCCAGCGCGAGGTGCTGGTGCTGCTCGAGGACGTGCGGCGGCTGGACGAGCGCGTCACCAAGGTCGGCAACAACTTCGACACCACCACCCGCAGCTTCAGCGACGTGCGCATCTCGCTGGAGAAGATCCAGCGCCGGGCGGAGAAGATCCGCGAGGTCGATCTGACGGTGGAGGACCCACCCGCGGTCGAGCAGCGCGCTCCCACCCTGTTCCCGGGGCAGTAGAGCACTGCGATCATTCCGAGCTGCGTCACGCACATGACGCAGCTTTGTCATTACGCCCTGCGCATGTTCCAGGCTAATCCTCGGCCGTGCCGAGGGGCGCGCTACCGCGCGACGCGCGGCCCTGCAGCTTTGAAGGAGTGCACCATGACCATGGATCGCCCGCGCCGCGGCAGCCGGCGCACGTCGGACCAGAACACCGGCAAGGACACCAACGCGCGAGCCGCGTGGCGCGGCCACGAGCCGCAGTGGTTCAAGGACCAGCTCCAGCACGACGACCAGCGCGTGGAGATGGAGCGCGGCACCGGCGAGCCCGCGTTGGGCCCCGAGGAGCACACCCACGCCGAAGGGCATCATTGGCAGGCGGCGCGCTCGGGTCATGACGAGGCCGCGGCGCGCGGATATGGCGGCCCGCCCCGTGCGGCCGCCCTGGCGCGCTCGCGCCGCACCGAGGTTCTCGACGACGACAGCCGTGAAGGCGGCGAGTTCCAGGCGCGCGACGACAAGGACGACGAACGCCCACGCGACGAGGAGCAGGAGAAGCAGACGCGTGCCCGCAAGGGGTCGAAGGCGCAGAGCACTGCGAAGATGCGGCCCGATGGTCTCGACCAGGCGGAGCGCCGCAAGATGCGCGCCGCGGGCGACGAGGACGAGGCGGAGTCCGAAACCGCGGACGCGGACAAGGCTCGCGACGGCGGCGAGTCCAGCGCGCGCAAGCGCGGCGACAAAGCGACGGCGCGCGTCCAAGTGACGAAGGCCGCTCGCAAGCCTGTCCGCAAAGCTGCGCCGAAGCGCAAGGTGGCGGCAGCCAAGCGCGCGCCGAAGCGCGCGGCCGCGGTTCGCAAGAACGCACCCAAGCGCGCGACGAAGGCTGCCGGCGCGAAGCGCAAGGCGGTGGCGAAGAGCACGCGCACCGGAGCTGCGAAGGCGCGCACCACCACGAAGGCGCGTCCGACGAAGAAGGCGGCTCCCAAGCGCACGGTGCGCGCGACCGCCGGCAAGGCCAAGCGCAAGACCAAGGCGCCTGCCGCCCGGCGCCGCACGAAGATGGCGCGGAAGCGCTGAGACCGAGTCTCGCACTCCCACCCCCACCCTACCCTCCCCCGCGCGCGGGGGAGGGAACAGAGGGATTGCCCGCCGCCCGCCGGGGACGGGGGTGCTTCTCGGTGGCGCTCTGATGTCCCCCTCGCCGTCCCGGCGAGCCTCGTCATGAGATGGGGCGACGGGATTTGACGGCCCAGCCGAGGGTGCCGTCGTCCAGATAGTCGAGCTCGCCGCCCATGGGCATGCCGTGGGCGAGGGCGGTCACCTTCACGTCGGTGCCGACGAGGCGGTCGGCGATGTAGTGGGCGGTGGTCTGGCCTTCCACGGTCGCATTGGTGGCGAGGATAACCTCGCGCACTTCCTCAGACTTCGCGCGCGTCAGCAGGCCGGGGATGGCGAGGTCGTCGGGGTTGACGCCGTCGAGCGCCGACAGAGTGCCGCCGAGCACGTGGTAGCGGCCGCGGTAAGCGCCGGCGCGCTCGAGCGCCCACAGGTCGGCGACGTCTTCGACCACGCACAGGATGGAGGGGTCGCGGCGCTCGTCGCGGCAGATGGCACACGGGTCGGCGGAGTCGAGGTTGCCGCACACGCCGCAGCGGCGGACGTTGGTTGCCGCCCGAGTGAGTGCGTCGGCGAGCGGGACCAGCAGGGCTTCGCGCTTGCGCAGGAGGTGCAGGGCGGCTCGGCGCGCCGAGCGCGGGCCGAGGCCCGGGATGCGGGCGAGGAGTTGCATGAGGCGGTCGAGGTCGCCGCCGCCACTGCCGGGGTTGTTTGCGTCCATCTGGTCCAATTCTTTGGTCGCGCTACTGCGCGACACTTTCCCGCTCAGACCGAGTCCGCCTCGCCACTAGAACGGCAGGCCGAAGCCCGGGGGCAAGTTGAGGCCGCCGGTGGCTTTGCCGATTTCGTCCTGGACCTGGGCCTGGACCTTGGCGCGGGCGTCGTTGTGGGCGGCGATGATGAGGTCGGAGAGCATGTCGCGCTCTTCGTCCTTGAGAAGGGTTGGGTCGATCTTGAGGCTGCGCATCTCGCCCTTGCCGGTGACGGTGACCTCGACGAGGCCGCCGCCGGAGGTGCCAGTCGCCGAGAGGGTGGCGATGCGGGTCTGCGCCTCCCCGATGCGCGACTGGATGTCCTTCGCCTGCCGCATCATTTGGCCGATGTTCTTCAGCATGGGGGCTCTTCTCTCAAAGGTCTTCGTCTGAGGTGGTCTCGTCGGGCGTGGGCGCCGGCGCCTTGGCGATGTCGCGCACGTCGCGGATCGCAGCGCCCGGGAATGCGGCGAGCACCGCCTGCACGGCGGGGTCGGCGCGCGCTTCCGTCAGGCGTTGCTCGCGCGTCGCAGCCTCTTGCTGGGCGAAGGTCGGCTCGCCCGGCTCGCGCGAGAGCGTGCTGGTCCACATGGTCCCGGTCCATTCCTGGAGCTTGAGCACCAGGCGCTGGGGCAGGTCTTTCTGGGCACGCTCGTTGAGGCGCAACACGATCTCGCCCGGCGTGAACTTGACGATGTGCACAGCCTGCATGAGCTCGGCGCGCAGACGCGCCTCGCTGCGCTCGCCCATGACGCGGATGACGTCGGCGAACGTTTCGATCTTGGGGATCGGCGCGCGCGGCGGCTGCGACAGGGTCGGGTATGGCGCGACCGGACCATCGGGCCCCTTCGGGCGGTTGGAGGGCGCGCGGTCGCGGCCCGAGGGCCTCTCCCACGACGCGTCCCGCTGCCCGGGATCGGGCGTTCGGGGCGGACGCGCGGGAGCTTCGCGCGCGGGTGGCGGCGGCGGTGCGCTGGCTCGCGCCGGTGGCGGCGCCGGCGCCAAAGGCGCGTCGGTTGATGTGCGCGCCAAAGGCGCGTCGGTTGATGTGCGCGCTAAAGGCGCGACGCGCTGCGACACGCGCGCCTCGGCGGCGGGCGCGGGACGCGCGTTGAGCTTCTCGACCAGCTCGGCGGGGCTGGGCATCTCCGCGACGTAGGCGAGGCGCACGAGCACCATCTCGACGGCGGCCATCGGGTCGGGCGCCTGGGCGGCTTCGTCGAGGCCCTTGAGCAGCATCGACCAGGCGCGCGCCAGCGTCGGCATGGAGACCTTGGCGGCCGTAGTGCGGCCGCGTTCTTGCTCGGCGGCGGTGCGCGCGGCGCGATCGGGACTGGTGGGCACGGCCTTGAGGCGCGTCAGCCAGTGGACGAGGTCCATCAGGTCTTCGAGCACCAGCACCGGGTCGGCGCCGAGGTCGTACTGGGCGCGCAGGTTGCCGAGCGCGTCGGCGACGTTGCCGGCGAACAGCGCATCGAGGAGGTCGAAGGTGCGGCCGCGGTCGGCGAGGCCGAGCATCTCCTGGACGAGGGCCGCAGAAATTGCGCCGTCGGCGAGAGCCATGGCCTGGTCGAGGAGCGAGAGGCCGTCGCGCACGGAGCCGTCGGCGGCGCGGCCGAGCATGAGCGCGGCCTCGTCGTCGATCTGCACGCTCTCCTTGCCGCAGATGTTGGTGAGGTGCTGGGCGAGCAGCGGCGGCTCGACGCGGCGCAGGTCGAAGCGCTGGCAGCGCGACAGGATGGTGAGCGGCAGCTTGCGGATCTCGGTCGTCGCAAAGATGAAGACGACGTGCGGCGGCGGCTCCTCGAGGGTCTTGAGCAAGGCCGCAACGGCGGCCTTGGACAGCATGTGCATCTCGTCGAGGATGTAGACCTTGGTGCGCGCGTTGAGCGGCGCGTAGCGGGAGCCTTCGGTCAGCGCCCGGATGTCGTCGACGCCGTTGTGGGTGGCGGCGTCGATCTCGAGCACGTCCACCGAGCGGTCCTCGGCGATGGCGCGGCAGTGGTCGCAGACGCCGCACGGCGCGATGGTGGGACCGCCCTTGCCGTCGGGCCCGACGCAGTTCATGGCGCGGGCGATGATGCGGGCAGTGGTGGTCTTGCCGACGCCGCGCACGCCGGTGAGCAGGAAGGCGTGGGCGATGCGACCCGAGCTGAAGGCGTTGGTGAGGGTGCGCACCAGCACGTCCTGGCCGACCAGCTCGGCCAGCATTGTCGGACGGTATTTGCGCGCCAGTACGCGGTACGGCTGGGCCATCGGGGTCAGTCTAGTGGGATTGGGTCAGCGGCCGGAGTCGGAAGCGGGCCGCGTCGTGCCGAAGGCGCGCGTCCCGCGCGAGGAAGGTGGGAGACTGGACGAACGACCCGGGTCCGGCTCGTTACGGTTGCTTCCTTCCGGACCTGGCCGGGTTGGCGAGGGACCCGTCCGCCCGCCAGCCTCCCGAGGGGAGAATAAGGGGGCGCGGACACCGAGAGTCAACGTGAGCCGCCGTGACCTAGGATTCCGGGGGTGCGGCCGGCTGCCACACCGGGCTGTCGTCGGGCGGATCGGGCGCGTCGGGCGGGACATAGTCCGGGTCGTCTTCGTCCTTTTCGGGCTGCAGCTCGCGACGCATCCAGCCGCGCCCGAGGATGAATTTGGGCGCGGACCAGATCACGACGCGGAACTCGTTGTCCGGCGGAGTCTTCTTCGCCGCGACCTTGGCGACGCGGGCCATGCGGGGGCCGTGACGCAGTTCCTCGGCCATCACTCGACGCTCGCCTCAAGGATCAGGATGCGGCGCTCAAGCTCGGCGGTCTCGATGGCGCGGCGCTGGTTCTCGATGATCGAGGAGAGGGCCTGACCCTCCGAAGGCGTCAGTTCGCCGCTTGCGACCATCTGCGTGACGCGGCCAGCGGCGAGCACGGCGTCTTTGGCGGTCTCCAGGAGGCCGATTTCGAATTCGACAGTGCGCTCGCGACGCAACGGTACCAACCGATCCATGCAGAGCTTCATGATGCTGGCGTTGCCCGCCATGGCGAGTTGGACCGCGCGCTGGACCAGGGCGTCGGCTTCGCTTTGCAGCATCTCCTGCGCCATCAGGGTCGCCTTGTTGCGGGCGCCCTTTGGCTTACCGGGGTTGCCCTTGGCGAACCGGCCGGTCTGCGGGTCGGTGTGTCTCACCGTAATTACGTTGGAATTACGTGTCGTATCGAGCTCCGCCGCAAGTTTCTCGGTCTGATTGGCCGGATCGTCACTCATTTCGATCCCTTTCCAGGGGGTGAGGTCTACTGGTCACGATACATTATGTACGCCAAAAAGTCAATACCAATCGTGATATACTTCCCGATCGGGACGATTCATGCTCCTTCCAGGCAAAAGCGGAGCAATCATACCGATCGGGAAGAAAACGCCTTTTACTTCGCTACAAGACCCCTCCATCTTCCCGATCGGTAAGCACGGAGAGCGCATGACCCCCGCAGCGACTCACGTTCCGTCGGCGCGAGAGTTCGGCAACGCGATCAAGGCGGCGCGGCAAAGCCAGGGCCTCACCCAACGGGAGTTGGCGCTCGCCGTCGGATCGGGGGAGCGATTCATCGTCGAGCTGGAGCGCGGCAAGCCGACGGTCCGTCTCGGCAAGGCACTGCAAGTCGCGGCTGCGCTCGGCCTGCGCCTCACCCTGGCGGACGGCTGACGTGCTTCGCATCTTCTCCGAGGGCCGCGCTGTCGGCTCCCTGGAAAGCGCCCCGCCCGGAGTGACGTTCCGGTACGCCCGGCCGTGGCTCAACGGCGGCGATGCATTTGCGATCTCGACGACGATGCCCTTGCAAGCCGACGTCTATCCGCCAGAGGCGGCGACGCCTTGGTTCGCCAACCTGCTGCCGGAAGATCAACAACTCGAAGCCGTCGGACGCGTGCTCGGACGCAGCACGGCAGACGTCTACGGCCTATTGGAGCAGATCGGCGGCGACACCGCGGGCGCCCTGACAATCGGAACGCAGCAGCGCGGCGGCAAGGCAGGCTATCGCACGCTGTCCTCGACCGAACTCGCCGAGGTGATCGACCAGTTGCCGGCGCGCCCCCTGCTGGCGGGAACAGCCGGCGTGACGATGTCCCTGGCCGGCGCGCAAGCGAAGATCGCACTCGCCAAGCTCGACGGCGACCTCGCCCTGCCGCTGCGCGGCGCCGCCTCCACGCACATCCTGAAACGGTCGAGCGGTCGCATGTACGCGACCGTGGAGAACGAACTGCTGTGCATGACCTTAGCCGCCGAGGTCGGACTGGAAGTGGCGCCGGTGACCATGGGCAGCGCCGGGGTACAGAAATACCTGCTGGTAGAGCGCTACGACCGACATCGCCGCGCCGGACACGCAGTGACCCGCAACCACCAAGAGGATTTTTGCCAGGCGCTCGGCTTCTACCCCTCGCAAAAGTACGAAGCGAAGAAAGGACCGAACCACCAGGACGTCTTCGGCGTCATCGATGCGCACTCACCGCGGCGGGTGCGCGACCGACTGGAGATGCTGGGTCGAGTCATCTTCGCGTGCTGCATCGGCGACACCGACCGTCACGGCAAGAACCATTCGATGCTGCTCACCGGCGGGCGCCAAGGCCTATCGCCCGGATACGACTTCATGAGCGCACTGCTGTACGAGGGCTTCACGCTCAACTTCGCCATGAAGGTCGGCGGCGGCAACCGCGCCGAACAACTGAGGCAGCTCCAATGGCGGCGATTTGCGGAGGAAACCAAGCTGGCGCCCGCCGCCACCGTTGCGCGCGTGGAGGAACTGGCCACGGCCGTTGCGGCGCAAGCATCGCCCGTGGCGGCGCGGCTGGCTGACACGTTCGCCGCAGCCGATCGCGAGGCGTTGCGCACCTTCGCGGAACACATCGCTGTGTGCGCACGATCCGTCGCCGCCAATTGTCGGCGCGGGGCACCAGGGTAGCGGCTTCAACCGGACATGGCTTGCGCCTTGACCCGGAGACGGAGGTGCTATGCTGAGTGCCTATGGGCACCAGCAAGTGGTTCTCGGTCGCGGCCCTGGGCGCGCTGCTCTGCGCGCCCCTTTCGGCCGCCGCCGCGCCGGCCTTCTCGATCGCCCTGATCGGCGGCGTGGGCTACAGCGAGCAGAACGCGCCGCTCGATCATGAGACGCACCTGCGGCGGCTGTTGGCGGACATCAACGCCCAGCCGGTGGCGTTCGTGGTCCACAACGGCGACGCCGGGCATCCGCAGGAGCTGTGCACGGACCCTGCCTTGGTGCGCCGGCATGCGCAGTTCGCGGCGATGCAACGGCCGCTCGTCTTCACGCCCGGCGACAACGAGTGGTTCGCCTGCCGCGACGAGCGCGACAATCGCCTCGCCCGCGTGCGCGAGCTGTTCTTCGCTACCGACCAGAGCCTGGGCCAGCCGCCGATGAAGATGCTGCGCCAGAGTGCCGAGGGGGGCGCGTTCGCCAAGTATTCTGAGAACGCGCGCTGGCAGATGGGCGACGTGACGTTCCTGACCATCCACGTGGTGGGCGGCGGCAACAACGGCGGCAGGCCCGAGGCGGTCGAGCGCGATCGTGCCAACCGGGCGTGGATGACGGCGTCGTTCGCGGCCGCCAAGGCAGCGGGCAGCCGCGCCGTGATGCTGTTCACGCGCGCCAACGTGTTCCCGAACGGCGGCGTCGGCTTCGGCTACACCGACCAGTTCTTCGAGGTGCTGTTCAACGAGACGGTGAAATTCGGCGGCCCGGTCGTGCTGGTGGAGGGCGACGACAACAAGTTCCTGATCGACAAGCCGATGCGGGACAGCCGCGAGCGCGTGCTGGAGACCTTCACGCGCGTGCAGACGTTCGGCACGCCCGACCATCATTGGATCGAGGCGATCGTGGATTACGACAACCCGAACGTGTTCGAGTTCCGGGCGCGGGTGGTGAAGGCGAATCTGGCGCCTTAGGCGACGGTGGTGGCTTCCCCATCCTGCTTCGACGGGCTCAGCATGAGGATTGCGACTCGAACGTCTAGCGCTGCGCCAGGCGGAAGGGGTGGGCCTCGTAAACGCCGAGCACCTTCATGGTGGCGGTGAAGAAGGCGAGTTCGTCGAAGGCGCGTTGCACCGACGGGTCGTCGGGGTGGCCCTCGATGTCCGTATAGAACTGCGTCGCCGCGAAGTTGCCGCCGACCATGTAGCTTTCGAGCTTCACCAGGTTGACGTTGTTCGTAGCGAAGCCGCCGAGCACCTTGTAGAGCGCGGCCGGGACGTTGCGCACGGTGAACACGAAGGTGGTGAGGACGATGCCGCCGTCCTTGGGCATCGCCGGCTTCTTCCTCTTCTTCGCCAGCAGCAGGAAGCGCGTCACGGTCTGCGCGGCGGGGCGGAGGATCTTCAGGCCGTTCAGCTCGGCGGCGAGCTCGGAGGCGATGGCCGCCTGGGTCGGATCGTTGCGCTCGGCAATGAGGCGCGCGGCGCCGGCGGTGTCGGCCTCGACGACCGACTTCCAGCCGAGCTCCTGGATGAGCGTGCGGTTCTGGTCGAGGGCCTGGACGTGGCTGTGCACGGTGCGCACGGTCTTGAGCGTCGCACCCTTGGGCGCGAGCAGGCAGTGGCGGACCGGCTGGAAGTGCTCGGCGACGATGAAGAGCCCAGAATCCGGCATCAGGTGGTGGATGTCGGCGACGCGGCCGGCGACCGAGTTCTCGATCGGGATCATGCCGAGCGCGGCCTTGGCCGACGAGACCGCGGCGAAGGCGGCCTCGAACGTCTGGCACGGCAGCGGCGTCATCTTCGGATACGCCGCCTTGCAGGCGAGGTGCGAGTACGCACCGGGCTCGCCTTGAAACGCGATCAAATTGGCCGGCCCTTGACGTGCCGGGCGCGTATTCTTTGCGGTCATCCGGATTGAGCGAGAACGGCGCGGGCGCGCGCGAGGTCGGCGGGAGTATCGACACCGAAGGAATCGGTGTCAACGAGCCGCACGCCGATGACCATGCCGGCGTCGATGGCGCGCAGTTGCTCGAGCGAATGGGTGCGCTCGTTGGCGGACGGCGGCAGCGCGACGAAGCGATCGAGGGCGGCGCGGCGGTAGGCGTAGATGCCGATGTGGTGGAAGCAGTCGCCCGTGCACGACCCACCTTCGCGCGTGAAGGCGGTGGCGTGGGCGATCGGGCGCGCCGAGGAGAGGGCCGCGTGCGCCTTGACTACATTCGGGTTGGCGAGATCGCCGTCTTCGAGCCGGCGCGCCAGGGTGGCGATGGAGACGGCGGGATCGGCGAGCGGCTCCAGCACCGCGGCGACGACGGCGGGCTCGATGGTCGGCAGGTCGCCCTGCAGGTTGACGACGATGCCGTACTTCTTCTTGCCGGGGTCGAGGCGGTCGAGCGCCTCGGTGATGCGGTCGGAGCCGGAGCGATGGTGCGCACCGGTCAACTCGGCGACGCCGCCGGCAGCACGCACGGCCGCGGCGATGCCCTCGTCCTCACAGGCGACGACGACCGGGCCGACGTTGGCGGCGACGGCGCGGCGCCAAACGTGGACGATCATGGCCAGGCCGGCAATGTCGGCGAGGGGCTTGTTGGGCAGCCGCGTCGCCTTGAGTCGGGCCGGGATGAGTACGATTGCGGTATCGCGCATGGGAGGCCCGACAGACGCTGGGGGAGCCGTGGACTCCCTTGTACGGCAACGACATCTCTTCTGCACGGCGGGACCGCGACCTCTGGGCGCCTTGCGCCCGCCGGAACGGCGCGCGTAGTGTCGCCATCAATTTCCCCCACGGCACGGAGACAGGCATGAACGCGTTGCTGAAGTACGGCGGAGCGGTGTTGGCCTCGGTGCTGCTGGTGGTGGTGATCGCCACGGTGGCCGGCGCCATCTTCGGCGATGCGGCGACGACGCCCGCGCCGGTGGTCGCCGCGCGGCCGCCCGTCCCGGCCGCGCCGATGGCACCGCCCCAGGCGGCGACGCCGACCCCGATTCCGGCGCCCCAGGCCCCGGCTCCGCTGGCCGCAGCACCCGAGGATGCACCGCCGGCCCCGGTCGCGGCACCCACTCGGGTTGCACCCGCTGCGGGGGCTCCGGGCGCCGTCGCCGCCGGCACCGCCGACATCGCGGGACGTCTTGCCGCGGCCAACCCGGCTACCGGCCTGACGGCGCGCACGCGCTGCGCCGCGTGCCACACCTTCGACCAGAACGGACCGAACCGCGTCGGCCCGAACCTGTGGAACGTGGTGGGCCGCGACAAGGGCAGCGTGCCCGGGTTCAACTACTCCGAGGCGATGAAGAACGCCGCGGGCACGTGGACGTTCGACGAGCTCGACAAGTTCCTGACGGCGCCGGCCCAGCACACTCCCGGCACCCGCATGGCCTTTGTCGGAATGCCGGTGGCGACCGACCGCGCCAACCTCATCGCCCACCTGCGCACGCTGTCGATGGCACCCGTGCCGCTGCCGACCAACTAGCGGGCACGCGCGCGCGTCCACGCGCATGCTCGCTATGGCCATGATTGGGGGACGTCGCTCCGGACGCGCGCTCCGCGCGCTAGCGCGCCATAGGCGCGACGCCGTGCTATACGCACGGCGCAGGTGCGGATGGCGACGGCCAACCTCCATGAGCTGACGACCTTTGCTGGCTTGCTCGCCGAAACGGCGGGCACGGTGCTGCGGCGGCATTTCCGCAGCGGCCATGCGGTCGAGGACAAGGCGGACAACAGTCCCGTCACGATCGCCGATCGGGAAACCGAGCAGGCCCTGCGCGACGCCATCCTGCAGCGCTATCCGCAGCACGGCGTGCGCGGCGAGGAGCTCGGCCACATCAACAGCGACGCCGAATACGTGTGGGTGCTCGATCCCATCGACGGCACGCGCTCGTTCATCACCGGCAAGCCGCTGTTCACGACCCTCATCGGACTTGTGCATCGTGGCGAGGCGGTGCTCGGCGTCATCGACCAGCCGATCACGCGCGAGCGCTGGATCGGCGCGAGCGGGCAACCCACCACCTTCAACGGAACGCAGTGCCGGGTGCGGCCACGCGCCGCCCTCGCCGACGCGACCTTGTTCACCACCGGCGCGGTGAGCGCCACCCGGCCGACCTGGTGCAGCGAGCGGGAGCGCGGCGCCCTCGACCGCCTGATCGACGGCACCAAGCTCACCCAATACAGCACCGACGGCTACGCGTTCGGTCTGCTGGCGAGCGGGTTCGCCGACCTGGTCGCCGAGTGCGGGATGGAGCCCCACGATTTCTGCGCCGCCATCCCGGTCGTGCGCGGTGCCGGAGGCGTGATTGGCGATTGGGCCGGAATGCCCCTGGATTGCGGCCGGAAAGGCCACGTCCTGGCGGCGGCCAGCCCCGCATTGCTTACCGCCGCGGCAGGTGTGCTCCAGCGTTAACCTTCTAGACTCGGCCTCCGCGCTTGACGCACTATTGCAACAAAGCAACACGCCTTCGGATCGGAAGAGGATCGACTCCATGCGCAAAATCGCCGGATTGATCACTGCAGTCGCGCTGACCTTCGCGATGGCAGGCGCCGCGGTCGCCCAAGAGTACAAGTCGCCCGCAGCAGCCACCAATAAGGCGCCGGGCAAGAACGGCGGCACGATCTACTACGCGTACTCGCACGAGACCGATCCGCTCTACCCGCGCGACTTCAAGAATTGGAACTACGTCAATCCGAATGCGCCCAAGGGCGGCACCTACCGCGGCTGGGGCTTTGGCACCTTCGACAACCTCAACGTCTTCAACGGCAAGGGCACGGCCGCCGGCATCGGCGGCGAGCCGCTGATGACCACCAACGCCGACGAGCTGTCGGTGCACTACGGCCTGCTGGCCGAGTACCTGGAAGTGCCGGACGACGCGGCGTGGGTGATCTTCAGGCTGCGCGACGAGGCCAAGTGGTGGGACGGCACGCCCGTGCTGCCCGAGGACGTCATCTTCTCGCTGGAAAAGCTGAAGGCCGAAGGCTCGCCGTTCTATCGCCAGTACTTCAAGAACCTGGCCAAGGCGGAAAAGGTCAGCGAGCGCGAGGTGCGCTTCACGTTCGACACCGGCGGCGAGATCAACAAGGAGCTGCCCTACATTTCCGGCCAGCTGCCGATTCTGTCGCGCACCGCGTGGGCGAACCGCGACTTCGCCGCGACGACGCTCGAGCCCTTCATGTCGTCGGGCCCCTACCGCATCAAGACGGTCAACTCGCCGAACTTCATCGAGCTCGAGCGCGTGCCCACCTATTGGGGCGTCAACCTGCCGATGAACGTCGGCCAGAACAACTTCGACAACATGCGCACCGATTACTACGGCGATTTCCAGGTGGCGCTCGAAGCGTTCAAGGCCGGCGACTACGACTTCCGCTCGGAGAATTCCGCGATCCGTTGGGCCACGGGCTACGAGAGCCCGGCGGTGGCGCAGGGCCTGATCACCAAGGCGCTGATCCCGAACAACCTGCCCAAGGATCTGCAGGGCTACTTCATCAACACGCGTAAGCCGAAGTTCGCCGACCGCAAGGTGCGAGAAGCCCTGCAGTACGCCATGGACTTCGAGTGGATGAACAAGACGCTGTTCTACGACCAGTACACCCGCCTGCGCAGCTATTGGGAGAAACAGGAGTACTCCGCCACCGGCCTGCCGACCGGCAAGGAGCTGGAGATCCTGACGCCGTTCAAGGCGCAGCTGCCGCCCGAGGTGTTCACCACCGAGTACAACCCGCCGAAGACCGACGGCACCGGCAACAGCCGCGCGCAGCTGATGCGCGCCCAGACGCTGTTCCAGGAAGCGGGCTACACGGTGCGCAACAACCGCCTGGTCAACGCGGCAGGCGAGCCGCTGACGATCGAGTTCCTGCTGGTGCAGGCGGACTTCGAACGCCTGACGGCGCCGATGGTCCAGAACCTGGAGCGCCTCGGCGTGGTGGCGACGATCCGCACGGTCGACACCTCGCAGTACCAGCAGCGCCTGCAGACGTTCGACTTCGACATCATCGTGCACAGCCAGGGTCAGTCGACCTACCCCGGCAACGAGCAGCGTGAGATGTGGACGTGCGACGCGGCCAAGACCGAGAACGCCGACAACATGCCCGGCGTGTGCGACCCGGTGGTGGACGCGCTGGTCGAGAAGATCATTTCCGCGCCCGACAAGGCGACCCTGGTCGCTACCACCAAGGCACTCGACCGCGTCCTGCAGTGGGGCTTCTACGCCATCCCGCAGTGGACGGTGGACAACTACCGCCTGGCGTACTGGGACAAGTTCGGCGTGCCGGAGACCAAGTCCAAGTACGGCGTCACCACCGGCTGGTGGATCGACGCCGAGAAGGAACGACGCGTCAACGCCGCCAAAGCGCAGCTGCGGCGGTAAGGACTAGCCAACCAACTCGGCAAGACCGGTGGCAAACCGGCAAGTCATAGCGGGGCTGATGCCCCAACCGGGTGAGTACCCGCAAACGCGGGTGCTCTGAGGATGTGGGCGTACGTCGGCAGGCGACTGCTTCTGATGATCCCGACCTTGTTCGGGATCATGGTTATCAATTTCTTCGTCATTCAGCTCGCGCCGGGTGGACCGGTCGAGCAGCGGCTCGCCGAGATGCGCGGCATCGGTGTCGATGCCACGGCCCGCTTTGCCGGCGGCGCCGGCAACGCCGAAGTCCAGCAGAACCAGGGCGGCAATCGGCCGCAGCAAACCGCCCAGCAACAGCAGTCGCCCGAGCAACAGCGCTATCGCGGCGCGCGCGGCGTGCCGCCGGAGATCATTCGCGAGATCGAGCAGCAGTACGGCTTCGACAAGCCGGTGCTCGAGCGCTTCTTCCTCACCATGAAGGACTTCCTGCTGTTCCGCTTCGGCGACAGCTACTTCCGCGACCAGAACGTCATCGAGATCATCATCGACAAGCTGCCCGTGTCGCTCTCGCTCGGGCTGTGGACAATGCTGATCATCTATCTGATCTGCATCCCGCTCGGCATCGCCAAGGCGGTGCGGGAAGGCACCAAGTTCGACGGCGGCACGACGACCATCGTCCTGATCGGCTATGCCATCCCGGACTTCCTGTTCGCGATTCTGCTGATCGTCCTGTTCGCGGGCGGCAGCTACTGGAACATCTTCCCGATTCGCGGCCTGGTGTCGCCCAATTGGGAAGAGCTGTCCTGGTACATGAAGATCGCCGACTACGCCTGGCACATGGTGCTGCCGGTGACGGCCATGGTGATCGGCGGCTTCGCTACCCTCACCATGCTGATCAAGAATCTGTTCCTCGAAGAGATCAAGCAGCAGTACGTCATCACGGCGCGCGCCAAGGGGTTGACCCAGCGCCGCGTGCTGTATGGGCACGTGTTCCGCAACGCCATGCTGCTGATCATCACCGGCTTCCCGGCGGCGTTCCTGTCGATCTTCTTCGCCGGCGTGCTGCTCATCGAGATCATCTTCTCGCTGGATGGCCTGGGCAGGCTGTTCTATGACGCCACCATCCGGCGCGACTACCCGTTGATGTTCGGCTCGCTCTACATCGGCACGCTGCTCGGCCTGATCATGGGCATCCTGCGCGACATCTCCTATGCGTGGGTGGACCCGCGCATCCACTTCGATCGCGTCGAGGTGAAGTAGGTGAGCATAGCGGAGCGCACGGCCGACATCGCACCAGCGGCACCGCCACCCCTGGATACGCGCGACACGTTCCTGGGCATGCGTGTCACGCCGCTGACCCGGCGGCGCCTCGACCTGTTCCGCCGCAACCACCTGGCGTTCTGGTCGCTGTGGGTGTTCGCGGCGATCTTCCTCATCAGCCTGTTTGCCGAGTTCCTGTGCAACGACCGGCCGTTGCTGATCCGCTACGACGGCGCGTTCTACACGCCGATTTTCACCGCCTACTCCGAGAAGGAGTTCGGCGGCTTCTTCGAGGGCGAGGCCGAGTATCGCGACCCGGTCGTGCGCGACATGATCGAGGACAAGGGCTGGATCCTTTGGCCACCGGTGCGCTTCGACTACCGCACCATCAATTATGACCTGCAGCGGCCGGCGCCCTCGCCGCCGTCGGCGGTCAACTGGCTGGGCACCGACGACCAGGCGCGCGACGTGGTGGCGCGCGTCGTCTACGGAATCCGCATTTCGATCCTGTTCGGATTCTCGGTGGTGATCGTCTCGTCCATCATCGGCATCGTCGCCGGCGCCACCCAAGGGTACTGGGGAGGGCGCTGGGACTTGTACTTCCAGCGTTTCATGGAAATCTGGGGCTCGGTGCCGACGCTGTACGTGATCATCATCCTCGCCTCGGTGATCACGCCGACCTTCATGGTCCTGCTGGGCATATTCCTGTTGTGGAGCTGGATGGGGCTGGTCGGGCTGGTGCGCACCGAGTTCATCCGGGCGCGCAACTTCGACTATGTGCGGGCGGCGCGCGCGCTCGGTGCGTCCGACTGGGTCGTGATGCTGCGCCACATCCTCCCCAATGCCATGGTCAGCTCGATGACCATGCTGCCGTTCATGCTGTCGGGCTCGGTGACCCTGCTGTCCGGGCTCGACTTCATCGGCTACGGCCTCCCCGTCGGCTCGCCGTCGCTGGGGGAACTCGTGCTGCAGGCGCGCAACAACCTGCACGCGCCGTGGCTCGGCTTCACCGCGTTCCTCACCCTGGGCTCGCTCCTCATGCTGTTGGTGTTCATTGGCGAGGGCGTACGCGACGCCTTCGATCCGCGAAAGAACGTGGCATGAGCGTCGTCGATTTCACCCGAGGCGGCGCGGCGGGAGCGCCCGATACGCACCTGCTCGAGGTCAAGGACCTGGCGGTGTCGTTCCGCATCGGCCGGCGCGACATCGAAGCGGTGCGCGGCGTGTCCTTCACGATCGACAAGGGCGAAACAGTCGCCCTGGTCGGCGAGAGCGGATCGGGCAAGTCGGTGACCGCGCTGTCGATTTTGCAGCTGCTGCCCTACCCCAAGGCATTCCATCCCTCGGGCTCGATCAAATACAACGGCCAGGAGCTGCTGGGCGCGCCGGACAAGACGTTGCAACGCATTCGCGGCGACAAGATCTCGATGATCTTCCAGGAACCGATGACGTCGCTCAATCCGTTGCACACTGTGGAGAAGCAGATCGCCGAGTCGCTGTTCCTGCACCGCAACGTCACGCGGGCACAGGCGCGCGCACGCGTGCTGGAGCTTTTGCACCTCGTCGGCATCCAGGAGCCGGAGAAGCGGCTGGGCTCGTTCCCGCACACGCTGTCGGGCGGCCAGCGCCAGCGCGTCATGATCGCCATGGCGCTGGCCAACGAGCCGGACCTGCTGATCGCCGACGAGCCGACGACGGCGGTGGACGTCACCATCCAGGCGCAGATCCTGAAGCTCCTGGAGGAAATCCAGAAGCGCATGGGGATGGCGATCCTGTTCATCACCCATGAGCTCGGCATCGTGCGCAAGCTCGCCAACCGCACGTACGTCATGTACCAGGGCCGGCTGGTGGAGGAAGGCGATACGGCAACGCTGTTCGCCAAGCCGAAGCACGAGTACACGCGCACGCTGCTTGCCGCAGAACCGAAGCCGCGCCGGGACAAGGCGCCGGAGAACACACCGATCATCCTGCAGACGCAGGACCTGAAGGTGCACTTCCCGCGTAAGGGCGGCCTGTTCGGCCGCACGTTCGACTACATCCGCGCAGTCGACGGCGTCAGCCTGGCGCTGCGCGCCGGGCACACGTTGGGAGTCGTCGGCGAGAGCGGGTCGGGCAAGACGACGCTCGGGCTCGCCGTCCTGCGGCTGTTGCGCAGCGAGGGCTCGATCCAGTTCGGCGGGCGCGAGCTGCAGGGACTGGGATTCCGCGACCTGCGCCCGTTGCGCAAGGAGATGCAGGTCGTCTTCCAGGACCCGTACGGGTCGCTGTCGCCGCGCCTGTCGGTGAGCCAGATCATCGAGGAAGGCCTGGTCGTCCACGACAAGTCGCTGCGCTGGGACCAGCGCCGCGCCGTGGTGGCCGAGGCAATGCGCGAGGTCGGCCTCGACCCGACCACCATGGACCGCTATCCGCACGAGTTCTCGGGCGGCCAGCGCCAGCGCATCTCGATCGCCCGCGCCTTGGT
>CAMDPO010000007.1 GCA_945904955.1 Rhizobium sp. Q54
GTCCGCGCGGCAATAGTGGCTCAATCCGCGCCCACTCAGAGTCGCTCAGCCAAGAAACCCCCGCCATCCAAGCCTCCTGTTCGTTCGGAAGCTTGAATCACAAACCGCGCCTGAGCGGAATCCCCAATTGAGTACGGAGCCTAGCGCGCAACACGCGCGGGGCGCGCCTTCGGCGCGACTAAACCGCGACGACGCGGTTGCGGCCCTCTTCTTTGGCGCGCGAGAGCGCCTTGTCGGCGCGTGCCAGCGCGGATTCGATGGTGTCGTGACGCGCGTCGAACTCGGTCATGCCGAAGCTCGCCGTCACCGAGAACAATCCGCGCGGCCCGTCTATGCGCGCCGCGGCGACGGCGCGCCGCAATCGCTCGCACACGGCCTCCGCTGCGTGTGGCTCGGTCTCCGGCATCAACACCGCAAACTCGTCGCCGCCGACGCGGGCGAGCGTGTCGAGACGGCGCAGCTGCGCCGCTACGGCCGCCGCGGCGGCGCGGATCGATGCGTCCCCGGCTGGGTGTCCCAGGGTATCGTTGATGACCTTGAAGGTGTCGATATCGAAGGCGACAAGGGCGAGCGGCCGTCCGTAGCGCTTGGCGCGCTCGGCCTCCTGTGCCGCGCGATCGATGAACGTGCGGCGGTTGGCGATCCCCGATAGCGCGTCGACCCCCGCGAGCATCAGCGCAATGCGGCGCTCTTCGGCCAGCGACGACACCAGCAGGGCGTTGAGCATGCCGAACGTGATGCCGATGCTACCGAGGATGGGCGTCGCCATGTTCGGCGAGGGCGTGAGCGCCGCGCCGACGACCACCAGGTAGATGGATACGGCAAAAAGGACGGCTGCCTCGCGTTGGGCGAACAGCATCGAGAACCAGGTGCAGGCAAACACGATCAGCAGCGGCAAGCCTGCGTTGATGTTGGCGCCGGACGGCGTGAAGAGACGGATGGCTGTGAAGCCCAGCACGACGCCGACGATCGCCGCCATGCTCTGCCAGCGGTCGCTGCTCGGAGGACGGCGGTCGAACCACGCCAGCAAGAGCAGGGGCGTCACCAGGAAAACGCCGGCGAGGTGATCGACGAACCAGGTGACGAGGGCGAGTGGCCAAGCACGGTCGCTGAGCACCGGCCCGAGAAGTGCCTCCGTGACCGTGAAGCCAGCAGCCGCGATGGCGCCGTGCAGCGCGGCGCCGAAGACGAACAAGGATAGGACTTCGCGAAACGAGAGTGCCGGCCCACGACCGCGGATCGGCATGCGCATCGCCAGGGCGCCGATGGCGGCACCAACCGTCGACGAAAGAGCGAACCCAACCGCCGTTGCGGCGTCCGGCAGCACGGATCCATAGAGCGCGAATGCCCCGACGAAGATGCCAGGCCACACCGCCCGGCCCCCGATGAGAGCAGCCGCGAGGGCGACACCCGCGCCCGGCAGCAGCGGCGGCGCACCGAACCCCGTGCGGACGAAGAACATGTGGCTGGGGATGGCGATGAGGAAATACGCGGCGGCAGCCAACGCATTCGCGGCAAGCAGGCGAGTCGCCCGCGTCGCGGCGCTCGTGCGCGCGCCCGCCTCGGTGGTGACCGACATCCGCTGACCCCCCGGTCCCGCCGGCAAGGCCGACGGTCTCAGCGCCGCTAGTGGGCGCACAGGCGCATCGCGTGTCAATGTGCCGGCTCATAGAACGTTGGCGCGCGCCCTTGGCCGAGTGCTGGCCGTGCCGCACCGCTTCGGCTATAGGGATGCGCCCTTAGACCGCCTCGGTTTTCCCGCCATGCCGATCAAGAAGAAGCCCGCCCGGCCGGTTCGCACCCGCGAACAGTGGCTCGAGACCGCCACGACGCTGTCCGAGGCGCTGCCCTATATGCGCCTGTTCGCCAACCAGACCTTCGTCATCAAGTTCGGCGGCCATGCGATGGGCGACGACACCCTCACCGAGAGCTTTGCCCGCGACGTCATGCTGCTCAACCAGGTCGGCATCAACCCGGTGGTGGTGCACGGCGGCGGCCCGCAGATCGGCGACATGCTGAAGCGCCTGGGCATCGAGAGCCGCTTCGAGCGCGGCCTTCGGGTCACCGACAAGGCGACCGTGGATGTCGTCGAAATGGTGCTGGCCGGCTCCATCAATAAGTCGATCGTCAGCGCCATCGAAGAGGCCGGCGGCCATGCCATCGGCATCTCCGGCAAGGACGGCAGCCTGGTCGAGGCACGCAAGCTCCGCTCCAAGCGCCCGCCGCGCGGCAGCGTCGAGAAGGCGACCGACCTCGGCTACGTCGGCGAACCGACCAAGATCAATCCGCATGTGCTCGAAGTGCTCATGAGCACCGACGTGATTCCGGTCATTGCACCGATCGGCATCGGACCGGAAGGCGAAACCTACAACATCAACGCCGACACCGTCGCCGGCGCCATCGCCGCGGCGATGGGGGCGAGCAAGCTCATCCTGCTGACGGATGTCGACGGCGTCCTCGACAAGAACAAGAAGCTGGTGCCGAAGCTCACCGCCAAGGAGGCCAAGGCGATGGTGGCCGACGGCACCGCCACCGGCGGCATGATCCCCAAGCTCGAGACGTGCCTCACCGCGCTCAACGGCGGTTGCAAGGCCGCCCACATCTTGGATGGCCGCCAGCACCACGTGCTGCTGCTCGAGGTGTTCACCGAGCTCGGCATCGGGACGATGATCTCGAAGTGACGCGCTGACCGCGCGTCATTGCGAGAAGCGCCTCGCGCGACGCCCGCAATGACGGGCCGAGTTTAGGCCGCGTCTTTCTCGACCAGCTCGCGGAAGTAGGTCAGGAACCATTCCATCTCCGTCTCGGAGAGAGCGTACTTCACGCCGTCGCGGGCGTGGATCATCGAGTTGGCGGGCACGCGCGCCACCAGCTGCTGCAACTTCATGGCGCCGCGCGCCGATAGCCCCGCCTTCCACGACACCGCCGTCGCAGCCTTGCCGGAGCGGGCATCGAGCATCTTGTTGATGGCGCCGATCGGCACCTCTGCCTTGAGGGCGAGCGCCTCGCCGACGAAGCCGCGCTGGCCGGTCTCGGCCGCCTGCACGATGGTCTCCTCGGTGAGCTTGCCGAGCTCTTCCAGCTTGCGCACCTTCGCCGCCGCGGTCTCGACTTCGGCCGGATTCGTCTCCTCTTGCTTGAGCCGCTTCTTGACCGCTTCGTTGACGACCTTGGCAGTGTCCTCGTCGAGCTCGTGCTCGTTCTGCAGGATTTGGAGGATCGCCGAGCTGACGAACGCGGTGACGCGGCGAATTGCGCCGATGGACAGCTCGGGGCGGCGGGCGAGTGGCTCGTGCAGCGGCTCGTGGTGCTCGGCGGTCTCGGCGACCTTGTCGAGCATCGCCGGCCTCAGCTTCACGTTCGGATTGGCGAGCAGCGAGGCGCTGGCGGCGATGTCGCCGGCATCGAAGATCGCCTCGGCGAGCTTCTGGCTCACCTTGGGACGCCGCGCGATCGCCGAGAGACCGCCCTTGGCGACGCCGGCGTGGATGATCTCCAGAAGGTCATGGTCGGCGAGCAGCGGCGAGTATTCGAGGATCGGCGCCGCGACGATCAGCTCGACGTCGCGCGCCAGCTTGTTGATGACCGGCTGCGGCACCTTGGTGGCATGCTTGATCTCTTCCGCGATGATGGCGCGCACGCGCGGCAGCTGGTCGCGCGCCAACACATGGAGCACCTCCAGCGTCGCCTCCTGCAGGCGCTCGTTCTGCATCTGCGAGATGCCGGGGATCAGGCGGCCGATCTTCAAGGCGAGGTCGCAGCGCACCTCGTCGTCCTTGTCGCGCGTCAGCACCAAGTCGGCTTGGCGCGGCGTCGCAACGTTGGCGGCGACGTTGCGGCGCACCTCGGCGTGCTCGTCCTCGGACAGGAAGTAGAGGATCTCCGGCTGCACGTCGTCCCGGCCGGCGAGCTCCGAGCGCACGTTCGGATCCTTGGCGCGCGCCAACGTCTTGGTTTGCTCGTAGGTGATGTCTTGCGGGATGAGCTTGCGCCGCGGCGGCGGCGGCGCGGCCGCCTTCGCAGCGCCCGGCGCGACACGCTTGAGCGCGACGGGTTTGTCCTTCTTGCGGCCGAATATGCCGAACAGCGCCATGGCGGCGGAGGCTACCATGGCGCTCCGCATAGGCTAGTATCCGCGCCGCATTCCATGGCCAGCCGCACCCTTGCTGAACGCCCCCGCTCTGCGCCCGATCCTGCCAACTTGGCGCACGTGGACGCGTGGGTGTTCGACCTCGACAACACGCTCTATCCCGTGGCCTGCGGGCCGTATCCGCAGATCGACCAGCGCATCCGCGCTTTCATAGCAAAGGCGCTCGGCCTCGACCTCGACACGGCGTACGAGCGGCAGAAGCAGTACTTCCACACCTACGGCACCAGCCTGCTGGGGATGACGCGCGAGCACGGCACCGATCCGCAGGAGTTCCTGGCCTACGTCCATGACGTGGACGTCACGTGCATTCCGGCCGACCCGGGACTCGACGAGGCATTGACCGCGCTGCCGGGGCGCAAGGTCATCTTCACCAATGCCGACGTGCCGTACGCCGAACGCGTGCTCGAACGCATCGGCATCCGCCGCCACTTCGAGATGATCTTCGATATCGTTGCGGCGGACTACGTGCCCAAGCCGCACGTTGCCACCTATGAGGGGATGCTCACCCGCGCCGGCATCGCCCCCCGCAGCGCGGCGATGGTGGATGACCTGCCGCGCAACCTAGAGCCCGCGGCGGCGCTGGGCATGACCACCGTATGGGTCAAGAACGACGGGGAATGGGCCTTGCCCGGCAACAGCCGCGAAGGCCTGCGCCAGCAGTACGCCGAGATCGGGGCAAAGGCCCACCATGTGGTCGAGCACCTGGAAAGCTGGATACGCGCCGTCGCGCGATAGGCGCGCTTGCCGCGCGCTTGCCGTGCGTCGCTAAGCACGACTATGTTCGCGGCGCCCGCCGCCGCTTTGCCTAGGAGCCACCCGTGAGCCAAGAACGCCTCGCCGCCACCATCGATGCGGCGTGGGAGAACATCAAGTCGATCACCCCCGGCACGCGTGGCCCGGTGCGCGACTCGGTCGACGAGGCGCTGGCCGGCCTCGACTCCGGTGCCCTGCGTGTCGCCGAGAAGATCGACGGCAAGTGGGTCACCCACCAGTGGCTGAAGAAGGCCGTGCTGTTGTCGTTCCGCTTGAACGACTCGGTGATGATCCCGGGTGGTCCCGGCGGCTCGTCCTGGTACGACAAGGTGCGGCCCAAGTTCCAAGGATGGGACGAGCAGCGCTTCCGCGATGCCGGCGTGCGCGTGCTGCCCGGCGCCCAGGTGCGCTATCCCGCCTACATCGCGCCGGGTGCTGTGCTGCTGCCGTCGTTCGTCAACGTCGGTGCGCGCGTCGAATCCGGCACCATGATCGACACGTGGGCGACGGTCGGCAGCTGCGCCCAGATCGGAAAGAACTGTCATATCTCCGGCGGTGCCGGCATCGGCGGCGTGCTGGAGCCGGTGCAGGCGGGCCCCGTCATCATCGAGGACAACGTCTTCATCGGCGCGCGCGCCGAGGTTGCCGAGGGCGTCATCGTCGAGACCGGCGCGGTGCTGTCGATGGGCGTCTACATCGGCGCCTCGACGCGCATCATCGATCGCACCACCGGCGAAGTGCACATGGGCCGCGTACCCGCCTACTCCGTCGTCGTGTCGGGCACCCAGCCGGCCAAGCCGCTCGCCAACGGCGAGCCTGGCCCCGGGCTCTACTGCGCCGTCATCGTCAAGAAGGCCGACGCCCAGACGCGCTCCAAGACCTCGATCAACGAACTCCTGCGCGACTGACGCGCAGCCGATGCCGGCCAACACCGCTCTCGATCCGGTGGCGCTCACCCAGGCACTGGTGCGCTGCGCGTCGGTGACGCCGCACGACGCCGGCGCACTCGATGTGCTGACGAGCGCGCTGACGCCGCTCGGCTTCACCTGCACGCGGCTGCCGTTCGGCGAAGGCGTGGAGCGCGTGCACAACCTGTTCGCGCGCGCCGGCAAGGGTGCGCCGCACTTCTGTTTCGCCGGGCACACGGACGTCGTGCCGACCGGCGCCGAGAGTCAGTGGAAGCATCCGCCGTTCGCCGCCAAGGTGGACGGCGACATGCTGTACGGCCGCGGCACCGCCGACATGAAGGGCGCCATCGCCGCGTTCGTCGCCGCGGTAGCGCGGGTCGGTACCAGCAAAGGCTCGGTCAGCCTGCTCATCACCGGCGACGAGGAAGGCCCGGCGCGCCACGGCACCCGCAAGGTGCTGGAGTGGATGCGCGCCAATGGCCACCTCCCGGACGTCGCCCTGGTCGGCGAGCCCACCAGCCCGACGCGGGTCGGCGAGGCCATCAAGGTCGGCCGCCGCGGCTCGATGACCGGGCGGCTGGTGGTGCGCGGCACCCAGGGCCACGTCGCCTATCCGCATCAGGCCGACAATCCGATCCCGCGCCTGGTGCAGATGCTTGCGGCACTGAAGGAGAAGACGCTCGATCAGGGGAGCGAGCGCTTCCAGCCGTCCAACATCGAGGTCACCACGGTCGACGTCGGCAACCCGGCGACCAACGTCATCCCCGGCGAGGTGCGCGCCACCTTCAATATCCGCTTCAACGACCTGCACACGTCGGCGACCCTGGAGAAATGGATTCGGGCGACATTGGATCGCGTCACGCCGAAGTACGAGCTCGCCATCGAGGTGTCCGGCGAGTCGTTCCTGACCAAGAATGGCGCGTTCACCGACCTGTTGCGCGACGCGATCGCGGAGAAGTTTGGCGCGCCGCCGGAGTTCAGCACGTCGGGCGGCACGTCCGACGCGCGCTTCATCAAGGACTACTGCCCGGTTGCGGAGTTCGGCCTGGTGAACAGCACCATCCACAAGGTGGACGAGCACGTACCACTCGCCGACCTCGCGGCGCTCACCGACGCCTACGCTGCGATCCTGCGCCGCTATTTCGCCTAAGGCGATGCCGCGCCGGGAGGAAATCATCGCCGCGCTGTACGGCGCCTATCTGCTGGCGCGTTTCGACCCGCGCGGCATGCAGTACTTCGACATCTCGCTAGAGGGATTCTGGCGCTCGTTCTTCGCGCTCGCGCTGGTGGTGCCGTTCGCCCTCCACTCCCTGGTGACGAACTATCCGGAGACCGAGGCCAGCACGACGTGGGTGACCTTCGTCGTCGCGGCCTACTACATTGTCGATTGGATCTCGTTCCCGCTCTTGATGATCCCGGTCGCGCAGGCGCTGCGCCTGTCGCACACGTACATACCGTTCATCATCGCCAGCAACTGGACCACGGTGGTTCAATCGGCGGTGTTCTTCGGGCTGTCGCTGTTCGCCCAGACCGGCGCGCTGCCGCTGCTGGCGATGCAGATCATCGCGCTGCCGATCCTTATGTATGTGTTCATGTACCAGGTGTTCGTCGCGCGCACAGCGTTCGGATTCAGCACCATGGTCGCCGCCGCACTAACCGTGGTGGACTTCGTCCTGTCCTACTGGCTGCTCCTCCAGTCCGAGCGCTTCTACTAGCTGCGCGGGTCGTAGCGCACCTCAGCCAAGTACAGGCCCGTGGGCGGCGCGGTTGGGCCGCAGCGCGCGCGGTCGCGCGCACTAAGCGCGGCGCTGACGTCGTCGGCGCTCCATTTGCCTTCGCCCACCTGCACCAGCGTGCCGCTGATGGCGCGCACCTGGTTGTGGAGGAAGGAGCGCGCGGCCGCCTCGATACGCACCTCTTCACCAACGCGCGTGACGGTGACCGAGTCGAGCGTCTTGACCGGCGACGGCGACTGGCACTGCACCGAGCGAAACGTCGTGAAATCGTGCTTGCCGACCAAGCGCTGCGCCGCACCATGCATGGCGACGACGTCGAGCGGTTGCAAGACATGCCAGACACGGTCGCGATCGAGAGCCATCGGTGCGACGCGATTGGCGATGCGATACACGTAGCGCCGCCCCGTTGCCGAGAAGCGGGCGTGGAAGTCCTGCGCCACTTCCTCGGCCGCCACCACCACGACCTGGCGCGGCCCGGGCGCATTGCGCCGCAGGTGGTCGTTGAGGGCGCCGCGAATAGTGTGCGGCGAGTGCGTGCGCGTCAGGTCGAAGTGCGCGACCTGCGCCAGGGCGTGGACGCCCGCGTCGGTGCGGCCCGCGCCGACCACGGTCGTCTCTTCGCCGCAGAAGCCGTGGATGGCGCGCTCCAGCACGCCCTGAATGGTCTCGCCGTTGTCCTGCCGCTGCCAGCCGGAGAAGGCGGTACCGTCATACTCCACGACCAGCTTGTAGCGTGGCACTAGGAAATCCCTGCGAGCAACGTGCCGGGTGGAAGGGCGAAGCCGCGCAACAGGTCCGCGGCGGTCATCGGCTTCTTGCCTTCGCGCTGCACGTGCAGGAGGCGCAAGCCGCCGCTTCCGGTCGCGACGATCGGCACGGCGTCGAGCACCGTACCGGGCGCACCGGTCACGCCGGGTTCGACCTCGGCCTCGAGCAGACGGATGCGCGTGTCGCCCACGCGGAACCAAGCGCCGGGCACCGGCGCGAAGGCGCGTACCTGACGATCGATCTCGACGGCGCTCTGGCGCCAATCGACAACCGTCTCCTCGTTGGTGATCTTCTTGGCGTAGGTGACGCCTTCGGCCGGCTGCGGCTTGGGCGTCAGAGTGCCCGCAAGCAAGCCCGCGAGCGCCTCGACCATCAGCGCGGCACCGCGTTCGGCGAGCGCGTCGTGGACGATGCCGGCCGTGGGCCGTGGCCCCACCGCCACTTCGTCTTCGAGCAGCACCGGCCCGGTATCGAGCCCGGCATCCATCTGCATGATGCTGGCGCCGAAACGCTCGTCGCCGGCCAGCACGGCGCGCTGGATGGGTGCCGCGCCACGCCAGCGCGGCAGCAGCGATGCGTGCAGGTTGAGACAGCCGAACTTGGGCGCGGCGAGAATCGCCGGCGGCAGGATCAGGCCGTAGGCCACCACCACGCCGATGTCGGCGCCGAGCGCCGCGAACTCCGCTTGCGCGGCCGCGTCCTTGAGGGATTTCGGCGTCCGCACCGGAATGGCGGCGGCGTCGGCGGCGCGCATCACGGGCGACCCCACCTCGCGCTGGCCGCGCCCGGCGCGCCGCGGCGGCTGGGTGTAGGCGCAGATGACTTGGTGGCCGGCATGCGCGATGGCGCGCAAGGTGGGCACGGAGAAGTCCGGCGTGCCCAGAAAGACGACGCGCATAGCGCTACGCGGTGACGGCGGGTTCTTGTTCTTGCTTCCGCGCCTTGGCGAGCTTGCGCAGGATCATGTGGCGGCGCACGGCCGACAGGCGATCGACCAACAGGACGCCGTCGAGGTGATCCAGTTCGTGCTGGATGCAACGCGACAGCATGCCGGTCGCCTTCAGCTCCTGCAGCTTGCCGTCGCGATCGAGGAACTTCACGACGATGTCGGAGGGGCGCTCGATGTCGGCGTACTGGTCGGGCAGCGACAGGCAGCCTTCCTCGCAGAACACGATCTTGTCCGACGACCAGGTGATCTCGGGGTTGACGAGGTATCGCGTCACGCGAGTAGCGGGCGCCTCGCCCGTCGTCCGCGACGCCTCGCGCTTCTCCTGGGCGGCAGCTTCCGCGGAGGCGAGCGGCTCGTTCTCGTCGACCTCGACCACGACGATGCGCTTGGCGACGCCGACCTGGATCGCCGACAGGCCGATGCCCGGCGCCGCGCGCATGGTTTCGACCATGTCGTCGAGCAGCCGGCGCACCTCCTCGTCCACAACCGCGACCGGCTGAGACTTGACCTTTAGGCGCCGGTCCGGGGCGGTGATGATGGGCAACAGCATGGCCCCTTTACGTAGAGTTGGGCCCCCGGCGCGTCAAGCAACGAAGCCTTGAAATCCCCCTGGATTCCCTTGGCGCCGCGCCCCACCTTGCCTTGCGCGGCCAAGGGCCAGTTCCCATACTGGCTCCAGTCTTTAGCCCCATTGAACTTCGTGAAGCGCAAGAAGCTCCTGTATCCCGAGCCGCTGGCCGAGCCGCGCCCCTGTGAAGCCCCGGGCTGCGCCAACGATGCCGCGTTCCGGGCGCCCTTTTCGCGCGACAACATGACCGACAGCCGTTGGTTCTGCCTCGATCACGCCCGCGAATACAACGCGGCATGGGACTTCTTTCAGGGCATGAGCCAGAAACAAATCGAGCAGTACGTGAAGGACGACGTCACCGGCCACCGGCCGACGTGGCCGTTCGGCCTCGGCACCATCGGCGTCGCCGCGATGGGCGAGCTCCTTGGCGAACAGGTGCGCGATTCGCTCGGCATATACGCCGCTGCGAAGGCAAAACAGCGCGCGGCCAAGCCGGCCGTACCGCCCGAGCAGCGCAAGGCATTCGCCAAGCTCAACCTGACGCCAGGCTCGACCCTCACAGAGATCAAGCAGCGCTACAAGGAGCTGGTGAAGCGCTATCACCCCGACATGAACGGCGGCGATCGCGGCGGCGAGGACCAGCTCAAGGACGTCAACGAAGCCTATCGCACCCTGGTGCGCGCCCACTCCTCCTAGCGACGAGCGCGCGGCCCGCGGCGCACCTGAGGTGCGCGGCGCAACTTTAGAAGTACAGGACCAGAATGCTGTCTGCCGCCCGCGACGAGAACACGCACATCGCCGCCACGCCCGACATCCTGGTCGATCCGCGCCAGGTGTTCGGCATCGAGTGCGACTTCCAGGTGCCGGCGTTCTCGCAGCCCAACGAGCACGTGCCGCCGATCGATGAGGCGTACCGCTTCGACCGCGAGACGACGCTGGCGATTCTCGCCGGTTTCGCCTTCAACCGCCGCGTCATGCTGCAGGGCTACCACGGCACCGGCAAGTCGACCCACATCGAGCAGGTCGCCGCGCGCCTCAACTGGGCATGCATCCGCGTGAATTTGGATTCCCACATCAGCCGCATCGACCTGATCGGCAAGGACGCCATCGTCGTGCGCGACGGCCGCCAGGTCACCGAGTTCCGCGAGGGCATCCTGCCGTGGGCGCTACAGTCCGCGGTCGCCTTGGTGTTCGACGAGTACGACGCCGGGCGTCCTGACGTGATGTTCGTGATCCAGCGTGTGCTGGAGGCGGACGGCCGCCTGACGCTGCTCGATCAGACGCGCGTGCTGCACCCGCACAAGGCGTTCCGCCTGTTCTCGACCACCAACACGATCGGCTTGGGCGATACCACCGGGCTCTATCACGGCACCCAGCAGATCAACCAAGGTCAGATGGACCGCTGGAACGTCGTGGCGACGCTCAACTACCTGCCTCACGACGCCGAGCTCGAGATCGTGCTCGCCAAGGTTCCGAGCTTTGCAACCGCGGAGAAGCGCAAGGTCGCCGGACAGATGGTGACGATGGCGGACCTGACGCGCGCCGGCTTCATGGCGGGCGACATCTCCACGGTCATGTCGCCGCGCACAGTCATCACGTGGGCGGAGAACGCCGACATCTTCAAAGACGTCGCCCTCGCCTTCCGGCTGACGTTCCTGAACAAGTGCGATGAGGTCGAGCGTCCGGTAGTGGCCGAATACTACCAGCGCTGCTTCGGCCACGAGCTGCCCGAGTCGGCCGCGCGCCGCGCCTAGAATCGCCGTGAGCGAAGCCGAATCGAATGACGCCAAGCTGCGCCGCGTCGTCGCGGCGGCGACGTCCGCCATCGCCGAGCGCACCGACCTGACGTTCGCGTTCGCCGAGGAGGCGCCGAGCCTTGCGGGCAATCGCGTCCAGCTGCCGCAGCTGACGCGCAACCCCTCCCTGGTCGAGGTCGCGCAGATGCGCGGCGCTGCCGATTCGTTCGCGGTCCGCCTGCGTCATCACGATGCCGCGCTGCACGCGCGCAACGCACCCACCGGCATGGAAGCGCGTGCCGCCTTCGACGCGTGCGAGCAGGCGCGCGTCGAAGCGTTGGGGAGCCGCCGCCTGGCCGGCCTCGCGCTGAACATCGATCAATGGGCGGCGCGCGAGATCGCCGCGGGCGGCTACGAGCGCATCGAGTCGCGCGAGCAGGCGCCCTTAGCGCTCGGCCTGCGCATGGTGCTGCGCGAGCAGCTCACCGGCCGCACCCTGCCGCCCACTGCGCGCCACATCGCCAACCTGTGGCGCGGCTACATCGAGGGGCGCGCCGGTGCGGCGCTCACTGCCCTCGGCCGCGTCCTGCACGACCAACAAGAATTCGGCACGGCGGTGCACAAGGTGCTCGCCGATCTGGGCCTCGAAGAGGAGAAGCGCTCGACGCCGCGCGAGGACGACGAGCGCGACAAAAAAGACGACTCCGACAAGGAGGAGGGCAGCGACGACGCCGGCCGCCAGGGCGAGTCGTCTGGCGAGCCGACGGTATTCACGTCGGGCGCCGATGCGGCCGCCGGCGAGGTCGAATCGGGGTCACCGACCGAATCCGCCACCGACATGCCCGGCTTCGGCGCGGAGCAGCCAGGCGGCGCCCACCAGCCGCCGTGGCTCGGCCCCGCGCCGTTGGGCCACAACGAGCCGGCGTATCGTGCCTACAGCGAGGAGTTCGACGAGACGGTCGACGCCAGCGAGCTCGCCGATGCGGACGAGCTCGCGCGCCTGCGCGCCAACCTCGACCAGCAGCTGCAGCAGTTCCAGAACATCATCGGCCGTCTTGCCAATCGGCTGCAGCGCCTGTTGCTGGCGAAGCAGATTCGCTCGTGGGCCTTCGACCTCGACGAGGGCGTGATCGACTCGGCGCGCCTTGCCCGCATCGTCGCCAATCCGGACAACCCGCTCTCCTACAAGCAGGAGAAGGAGACCGACTTCCGCGACACGGTGGTGAGCCTGCTGATCGACAACTCCGGCTCCATGCGCGGCCGTCCCATCACGGTGGCGGCGATGTGCGCCGACATTCTCGGCCGCACGCTGGAACGCTGTGGCGTCAAAACCGAAATCCTCGGCTTCACGACGCGCGCCTGGAAGGGCGGGCACTCGCGCGACCGCTGGGTCGCGGCGGGCAAGCCCGCCAATCCGGGACGCCTGAACGACCTGCGCCATGTCATCTACAAGAGCGGCGACGAGCCGCTGCGGCGTGCGCGGCGCAAGCTCGGCCTGATGCTCAAGGAAGGGCTGCTCAAGGAGAACATCGATGGCGAGGCACTGCTGTGGGCGCACCAGCGCCTGCTGCTGCGCCCCGAGGAACGTCGTATCCTCATGGTGATCTCCGACGGCGCGCCCGTGGACGACTCGACGCTGTCGGCCAACGCCGGCCACTACCTCGACCACCACCTGCGCCAGGTCATCCATTCGATCGAAACGCGCTCGCCGGTCGAGCTCGTCGCCATTGGCATCGGCCACGACGTGACGCGCTACTACCGCCGCGCCGTCACCATCGTCGATACCGAGCAACTGGGCGGCGCCATGATGGATCAGCTCGCCGAGCTGTTCGACGAGAAGCCGGCCGCCAAAGGGCGCGGCCGCGGCCGCGGCCGTCTGCACTAGGTGTCGCGCTTCCCATTCGTTGTCGCGTTGATCGCAGCGACGGTGACGGCAGATGCCGGCGCCGCCGAGGTGAACGTCGTCGCTACACCGATCACCCTCGAGTTCGCCGATTCGCCGCGCACCACGGTGGGCGCGCTGGAGTTCCGCGGTGGCTTACGCCTCGCCACCACCAGCGCCGCCTTCGGTGGATTGTCGGGCCTGCGGGTCAGCGCCGATGGTGCGCGCGTGTTGGCCGTCAGCGATCGAGCCGGCTGGTTGCGCGCCGAGTTGCGCTACGACGCGCGCGGCTTCCTCACCGGCCTGGAGCGCGCGGATCTAACGCCGATGCTCGACGCCGATGGCCGCGCATTGGTGCCGCCGCGCTCGGACGCTGAGTCCCTGGTGCGAACGCCAACCGCCGTCTTCGTGGCCTTCGAGCGCCAGCCCCGCGTGCTGCGCTTCGACGCCGATGCCAACGGACCCGCGGCCGGCGCACGCGGGCGGCCAGAAGCGATGCCCGCCGAGATCGCCGGTGTGCCGATGAACGAAGGACTCGAGACGATGACAGCCCTCGCCGACGGCCGGCTGTTCGTCATCAGCGAGGGCGCCTTCGACGGCGACGCCGTGCGCGGCTGGATTCTTGCCGGCGGCGGACGTCCGGCAGAGGCCCTGCACTACGTCCCGGCGGCCGGGTTCAATCCGACCGACGCGGCGACCCTTCCCAACGGCGACGTGCTGGTGCTGGAGCGGCGCTTCACGGTGTTCGACCGCGGCTCCCGCATCGTGCGCGTGACAGCGGCCGACATCAAAGAAGGGGCGCGCCTAGTCGGCACGGAAGTGGCGCGGCTGCTGCCACCGATGCAGGTCGACAACTTCGAAGGCATCGACGCGATCGCCGACCCCCAGGGGGGCACGCGCATCTTCCTCGTATCCGACGACAACTTCAGCGCGTTCCAGCGCACGCTGCTGCTGCAGTTCTGGATGCCCTGACGTCTGTATGCCCAGAACGACAAAAACGCCGGCGGTGACGCCGGCGCTTGGGTTGCCTCAGGTCACTGAGGACTAGGCCGTCGCGGTGCGGCCCTCGATGAGGCGCTTCAGGCGGCGAGCGCGCTGGGAGAGCTTGTCGTCCTTCTGCTTCAGCAAGAACGCGTCGAGGCCACCCTGCTTCTCGACCGAGCGCAGCGCGGCGGTCGTGAGACGCAGGCGGATGGTGCGGCCGAGCGAGTCGCTCAACAGCGACGTCTCTTGCAGGTTGGGCAGGAAGCGACGCTTGGTCTTGTTGTTCGCGTGGCTGACGTTCCGCCCCACCATCGGCTTGGTGCCGGTGAGCTCGCACTGTCTGGACATCGGAATTCCTGGTCTGGCCGGCCCCAGGGACAACCAAGGGGCGGCGAAGGCGGTCTTGTAGGGGGTGGGCGGCGGGGCCGTCAAGCCTTGGCGGCGGCCGTTCTCGAGCTTGACGACCCTACTTGGGCGCCATGCGCTCGGCAATCGCTCGCACCCGATCCTTCAGGCCGGGGTCGAGGCGCTCGTAAATCTGGTGGCCGTGGGCCCAATGCCGCATCGCTTCGGTGATCAAGGCTTTGCGTTGGGGCGACAGCAGCGCAACCGGGGCCGGGGCCCGGGCCGGAGCCGCGGCCGGGGCGGCCGCGCGGGGTGCCGGCGGCACCGTAACGCCGATCGAGGCGAGGATCTGGCGCGCCGAAGCGGCGGCTTGTTCCCGGCGGACAGCCTCGGCAGCCGCCTTGGCGGCGGCAGCCTGGGCGGCCAGAAGGGGTGCCACGGGCCGGTTGGAGGGCTTGGCAGGGCGCAGAGCCGCGGGCACAACCGGAGCTGAGGTGACCGGACTCGCGGCGACCGCGGGCGCCACTGTCACGGGCGGCTCCTCGGCCCCCGGAACCGACACGGGCGCAGCCACGGGCGCAGCCCCCTCCGGGACCGGCGGGTGACGCAGCAGATCGGAAATGCGCTTCATCCACGACATGGGCGACAACTCTACAATGACCCCCAATGGTTAACAAAGTGGCGCACAAGCCGCCCAAAGCAACCAAGCCAAGGAAATCGTTCACGAAAGACGAGGTCCTGGCGCGCATGGCGGCCCACGCCGACCCAGTCGCCGTCGCGGGCAAAGCGCGCTACGGCATCGTCGTGGCCCAAGCGTTCGGCGTCTCGCTGCCCTTCGTGCGTGGGCTCGCCAAGGAGATCGGCACCGACCACGCCCTGGCCAAGAGCCTTTGGGCGACCGCCATTCCCGAGTGCCGCCTGCTGGCGCCCATGATCGCCGACCCGGGGCAGACGGACGACCGCCTGCTCGAAGGTTGGGTCGCCGACCTCAACTCGTGGGACGTGTGCGATGGCTTTTGCGCCAGCCTTGTCCATAAGTTGCCCGTTGCTTGGGACAAGGCAGTGACATGGAGCAAGCGCGACGAGGAGTTCGTGCGGCGTGCCGGCTACGCCCTGATGGCCACGCTGGCGGTACACGCCAAGGACGCGCCCGACACGGCGTTCCGCCCATTCCTGAAGCGCATCGAGGCCGGCGCCGGCGACGCGCGCAACTTCGTCAAGAAGGCGGTCAACTGGGCGCTTCGCCAGATCGGCAAGCGCAACGCGGCCCTGCGCGCCGAAGCCGTGGCGGCGGCACAGCGCATCCTGGCGCAGGACACGCCGCCGGCGCGCTGGATCGCCCGCGACGCCCTCAAGGAGCTGGAAGACCCGGTGCAGATGGCCCGCATCCAGGCCAAGAAGTCGGTCCAAAATAGGGGTGTGTAGGCTCGTATTGGCCTTGCAGTCGGTCGCACCCTGCCTATGTATCGAGAGTTGGGTTGTTTGTTGGCCCAACGGCAACCTGGAAGCCCTTCGATGGAAAACCGCACCGAACGCGACGAGAGCGTGTGGCTCCGCCTCGTGTTCATGATTCTGTTCGCGATCGCCTTCAACATCTCCGAGTTCGTTCTCTTCGTGGTCGCGTGCGTGCAATTCCTCGTCAAGGCGTTCACCGGTCGTGTGCTGGCCGCTGGTACCGACTTCGGCCAGAACCTGGCGACGTACATTTACGAGATCATTCGTTTCCTGACGTTCCGCACCAACGACATGCCGTGGCCGTTCGCGCCGTGGCCGGATGGGGCGCCGGATGATGCCCGCGCACGTACCACCACCACCCGCACCGCTGGCCCCGCGCCCGCGGACATGGTCGACTAGCGTTTCGCGCAGGGGAGGAACCCGATGGACCCGCAAGCAGCGGCCGAGAACTTGAAGGATCGGAGCACCTGGCAACGCCTGGTGTTCATGGTGCTGTTCGCGCTGATCATCAACGTCGTGAACACCATCCTGGTGGTGTTCATCGTCGTGCAGTTTCTCTTCCGCCTCGTCACCGGCAAACTGTTCGACAACGCGGCGCCGTTCGCCCAGAGCCTGGCGACCTACGTCTATGAGATCGTCCGCTTCCTGACGTTCCGCAGTGACGTGCTGCCGTGGCCGTTCGCGCCGTGGCCCGATGGCACGCCCATCGTCGGCGACGATCCGGCGCGGCCGACCTTCGAGTTCGGCCGCGGCGACAGCGCAACGCCGCCCCGCCAACGCCGCCGCGGCCCGCGGCCGTCCGGCGAGCAGCCCTCGACGACCCCCTAGTCCGAATCTCTCAGCGCGCGCGGCTTGTCGGCCGCGCGCGCTGCTCTACCATCTAGGCCATGGAAGCGCGTGCGCAGAGCGGCCGCCGCGTCGTCGCGGTGCTGGGTCCCACCAACACCGGCAAGACGCACCTGGCCGTCGAGCGCCTGGTCGGGCACGCCTCGGGCGTCATCGGCCTGCCGCTGCGCCTGCTCGCCCGCGAAATCTACGATCGCGTCGTGCGCCACAAAGGGGCAGCCGCCGTCGCGCTAGTGACGGGCGAAGAGAAGATCGTCCCGGCCCACGCCACCCATTTCGTCTGCACCGTCGAGTCGATGCCGACCGATCGCGAGTTCGACTTCCTCGCGGTGGATGAGATTCAGCTTGCCGCTGACGGGGAGCGCGGCCACGTCTTCACCGACCGCCTCCTGCACGCGCGCGGCCGCTTCGAGACGATGTTCTTGGGCGCCGAAACCATGCGCGCAATCGTGCGGCAGCTCGTGCCCCACGCCGAGTTCATCTCGCGGCCGCGCCTCTCGACCCTGAAGTACGGCGGCCATCGCAAGCTCGCGCGCCTGCCGCGGCGCAGCGCGGTCGTCGCGTTCTCGGCCGAAGACGTCTACGCCATCGCCGAGCTCGTGCGCCGCCAGCGCGGCGGCGCTGCCGTCGTGTTGGGCGCGTTGAGCCCGCGCACGCGCAACGCCCAGGTCGCCATGTTCGAGAGCGGCGAGGTCGATTTCCTGGTGGCGACCGACGCCATCGGCATGGGGCTCAACCTCAACGTCGATACCGTCGCCTTCGCGGCGACGCGCAAGTTCGACGGCTCCCACGAGCGCAATCTCGCACCCAGCGAGGTCGGCCAGATTGCCGGCCGCGCCGGCCGCCATCTCACCGACGGATCGTTCGGTACCACGGCGAAGGCGCCCGAGTTCGAGCCCGAGATGATCGAGCGCGTCGAGAACCACCGCTTCGATCCGGTGCGCACCATTTTCTGGCGCAACAGCGAGCTGAGCTTTGCCTCGCCGCGCGCGCTGATCGACAGCCTGGAAGAACCGCCGCCGCCGGAGTGGCGCAAGTTCGCCGTTCGCCCGCGCCGTGCCGTCGACCAGGCCGCGTTCGAGATTCTATCGGCGGCCCACGAGGTGCGCGGGCGAGCCGCCGTGCGCTTGCTGTGGGACGTGTGCCAGGTCCCCGACTACCGCAAGACCATGGCGGATGCGCACAACCGCTTGCTGGCCCAGATCTACGAGCACCTGTCGGGGCCCGCGGGCCTGCTGCCGAACGATTGGCTTGCCGACCACGTCGCGCGCCTCGATCGGATGGATGGCGACATCGATACCCTGGCGGCGCGCATCGCCCACATCCGCACGTGGACGTACGTTACTCACCGCACCGACTGGCTGCAAGATGCGGCCCATTGGCAGGAACGTACGCGCGAAGTCGAAGACCGTTTGTCCGACGCGCTGCACGAGCGCCTGACTCAGCGCTTCGTCGATCGCCGCAGCGCGGCACTGACGCGCAAGCTCGGCGACCGCACCGACCTGCTCAGCGCCGTCGATGAGCGCGGCGTGGTGTCGGTTGAAGGGCACGCCATCGGCCGCCTCGACGGTTTCCGCTTCAAGGCCGACGTCGCCGATACCAGTGCCGAGGCGCGCCTTCTGCGCACGGCGGCGCAGCGCTCGCTGCGGCCGGAAATTCAGACGCGGGCCGCTCAACTCATCGCCGCGGCCGACACAGCGTTTATCCTCGAACCGACGGGAATCGTTCAGTGGCACGGTGCGGCGATCGCGCGCCTGCAAGCCGCCACCAGCGTGCTGGCACCGCGCCTCGAGCTGCTGCACGGCGACCTGCTCGAGGGCGGGCTGCGCACCGAGGTCGAGGCGCGCCTCGACCAGTGGCTGAACGCGCAACTCGACAAGGGTCTGGCGCCCCTGCATCGGCTGGGCGCGGACGGCCTCAGCGGTGCCGCGCGCGGCATCGCATTCCACCTGCAAGAGAGCCTTGGTTTCGTACCGCGCACGCGCATCACGGACCAGATCCACGTGCTCACCGGCGTGGAACGCAAGGCGTTGCGTTCGCGCGGCGTGCAGATCGGAGCGCACGCGGTGTTCCTCCCCGCGCTGCTCAAGGCGCGCGCCACCGCCCTGCGCACGCTGCTGTGGGCGGTACATCACCGCATCGAGCCGCTGCCGCCGGCCCTAGCAGATGGCCGCGTCTCGGTTGACGTCGATCGAACGCTGGCGCTCGGCTACTACGAGGCGGCCGGCTACACCGTGTTCGGCACGCGCGCCATTCGCGTCGACATGGTGGAGCGCCTCTCCGCCACCATGAGCTCGCGTGCGCGCAAAGGCCCGGTGCCCGTCACCGGCGAGCTGCAGGCGCTGGTCGGCTGCAGCAAGGAGGCGTTCGAGACGGTGCTGCTTGGCATCGGCTTCCGCCGCACCGAGACCGAGGGCGGACCGGCGTTCGTACCAGCGCCGGTGCGCCGGCAAGCGGCGCCCCGCCGCCCGGCCCAGCGCGTCGAGCATTCGCCGTTTGCCGCGCTGCAGTCCCTGTCGCCCCGCACCAAGACGCGGCGCGGATGAGCGAAGCGCTGCGCGTCGACCGCTGGCTGTGGTTCGCCCGCTTCTACAGGAGCCGCACCTTGGCAGCGGAGGCGTGCGCCTCCCATCGCGTGCGCATCAATGGCGCACCGGTGGCAAAGCCGGGCCACGGGATTCGTATCGGCGACGTGCTGACATTCCCGCTCGGACCGCACATCCGTGTCATCAAGGTGGCGGCGCTGGCGGCGCGGCGCGGTCCGTTCGCCGAGGCACGCCTGCTCTACGAAGACCTCTCGCCTCCCGTTGCGGTGACCGCGCCGCCGCCGACCAGTGGTTTGCGCGACAAGGGCGAAGGTCGTCCGACCAAGGCCGAGCGTCGCGCCATCGATCGGCTGCAGTCGGAAGATCACGAGGAATCAGGAAGCTAGCAATGGTGGGTGGTGCCTCGGCGCGCGCCATGGTAGGCCCGGCATCCATGCTCGACCGCATCCGCACTCTGTTCGCTCGCGTCGCCGCGCCGCAAGGCGCGAAAGGCGCAAACCCGCTCGGGGATCGCAACCTCGCCGCTGCGGCGCTCCTGGTCGAGGCGGCCCTGCTCGACGGCACCTTCGCCGACAAGGAACGCGCCGCGATTCAGGCGATCCTGATGCGCAACTTCGGCCTCGCCGTCGAAGAAGCCACCGAGCTGGTCGCGCAAGCGGAGAAGGCCCAGTCTCAGGCGAACCACCTGGTGCACTTCACGCGCACCCTGAAAGACGCCTATGGCCCTGACGAGCGTACGGCCATTCTCGAGATGCTGTGGGAGGTTGCCTACGCGGACGGCGTCCTTCATCACTACGAGGCGAATCTATTGCGCCGGATCAGCGGTCTTCTCTATGTTTCCGACCGCGAAGCGGGGGCCGCGCGCAAGCGTGTGCAGGCGCGCCTCGGCATCGAAGATCTCCCACCCGCGTAGGACCACGCGGCACTCGAACATAGGAATGCGCGGCGGATGACGTACGTCGTCAACGAGAACTGCATCAAGTGCAAGTACACCGACTGCGTCGAGGTGTGCCCCGTCGACTGCTTCTATGAAGGCGAGAACATGCTCGTCATTCATCCTGACGAGTGCATCGACTGCGGCGTGTGCGAGCCGGAGTGCCCGGTCGGGGCGATCTTGCCCGACACCAAGGGTCAGGACGTCAGCTCGCTCATCGAGCTGAACCGCAAGTTTGCCCAGGCGTGGCCCAACATCACGCGCCGCAAGGACGCGCCGGCCGACGCCGACAAGTTCAAGGACGAGAAGGGCAAGCTGGAGAAGTACTTCAGCGACAAGCCCGGCTCGGGCGACTAGGCCGTCGCGCCGACGGCGCGCAACCTACAACGACTGGATGGGCAGCGACCGGCAGCGCGTGCGGGTCGCGGCGAAGAACGCGTTGGCGACCGCCGGCGCCACCGGCGGCACGCCGGGCTCACCCGCACCGCCGGGCGCCTCAACGCTCGGGACGAGATGCACCTCGACGAGCGGCGCTTCGTGGAAGCGCACGATCGGATAATCGGCGAAGCTCTGCTCGACGACCGCCCCATCGCGGAAGGTGATCTCGCTCAGAAGCGTCGCACCGAGCGCGAATATGACCGCACCTTCCATCTGCGCGGCCACCGCGTCTGGAGTGATGACAACGCCGCAATCGGCGGCGACGACCACGCGATCGATGCGCGGCACACCGGCTGGACGCGCAGTCACCTCCACTACGATCGCCACGTAGCTGCCGAACGAGCGGTAGCACGCAACGCCGCGGCCGCGACCGGCGGGGAGCGGCTCGCTCCATCCCGCCTTGGCGGCGGCAAGGGACAGCGTGCCGGCGAGCCGTGGCTGCGCCGACAAGTGCGCGATGCGGAACGCGAGCGGATCAGCGCCCGCGGCGTGGGCGAGTTCGTCGACGAACGACTCGACGTGGAATGCGTTCTGGCTTGCGCCGACCGCGCGCCACGCGCTCGTCGGCACCGGCACATCGACGCGCACTTGCTCTTCGCGGTAGTGCGGTACGTCGTAGAGCATGTTGATGCCGTCCAGCGACATGCTGGGCCCCGCCACCTTCATCGCGATAGCCTCGATGCGCTCGCCCTTCACCGCGCCGCGCATCTGCGCGCAGTTGGGCGGGCGGAAAGAGCCGTGGCGCAAATCGTCGTCGCGCGACCACAGGAGTTGCACCGGGCGGCCGATGGCCTTGGCGACCTCGACCGCTTCCTGCACGAAGTCACTGTCCATGCGGCGGCCGAACGAGCCGCCGAGGAACGTGGTGTGGACGGCGATGGCCTCGGGCTTGAGCCCGGCGACTTCTGCGGCCACCGCGCGCGCGTCGGCGGGCGATTGGGTTCCCACCCAGATCTCGCCGTCATGGGTGCCGAGACGCACGGTGCAGTTCATCGGCTCCATCGGCGCATGCGCCTGGAAGGGTGTCGCGTAGGTCGCCTCGACGACGCTGCCCGCGCGTTTGAGCGCGGCATCCGGCTCGCCACTGCTGCGCCCGATGCGGCCAGCCTTGGCGAGGCCGGCGGAGATCGCGCGCGCAATGGTGGCGCTGTCGAATCCGGCGCGTGCCTTCCAGCGCAGGGCGAGCGCCGCGCGACCGCTGAAGGCAGCCCACGGACTGTCCGCGACAACGGCAATGCCCGCCTGCACCTCGAGCACTTGCAGCACGCCGGGCGTTGCTTCGGTGCGGCTCGTGTCGGCCTCGGCAAGGCGCGCCTCGGCGCCGGGCGGGCGTTGAATGACGGCGTAGACCATGTCCGGCACGCGCACGTCGAAGCCGTAGACCGTCTCGCCCCGCACATGCCCGGGCAATTCCATGCGTGGCACTTTCGTGCCGATCAGGCGGAACGACGCGCGCTCCTTCAGAGTGACGCGGGCGGGCGGCGTGCGCGGCGCGGCGTCCGCGGCGAGCGCGCCGTAGCCGAGCACCTTGTTGCTGGGGAGGTGACGCACGGCGCCGGCGTCGGCACGGCACTCGGTCGATGGGACATTCCACGCCGCTGCTGCGGCCGCAACGAGCATCTCGCGCGCGGCGGCGCCGGCGCGGCGCAACGGCTCGTAGCTGGAGCGGATACTGGTGCTGCCGCCGGTCGACTGCTCGCCGAACATCGTGTTGGCGTAGGCGCGATCGACGGGGGCGAATTCCGCGCGTACCTGGGCGAGATCGACCTCAAGCTCTTCGGCGACCAGCATGGCGAGGCCGGTCACGACACCCTGCCCCATCTCGGCGCGATCGATGCGCACCGTGACCATGCCGTCGTCGCCGATCGCCACCCACGGGTTGAAGGCATGGGGCGTCGCGGCAGGGCGCGGGGCGGCGGGCAGGCGGGCCGATGCAGCGCGGGGCGCATGGGCGGCGGCCAGGTGGGCGAGGGCCTTCCGGGCGCGCGTGTAGCTGCCGCAGCGGCAAAGAACTTCGGTCAACGCACGTCCGACCGCGGCGGGGGACGCGCCGGCCTGCGCAGTGGCCGCGGCCGCCGCCATGACCATGGCGGGTTGGCAGTAGCCGCACTGGGGCACCTGCTCGGCGATCCAGGCCTCAATGACGGGATGGCCGGCCGCGGCGAGGCCTTCGATGGTGGTAACCGCCCGGCCAGAGACCTCGGCGAGGGTGATCTGGCAGGCTTTGGCCGCTTTTCCATCGATGTGCAGGGTGCAAACCCCGCAAACGCCGACGCCACACCCATATTTGGTGCCGAGGAGCCCCAATTCGGTGCGCAAGATCCACAAAAGAGGGGTATCCGGGGCGGAGACGATATTGGTCGAACGACCGTTCAGTTGCAGGGTGACCACAAGCCCTCGACTGCCTTCGCACCAAGATTTGTGAGAATTTCTGCCGCTTGCCGGGTTGGGAAGGCCCTACGGAGCCCCGCGCCCTAGGTTTTGGCCCCTGTTTGTGCTATATTGTCACACAAGGGTAGCGATCAGCGCAAAAGACGGACCGGGGGCCCACGATCGCCACGAACGGCGGCGAATCGGCGGTGAGGTGCGTTCCGGCGCAAGACGCGAACCAAAGCTCATGGAGAAAAGATCGTGACGCCGAAAAGCAAGTCGAAGCGCCCGGCGGAGCGCGCGCCCGTGAAGGCGGCCGCAGCGAGCGGCCACGGCCGCACTCCGGCGCGACCGGCGAGTGCGGGGACTCGCCGGAAGGTCGAGAAAGAAGCGCCGCGGCCCCAGGCCGCGCGGCCCGCACCGAAGAGCGTCGCGCCCAGGAGCGTGGCAAAGCCGGCGACCAAAGTCGCGGCCAAGCCGGTGGCTCCCAAGGTCGCCGCGCCAACCATCAAAAAAGCGGCGGCGCCAGCGAAGGCGATGCCGCGTCCAGGACAGGTATCAGTGGTACGCAAGGGTGTAGAGAAGCCGGAGGTCATCAAGGCGCCTCCGATCAACGCGAAGCTCGCCGCTAAGCAGAAGGCGAAGGAGCACGCTGAGGCGCTGCAAGAGTTCGGCGCCAAGGACTACATCGTCTATCCGACTCACGGCGTCGGCTTTATCCAGGCGGTCGAACGCCAGGAGATCGCCGGCATGCACGTCGACCTGTTCGTCATCACGTTCGAGAAGGACAAGATGACGCTGCGGGTACCCGTCTCGAAGGCGAAGCACGTCGGCATGCGCAAGCTGTCGACGCCCAAGATCATGGACTCGGCGCTGGCGACCCTGAAGGGCCGCGCTCGCGTCAAGCGCACCATGTGGAGCCGCCGCGCCCAGGAGTACGAGGCAAAGATCAACTCGGGCAATCCGGTGTCGATCGCCGAGGTCATCCGCGACCTGCACCGCAGCGCCAACCAACCCGACCAGTCGTACAGCGAACGCCAAATCTACGAGGCGGCGCTGGAGCGCTTGGCGCGCGAGCTCGCTGCGGTCGAGAAGATCGACGAGCAGGCGGCCACCGAGCGCCTCGAAAAGGTTCTGAAGGCGGCCTAGCCGTCCTCGTCCCCTGCCTGATGCCGAGCGGCATACGCCGCTCGGCATCGATCTCAAGTCAGAGCTTGAAGCCATAAGTCTGGGCTTGAAGCCCACAGGCATCTACGTCAGTAGATGCAGCGTGCAGATGCGCGTGGGCGCGGGCATCGTGCGCGGTTGCGCGGGGAGTGCGCACACGAGTGGCCGCTGAACCGGCAAGCTTCTTCTCGGTGTTGGCGCCCGGGCGGCGCGTGTGGGCGGTGGGCGCGATCCACGGTGAGGCTGCGCGCCTGGCCGCCCTGCACGACACCCTGCGCGAGCGCTTCGCCACCGGCGATCGCCTGGTCTACCTCGGCAACTACCTCGGCCACGGGCCCGACGTGCTTGGCGTGCAAAACCAGATGCTGGCGTTCCGGCGCGAGATCATCGCGCGGCCGGGGGTATTCGCCTGCGACGTCGCCTTCCTGCGCGGCGCCCAGGAGGAGATGTGGCGCAAGCTGATGCAGCTGCAGTTCGCCACCAGCCCCGGTGAGGTGTTGGAGTGGATGCTGGGTCAGGGCGTCGAGCCCACGCTGAAGGCCTACCGGCAGGATGCACGCGACGCCAAGATCGCCTGCCGCGAAGGGGCACTCGCCATCGCCAAGTGGACCGTTCAGGTCCGCAACGCAGTCCACGCGCACGCCGGCCACGACGAGTTGTTCGCGTCGCTGCGCCGCGCCGCCCACACCGCCGGCCAAGAGCTTCTGTTCGTCGCGGCCGGCATTGATCCGAACCGCCCGCTCAAGCAGCAGGGCGACGTGTTCTGGTGGGGGTCGGGCTACTTTTCGCAGCTCGCCACCCCATATGAGGGCTTCCGCCGGGTGGTGCGCGGCTACAGCCGCACGCGCGATGGGGTCGACGTCGAAAGCTACGGCGCGACCATCGACGGCGGCAGCGGCCGGGGGGGCACCCTCAACGCCGTCTGCTTCGACTACCACGGCAAGGCCGTCGACTGGATCGAGGCCTAGGACCACGCGCTAGGCGGGCTAAGTCCTACGCCCTTAGTAGTCTTTTGGCAGGGACCGGCCGGGGAGGCCTGCGGCTCTGCGCCTGGCCGCCATCTTGTAATAGCCGAGTTAGTGACTATACTATTATTCGTGCTCCTGACGAAAACTCAGGGGCTATTTTTTCCCCCGCAACGCGCGGGAAACCTCGTTACTCCGGCCGGGACACCGGCCCTCGTGCCCTAGCCGGCGGCCCGTGCCCCGGCCGGAGTAGACGCCTTTGATGAGGCCGCGCGCGCAGCGCGGATGGGACATTGCCATGAGCTACATCGACACCCGTGAGGGCCGGCTGGCGATTCGCCAGTACGTCCGTGCCGCCATGAAAATCCCGCTCCTCGAGCGCGACGAGGAGCAGAAGCTTGCCCGCCGTTGGCGGGACAAGCGGGACGTGCGCGCGCTCCACGCCCTGGTCGAGCCGCACATGCGCCTCGTCATCAGCATTGCCGCGCGCTATCGCGCCTACGGATTGCCGCAGGCTGACCTCGTCCAGGAGGGCAACGTCGGCCTGATGCAGTCCGCCGAGCGATTCGATCCGGATCGGCTGGTGCGCTTCTCGACCTATGCCGGCTGGTGGATTCGTTCGGCGATCCAGGAGTACGTGCTGCGCAACTGGTCGATCGTGCGTACCGGCACGACCGCTGCGCAGAAGTCGCTGTTCTTCAACCTGCGTCGCTTGCAGGCGCGTATCGAGCGCGCCGGCGGCAACCCGTCCACGCCGGAGTCGGCGAACGAGATCGCGCGGGTGCTGCGGGTTCCTAAGCGCGACGTCGACAACATGCGCGAGCGCCTGGCGGCGTCGGACCGTTCCTTGAACGCGCCGCTCGGCGAAGAGGCGGACGCGGAATGGCAGGACGTGCTGCCCGACGATCGCCCGGGGCCCGAGGACATCGTGCGTACCCAGCACGACTCGGCGATGCGGTCGCGGTGGATCGAGTCGGCACTGTCCGAGCTCAGCCCGCGCGAGCAGACCATCGTGCGCGCGCGCCGCTTGAGCGAGAGCACGCGCACGCTCGAATCGCTCGGCGACTCGTTGGGCATCAGCAAGGAGCGGGTGCGCCAGATCGAACAGGAGGCGCTCAACAAGCTCCGCCATGCGATCTTGCGCCAAGCCGGCGACCTCGAAGCGGTCACCGGCTAGCCGCACCATACGTCGAAGAAAAGCGAAAGCGCCCCTCCCACCGGAGGGGCGCTTTTTTCGTTAGTGGACGACGACCTTGACCTTGTCGCCCGGCGCAACGCCGGCGGCCGCGTCGAGATGATTGAGCATGCGCAGCCAATCGAGCGGGTGGTCGAGCATGCGCATCTGCGCGGCCAACGCCTCAATGCCGGTGCCCGGTTCCGCGGTCAGTACGCGCAGTCGCATGGGCTGGATGCTCGCCACCTCGGCGGCCGGCAGGCGCCGCAGCGAGACGGGCGCTTCGAGCATCCGCTCGGCCATCTCCGCCGACAGCGGTCCCGGCAGGAAGAACCGGAAGCGGAAGTACGTCGTCGGGTTGACGCGGATGGTTGCGAACAGCACCTGGGCCGGCACGCCGTCCTGGCCGATTGCCGTGGCGCGCCCGAACGCCGCCTGCATGTCGGCGACGGTTTGCTCTTCGACGTGTTCGAGCTCGAACGTCGAGATGACGCTGCGGCGTAGATAGGCGGCGAGGCTTTCGGTCTGCACGCTGCGCAGCTGCTGCATGTCGAACAGCATCGACGCGCCGTGCGGCCCTTCGGCCGAAATCGACGTCGGGCGCGTGCGGCTGAAATGGAACCCCGGCGGCAAGGTGAACGTGTAGCGATTGAACGTGTCGACGTAGGTGTTGCCGATCACCATGCCTTCGGCGGGCCGGCGCCCATAGACGAGGCCGTCGATCATGCCGAGGAACGGCTCGCGGCCAATGGTCCATTTCGGACCGTCCGACGCGGCGGCCGGCAGGTAGCCGGCGGCGAGGGCGTCGGCGAGGGCGCCACCCCCGGCCCGGGCGCGCTCAACGGCCTGCGCCGCCTGGGTGGCGCGGCGCAGGCGCTCGGCAATCGACGGGTGGGTGTTGGGATTGCGCGGGCGTGGCTCGCCTGCGCGTTGGGCGAGCTGGACGTGCTCGCCGATTGCCGCCAGGAAGCGCGCCTGCGCCATGGGGTCATAGCCGGCGTCGGCCAGCATGCGGATGCTGACCGCGTCGGCGTCCAGCTCTTGCTCCTGGTTGAACTGGTTCCACGTGTCGGCGAGGGCGCTGACCGGCGCGCCGGGGAGTTGGTCCTGCAACAGGCTGCGCTGATTGGCGTGGCGCTGGGCGAGATGCGAAATCTCGTGGGCCAGCACGGCGGCGAGCTCCGCCTCCGAATTGGCGACGAGCAGCATCTGGCGCGTGATGTAGATGTAGCCGCCCGGCATGGCGAAGGCGTACGGGTCGCCGAAGTCCAGCACCGTGAAGATGTAGTCGTAGGCACGTTCCGGCAGAGTGGCGATGAGGCGCTTGCCGATGTCGGCGACGTACTGGCCGACCTTGGCGTCCATGTACTCGCCGCCGAAGCGCTGAACGACGCCGGGATGTTCGCGCTGTCCGATGCGGACTTCCTGCGCGATGGTGAGCTCGGCGGCAGCTGCCGGCAATGCACTGCCGAACGCTAAACTGGCCACGGCCAGCGCGCCCAGGAGAACGGAGAGTCTCGCACCCCTCATGGACGCCGCCATTCTATGGCTCGGCTGAGGCCGGGTCCATGCACGAAGCAGGGAACCGGCCTTCCCTTCAGGGCAGCAGCTGGATTTGTTCGGGGTGCGTGACGTCGATCACCGGACCGTTATAGGAGCGGAGCCACCCGCGCACGCGGATGCGCTTGCCGGCCATCTTGAGGAGATCGATGCCTTCGCGCACGAAGGTGCGCACGTCGGTGGGCGCCACCGAGACGGTGAAGTCGTTGCGCCAGTCAGGCCCGAAATTGAGGTAGATGCGCCCGCCGACCTGCTCGGCGGCCAGCACCTTGCCCTCGACGATCTCGAAGCGGTTCAGGAAGCGATCGGTGTCCTCGGCTGCACGTACCCCGTAGCGGCCGTCGGCCCAAATACCGAGGCGGGCGACCCTTGCTGCGTCTTCGATCTCTTGCATGGCGACAATCATTCCTCTGTTCTCGGCCGCGCTTTCGACGCGGGCGAGGCCCATGCGCACCAACTCTCCCTGGATCCATCGCTCCTGGTCGAAGACCTGGGCGACGAGGCGCCCGTAGCGATCGATGGCGGGACTAGAAACGCGCAGGTGCACGGTACGCCCAAGCACAAGGCTCGACAGGGCGCCTTTGGCGATATCCGCAAAGGGGGTAGCGAACCGGAACGCGGTATCCCCTTCCGGGGTTGAGGGAGCGCCGATGGCGGCGAGGCGAACGACGCGCCCGTCGGCGAGCACGAGGGTGCGTCCATCCAACACCTCGCGCACTTCCCCCGCGCCGCCGTCGATCAGGCGCGGCTCGGCAGCGGACGCCGCGGGCGCCGCTAAGAGCAGCGCCACAAATGCGAACCACGCGGAGCCGATGCGGGGCATGGCGTAGACTGTAGCCCATGCGGCTTGCGCCGCGCGCGCCTGCGGCGCGACGGCACCCAGGGGTGGCGGAGGAGCGACATGAAGGCGAGCAAACGGTTCGGTTGGCTGGTGGCGGCGGGTCTCGGTCTGGCGGGCGTCGGCGGCGCGCCAGCGCACGCAGAGTACTGGCAAACGCAGGTGTTCCTGCAGCAGCCCCAGGACCATCAGCGCGCCTATGTCAGCGGCCTGCTCGACATGTACCAGCACGCCCGCGCGCAGCTGGCGCCGGTGCCACGCGACCCGATCTGGGAGTGCGCGCGCCAGATGAACGGCGAGACCATCCGCGCCCGGTTCATCGAGTGGGTCCTGGCCGAACCGGCCCTATGGCGGTTCAGCCCCGCGGACCTGTTCCTCCAGGCGATGGAGGACTTCTGCCGCACTGGACGGTAGTCTTTGGCCCGGCTGCGCCCGTAGCTCAGCAGGATAGAGCAGCAGATTCCTAATCTGCAGGTCGTGGGTTCGAGTCCCGCCGGGCGCACCATCCGCGAGGCATCATGAAATCGTTCGCCTGGTTGCTGTGCGCGAGCCTCGCCGCTGTCTTGGTGGCGGCGCCGGCGCTTGCCCAGCAGGCGCGGCCGGGGCAGCAGCAGCCGGCACAAACCAACCAGCTCGCCCCCCTCGACGTGCTGATGCGCAACTTCGAGTCGATGGCGTTCGGGGACGCTGGCGAGCGCAGCAAATGGACGGCCGTGACGCGCTGGCGCGAGCCGGTGCGCGCCGTCCTGATCGGGGAAAAGTCGGATCAGTTTCGCAACGACGTGCGCGGCCTGTTCGCCGTGTTCGAGATGCTGACCGGCGTGCCGTTCTCCCTCGCCGACGGTGACGGCGGCGCCAACGTGCGCATCTATTTCTCCGAGCGCGATTGGTATCGCACCCAAGTGGCGCGCTCGTTCCCGCGGCCGGACCAGGTCGTGTGCTTCACCAACACCAGCGTCGACACCAACGGCGTCATCGGTGCGGCGAACACGGTCATCCCCGAGGACTTGAGCGCACGCGGCGTGCGGACCTGCCTGGCGCATGAGCTCCTGCACGCCATCGGCTTCCAGGGCCATCCGATGCGCTCGTTCGACTCCGCCTTGCGCAACGGCATCGGCATCGACCGGCTGACGGTCAACGATCAGGTGCTGATCCGCACCCTCTACGACGAGCGCTTGCGCTTCGACATGGCGCCGGACGAGGCCCTGACCGCCGCCACCGCCATCGTCACGGCTTTGCAGGCGAAGGTGCTGGAGGCCAAGGATCCTCTTGATGTCCTCGCCCAGCGCGGCCGCCTTCCGCTGACGATACCGCCCTGGAACGGCGGGCCGGTCTAGTTCTTGCCAGGCGCGCGGCCGGCGGCCGCCACACCCTGACCCTGCGGCCGGTTCTCCCGGCCCCGGTTTTCTGGTACGCGGCATGGGTGGGCGCCCCGATCCTTGTCCTCTATGCGCATCCGCGCCCGGAACTATCGCGCGTCAACCAGGCGATGGCGGAGGCGGTACGCGACCTCCCCGAGGTCGTCGTGCGCGATCTCTACGGCCTCTATCCGGACTACGTCATCGACGTCGACGCCGAACAACAGGCGGTGCGGCAAGCGGACATCCTCGTTTGGCACCACCCCCTGCAGTGGTACAGCGGCCCGCCCATTCTGAAGGAGTGGATCGACGTCGTGCTGGCGCGCGGCTGGGCGTATGGCCACGGCGGCACTGCATTGCGGGGCAAGCTGGTGTTGTCGGCGGTCTCGACCGGCGGCAAGCCCGAGGCGTACCAGCGCGAGGGATTCCATGGCCACACCGTGCCGGACTTCCTGCGTCCCTATGAGCGCACCGCGACCCTGTGCGGCATGAAGTACCTCGAGCCGTTCGTCTTCTACGGCTCCTACGCGGCAACGGAGACCCAGGTGCACGAACACGCCGAGGCATACCGCGCCCACCTACAGTCCCTCGCCAAGCAGCGCGCGGCGGAGCACGGCTGATGGACGGCCACAACGTCCTTCTCAGCGCCTTCTTCTTCCTCGCTGCGGCGGTTGCGGTGGTGCCGTTCGCGCGGCGCGGCGGCCTTGGCTCGGTGCTGGGCTATCTGCTCGCGGGCGTGTTCATCGGACCGTACGCGTTGGGACTCGTCACCAACGCCGAGGACATCCTGCATTTCTCCGAGTTCGGCGTCGTCATGATGCTGTTCCTCGTCGGCCTCGAGCTCGAGCCCGCCAAGCTGTGGCGGCTGCGCGTACCGATCCTGGGCATGGGTGGCGCTCAGGTCGTGGGAACCGCGCTCGTCTTGGCGCTCATCGCGATCCTGCTCGGCCAGACGTGGCAGACGGGCATCGCGATCGGCATGGCGTTGTCGCTGTCATCGACCGCCATTGCCCTCCAAATCCTCAACGAGCGCCACGTCCTCGGCACCACGGCCGGGCAGTCGGCGTTCTCGGTTCTGCTGTTCCAGGACATCGCCGTCATCCCCATCCTGGCGATCCTGCCGCTGCTGGCGACCGGCCTGCTCGACGGCAGCGCCGTGGCAGCGGCGAGCGACGACGGACCTGCGTGGCTGCGCGCCCTTACGGTCATCGGCGTGGTAGCGGGCATCGTGCTGGCGGGCAGGTACGCGCTGCGCCCGGTATTCCGCTTCATTGCCGGCAGCGGCATCCGCGAGATTTTCACCGCCACGGCACTCCTGCTGGTGGTCGGCACGGCGTTGCTGATGCAGCTGATCGGGTTGTCACCGGCCCTGGGCACGTTCTTGGCCGGCGTCGTGCTCGCCAACTCCGAGTATCGCCTGGCGCTCGAGTCCGACATCGAGCCGTTCAAGGCGCTGCTGCTCGGGCTGTTCTTCATCTCGGTCGGCATGTCGATCAATTTCGGGGTGATCGGCGATCATCCCGTGCTGATCGGCGGCCTCGTGGTCGGCATGATCGCCGTGAAGCTGGGCGTGCTGTTGGTGCTGGCGCGCGCCTTCGGCTTGCCCGGCGAGCAGAACCTTCTGTTCTCGTTCGTGCTGGCCCAAGGCGGTGAGTTCGCCTTCGTGCTGTTCCAGTTCGCCGCAGCGGAAGGCGCGCTGACCAGCGAGGTCACGGAGATGCTGGTCGTCGTCGTGGCGCTGTCGATGGCAACGACGCCGCTCCTGATGATCCTGCTCGACCGGGTGTTGCGGCGCATGCGCTCACCGGCCAACCAACGCGAGCCCGACAAGATCGAGCTCGAGGGCCACCCGGTCATCGTCATCGGCTACGGCCGCTTCGGCCAGATCGTCGGCCGATTCCTGTCGGCGAACGGCGTCGGCATGGTCATCCTCGACAACGATCCCGACCACGTCGAGGTGCTGCGCCAGTTCGGCGTGCGCGCGTTCTACGGCGACGCCACCCGCCTCGATCTTTTGGAGCGCGCCGGCGGCGAGACCGCCAAGCTGTTCGTGGTCGCCATCGACGACAAAGAGAAGACCGTGGCGACCGTGCAGGCCATCCGCGAGCGGTTCCCCCAGGCCAAGGTGTTCGCCCGGGCGCGCAACCGCGACCACGTCTACGACCTGTGGAGCGCCGGCGCCCACTTCACGCACCGCGAAACCTTCGATGCCGCCCTGACGATGGGCCGCGAAGCCCTGGTGGCGCTGGGCGAGCATCCCTTTGCGGCGCGGCGGCGGGCGCGCATGTTCTCCGAGCACGACGAGAAGATGCTGGCGGACGGCTACGCCGTGCGCGACAGCGACGAGTCGTTGGTCAAGCTGTCGCGGCAGGCGCGCGAGCAACTCGAGCGCCTCGTCGCCGTCGACAAGGGCGTGACGCCCGCCGAGAAGGATCACGGCTGGGGCGACTGACGCCGCCCGAGCCAGGTCTTAGTGCAAGCGGTCGGGAACGATCTCGACCGGCGCGCCCTCGGTGTGCACGGCGAAGTCGAGGTCCCACTCGGCCTTGGTGACGATCTGGCCGAGGATGTGGGTGAACGAGTGCAGCAGTTCGTCGGTCAAGGCGATGGTGATCTCCTTGCCGGTGAGCGGCGAGATGTGCAGCACCTTCATGCCCTGGGCGTTCGTCGACAGGCGCAGGCGCGCGGCAACGATGGGCTGCTCGCCGAGCGGCCGGTCGGTGATCTTGGGCGCCTCGTATTCCTTGGAGAAGTCGGTCTTGGAGAGCGCCGACTCACGCCGGAACGCGGCGACCGACTTGCGCGCAGCGGGGCTCGAGTGGCGCACCACGTCGGGGTGCGTCTCGATCGACTGCTGCAGCTGACGCCACAGCAGCTTCACGTACCGCCGCGTGAACCAGATCAAGTACTCGGCGTGGTCCGTCGTGCTGACGCGAAACAGCACGCGGTCTTCCTCCGCGCTGTACTCGAAGCGGAACTGATAGAGACTCGCGACCATGTGCCCCCGGCCTCCCCCGAGGCCGGGGCAACGCTACCGCGACCGTGAATTTCGTCAAGACCCTCAGGCCCTTAACCATCATGGGCGGGCGGAATCCTTGGATTCCGCGCACCTCCGCGGCTAGGGGCGGATCAGGCCGTATTCGATAAACTTTTCGCGATAGACCGCCTCGTCGGGGTCCAGCTCGAACGCCAGGGCGAAGTCGTCGCGCGCCTCGGCCTCGATACCGAGCGCTTCCCATGCGAGGCCGCGATTGAATACCGCGACGACCCCGTCTGCCGGGGTGAGCGCCATGTCCATGGCGGTGGTGAAGTCCTCGATCGCTTCTTCGTAGAACTTGAGGCGCAGATACGCCTGGGCGCGGTTCGCGAAGTACGGTCCGTTGTTGGGGCTGAGGCGGATCGCCGTGGTGTGGTCGGCGAGGGCCTGATCGTGCAAGCCGTTCAGGCTGCGCAGCGCGCCGCGATTGTTGAACGCCTCGGCAAAGGTCGGATCGAGGGTGACGGCGCGCGTGTAGTCCTCCAGCGCGAGATCGGGACGCTCCATGCGCAGGTGGGCGAGGGCGCGGTTGTTGTGCACGCGCGCGGCGAATTGCGGCGGCAGTCCGATGGCGAGCGCCTGGGCATAGTCCTCGATGGCGCCTGTGTAGTCCGCCTGCCGCCGGCGCGCGTCGCCGCGGTACGACAGCACTCCCGCCTGGTCCCCGCGGGCGAGCGTGCCGGCATCGAGAGCGCGCGTCGCGTAGAACTGCGCCAGCTGCCAGTTGCCGGCGCGCAGGGAGTCGAACGCGCGCAAGGCGTCTTGCATCGCCGTCTCGGGCGCGAGCTGTGCCGAGGCGGGCGCGGCGGGCGCGGCGACGCCCAAGGCAAGACACGCGACAAGGAGAAGAAGGAGCCTGCGCATGCGCACAGCTTATCACGCCGGCGCGGGCCCCTTCGGCTTGCGGCGTGCGCGCAACCAGAGCAGCGGCGTCGCCAACAGGCCATGGGGCGCTAGCGCGACGGAGAGCATGAACAAGAGCCCGAGCGCGAGAATCCACCACTCGCCGAGTGCCTCGGACAGGTAGGACTCGGCGACACGCAACAGGATTGCGGCGAGGAACGCCGCGAGCAAGACCGAGCGGCCGCCGAGGGCGACCCAGATCAGCACCTCGGCCGACAGCGCAAAGCCGATCAGGCTGGGCGAGGCGAACGCGTCGGTGGCGACGAACAACGCACCGGCAAGTCCAGCCACCGCACCGCCGATGACGAATGCGGCGATGCGCAGCACGACTACCGAGTAGCCGAGGTAGGTCAGGCGTTGCGGATTGGTGCGCAGCGCCGTCAGCAAGACGCCGAAGCGCGAAGCGAGCAGCATCGCCAAGCCGGCGTACAACACCGCCGCGATGGCGAGCAGGACATAGTAGGTGGGGCGCGGGTCCCACGGATTGTCGCCGACGGGAAGCGGCGGCACGCCGGACAGCCCGTTGTCGGCGCCGAGGGTGTACCAGCCGCGCACGAGCTGCTCGAGGATGACGGCGAGCGCCAGGGTGACGATCGCAAGGTAGGCGCCGCTGATGCCTCCACCCCAGAACAGGAACACGCCGACGAGCAACGCGAACAGCGTTGCCGCGAGCACGGCGAGGCCGAGTGCCGCCCACGCATCGGCGAGCACCGGAATGTCGACGACGCCCAGGGTGAGCAACGCCATCGCATAGCCGCCGACGCCGAAGAACATCGCCTGGCCAAAGCAAAGGATGCCGGCGCGGCCCCACACCAGGGCGAGGGAGGCGGCGAACAGGCCGAACAGCAGGTAGCGGGCCATCTGGCCGGTCCAGTAGTCGCCGAGCACGCTGGGCACCGCGGCCAGAGCGGCGAACACAAGGAGAGCCAGCCACGGCGGCGCGTCCCAGCGGCTCATGGAGCCCGCACTAGGCCGGTCGGGCGCACGCGGATGGCGAGCACGGCGACGACGAAGACGACGATCTGCGCCGCGAGCGGCGACAGCCAATGCCCGAGCAGGCTGTCGGCACCGCCGACGATGCCGGTGCCGACGAGCACGCCCGCGAACGACGCGCTGCCGCCGACCAGGATCGACAGGAACGCCGGCACCAGGAAACCGAGGCCCATGTAGGGATCGACGCTGATGAGCGGCGCGATGAGGGCGCCGGCGAGTCCCGCAAGGGCTGCGCCGAGAACGAACGTGCGCCGCCACACCCGGCGTACGTCGATGCCGAGCGCGGCCGCCATGTCGGGACGCGCCATCGCCGCACGCGCCGTCAGGCCGAAGCGCGTGCGCGCAAAGAGCAGCAGCGTCGCGATCAGAACGGTCGCGGCGAGCGCCATGAGGTACAGGCGATAGGCGGGATAGCTGATGGCGCCGAGCACGACGTCGGCGTCGGTCGGCGCATCGAGGTTGCGCGACTGGGGTCCGAAGGCGAGGACCACGCCTTGGCGCAGGGCGATCGCAAGGCCCCACGTGGCGAGGATGGTATCGAGCGGTCGCGCCGCGAGACGCTCGATCAGGACGGCCGAGATCAACCAGCCGACCGCACCGACGGCCAGCGCGGCAAGTGCTGCGGCGAGCCAGAACGGCACGCCCCACCCGACGGCAAGCGCGACGGCGTAGGCGCCGAGCATGAACAACTCGCCGTGCGCCAAGTTGATGACGCCGAGCAAGCCGAAGATGACGACGAGTCCGAGCGAGACGAGCGCGAGCACCAACACGAACGACAGCGCGTCGAGCAGCAGGGGCGCCCAGGCGATCATTGCGTCCATGGGCGCCTACAGACCGAGATGGCGGTGGATCACCGGCGACTCCGGCGAGAGGTCCCGCGCCGCGGCACCGCCGGCAATACGGCCATCGACGAGGAATGCGGCGATGGTGGCGATGCGGCGGACCAGCGCAAGATTCTGCTCGACCAGGAACACCGTGAGGTGCCGGTCGGCGACGATGCGCAGGAGCAGCGAGCCCATCTCCTCGACCAGCGACGGCTGCAGGCCTTCCGATGGCTCATCGAGAATGAGCAGGCGGGGTTCCGAGACGAGCGCACGGGCAATGGCGAGCGCCTGCTGCTCGCCGCCGGACAAGGTACCGGCCGTGCGGCGGCGCAACTCCGCGAGCGTCGGGAACCAGCGATAGACGTGGGCCGGCACGCGGCCGCCGCGCGCCGCAACGCCGAGCTCGAGGTTCTCCTCGACCGTGAATCGCTCGAAGATGCCGCGCCCCTGCGGCACGTACGCGACGCCGGCGGCGGCGATGCGATGCGGCGGGCGCCCGCCGATCTCGAGCTCATCGAGGCGGATCGATCCGGCGCTGGGGGCGAGCAACCCCATGAGGGCGCGGCACAGCGTCGTCTTGCCCATGCCGTTGCGCCCCATGAGTGCGGTGACCGTGCCGCGCGGCACGATCATGGAGACGCCCTGCAGCACCGTGCCGTGGCCATAGCCGACGTGGAGATCGCTGATCGTCAGCATCGCGCTAGGCCGCGTTGCCGAAGTACAGCGCCCGCACTTCCGCGTCGGCGCGCACGTCGACGAACGAGCCGGTGCGCAGGATCTTGCCCTTGGCCATGACGGTAACGGCGCAATCCAGGCGCTCGAGGAAGCCGATGTCGTGCTCGATGACCAGGACGGTAACGTCCCCCGTTGCGGCGATGTCGCGGATGAGATCGACGGTCGCGGCCGTTTCCGGCGACGTCATGCCGGCGGTCGGCTCGTCGAGCAGCAAGAGCTTCGGATCGGCGGCCAGCACCATACCGATCTCGACCCATTGGCGCTCGCCGTGGGAGAGCACGCCGGCCGGCACGTCGCGCCGCTCAGACAAGTGCAGGCGCGTCAACAACGCGTCGATCGGCAACGCGGCGCGCGGGCCCTGCGCGACGCGCAGGTTGTCGGCGACGCTGAGCTCGTCGAACACCGAGGTAACCTGAAACTTGCGGCCGACACCGAGGCGCGCGATGCGGTGCGCGGGCAGTCCGGCAATGTCGCGCTCATTGATGCGGATGCGTCCGCTGGTCGGACGCAACGCGCCAGTGATGAGATTGAACAACGTCGATTTGCCGCACCCGTTCGGCCCGATCAGCGCACGCAGCTCGCCGCGCTCGAGGCAAAGGTCGATGCCGTCGACAGCGTGCACGCCGCCGAAATGACGATGCAGACTATCCAGCTCTAGGAGGGCCATGGCCTGGACCCGAGGGTTCGGTAGGCTATATTCCGCGCCGTCGCGGGCGCGCCGCGCGCTTTCCGCTGAAGTGTGTAGCGGTTCAGCGCAGAAAGCGCGCCCTGTACCAACGAAGCATGGGGCGAGAGCTTAGCTCCGGTCCTTCTCGAAAAGACGAGGAAAAACAGTGATATCAACCTCCGCTCGGAAGTTGGCTGGCCGTAGAACCTTTTTGGCCGGTGCTGGCGCCGCGACGTTCGCGGGCGCCTTCGGTTTTCCCGCCATCGCCCAGGCGCGGCCCATTCCGGTCGGGGCTGTGCTGCCCTTCTCCGGCGGCCTCGAGCTGTTCGGCGAGCAGGCGCGCATCGGCCTCGATCTGGCGCGCGCTGAGATCAACGCGCGCGGCGGCATCCTGGGCCGGCCGGTCGAGATGCTCTATCGCGACAGCCGCACCGATCCGAAGACGGCGGCCGAGCGCGCGCGCGAGCTGATCCAGCGCGACGACGCGATCGCCATCGCCGGCGAAATCCTGTCGTCGTCGCGTGAGGCGATGGCGCCGATCATGGACGGCCTCAAGACGCCGCTGCTGTACGCCACCAACTATGAGGGCGCCAACGACCAGGGCGGCGGCTGTGGCCGCTACCTGTTCTTCTTCAACACGGTGCCGAACCAGGATACCGCGCCGCTCATCCCGTGGCTCAACGCTCAGGGCAAGGGCAACCGCTACTACATGTTCGGCCAGAACTACGTGTGGCCGCGCAATATGTTCAAGGCGGCCAAGCCGATGATTACCCAGGTCGGCGGCTCGGTCGTCGCCGAGGAGTATACCGCCGGCGACGAGAAGGATTTCGTTCCGGTGATCCGCAAGATCGCCGATTCGGGCGCGCAGATCCTGTTGTTCGCGCTGCCGGGCGCGCCGGGCATCACCTTCATCAAGCAGGCAGAAGAGTTCGGCTTGCTACGCCGCGTCACCATCGCGTTCTTGGGATTCAGCGAGACGTACCTGGGCGCGTTCGGCGAAGGCAAAGGCGAGAACATGGTGGCGGGTGTGCCGTTCGTCGCCAGCGATCCGGACGCCGGCGTGCGCGACTTCGTTGCGCGCGTGCGCGCCATGCACGGCGCCAGCACCGGCGTCTCGCACTATGTGTTCGCCCACTACAACGCGCTGATGGCGCTCAAGGGCGGCATCGAGCGTTCCGGCGAGGTCAGCCGCGAAGGCGCGGTCAACGGCATGACGGGCCTGACTCTCGCCACCGCGACCGGCAACATGACGATCACGCCCGACCATCACCTGGCGATGCAGATGTACATCGCCCGCACCGAGGCCGGTCAGCTGCGCGTGGTCGACAAGCTCGGCGTCATCGCGCCCCAATCGGGCTGCCGCGTCTAGCTCGGATTCCCCTGGATTTCCGCGGCGTTAGGGGCGGCATCGGCCGCCCCTTGCGTCCGTGCGCCGATGCCTGTTTGATCGCCCGGCTGGGGTAGGAGCAACAGGTATCATGAAGTCGTCCGACGGGTTCTTTTACGAAGGCGAAGTGTTCTATCCGTTCCAGGACATGCTGTTCAACGCGTTGCTCAGCTTCACGTTCATGTTCCTGGTCGCCTTCATGCTGATCAACCCGGTCGATCAGGACGCCAAGGTCGATCCGAAGGCCGAGTTCCTGATCACCATCAATTGGCCCGACAACCACCCCGACGACATGGACCTGTACGTACAGGATCCGCAGGGCGGCATGGTTTGGTACAAGGGCCGCGAAGCCGGCCTGATGCACCTCGATCGCGATGACCGCGGCAACTTCCGCGACGTCATCACCGTCGACGGCGTGCGCATCCAGAATCCGCTGAACCAAGAAACCGTGTCGATGCGCGGCTACATGCAGGGCGAGTACACGGTGAACATTCACCAGTACCTGGCGCAGAACGCAGTCGACAAAGTGCCGGTGTCGGTGAAGGTCGAGAAGCTCAATCCGGTGGTGACGCTGGTCTACTACGCGACCATCGAGATGCACGACCAGATGGAGCAGACGGTCACGCGCTTCACCCTCGACAACAACGGCGCCGTAACCGACATGAAGTTCGACCCGAAGCCCCTGGCGCGCCGCTAGCGCGCCAGCAGCGCAAGTCGGGCGCGCCACCGACCGTGCGTCGATGCGCGGGGGCTTTCTAGCACTCGCGCTTCTCGCCTTTTCCGCCGGGGCCGCACCCATCGCGGCCTCCGCCGATCTGGACGGCCCACCGGCGTTTCTGATCACCGCTGTCTGGCCCGATCGCGACCCGGCCGACGTCGATCTGATCGTGCAAGACCCGCGCGACGGCATCGTCTGGTACAGGGCCCGCGAGACCGAGGTGTTGCGCCTAGATCGCGACGATCGCGGCAACTTCCGCGACCCCGAGCCCCTCAACCAAGAGATCGTCTCCGTCCGCGGTGGCCTGCCGGGCGAGTACGTGGTCAATGTCAGCCAGTACGCCCTGACGGACGTCGAGGAACCCTTGCCGGTGTTCGTGCGGGTCCAGGCGATCAGCCCGGTTGCCCTGACGGTCTACGAGAAGACCGTAGAGATGCGCCGAGTCTACGAGGTGACCGTCGTGCGCTTCGTGCTCGACGATGCCGGACGCATCACATCCTTCACCTTCGAGGACAAGCCTCTCGCCGCGGCCGCGCGGACGAAGGTGGGACTGCGGTAACCAAGCGGCCCCTCCTCGCGTGCGCTACGCGGAGAAGGTGCGCGTGTTGCCGTCCGGATAGGTGACGTAGGCGGTGGCGTTGCCGTGACGGCGCAGGATGCGCTCCGTCTCGGACGCAGGCGATACGTACACCGACGTGGATAGCGCGTCGGCATGGGTCGCGCGCGGAGCGACGATCGACACACCGATGTGATGCGCCGCGCTGGCGCCGGTGCGTGGATCGAACAGGTGATGGAAGCGGCCACGGGCATCGAACACGGTGCCGTAGCCGCCCGAGGTTGCCAGCGACATGTTGGCGAGGTCGATCGACTGTGCGACGCGCGTCGGCTGGCGCGGATCCTTGAGGCCGATGACCCAGGGCCGCCCCTCGGGATGGTTGCCGAGAGCGCGTGCCTCACCGAGGTCGACCAGGACGTGGGCGATGCCTTGCTCGCGCAACAGGTCGGCGACCTTGTCGGTGATGTAGCCCTGGGCGATGCCGTCGAGGGTCACGCCCATGCCCTTGCGATCCAGCGCAACGAACAGCGGATTGACGTCGATGCGGCGATAGTCGACCAGGCCGACCGCGGCGCGAACGTCGGCGGCAGTTGGCCCCTCGGTCGCATCGGGCGTGCGCTTGAAGTGGACGGAATACAAATTCCAGAGCGGCTGCACGGTGACGTCGAACGCACCGTTGCTCAGCTCGCCGAAGCGCTTGGCCTCGGTCAGCAGGATGAGCATGTCCTGGGACGGCCGCGTGATGCGTCCGTCGCGATTGAGACGGGCAAGCTCGCTGTCCGGCTGGTGCAGGCTGAAGATGGCTTCGAGCCGGCGCACCTCCGTGACGGCCATGTCGATGATGCGCTTGGCCGCCTCCGCAGAGGTGTGGGCCAGGGTGAGCGAAGCGTCGGCGCCGAGCGCCGTGCCCTGCCACGTGAAGAGCTGAGCGTCCGCGCGGGCCGGGCGCATCGCGCCGGCGAGAGACATTCCTGCGGCGGCGCCGAAGATCGCTAGAACACGACGACGGCTTGGAGCGGCGGCCATGACGGTGTGAACTCCTCCCATGCCGCGCCGAAGCACCGGTCCGCGCGGCGAACCCTTTTACCACACCTTACGGTGGACATGGCTGCGCCCGGGCGACCGCAGAAAAACTAGGTATTTCCGTTAGTTAGCGCGTCCGATGCGCTGGATCATGCCGCGCTGCGGGTCATAGCCGATGGCAGCGAGAATGAAGCACGCCAGCGTGACGCCCACCACCACCGCCAATGCGACGGCGTTGAACTGGCCGTAGATCGCATAGCGGATCAACTCGATGACGTGGGTGAACGGATTGATCTGGGCGCCCCAGTACACGACGTCCGCACCGACCTCGCGCAGCTTCCACAGCGGGTAGAGCGCGGGCGAGATGAAGAACATCGGGAAGATGACGAAGTTCATCGCGCCGGCAAAGTTCTCAAGCTGGCGGATGTACACCGACAGCAGCAAGCCCACCGACGACAACATCATGCCGCTGAGGAATAGCGGTCCGAGCGCGTACAGCCAACCCGACCACGGGAGCGCCGCGGTAAGGCGCGGGAAGATGAAGCTGAAGCCGTAGGTGATCAGCAGAAAGATGTACGCCTGGATCACGGCCAGGAACGTCGCGCCCAGGAGCTTGAACAACAGGATCGCCCAGCGCGGCAGCGGCGCCGTCAGCAACAGGCGCATCATGCCCATCTCGCGGTCGTAGACCATCGAGAGCGACGACTGCATGCCGTAGAAGAGCAGCACGATGCCGAGCAAGCCCGGCATGATGTACTCCTGGTACGTCACGTAGGTCTGGTACGGCGGCACGATCGAGATGCCGAGCAGGCTGCCGATGCCGGCGGCGAACACGATCAGCCACAGCACCGGGCGGATCAACGCCGACGCCCAGCGGCCACGCTGGCGAATGAACTTGCCGATCTCGCGATTGGCGATGGCGTAGAGCGCCAGGCCCCAATGCACCATCGGCGATGCGCGCCGGGCGCGCCCGTCTTCGCCCTTGGCCGCGCCCGCCTGTGTCATCTCCGTGCTGAGTTGTGCGGTCACGGCGCCTAGAACCTGCAGGTTGTCTCGGGCCGATCGGCACCGAGAGTATCAAGATCGTTGGTGGCGTGCTCGAACTTCTCCATCGGCGCGCGCGCGATGACCGCATTCGGCAGCGTCAGGAAGACGTTCATGCGCAACTGGTGGTCCCATGTGCGGAAGTCGAGCTGGCTGCCCATGTACCCGTCGAAGCGCAGCTGATCACTGAGGACGTATTCGCGGATCTGGCGATAGTCGAGCGACTTGACGCGGCTCTGGGCGAGCGTGAGCGCACGCACCGCAGCCCATGCCGACCAATCCGGTCCGTACATGAAGCGATTGGTGGCGGTGTGGAAGCGGCTGGACAGCTGCGGCGCGCCCTGGCGCTCCCAGGTCCAGTGCCACGCTTCCGGCGTCAGGCCGGCCGCACCGACCACGGGGCGCGCGCGCACAGTCTGATACGGGAACGTGCGCGCGAACTCGCCGTCCGTGTCGGCGATGAAGACGACGTCGTAGTCGCGATTGCCGCCGGTGAGTAGGCGCGTATTGTTGAGCTCGCGTTGGCGCGGGTCGTTGGACGGAAGGAACTTGCGCTCCTCGACCAAGCGCGCGCCGTTGCGCCGGATCGAACGCTTGAGCGCTTCGGCGACCTTGATGTCTTCGTCGAGCGGGCCCGTGAGCAGCAGAATGTTCACCCAGCCCTGGAACACCAGGTACTGCGTCACCGCGTCGGTGAGCATGTTGTAGCTCGGCGCCGTGTGGGCGAGGTTCTGCGAACAGAACGCGCCGCGCAGGCGATCGTCGGGGTTGGCGACGTTGAACAACATCACCTCCTGGCCGCGCACCGCCTGGCTGACCGCGCGCATGGTGTCGGTATCGGCGTCGATCAGGAAGAAGTTGACGCCCTGGTCCGCGCGGGCCTTTTCGATCCAGGCGACCAAGGCGGCGGCATTGGCGCCGCTGTGGCGGATCATCTCGAAGGACTGCCCGGAGAAGCGGCCGGTCTGGTTCGACTCGTCGATGCCAAGCTGGGCGCCCGGGAAGGGCTGATAGCGCGCGACGGACGGTATGCGTACGCGCTCGCGGCCTGGCTGCGTGAGCGCATAGACGAACTCGCGGTCGTAGCGCGGGTCATTTTCGATGTCGACATAGCCGATCTTGAACAACGACGGCGCGGCCGGCGTCGCCGCGGGCGCGACGCCTTGTTGTGCCCACGCAGCGCTGGCGCCGAACGCCAGCAGGAACGCTGCGCCGATAGTAGCGATCAGGCGGTTCATGCTCCGTCCCTCCCAGGCGGATCAGTTGCCGACGGGTGCCCAGCCAATGCGGTCGTTGACCAGCGGCGTGTACGGCACGCGACCCGTGGGGACCGACTTCTGCACGCGCTTCGACGCAATATCGACGATCGACAAGTCGTCCGAGAGGCAGTTGGCAACCAATGCGGTCTTCTCATCGGACGTGAACGTGATGCCCCACGGGCGCGAGCCGACCAGGATGTACTGGTCGATCTTGCGCGTCGCCACGTCGACGACGGCGACATGATTGGCGCGGCCCAGGGTGACCCACACCTTTTTGCCGTCGCTGGTCATCTCGAGGCCGACCGGCGTGACGTCGACCTGGCGGAAGCCCGGTGGCAGGAAGTTGATGACGTCGGTCACCTTGTAGCTGGCGACATCGACGATGTAGACCTCACCGGACAGCTCGCAGGTGATCCACAACTCCTTCTGGTCGGGCGTGATGCGCATGCGGCGCGGACGCGTGCCGACGACGACGTTGTCGAGGATGATGCCGCGCGCCACGTCGACCTTGTGGATCATGTCGGCGACTTCCGACGTCAGGTAGACGGTCTTGCCGTCGGGCACGACGAGCACACCCTCCGGCTCGGCGCCCGAGGGCACCTCGTGCAGCAGCACCTTGTCCTCGATGCTGATGATCCACATCGAGGAGTCTTCCTCGTTGGCGATGAACATCGTCTTTTCGTCGGGACTGATGGTCAGCACCTCGGGACTCGGACCCGTCGGGATGGCATCGACGACCGTCTCTTTGGCGACGTCGATGATGTCGACCACGTCCTCATCGCCGCACGCGACGTAGAGCAGCGTGTGCGCCGGGTTGAACACCATGCCGCGCGGACGGCGCGAGGTCTTGATGCGCTTGACCACCTGGAAGCTGGTGCCATCGAGCACGGTCAGCTCGTGCGACTTTTCGTGGCTGATGTAGATACGGCCGGTGCCGACTGCCTGCGCGCCATTGGCGACCGGCATGCCGGCGAGGGCTGCGCCTGCGGCGCCCGCCTTGAGCAAGCCGCGGCGATTGGGGGTCCAGAAAGAGTTGGTCATGGCCGAGCTCCCTGTCGATGGTCCGGGCGCCGATGGCGGCGGCGCGGACCCTGAATCCGTGACGCGTCTTAGCGGACGATGAACTTGCCCTTCATGCCGCGGCCCTCATGGCCGGGCACATAGAAGTCGTAGTCGCCCGGACGGATGGGCACGAACCAGACCTGCAGCAGCCCCGGGCCGTCGAACTCGACTTGATAGGGGGCGCCGGCCATATGGACCTCGATGTCGCCGACCTTGAACTCGTTGATCCACGAGTTGCGCCATAGCTCGGGCGCTGCAACGGCGAACTCTTCGCCGTCGGCGGCCATAGTGATGTCCCAGCGGTAATACTTCCCTGTCTCGAGCGTGTACTCGTAGTTGGACATCGTCAGGTCCGACTTGAGCGTCAGTTCAAGAGCGACGGGGCGGGATGCGAGATTGCCGGCCGAAAGCGCCGGTGGCGCGGTCGCCAAGAAGAGCGCAAGCGCAGCTCCGGATAGAAGTGCCTTTTTCACGGTGTACCTCCCAGTCCCCGTGGTGGCCGCAGGACCAAGGGCGTCCATCCGGCCGGTCGCGTTTTCCGATCCCCTCACTAGGCAAGGCTCGTGCCACGAAAAGAACCACCAATTCGTACAACCACCAAGGCGGATTCTGTGGCTCGGGCACCCAATGTTGGTCGATGACCATCGAAATCGCAAAAGAAAGGCCGGCTTGGTGGCTACTCACAACCACCAGCCGGCCTTTTCGAACGTGTGTGCGCGGTGGCGCTACTTGACGGTGATGGTCCCCGTCATCGTGCCTTCCTGGCCGAGCACGTAGTACTTGAACGAGCCGATGCGGACCGGGACCAGCTGAATGCGGATCGTGCCGGCCGCGTCGAACTCGAGGAAACGCAGGCCGGACGGCTTGATCTCTTTGCCGTCGACGACGACCTGGAAGATGTACGAGTTGCCGAACAGGTCCGGAGCATGGAACTGCATCTCGGTGGTGCCGATCTGGGTGATGTCGAGGTTGTAGCCCTTGCCGGTCTCCATCTCGATGGCGGTGGTGGAGAACTTCTTGTCGGCGGTCATGTCGATCTTGATGGTCGTCGCGCCGGTGGTCAGGTTGCCGGCAGCGCCGGCCGAACCGGCCACGCCGAGCGCCACCAAGCTGGCGGCGGCGAGAGTACGAACAAGCTTCATTGGAGCCTCCCTAGTCGTGAATTGGCGCACCGCGCCCTGGAACAAAACCGCGGGACCCCGCGTCCCGATCAGTGATTCCTAAGGCGGCCATTGGCAAGGCCTATGCCAGACCCCAGAACGGCGAAAATTCGCAGTTTTGTGCCTAAGCCCGCTGACCCCTGGGCGGTCGCAGCGATGGCGAATCGCCAATGGTGGTTGTCTACAACCACCATTAAAGGACCCGTCCCGGTTCCTAGCGCGCCTGTCCGAGGGCCCGGAAACCGCGTTGCAGTGAGGACCGGCAGCGATCCCAAAGGCCGAAATCGGCCGCGCCGTCGGCGAAGTCGAGCTGGTTTTCCGCTACGGTCTGGGCGTTGATGCCGCCCGGCCAGTTGGCGATGGCGGCCTCGAGTTGGTCGATGCCGCTGCGGCAGGCGCGCTCGTCGGCGCGTTCGCTTGCGCCGGCACAGGCCGCAAGAGTTAGACAGGTGGCCACGCAAACGGACCAGCCGCGCACGGCCGCCGGTTACTCGCCGAAGTCCGCAGCGCGAATGCCGTACTTCTCCATGCGGTAGCGCAGCGCCATGCGCGTCACGCCGAGACGGCGCGCCGCTTCGGAGGTGTTGCCGCTGGTTTCCTTGAGAGCGGCGACGATCATGGTGCGCTCGGCGCCGGCAAGCGTGCTGACGCCGTCGTCCGCGCCCAGCATGGGCGCCGCAGTCCGGGCAGCGACGGTGTTGCGATTCGGCGTGACGTTGGCGAGGTTGAGCGAGTCGGCCGTAAGGCCATCCTCGCCAGACAGCAGCGCGCTCCGCTCGATGACATTCTTCAGCTCGCGCACGTTGCCCGGCCACGAGTAGGCCTTCAGCGCCTCCACCGCATCGTCCTGCAAGGTCGGTGTCGCACGGCCGTAGGAGCGCGCCGTCGCCTCGAGAAAATGGCGCGCCAGCATCGGAATGTCCTCGCGGCAGGACCGCAGCGGCGGCAGCGCGATGGTCAGCACGTTCAGGCGGTAGAAGAGGTCGTCGCGGAACTCGCCGCGCGCCACCATCTGGGCGAGATCGCGATTGGTGGCAGCGATGAACCGCGCCGCCACGGGTACTTCGCGGGTACTGCCGACCCGGCGGACCAAGCGGCGCTCCAGCACGTTGAGGAGCTTGGCCTGCAGCTCCGGCGGCAACTCGCCGATCTCGTCGAGGAACACGGTGCCGTCCTCGGCAGCCTCGATCAGTCCGGCGCGCGAGATATGCGCGCTGGTGAAGGCGCCGCGCACGTGGCCGAAGAGCTCGGCCTCCATGATGTCCTTGGGAAGAGACGCGCAGTCGACATGCACGAAGGGCCGGTCGGCGCGCGGCGACAGGCGGTGCAGGAGGCGCGCGGTGACGTCCTTGCCGGTACCCGTCTCGCCGAGCAGCAGCACCGTCGGCGACGCATCGCCGGAGATCGTGGCGATCGTCTGAATCTGCTTGCGCGTCTCGCGCATCGCGGCGCTGTTGCCGAGCAGCGACGCCACGTCAGCCGAGCGGCTCTCGCGGGCGCGCGAGTAGTTGAGGCGCGAGCGCAGGCGGGCCGAGCGCATCACCTTGTCCAAGGTGACGAGGAGCTCGTCGAGATCGACCGGTTTCTTGAGATAGTCGGCGGCGCCGAGCTTCATGGCGCGGACCGCCTGGCTGACGTCGCCGTAGGCGGTGACGACGATGACCGTCGGCGCCGCGTCGCCCATTTCGGCGAGCGTGGCGAGGAAGTCGAAGCCTTCGCCATCGGGCAGGCGCATGTCGAGGATGATCAGGTCGGGCGGCTTGGCCGCGGTCGACGCCACGTGCTTGGTGGCCTCAGCGAGCGTGCCGGCTACCGAGCACGTGTGCCCGGCGCGCTGCAGGCAGGTCGCGACGGCGCGCGCGAACATGGTCTCGTCCTCGACGACGAGGATGCGCCAGGACTGCGCCGAGCGGGGGCTCGGGCCGGCGTCGTCGAGCTTGCGCGCGGGTTCGCTCATGCGCTCCTAGCGACGGTGGCATGCGCGGACTGCGCCGCCGGTAACGTTACGATGACTTCGGTGCCCCCGCCTTCGCGGGCGGCGAACTCAAGCATGCCTTGGTGCAGGCCGCAAATCTTGAATGCGAACGGAATGCCGAGGCCACTGCCGTAGCTCTTGGTCGTCGGTCCCGGATGCAGGTCGCCCTGCATCGGCCGGAACGGCATGCCAGGGCCGCGATCGGAGATGACCATCTGCACGTTCGCTCCGGCCGCGCGCACGGTCAGGGTGATCGGCGCGCTGTCGGGCGATGCCTCGACGGCGTTGCCGAGCAGCCCGTAGACCGCCTGCTCCATCAGATGCACGTCGATGGAAGCGACCGCGGGCACGTCCCACCCGACGCGACGCAGGCGGATCTGCTTGGCCTCCAGGCGCGGCGCCAGGAACATGACCGCCTGGTCGACGATCTCCGAGAGGCGCACCTCGGCGCGCGCGAGGCGCAAGGGGTTCAGATACGACAGCAGCGCACTCAACCAGCGCTCGAGGCGATCGACGGTAGCGCGGATGTCCTTCAGCCCCTGCACGACTTCGCGCGGCGTGCCGGGTCCCTCGTGGACCTGGGCGGTAGCGCGGATGGCCGCGAGCGGGTTGCGGATGTTGTGCGCGACCACCGGCACCAAGGCGCCCAACGCAGCCTGGCGCTCGGCGCTCACCAGCGCCTCGCGACTCTGGGCGAGCTCCTGTGCCATGCGGTTGACCGCACGCTCCAACGTGACGAGCTCGGTCACACCGTGCTCGGGCACCTTGTGGTCGAGCTGACCCTTGGCATAGGCATCGAACGCGTCGAGGAGCGAGCCGATCGGTCGCACGAAGGCGCGTTGCACGAACGAACGCGAGAACAACAGCAGGATCGCCGCGAGGGCGATGGGAATGAGCAGCACCAAGCCGGAGATGCGGCTGAGAGCGTCAACGCGCACCTTCTCTGCTGCCTGCGCCACCGTGAGCAGCTCGTCGTTGAGGGCGAAGACCAGCTCGTAGTCGTCGAGCCAGACCATGCGCAGGTCGGCGGTGAAGAATACCGCCAGTTGGTCGGCCTGGCGCACGGCGGTCGACGGCGTCGACATGATCTGGTCGGTGCGGCGGCGCACGGTCTGGTACGCCTCCTTGAGGCCGTCGATGGCGGTGCGCTCGGCGGGCAGGCGGGCGACGTCCTCCATGTGGGCGAACGTCGACAGGATGCGGGCGCTGGTGCGGCGATAGTCGGTGACGGCGCCGACCTCGCCGAGGAAGTGATGGTCGAACACCTCGGTCATCTGGCGGTAGACGTCGCCGCGCGTCTCCTGCACGAGGCTCATCAACGTATTGAGGCGCAAGGATTCTTCAGAGGCGCGCTGACGCAACTCGACGCCCACCCAGCCCATCGCGCCTGTGACGATGATGAGCAGCAGGAACGCCAGGTTGTGACCCAGCAGCAGGCCACGCAGGGAATAAATACGGATCACGACAACCCTTCGGGCACAACGCTGCGGCCCGTTCGAGATTGGTCTACCAGCGCGATCATAGCGCCGATCATCTTGGCGCCGTGATCTGCTGCTCGGCTTGCCCTTAGGCAGCCTCGCTCGCCTCGCCGCCCGTGAGCTTGAGGAACGCCTCCGACAAGGTCTGCGTTCCCATGTCGCGACGCAAGTCGGCAGCGGACCCCGCCTTCAGGACCTTGCCGCGCGCCATCACCACGACGCGATCGGATTCGTCCGCCTCGTCGACGAGGTGGGTCGCCCACAGCACGGCGATCTGGCGCTCGCGCTTGAGCTTGAGCACGTGGGTGAGGATCTCACGGCGGCTGCGCGGGTCCAAGCCGACGGTCGGCTCGTCCATCAACAGAATGGTTGGCTCGTGCAGCAACGCGCGCGCCAGCTCGACGCGCCGCTTGTTACCGCCCGAGAGCGTACGCACATGGTCGTGCTGGCGCTCGGTCAGGCCGACGGCGGCGAGCTCGGTGGCGATCCGTTCGCGCGCCACACGCGGCGGCATGCCGTGCAGATCGGTATGAAACTTGAGGTTGGCGAGGACCGACAGCTCCTGGTCGAGCGTCGGCGACTGGAACACGATGCCTAGGCTGGAGAGCGCCGGGACGGCGTTCTTGCGGATGTCGTGGCCAGCCACCTCGATGGCGCCGCCATCAGGCGTGAACAGACCGGACAGCAACTGGAACAGCGTCGACTTGCCGGCGCCGTTGGGGCCGAGGAGAGCCACGAACTCGCCGCGGCGCACGGTGATGGTGACACCGTCGAGCGCCCGGTTGGAGCCGTAGGTCTTGACGACGTCGGCTACCGACAGGGCGACGTCGGCACCACGCGTCGGCCCGGAGGGCCGCTCCGCGTCCTCGGCGCGCGTTCCGCGCGACGGCTGGTCCATCAGGCTCCTCCTACGGCCACGCGTTTCACCGATTCGCCTTCGGCCAGGCGCGAGGCCTCGAGCCCGGCAAGCAGCGCCGGATGCTCGCGCAGCAACTGCTCGCGGAACTTCTCCACCTCGGGCCCCTCGGCGAGGCGCGGGCGATCGAGCGGCACCGGGACGTCGAGCACGACCCGGCCAGGCGTAGCCGACATGAATACGACGCGGTCGCCGAGCTGGATGGCTTCGCGCAGGTCGTGGGTGACGAACACGATGGTCGCGCTGCGTGCGCGCCACTGGTCGAGCAAGAGATCGCGCAGGCGATTGGCGACCGGCGTATCGAGAGAGACGAACGGCTCGTCGAGCAGGAGCAGCGGCGGCTCGTTGACGAAGGCGCGGGCGAGCGCCACGCGGCGCTGCATGCCGCCCGAGAGGCGGTTCGGGTAGGCATCGACGGACGCAGCTAGGCCGACCTGCTCCAAAAGCTTGCGCGGCATGCCCTGGGCGACGGCGCGGTGGGTGGCGACCAGGGCAACATTCTGCTCGACGGTGAGCCACGGCATCAGGCGCGGCGACTGGAACATGTAGCCGAGCCGCGGACCGGCACCCGGCGGCTGCCCGGCAATGCGCACGTCGCCTTCGAAGCCCGTGTCGAGGCCGCTGACGATGTTCAGGAAGGTCGTCTTGCCGGAACCGGACGGCCCGATGATGCAGCAGAATTGCCCGCGCGGTACCGAAAAGCGCAGCTGCGACAGCGCCAGGAACTCGCCGCCGTCCGGCGACGCGAAGACCTTGCGTTGGATATCGACCTCAAGCGCGTTCATGGACGGGGTCATGGATGCGTTACATCCGCCACTTGGTCGCGCGCCGCTCCAAGGGACGCACGATGAAGCCCTCGATGAGCATCACCACGCAGATGAACGAGAACGCGTAGGCAAGCAGCAAGTCCACGTCGAGCATCGAGAAACTGTTGGCCAGCATGAAGCCGACGCCGTTCGAACGCCCCAACAACTCGTAGACGAGAACGATCTTCCAGATGAGCGCGATGCCGTTGCGCGCCGCCACCATGAAATAGGGATAGAGCTGGGGCAGGAACACCCGCCGCAGAGTCTGCCAGCGCGACAGCCGGAAGGCGCGCGCCACGTGCAGCAGGTCCGGCTGTACGGCCGAGGCGCCTTCGCGCGTCGTCACGGCGACGAGCGGCACCTTGTTGATGATGACTGCCACGATGAGCGCGAGGTCGTTGAGGCCGAGCCAGATGTAGCAAAGGATGCCCACCACCAGCGCCGGCATGTTCAGGCCGAGAAGCACCCACCCGTCGAAGAAGCGATTGAGGGCCTTGATGCGGCCAAGTGCGATGCCGATCGTGCCGCCCAAAATCATGGAGAAGACAAAGGCGACCACGGCGCGGCGAAGCGTCTGGTAGATGTTGAAGATCAAGTCGCTCGTCGTGAACGAGAAGCCGAGCAAATTGATGTCGTTGCGCGTCAGCCCCGAACTATGGGTGGCGGCGTGCCAAATCGCCTGCGCCACCGCCACCGGCGACGGGAAATAGATGGCATTGCGGACGCGCTGATACTGATCATCGACGAACAGTTCCGATGTCATCGCCCACGCCGCCACATGCCACACCGCGATCAACGCGATGAAGGATGCGAGGCGCACCCAGGGTGGCGAGGAAAACGGAGAAGCAGTCAGGAGCCGCGAACTGCGGCTCCTGACTCCAACATTAGCTGTCATCTGCGGTTACTACAAGACCGAAGCGCTGCGCGCGTTCTAGAACGTGAAGCCGCCATAGAAGGTGCCCGGAGCGACAGTCTTCGCTCCAGTCACTTCCGGCGCAATCTCGGCCAGGATCGTGAAGGCCTTTTCGGCGGCGGCGCGATCCTCGGCCGTGTACGAGGTGACGATGCCGCGGCGGTACTGATCGCGCAGCGCCGTGAACAGCGCCGGATCCGTGGCGGCGCCCATCCGGTCCTTGAGCGCATCCCACGCGGCGTTGTCGGTGCGCAGTACCTGCTTGGTGGCGAGCGAAGCCTTGAGGAAGTTCTGGACCAGCGCCGTATTCTGGCGCGCCCAGCCATCCTTGAAGACCCAGCCGATCAGCGGCATCGGACGGGCGACGCCGAGTTCGACCAGGATCTTGTCGGTGCCGATCAGCTCGACGAAGTTCGGCTTCGCCAACAGGCGAGCGTTCCAGTTCCACATGTTCATCGTCGCTTCGGCCTCGCCCTTCTCGAGGGCGTCGTTGACCAGCTGCGGCGCGGCGAACTTCACTTCCTTGGCGGCCTGGGCGACGTCCAGGCCGATGTTGGCCTTGGTCCAGGTGCGGAGCAGAAGATAGCTCTTGTCGTTGGCGCCGCCCGAGACGGCGATCGTCTTGCCGGCAAGGTCACGCACGGACTTTACCGGGCCGTCCTTCTTGACGATGACGCCGCCCACGGTGAGCGAATGCGGCACCCAGGTGTAGTCGAGGCCGCGCGAGCGCGCGATCGACACGACCATATAATCGCTGACGATCAGGTTGACCGCGTCGCCGGCGAGCGCGATGTCGGTCGCCGGGTTATCGGCGTAGCCCTGGATCTCGAGCTGGAAGCCGTTGGCCTTGTCGAGGCCGCGCGCCTGCATCGTCACGAGCTCCCAATTGACGGTGCCGGTGGCGAGCACGCCGGCCTTCACCGTCGGCAGTGCGCCTTGCGCCCAAGCGCGACCCGTTCCCAGGGTACTAACGGCTGCCAGACCGCCCGCACCAATCGCCGCCTTCTTCAGGAAGGCTCTCCGTTGAACCAGTGCCATTTGTCCTCTCCTCACGTTCGAATCGGGCCGAACCCCGGTTTCCGGCCCTGGCCTGGTGGCCAGTCCCGTGCGCACGCGACCCCTGCGCGAAAACCCGGTCGCTACCATAGCATCCCCCCTACTCCCGGACCACGCGGGCGCCCTGGTCGCGGCGCCCCTGCCGAGCCGACGAGGCGGTCTGCAGCTGGTCCGGAATCAAGAGGTTGGCCCTCTTCCGGTACCTGCTCACTCGCCCGAGAGTGGCGCCCGAATCAACCTATGTGCGGTATTGGGTTTTCCGCTGTTCGCGGCGCGCGGCGCTGGCCGTAAGGTGCGCGCGCGGAGGTGCCGACGATGACGATCAACCCATGACGATCAAAGTCTTGCGACAGGCCGCCAGCCTGCTCGGCGTGGCCTGCCTGCTGGCGCTCGCGAGCCCGGCCCAGGCCCAAGACCCGGGCCTGCTCAAGTTCTGGACGACCTGCGGCGCCTGCCACACCCTCGATACGACAGGGGGCCATTCCGAGGGCCCGAACCTGTGGGGCATCGTCGGCAAGACCATGGGTGTCCTGCCGCGCTTTGCGACCTATTCGGCGGCCATGAAAGAAGCGGCCGGCCGCAACGTCGTGTGGACCGAGGAGCTCCTCGACCGCTGGCTGCAGAACCCCCAAGCGATGGTGCCGGGCAACGAGATGGAGTTCAGCCTCGACGCCGCCGCCGACCGCGCAGCAGTCATCGGCTACTTGCGCACCCAGCGCTAGACTAGCAGCCGCGCGCGCAGCACTCGCTGCTCCCGTCTCTCAAAAACAAAAGAGCCGCCGGCTTCCCGGCGGCTCTTTGTTTGCTGCGAAGCGAAGTGCGGGGCTAGCTGCTTAGGCCCACATCTTCAGGGTGTTGAACTTCGTGCCGCTGAGGACCTTCTCGGATTCCTTGTAGCCAAGGAACTCCTCGATGAGGGTCGCGTACACGCGGCGGAAGTCGGTGGTGTACTGCAGGTTGTCGTCCAGCACGAGGTTGGTGAGCGACATCTTCTCGCCGTAGATGCCACCCTTGACGCCGCCGCCGACGATGAACGCAACGTTGCCTGCGCCGTGGTCGGTGCCGAGGCTCGTGTTCTCCGGAACGCGCCGGCCGAACTCCGAGTGGATCAGCATGGCAACGTCGTTCTCCTTACCCATGCGCTTCATCTCTTGATAGAAGCCCCACACGGCGTCGGAGTTGTACTGCACCTGGCGGTCGTGCGGGCTCTGCTGGTTGACGTGGGTGTCGAACAAGCTGCCACGCAGCGGCACGTAGTAGATGCGCGCCGGGAAGTCGCCTTCGATCAGCGCAGCGACGCGGTCGAGGTCGCGCAGGTTGAGGTCCGGGTTGCGCGTGCGGCCGTACTTGGCCCACGCCTCACCGACCAACGCGGAGGCATCACGAGCGCTCTTGGTGACGTCCAAGAGGTACTTGTGGGTGTCGCCGACGGCGACCTGGTCCTTGTCGATGTTCTGCAGGACCGCGCGCTGCTGGTAGTAGAAGTCGCGCGCGAAGGTGTTCGGATCCATGAACACCACCGGCACGTGCTTGTTGGCGCGCACCGCCAGCGTCTGGCTGGTCGATACGTTGACGAGGAAGTTCGCCTTGCCGGTCGGCTCGATGGCGTCGGCGGTGCGGGCGACCCAACCGAACGGCTCGCCCGAATTCGGCGCGCCGGTGTGCCAGTAGCTGATCGACGAGAAGTGCGAGAACGACGGCTGCTCATAGCCGACGCCCTGGACGATGCCGAGCTTGCCCTCGTCCCACAGGCGCTTGAAGCCAACCATCGACTTCTGCAGGCCGTGCATGCCATCGCCGAGCGGCAGCGTGTCCTTCTCCTTGTAGGCGAGGGTCGGGCGCTGACGGTACAGAGCGTCGTCACCGTACGGCACGACCGTCGAGAGACCGTCGTAGCCGCCGAACCACTCGAACACGACCAGGATCTTGCCCGGCGTGGCAGCGACGGCTTCCGCCATGCCACCGAACACGGGCGGCAGCGGAGCGAGACCGGCGCCGAGGCTAAAGCCGACGCCACCAGCCCCGATCGCCAGTGCCTGCCGGCGAGAGACGCCAGCATCACAGCAAAGATTGTTCATACGCATTGTTGAATCCTCTTCTGGGCTGGGTCGCTAGTTGATCTGGTATTCCGGCGTGCTCATGATCATGTGCGTGAGCATGCGCAGCGGGCTTTCCATGTAGGTCGTCGCCCGACTGATGTCCTTGGTGCCGAGCTCGGTGTTCAGGAACGCGACCATCGATCCACGCGTTGTGCTCGACACGGGGATGCGCAGGAAGCGGCCCATCAGGTAATCGACCGCCTCATCGGTGGTCTTCACGCCGGCGTCCACGACCATCTTGCTGAGGTCGACGCGCGCAGCGCCACGCGGCGTCGGGATCAGCTTGCGATAGGCGAGCTCCCACGCGTAGTAGCCGGAGACGCGGGTGTTGAAGAGCTCATCGCGCTCCTTCGCCACCATGTCGAAGGCGCCCATCATGCCGGGGTCGGCAAGCGCAGTGGCCTGGGTAAAGTCCTGGCCCTGGCGCAGGCGCGCACCGATCTGGCCGTCACCACCGGTAGCGGTCAGCAGGTTCGGGGCACGGAAGCCGGAGATGTCCGGGAACAGGAAGTCGCGCGCGACGTTGCCGCGTTCCAGGATCAGCGCCGGGGTCACCCACGACTTGCCCTGGGCCCAGCCAGCCACGGACGGCGGGTTGAGCAGGTGCTGGCCGAGAGCGACGGTGATGCTGTTGAAGTCCGGGATGCCGGGAACGTCTTCGGCGCCCAGCTGCTTCAGCATGGTAACGACGTGCTCGACGGGGCCCTTGATGTGCGAGCCGTACGAGGCCGCGCTGTAGAAGTCCTTCGACAGGAACATTGCCTGCAGCAGCGGCTTCATCTCGTAGTTGCTGTCGCGCAGGATCTTGCCGAGCTGGGCCTGATACTCCGGCGACAGATCGTCGCGCACGAAGAAGCGATAGGTCTTGCCCGCGATGTAATTCGCGGTGACCGGCTGCTCCATGATGATCTTGAGCACGTCGACGCCGTTGAAGTTGCCGGTACGGCCAAGGAACGTCTTCACGCCGTCGTCGTGCTTGTCCTTGTCGACGACGAAGTCGAGGTTGTCGAAGTTCCAGCCGGTGAAGGCGCGGGCGGCTTCGCGGACGTCCTTCTCGATGTAGTTGCCGACGCCCATGGTGAAGAGCTCCATCACCTCACGAGCGAAGTTCTCGTTGGCGGCGCCCTTAACGTTCACGCCAGCGTCGAGGTAGTAGAGCATCGCCGGGTTCTGGGCGACGGCGACGGCCAGCTGCGAGAAGTTGCCGGTGGCGTACTTCTCGAACATGTCGATCTGCTGAACCATCTTGCGATAGTCGCGGACCTTGCCCTCGGCAGTGGCGAAGTGGCCGTGCCAGAACAGCGCCATCTTCTCTTCGAGCGGGTGCGAGGTGTCGAGCATGCGCTCGGCCCACCAGTAGCCGACGCGACGGGTCTCGAGGTCGGTGGCGCGCAGCCAGAAGAAGAAGCGATCGGACGTCGGCTGGACGGCGCGGTTGCCTTCCGGCTTGTTCATCACGCCGATGTTGCCGCCGTCCTTGAGCGCCTTGTCGGTCGCCGCCGGGCGGCTGTCCGGGAAGTAGGTCAGGGACGGGTCCCAGAAGCCCGACTCTTCGAACGGCTTGAGCTTCGGGTTCGGGGTGGTCTCGTAAAAGACCAGCGAGCGGACGGCGCGGTCCGGAGTCATCGCGGCGAGGCGCGCGATCTCTTCCGGGGTGCCGCTGAAGCCGGCGCGCGACAACAGGTGCGCTGCGCGGTCGTAATTCCAGTCGGCCGCGGTGATGGGCGACATGTCGCCCTTCCAGTTGGCCGGACCCGGGCTGAACGCGCCCAGTCCCGCTGGACCGGCGGACATCGCCGCTCCGGTCACGGCGATGGCCATGGCCGCCCCCGCGAGGGCGGCAATGCCGCGCTTGCGAATCGTCATAGTGAGGTACCTCCCAGAAAATTCTGTGGCCGGAATGTGCTTGGGCTCGGGGAGGGGTTTCACCTATACGAAGCATAGGCCTGGAAAGCCGCCGCTGGGGCCGGACTCCGGGCGGTTGCGGCCGGGCCGGCGGTCGGCCGATTCCGCTGAAAAGCTGCCTATTTCACGCCGCAGGAGCGTTGATTAGCTCGACGCGGGCCTGGCGCCGCTTGGCTCTTTGGACCAGGGGCGGGCAGACGGCTTCGTCGTGGTAGGCGACCTGGCAGTCGAGGCACTGCAGGCACTCGTTCATGTCGATGGCGCCCGTTGGCGCGATCGCGCCAACCGGGCAGTGCGTCTCGCAGATGCGGCACTCCGACCCGCATTGGGACCGCCGTCGCAGCCACCGCACCATGCGCAGGCGCCCCATCACGGCGAGGGACGCGCCCAGGGGACACAGGAAGCGACAATAGAAGCGCTCGACGAACAGGCCGATCAGCAATAGCCCCGCCGCATAGAGCACGTAGGGTGCCTCGCGCGCGAACTTGACGCTGATGGCAATCTTGAATGGTTCGACCTCGGCCGCGCTGTGCGACAGCGCCGGCGCGACGAACACCAGCACGATGATGACGATGGCAACGAGGTACTTCACGGCCCACAGCCGCTCGTGCACCGCGCGCGGGACGCGCACCTGCGGCACGCGCAGTGCGGTGGCGACGCGGTTGGACAGCTCCTGCAGCGCGCCGAACGGGCACAGCCAGCCGCAATAGACGCCCCGCCCGACCAGCAGCAGCGTGAGACCGGTGTAGGCGCACAGCACCAATACAATCGGATCGAGCAGCAAGGTCGAGAGCGGCGTGCCGGTGAACGGCGCCTGCAAGAACGCGAGGACGTTGACGACGGACAACTGCCCGCCGGCCCACCAGCCAAGCCAGACGAGCGTCACGGTCAGGACGGCAACGCGCGTCCAGGCGTAGACGGCCGGCCGCCGCACGAGCGCATCCTGGAACACGAACACGGCGGTGACCGCCGCCAGGAGCGCCAGCAGAATGACGATGTCGGTGCGCTTGTGCTGCCACGCCTCGACCCACGCCGGGGGCGGTTCGGGCGGCGGCAGGAGAATGTGTTCGGCGGGCAGCGTGTAGGGGACGCTGAACGGCACCGACAGAGCGGCGCCGTTCGCTGTGCGGCCGGCGACATCCACGACCAGCCGCCACGGCGACAAGGAATCGATCCCGGCGGACGGCGGCAGGAAGACGAGCGCCGCGTCGAGTTCGTCGAGCTCGGCACCGCCGCCGACGGCGCGCAGGGCGCGCAACATGGACGGCACAATGCGCACGGTGGTGCCGCCCTGGACGATCGACACGACTTCCTCAAAGAACCCGGTCGGCAGCCGAGCGCGCTCGGTGCTGGCGTACGGATACTGGCCGACGCTGGCGATCCAGACGGTGAGTCCGCCCTCGCCCTGGCGATCCATCGCCTCGTTGAAACGCTGAAGGCCGACGATGTTGGCGCCGATCGCCGGCGGCGTCAGCAGCGCCACGGAGATGTCGAGAAACGGCGCCGCCGAGTCGCGGGGTTCGTGCACCGGCGCGCCACCAACCCCTGCAAACGCGCGCACGACGTCGGCGTAGGACGCGCGCAGCGTGATGAGCGCGCCGCTGCGGCGCAGCTCGTCGGTGCTGGCCGTGGCGACGCGGGCGCGATCGAGGGTGGGCACGAGCACGTCGGCCTTCGGCAGGCGTTCGGAAGAGACGACCCGCGCCGCCGACTGCATGCCGCTCTTCATGAGACGCGCGCTGGTCGTCGCGCCCTTGACCTGGTCGGGGCGCACGGCGCGCCAATCGTTGAGGGTTGCCGCCGCGAACCCAGCAATGAAGGTCTCCATCACCCCGCGGCTGACGCCGCGGTTCAAGATCGACTCGTGCTCCTCGAGCAGCGCCGCGCCGGTGATGCGCCCATCCAGCGCGATGCCACCGATGAGATCGAAGGCCGTGCCGGAATATCCGGTGGCATTGACGGTGTCGCGCGTCGAGAAGATGTAGCCCGCCAGTGCACCGCCGATGCGCACCGGCAAAGCAGGCGGTGTTCCTTCCGCGTCACCGACGTCTTCGGCGCCGGGAAATACTTGCTCGATCAGCGCCGGTGTCAGGCGCGCGCGCAGACCACCGATGTCAGCGGCACGCGCCGGCGACACCGCGGCGAGCAGCAGCAACGCAACGAGCAGTGCGCGGCGACGAAACATGGCGTCCCCTTTCCGCGCAGAGTAGCGTAGCCGCCATGCGAAGGCTGACTTTGCCGCTGGCGGCGGCCGCAGCGGCGTGGCTCTCCGGCGCGACGGTACCGTCCGCGCAGTTCTTTGGCATGGATCCGGGCGAAGTCCTGTTCGGCGAATGCCGCGACTGCCACAACTTTGCGGAAGGTGCGGGGCCGGGGCGCAAGGCGCCAAATCTGTGGGGCGTCTTTGGCCGCACCGCCGGAACCGTGCCGGGCTGGGACTACACGCCGGAGCTCAAGGGCTCCGGCATCGTGTGGACCGAGACGACCATGGACAAGTGGTTGCGCAATCCGGGCGCCGTGGTGCCAGGCACCAAGATGGACTTCCAGGTGCCGAACGACGAGCAGCGCGAACTCGTGCTCGAGTACATCCGGAACGCCGACCTGGCGGGCTACGTGCGCGCCATTCAGGGCTTGAAGTAACGCCCTCGGGCGTCATTGCGAGCGCAGCGAAGCAATCCAGGCTTTGTTCTTGTTCCTCGGCTGCGACGGAACCCTTGGATTGCCGCGCTCGCTACGCTCGCTCGCAATGACACTCGAACGAAAAAGGCCGCCCGAGGGGCGGCCTTTCCGTTTCAGAAATGCAGCGTACTTCAGTTCGCGCCGGCGGTGAAATCCTTGTCGGGCAGCGTGACGTTCTGCAGAGCGCCGAGCCTCAAGACCTGATCCTCGACGCGCAACTCGGTCGGATCGGTATAGCCGGTGTCGGTGCGATCCATCTGCTGCAACTGCGCCAGCTGCTGGTCGTCCGTGCCGCGATCCTGCTCTTCCTCGTCATACATCTCGGCAGTGCCACCGACCTCTTGGCCGTTGGTGATCATGTCGAGGGCGTTCTGGATGCCGGTCTCGAGCGGCTGCGTGTACGGCAGGCGGTAGGCGCGCGGCACGCCGTTCGGCACGTTGTTCTTGTCGAGCGCTTCCACCCACATGTAGACGGCACCCGCCTGGTTCATCAGCTTGTCGGGCTCGTTGACCTTGGCCCACAGCAGCTGGAACTTTTCAGGCAGGCGATCTTTCACCGGCCAGCCCATCAAGTCGATCATCGAGTAGTACGAGATGACGAAGAAGGCCGAGGTGACGACGATCGCCGTAGCCTTGACCCACCACGCCCAGCGCGGCGCGATGTTCAGGCTGAGCAGCAGGACGGCCATGATCACGTAGGCCGCGAGAACTCCGATGAAACCGAGGGACAACATGGCGCTCAGGCTCCCTTCCTGGAGCGCACAAGGGTCTTGGGCCGGCGGTTGACGTCGGCGATGGCTCCCTTTTCGTCCATCGTGAAGCGGACGGCGGTGAGCTCCTGACCCTTATGGTCGAGGTGCAGCGTCGTGTAGAACACGAGCGAGACCTCTGGATTCAGCTTTTCCACCTTCAGCTCGACCGGCACGTCTTCGGTGCCGTTGGCGAGATAGTGGTGGACGTTGATGACGTACTCGCCCGGCACGATGCCGCGGATCGTCACCGTTTCCTGGTTGAGCGGGTTCGAAATCTTGTTGTTCCCGAGGGCGATGGTGTCGCGGTAGTTGCCGCGATCGTCGCGATCGAGGTGCATCAGCCCGGCTTCCTTGACGTGGTACCAGACAACGCCGCCGTTCGGATCTTCGACGTAGAGATCGACATCGTCCGCGTGGTTGTCCGGCCACTTCATGGTGATGAGCACTTCGGCCTTCGGGTCGATCTTGCCCGACTGCGCCGTCGGATTGATCAACATGAAGGCGATCAAGAACATGAAGGTGAAGCTCAACAGGGCATTAAAGAGCATGTCCTGGAACGGATAGAAGACTTCACCCTCGTAGAAGAAGCCGTCGGATGACTTCATGACGCGCCCCGCGTGCCTAGACGGATGTGACTGCTACGCGGCTTCGCTCTGGAGCGCCGGCACCACGTACATGTCGGTCGTCTCGGCGATCAGGGAGTGCAGTTCGATCGTGCCGATCTCGAGGAAGTAGTACTGCAGCTTCAGCACGATCGAGCCGATCAGCGCGGTGAGGGTCACCGACAACGCGGTGGCCATACCGACCGACATGTCGGACATCGCGGCGCGCAGGGTCAGCGGATCGAAGCTGTCGATGCCGCGGATGGGCCCCAGCATCAGCATGAAGCCGATGACGGTGCCGACCAGGCCGATCTTGGGCAGGGCGTCGACGATGAACACGCCGACCTGCAAGCGGGCGCGCAGAGAGTCGGCCATCGCGTGCATGAGGAGCGAGTGATCGAGCGGCTCGCCGCTCGGATTGCGCGCCTTGACGATGACGTTGCGGACGTGATCGGTCAGCGCACCGGCAGGCAACACCGCTCCGTCGCCAGAGGTGACGTCGCCGTTCTCGTTGATGCGGAAGTTGGTGGGGTTCTTGCGGATCGTGCGCGCGACGCGGCGGGCAACGTTGAGTTCACGCGACACTGCAACCGTCGAGAAGCCGCAGTGGATGGTGGCGCCGATGAACACCAGCGTCACCAAGCTGGACAGATACGTGCGGTCGGATGCGACCATGTCGTGGAAGAGGCCGACCTGGAAGATCGCGAACAGCGCCACGACGATGAGCGACGCGACGATCAGCCAACGCAGCAACAGCATGTAGTCACGCAGCTCGAAGGGCGTGACGATGACTCGCGGCCCCGGACCGCCGGTAAGTTCAGAAGTGCTCATGGAATTTTGCCCACCCAAGTGCTGCGCGGATTCGAAGGCCCGCGCCCGTACCCCGCCCAAAACTAATGGACACCATAGTGTGGAAGCTCACACTGAATCAAGCGGCCCTTACCGCGCGGGAACCCTTGTGATCCGCGGATTTCCGTGTTCTCAGCGCAAGCGTTGCCGGTACTCCCACGGCAAGATGAACGGGCCCTGCCAGGCCCCCACGCCGGCCACGTCGGCGACCTTTTCGGCGGCGACGTAATCCATCGTCTGCTCGCGCACGGCCAGTGCCATGCCACGCCGCACCAGCAAATCGGCGATGTCCTTGCCGTTGATGATGCAGGTGCCCCACGGCGTGCCACGCCGGCGCGGATCGGGGTCTTCGCGTGGGGTGCACGCGACCGGCCCGCCCTCATCGAACAGGATCTTTTCCATCTCGCGGTAGGCGACGGCGCCGCACGACCACGGCTTGCCGTTCAAGAAGCAGCTTTGGTCCTGCTCCAGCGCGTCGATCCCGAAAAGGTGAAAGCGCCGTCCGTTCACGTACAGGACGTCGGTGTCGATTATCTGGGCGTTGCCGACGACGTTCTTTTCGTCGGCGTCAGGCACGGGCGCCACGGCCTGCGCCGGCGCACTACCCGCGCTCAGACAGACGATCAGTGCCGCAGCAGTGTTCGTTCGCCACATGGAAACCCACCGTTCGACGATACGCGTATTCTAGGCAGCGCCGCGCGACGACGCAAAACCTCGACTAGCGCTTCATAGGCCGGCGAAGGTCGCCACGGTCGCACCGGTCCACAGATCGTTGGCCGGCGGCACCTCGCCCGGCCGCAGCACGCGCACCCCGTGCATGCCGGCCTCCGTCGCGGCGCGCACTTCGCCGACGTGATCGGACAGGAAGGTCACCAAGCTTGGCGCCACGCCGATGCGCCCGGCGATGGTCGTGTACGACTTTGCCTCGAGCTTGCCGCCCACGGTAGTGTCGAAGTGTCCCTCGATCAGCGGCAACAGATCGCCGCGATCCGAGTAGCGGAAGATCAGCTGCTGCGCTTCGACCGAGCCGGACGAATAGATAAAGACGCGCACGCCGCGCTTCTTCCACGCGCGCAACGCTGCCTCCGCATCGTCGAACACGGGGCCCTTCAGGGCGCCCGACTCGTATCCCTGGCGCCAGATCATGCCCTGCAGCGCTTTGAGCGGCGTGACCTTGCGGTCCGCGTCGATCCATTGGATCAGCGCGTGTACCGCCGCCGCGGGATCGGGCCGCGCCGCGCCGAGCTCCTTGGCAACTGCCGCGATCTGCTCCGCGACCTTCGGCTCGCTCGCGTGCTTCATGACGAAGTCGGCGACGCGCTGGCGCGCGTACGGAAACAGCGTCTGTTTGACGAACGCGATCGGCGTCGTCGTGCCCTCGACGTCGAGCAGCGCAATGCTGCCTGCGGTCAGTAGGGTGAGCTTAGACACTGCGTACTTGTTCGCCGAACGGCGGGAACTTGTCCGCGATGGTCTCGCCGGTGAACTTCGCAACCCAACCCTCGGGGTTGGTGAACAGGCGGATGGCGGTGAAGCGCGGCGCCGGCCCCATGTCGAACCAGTGCTTCGTGTTGTGGGGCACCGAGATCAGGTCGTCACGCTCGCAGATCACCTGGTACACGCGCGGGCCGAGGTGCAGATAGAACGAGCCGATGCCCTCGACGAAGAAGCGCACCTCGTCCTCCGCATGCTGGTGCTCGTTGAGGAACTTCTTGCGCGCCTCGACGCGATTGGCCGATTCCGGAACCATGCGCACCACGTCGGCAGTCACGTAGCCCTTGGCGCGCTTCAGCTTGTTGATGCCGTTCGCGTAGGCCGCGAGGACCTTCTCCTGTCCGTCGCTCGGGGCGAGCTCGACGTCGGCCTTCCAACGCTCGAAGAGAATGCCTTCTTTCTCCAGCGCCTTGGCGATGCCCGAGCCGTCGGTGATCACGCGCTCCGCTGCACCCGGCTTGTCGTCGCGAAAGATTCTGAGTTCGCTCATCGGCTGACCTTTCGTCTCTCCAGCTCGCACCCGAACAGGAATTCCAGCGCCTCGGTGTGGCGCAACGCGTCGGCCATGGTGCGTCCCCACGCATATAGGCCATGACCCGCCAAAAGATAGCCGAAGCGCGGCACGTTGTCGGACAGGCGCGCACGCACGTTGACGGCGAGCGCATCCATGTCCTGGGTGTTGCCAAACACCGGCACGGCGATGCCCGTCTCGTGGGTGCGGATGCCGTCGAGTGCCTTGAGCAGCTCGTATCCGTCGAGGCGAATCTCGCGCGTGGGCCCGCTCACCATCGACAGCACCGTCGAGTTGCGTGCGTGGACGTGCACCACGGCGCCGACGCTGGGGTCGGCGGTGTAGCGCTCGACGTGGAGCGCGGTCTCCGCTGACGCAGCGCGGCCGCCCTGCACCTTGCTTGCCGTGAGGTCGTAGACCAGCACGTCGGGAGAGCGCAGCGAGCCTTTGTCGACGCCTGAGGCCGTGATGGCCATGGCGGTCTGGTCGATGCGGGCCGACAAATTGCCGGCGGTCGCGGGGGTCCAGCCCTTGGCCGAAACGAAGGCGCCGGCGGCAATGATGTCCTCGGCGATGCGGCTCGGGACGCTGTCGGGTGCGGTCATGACCGCCACATACGGGCGGCCCGCACCGGGGTCAAGGATTCGCCGCGCCGCGGCCAGGATGCTAGGGTTGCGCCCGATGAAGTCGTTGATGGAAAGACGCGCCCTGCTCGGGCGCTTGGCGGCCGCGCTCCTGCTGTTGCTGGCGGCGCCGCCCGTCGTGGCCGCCGAGAAGGGCAAGGTCGACCCCAACGCGCCGATGTTCATCAAGCTGCAAGCGCTCAACGTCTCGGTGTTCGACCGTGGTATCACGCGCGGCAAGCTGACCATCGAGTTGCAGCTCGACGTGGTGCAGAAGACGCGCGTCGCCAACATCAATTCGCGCCTGCCGCGCCTCTACGACGGCTACCTGGCCGCCGTCACCGAGTACTCGAACTCGCGCACGGCCGTCGATCGCGCCCCCGACCTCGACTATTTGTTGGAGCGCTTCCAGGCCATCACCGACGAAGCAGTCGGCGCCGGCGTCGTCAAGGTGCTGTTCCACACCGCGGTCCGCACGCTCTAGCGCGGACTACGCCGCCGCCTTCTGCGGCTCGGCTTTCAGCCAGCGATCGAAGAACGCATCGAGCCACTGTCCGACCACCGGATCGTGGGTCGGCGATACGGCGAACTGTTGCGCGCGCGGCTGCGCCTCCGGGCGCAAGAGATCCGGGTCGCTCTCGGTCCAGCGCGTGACGATCGCCGGCGTAACCTCGGGGTGGAACTGGACGCCGACAGCGCCGCTGTAGCGGAACGCCTGATGCGCGAACACGTCGCCGGCCGCCAGCAGCTCGGCGCCGGGTGCGACGTCGAAGCCCTCGTTGTGCCACTGATAGACGTGCATCGGCGCGGGAAAGACCTCGTGTCCCGCGACCACCGGGCGAACCGGCGCGTAGCCGATCTCGTGCAGGCCGCGCGGATGGCGCGCCACGCGCGCGCCCAACGCACGCGCCAGCAGTTGGCCGCCCAAGCAGATGCCGAAGTACGGCGTGCCCTGCGCCAGCACCGTCGGAATCCAGTCGAGCTCGGCGCGAATGAAATCCAGGTGCGCGTCGTTGGCGCTCATGCGGCCACCGAACACGACGACGCCCGCAAGCTCGCGCGCGGCGGGCAGCGGGTCGCCCAGGAACGGGCGGCACAGCACGGTGGTGTACCCGCGGGCGCGCAGCACTTCGCCGACCCGGCCGGCGCAGGCCGTCTTCTCGTGGGTGACGAACAGGATGCGCCCGCTCATGTGCAACCCTATACGGTGTGGGGACTTGGTGCGCAACCCTCAGGCCTGCCTCGAAATTCAGCAGCCGCAGGACTGCTTGCGGCAGGTGCCGATTCCGGAGTTTGATCGCGCATGGGTCAGCGCAGCCGCGGCCGCGACGAGGGGCCGGCGGAGGCCGGCACCCCCCTCTACGAACGCGCGCTGGCGGCGGCCCAGCAATCCCTTCTCGAGTGGCGCCCCGGCGCCGACCGCATGACGGTGGGGCCAGCGTTCTGGGCGCAGATCGGCCGGCCGGAGCTCGGGCCGTCGCTGCCGCTGGCCGACTTCCTTGGGCTGGTCGCCGTCGACGATGGGTTCGACCTCGGCGAGATGCTGCGCGGCTGCGCCGCCTACGAGGGCGATCCCGTCGCCGACGTCTCCACGTCCGTGCGCGTCGTGACGCCGCAAAGCGACGTGCGGGAGTTCACGGTCGCCTTGTCGCGGCCGGGCGTCGGCACCGGCCGCGAGCGCGTCGTTGTCGGCATCGTCAGCGACGCGACGGAAGCACGCCGCCTGCGCCGCGAACTCGTCGAGGCGCGCAACCTCGCCGAGGGCGCCAACCGCGCCAAGTCGGAATTCATCGCCACCATCAGCCATGAGATCCGCACGCCCATCAACGGCATCCTCGGCATGACAGGACTGCTGCTCGACACCAAGCTCGGCGAGGAGCAGCGCGACTTCGCGCGCACGGTGCAGGAGTCGGGACAAGCGCTGCTCGATATCGTCACGGACATCCTCGACTTCGCCAAGGTCGAGTCCGGCAAGCTCGAGCTGGAACAGATCGCCTTCGAGCTGCCCGAGGTGGTGGCCGGCGCCGTGCGCATGACCGAGGCGCGGGCGCGCGCCAAAGGGCTCGATCTTCGGTGGGCGCCGGACGCCAATCTGCCGCGCGACGTCCAGGGCGACCCGGGCCGCCTGCGCCAGGTGCTGCTCAACCTGATCAGCAACGCCATCAAGTTCACCGAAAAGGGGCGCGTCGTCGTGCGCGCCCGCGCCCTCCAGCGCAAGAACCGCGTGGCGCGCCTGCGCTTCGAGATCGAGGACACCGGCATCGGCATCAGCGAGGCGGCGCTCCCCAAACTGTTCCAGAAGTTCAGCCAGGTCGACTCGTCGATCGCGCGCCGCTACGGCGGCACCGGGCTCGGCCTGGCCGTCTGCAAGAGCCTGATCGACCTCATGGCGGGCGACATCGGCGTCGAGTCGACGGTGGGCTCGGGCAGCACGTTCTGGTTCGAGATCGCGCTGCCCGAGGGCAGCGCCAAGCTCGACCGCCGGCAACCGACGGGAGCGCGGCGCGCCAGCGTGCCGGTGCTGGTCGTCGATGACAACCATGTCAACAGCCGCCTCCTGGCCGCGCTGCTGACGCGCATGGGGCATTCGTCGGATGTCGTCGACACAGGCTGGAAGGCAGTCGAAGCGGCGCGCAAGGGCAACTTCGGCCTGGTGCTCATGGACGTGCAGCTGCCGGGCCTCAACGGCTACGAGGCTGCCGCCGCGATCCGCGCCTTGCCGGGCAAGCGCGGCGAGGTTCCCATCATCGCGGTGACGGCTGACCCGACCGAAGGCGACCGCGAGCGCTATCGCCACTCCGCCATCAACGACTTCGTGCCGAAGCCGGTTGACGCAAGCGAGCTCACCAACGTCGTGAAGCGCTGGGCCGGAACCTGGGTCGGCCGCGGCGCGCCGCGCACCGACGCGCCCACCCTGCGGTCCGACGAGATCATCGACCGCTCGGTGCTGAGCGCGCTTGCCGCGCGCATCGGCACACAGAAGACCGGCGAACTGGTCGACCTCTATATGGACGACCTGAAGGAGCGCATGGAGCGCATGCGCGTCGCGCTGGAGGCGCGCGATATGAACGCCTTGCATCGCGAGGCCCACGACCTGAAGGGCACCTCCGGCAGCCTCGGCCTCACCCGCCTGTTCGCCCTCGGCGAAGGCATCCAGGGCGCCACCCAGGACGGCAACGAGAAGCTGGCCTTCGCCACGGCTGCCGAGGTCGGGCCGGTGGCCGAGCTGACCATCGCAGCCCTCGCCGACGCCGACCCCCGCAAGCGGCCGACCTAGAAGCGTGGGCGCGACGACCGGATAGCGCGCGGTTCTCGGCTGGGATACCAACTACGGACATCCTCGCGCCCGAATTGCGCAACAGATTGCCCCTGAGAGGCCAGAGGATTCTTCGGCCACCGCCCTTTCCTGGGAGGAACGCTATGCACACGCTGCACCGCGCCGCCGTCACGGCCGCGCTCACCTCGCTGATCCTGACCATGGGCACGATTTCCGCCCCGGCCCATGCCGCCGACGAGCCGGGTCAACGCTTCAGGCTCACGTTCGCCGACCTGCCGCGCCCCGGCGCCACCCAATCCGCTTCGAATCCCTCGCGCACCATCCCGCGTCCCGCCAATGCGACCTTGAAGGTGCCGCCGGGTTTCCAGGTCAACCTGTTCGCGGAGCGCCTCGAGAATGCGCGCTGGATGACCGTCGCACCGAATGGCGATGTATTCCTGGCGGAGCCGGCCCGCGACAAGATCACCGTGCTGCGCGACGCCAACAACGATGGCGTCGCCGAGATGCGCAACACGTTCGCGACCGGCATCGACAACGTGCATGGCATCGCGGTCAATGGCGACTTCCTCTATGCGACCACGCCGACCAACATCGTCCGCATTCCCTACAAGGCCGGCGATACGACGGCGACGGGCCAGCCGGCGATGGTGGGCGGGCGGAATTCGCTGGGCGACGGCGCCGGGCATTTCACGCGCAACATCGCGTTCTCGCCGGACGGCCAGGTGTTCGTCGCTGTCGGCAGCCGTGGCAACATTGACGTCGAGCCGGAGGTGCGCGCCTCGGTGCAGCGCTTCGATGCCAACGGCGGCAACCAGACGACGTTCGGCGGCGGCCTGCGCAATCCGGTCGGCATCGCCTTCCGGCCGGGCAGCAGCGACCTCTACGTCGTGGTCAACGAGCGCGACGGCTACGGCGACGGTCTGGTGCCCGACTACCTGACGCGGGTCCAGCAAGGCGACTTCTTTGGTTGGCCCTATGCGTACCTGGGCCCCAATCCCTCCATGGGCAATTTCGGCACCCAGCGCCCCGACATGGTCACCAAGACCAAGACGCCCGACGTGCTGTTCGAGGCGCACTCCGCGCCCCTGGGCCTCGCCTTCTACGAAGGCACCCAGTTCCCGGCCGAATACCGCACCGGCGCGTTCGTCGCCCTGCACGGCTCGTGGAACTCTGGCAAACCCACCGGCTACAAGGTCGTCTATGCGCCGTTCGCGAACGGCCGCCCGACCGGCGAGTACGTCAACTTTGCCACCGGCTTCTGGGCATCCGGCACGACCCGCGCCGAAGTGTGGGGCCGCCCGGTCGGAATTGTGGTGGCGCGCGACGGCAGCCTGCTCGTTGCCGACGACGTCGGCCAAGCAATCTGGCGGATTTCCTACCGCGGCTAGTGCGCGCAACGCGTGTGTCCGGCGTTGCGCGCAACGCGACCGTGTGTGACGCCGGCGATGCACGTGTGACAACAGGCGCAAAGCGCCTGTTTGTGATCGTGATCAGCGCGCGCCAACCATAACCGCGGCGAATTGTGTGACGGCGGTGGGTCTTGCCACAGCGTCCGCCGGATATCCATGTACAGTTGCGTGCGAGACAGTTGTCTCGCGTGATTCCTCCAAGAGCACGGCCTCGGTGCTGGAGAGAAGCCCATGAGTAGTAGTTTGCAGAGCCGTCAGGTCCAGCTTCCGGATGACGGACCCGACCTTGAAGTGGTGCGGTACGCTCCCGGCAGCGTCATCTTCTGCGAAGGCAGCCCCGGCTATCGCGCCTTCATCGTCCAATCCGGACTCGTGGAGATATCCAAGGTCGGTCCGCGCGGTGAACGCGTCATCGGCTACGTCGGTGGCGGCGAAGTGTTCGGCGAGCTTGCACCGCTCGACGGCGAGCCGCGCATGGCCTCGGCGACCGCCATCAAGGAGACGGTGTGCATCGTGATGCCGGAGCAGAACTTGCGCCAGCATCTGTCGGCCGCCGATCCGTTCGTACGCGACCTGCTGTTCGTGCTCGTGCGCGGACTGCGTCAGGTCACGTCTGAGTTGGTAGCGAAGCCGCGTTGACGCAGGCATCGCTCATGGCGTCATACCGCCCATGAAGGTGCTGCAGGAGTTCAAGGAGTTCGCCCTCCGCGGCAATGTCATCGACATGGCCGTCGGCATCATCATCGGCGGCGCCTTCGGCACCATCGTCCAGTCGCTGGTCAAGGACATCCTGTTGCCGCCCATCGGCTTTTTGGTGGGTGGCATCGACTTCTCCAGCATCCGCATCGTCCTGCGCGAGGGCGTCGCCGACGCCGAACCAGTCGCCATCAACATCGGCGTGTTCCTCAACAACGTCATCAGCTTTGCGATCGTCGCCGTGGCGGTGTTCGCTCTGGTGAAGGGGATCAACACCCTGCGCCGCCGCATGGAGCGTGGCATCGAGCCGGACGTCGCGCCCGCGCCGCCGCCCTGGGAGGGATATCTCAAGGACATCCGCGACGCCGTCGTGAAGGGCGACGTCGAGCCGAGGCGCTAACGGGCGAAGATTTCCGAGACTGGTGGAGCCGAGGGGGATCGAACCCCTGACCTCGACATTGCGAACGTCGCGCTCTCCCAGCTGAGCTACGGCCCCAGTCCTGTCGCGGAACGGGCGGATAATGGGTAGGGGCCCCTGCCCTGTCAACCCGAGCCACCGCGTCCTTTCGCGCCCCCTGGCGCGCCGTCACCAAGGTCGTCTGCGAGGCGCGCGATGCCGCCGCGGATCAGCCGGCCATAGCCGTCGTCGGCAAGCACGAGGCTCGCGGCTTGCGCTTGCGCCACCGTCGCGCGCGCCATGGCGACGTCGCCCACCCGGCGATAGCTCGCCGCCACGTTGAGCAGCAGCGACGGACGGAAGCCGGCCACCGAGAGCGTGGGCTGCCACATGTGCAGCCGCGCGTCGCTGAGGTCCGCCGCCGCCTCCAGAGCGCGCCGGTCCCAGGACAACTCCTGCGCCGGATCGGGCTGCGCATCGGCCAGGAAGTGCGCGAGCAGGCACCGGTGCAAGCCATCGCCGCGCGCGGCGTCGGGCCACAAGGCCGCCATGCGGTCGCGCCCGTCGGCAGCACCGGCCTGCCAGGCGGCGATGGCCGCCAGGATGCGATCAAGGAGCGGATCGGCCAGCTGCATTTAGCCAGCCTCCCATCCTTGTGCGCTCCGGCCCAGGCCTTTACATAAGTGCGGAGCGTCCGCGCCTGGGCGCGCTGGGGGAGGCGTCCATGGGTGCGGTCTTCTGGCTGGTCGACACGGTCCTGACGCTCTTCATCTGGGCGTTGATCATCAGCGCCATCATGAGCTGGCTGGTGGCCTTCGGTGTGCTCAACATGCACAACCGCATCGTCTACATGGTCGGCGACTTCTTCCACCGCATTACCGAGCCGGCGCTGGCGCCGATCCGGCGCATCCTGCCCAACCTGGGCGGCGTCGACATCTCGCCCGTGGTGCTGATTCTGCTGCTCGTCTTCGCGCGCCGCCTGCTGGGTGAGTTCTTCGTCGCCATGTAGCGGCGCGGGGCCGGCGGCGTGACGGGCCCCTTCTCTGCCACCAAGGACGGCGTGCTGGTCGCGGTGCACGTGCAGCCGCGCGCCAGCAGGCCCGGACTCGGACCGGTTGTTGCCGACGCGAGCGGCGGCGCAGTCCTCAAGGCACGCGTCGGCGCGGCGCCGACCGACGGCCAGGCCAACGCGGCGCTGTGCGAGCTGATCGCCAAGGAGCTTGGCGTGCCCAAGTCGCGGGTGCGCATCGAGCGCGGCGAGACCTCGCGCCACAAGCAGGTTCATGTTGCGGGTGCGCCCGAAGCGCTGCTCGCCAAACTCGCGGCGCTTGCCGGCTGAGGGAGGGAGCGAATATACAAACCCTACCTGCGCGACTGGCGAGACTGGATGGAATGACCATCGGGGAGCGCAGGTAAACCACCCGCCGATCGCCTGGGCGCCGAGACCAAGTCTCGGACGGACACCTTCCCTAAGGGAGTCGCCCATGGCGGACGCACGCATCCTCGACGGCAAGGCACTGGCGGCGAGCCTCCGCGCGACGCTCGCGGCCCAAGTCGCCGACCTCAAAGCCAAGCACGGCATCACGCCCGGCATCGCGGTGTTGCTGGTCGGAGAGGACCCGGCGAGCCAGGTCTACGTGCGCAGCAAGGGCAAGGCCGCGGCCGAGGTCGGCTTCTATCCGCGCGAGGTGAAGCTGCCCGCCAGCGCCAGCCAGGCCGAGGTGCTTGCCGCAGTCGACGAGTTCAACAACGAGTCCGCCATCCATGGGTTTCTCGTGCAGCTGCCGCTCCCCACCCAGGTGGATCCGCAGCGCGTCATCGACGCGGTCGACCCAGCCAAGGACGCCGACGGCTTCCACGTCGTCAACACCGGCCTGGTCGCCATGGGCCGCGGCGGCGTGGTGCCGGCGACGCCGCTCGGCTGCATGGCGCTGATCAAGCACGCGCGCGCCGACATCGCCGGACTCGAAGCGGTCGTCATCGGCCGCTCCAACACCGTCGGCAAGCCGACCGCGCAGCTCCTGCTGCGCGAGAACTGCACCGTGACGGTCGCCCACTCGCGCTCGAAGGACTTGGCCGCCATCGTGCGCCGCGCCGATATCGTCGTCGCCGCGGTCGGCAAGGCCGAGATGGTGCGCGGCAGCTGGATCAAGCCCGGCGCCATCGTCATCGACGTCGGCATCAACCGCGTCGCCGACGGCAAGCTGGTGGGCGACGTCGCGTTTGACGAAGCAGTCAAGGTTGCCGGCGCGATCACGCCGGTGCCGGGCGGCGTCGGTCCGATGACCATCGCCTGCCTGCTGCAGAACACGTTCGTGCTCTGCTGCAAGGCGCACGGCGTTTCCCTTTAGTCGCGCCGGGAGTGGTGACTAGCCGCGTTTCTTCAGCGTCCTGAGGCGTAGGGCGGTGAGCTTGATGAAGCCCTCGGCGTCGTGTTGGTCGTAGGCGGAGCCCTCTTCGAAGGTCACGAGGTTCTGGTCGTAGAGGGAGTGCTTGGACTTCCGACCGACGACGTTGACGGAGCCTTTGTAGAGCTTCAAGCGGACGGTACCGCTCACCTTCTCCTGGCTCTTGTCGATGGCGGCTTGCAGCATCTCGCGCTCCGGGGAGAACCAGAAGCCGAAGTAGACGAGCTCGGCGTAGCGCGGCATCAGCTCGTCTTTGAGGTGCGCGGCGCCGCGGTCGAGGGTGATGCTCTCGATGCCGCGGTGGGCGGCGTAGAGGATGGTGCCGCCGGGGGTCTCGTAGACGCCGCGCGACTTCATGCCGACGAAGCGATTCTCGACGAGGTCGAGGCGGCCGACGCCGTTGGCGCCGCCGAGCTCGTTCAGGCGCTCCAGCAACTTGGCGGGGGACAGCGGCTTGCCGTCCACGGCGATGGCGTCGCCGCGCTCGAACTCGACTTCGACGTAGGTTGCATTGTCGGGCGCTTCTTCGGGGGCGACGGAGCGCGAGTAGACGATCTGGTCGGCCTCGATCCACGGATCTTCCAACACCTTGCCCTCGGACGAGGTGTGCAACAGGTTCGCGTCCTGGCTGAACGGCGCGTCGCCGCGCTTGTCCTTGGGCACCGGGATCTGGTGCTTCTCGGCGTACTCGAGCAGCGCGGTGCGCGAGGTCAGCTCCCACTCGCGCCACGGCGCGATGACGCGGATGTTCGGGTTGAGCGCGTAGTACGCGAGCTCGAAGCGCACCTGGTCGTTGCCCTTGCCGGTAGCTCCATGGGCGACGGCGTCGGCGCCGGTCGCCTGGGCGATCTCGATCTGGCGCTTGGCGATGAGCGGGCGCGCGATCGACGTGCCGAGCAGGTACATGCCTTCGTACAGGGCATTGGCACGGAACATGGGGAAGACGTAGTCGCGGACAAAGGTCTCGCGCAGATCCTCGACGACGATCTCCTTGATGCCGAGCATGGTCGCCTTGCGCCGCACGGCTTCCAACTCGGCGCCCTGGCCGAGGTCGGCGGTGAAGGTAACGACCTCGCAGCGGTACTTGTCCTGGAGCCACTTGAGGATGACGGACGTGTCGAGGCCGCCCGAATAGGCGAGCACGACTTTGCGCACGGGTTTGCGCCCAGGGGAGGCGACGTCGGTCATAGGGACTCCGGAGACTGCGAGGGTTAGGCGGTGGCTTCGGTGCTGCGCGCCTTCTTGGCGCGCAAGCTATCGGATTTCAGCTGGCCGCAGGCGGCGAGGATGTCGCGGCCGCGCGGGGTGCGGATGGGCGAGGAGTAGCCGGCGCGGTTCACCACTTCGACGAACTTGGCGATCGAGTCGGCGTCCGAGCACTCGTAGGGGCTGCCGGGCCACGGATTGAAGGGGATCAGGTTCACCTTGGCGGGGATGCCGGCGATGAGCTGGACCAGCTCCTTGGCGTCTTGCACCGAGTCGTTGATGCCCTTGAGCATGACGTATTCGAACGTGATGCGGCGCGAGTTGGCGCTGCCCGGATAGTTGCGGCACGCGTCCATCAGCGCGGCGATCGGATACTTCTTGTTGAGGGGCACGATCTCGTCGCGCACTTCGTCGCGCGTCGCGTGCAGGGAGATGGCGAGCGCCGCGCCGGTCTCGTCACCGAGCTTGCCGATCATCGGCACGACGCCGGCCGTGGACACCGTGATGCGGCGGCGCGAGATGGCGATGCCCTCGTTGTCCATCATCAGGTGCAGGGCGGCGACGACGTTGTCGTAGTTGTAGAGGGGCTCGCCCATGCCCATCAGGACGATGTTGGTGATCATGCGGCCCTCGGGCTCGGAGGGCCATTCGTTGAGCTCATCGCGCGCCAGCATGACCTGGCCGATGATCTCGGCGGGCGTCAGGTTGCGCACCCACGGCTGCGTGCCGGTGTGGCAGAAGCGGCAGGTGAGCGTGCAGCCGACCTGGGACGAGACGCACAGCGTGGCGCGGTCGTCGTCGGGGATGTAGACGGTTTCGATCAGCGCGCCGTCGGCGAGACGCACCAGCCATTTGCGCGTGCCGTCCTCGGAGACTTGGGCGCGCGCGATGTCCTCGCGGCCGATGCCGTAGATGTCTGCGAGACGACCGCGCGTCTCCTTGCTGATCGTCGTCATGTCGTCGTAGGAGCGCGCGCCGCGGAAATAGAGCCAGTGAAACAACTGGCTGGCGCGCATCTTGCCCTTGGACGGCAGTTCGCCGGCGGCGATCGCGGCCGCGGCCAGGGCAGGCCGGTCCATGCCGACGAGGCGCGGCTTCTGCGGAATGCGCAGGGCCTCGGGAACGATGGTGCTGGCGACGTTCATCGGCCGTTCAGCGCGGGCAGGCGCGATCCATCGCGCCGTGGGCGGCGGTGAAGCCGGCGAGCGAATAGGTGTCGGTCGTCTCGGTGCCGCGGTTGGACTTGCCCTTCACCGTCATGCGCGTGCCGGCCGCCATGGCGCGCGCCATCTTGGCGTCGTCGTCCTTGGTGTAGGTCCACGCGGTGTCTTCTTTGGTAAACAGCTTGAACTCGGTGGCGTCGACGGTGACGACGACGACGTTGTTCGCCTCGAACGCGTAGCCGCCGGTGATGCTGACCTCGTCGCGACTGCCCGGCTTGTGCGCAACGTTGACGTAGACGTCGCCGCGATTGACGTTGCGCGGTTGGCGGTCGAGGGGCGTCGACGCGATGTAGCAGACGCGGTTGCGGCCATCCATGTACTGCCACGCCGTCCAGTCGTTGAAGGTGCCGACGAGAGTCGGCTCCTGCCCCGCAGCGGGACCGGCGAGCGCCAGGAAGATCGGCGCACCGAGCAAAATGTTCTTTGAAAACATCGGCACGAAAGACCCGTTATCTGCAGGAGATGCCAAGAGCATTGTGGGCCGCTGTGAAGCCGGTGAGCGAATAGGTGTCGGTGCTTTGGGTGCCGCGGCCGGATGCGGCGCGCACCACCATCCGCGTACCGGAGATCATCGCGCGCACCATGGTCTGGTCCTGGGCGGGCGCCGGGCTGACAGCGCCCGCGCCGGCGCCACCGCCGGCCGGCCGCATGCGAAACTCCGTGTTGTCGATGATCACCACCGCGTTTCCTTCTGCCTCGACCGTGTAGCCCGGGAGCACGCTCACGGCCTCCCGTACCTCGCTCTCACGGGTGACGCGCACCGAAGCGCCGCCGCGCCGCAATGTCTTCGGCTCCATGTCGAGGGGTGTCGAGGACATGTAACACACCTGCTTGCCGTCCACCGTGGCGCGGAACGCGTTCCAGTCGCCGAAGGTGCCGATCCATTCCTGGGCTCCGGCCGGCGCAGCCCACGGCCCCCAGAGCCCTAGGACCAGCGCGCCGAGGGCTGCGCCCGGAATTCGTCCCCACAGGTTCATCGCCGTCGCCGCGCCCCTTGTGGCCCGTAAATACGTCAGATTTACGTGCGACGGCAGCGCTCAATCCCTGGTGGGTCCACCGTTAGAAACGATGATCTACGGGGGTGTCTCCTACATCTTGTGTTGTAGAAGCAGGAACCTGCGGACTTCCGGACGCATTACTTGATACATAACGTATCGGATACGGACGCGATTGTCAAGGGTTGGGTGCGGGGGAGGCCAGCAGCGCGGATGCGCCTTTGGCGGCCAGGCGAGCGCAGTCCTCGCACAGCTTCTTACCGCCAGTGCCGTCGCGCCGGACTTCGTCCGGGACGGCGGCACCCACCCGGCACTGCAGGTCGTTGTGGTAGACGCGCTCTGCGGTCGAATGCCACGCCACGGTCTTCTGCATGTTCCCCCGCCAACGTTCCAGGGGGCGGACGGGTATGCGGTATTCGCCCGGCGCGGCATCCGGTCGATACCGTAAGCGTCACACTTGTCACAGAAGCGGCTTGCGCTCAGGCGACCGTCTTGGAGGGTGGCGATCGACTAGCGGCCCTCGTGCTCCCAGTCCGTCGGTGCGGCGCAGAAGAGTCGGCGCTCGCGGGGGCAATTCTCAGGTGTTCCCCGGATCAGCGGCGGGGGGCGTCGCTGGCATAACGGAGCGTGGCCTCAGAGGAGTAGGCGCAGGTGTCGAGCCTTGCGTTCGTTGCGACCAGCGCACTGTTCGTAGGGGTCGTCGGCGTGGCGATTTTCCTGGCGGTCGTGGTCGGCGGCCTCGGCCCCCCTCTCGCCAAGCACCAGGCCCGCGCCCGCATCACGAGCGAAGCCCGCGCGCAAGCGCGCCGCACGCGAAACGACGGGCGTGCCTGAGATGAATTTCTCTGCGGCCAGCGACCGTCACTCTCCGCACGCCTGGCGGGTGCGCGCCGAACACCTGCGCGACCTTGCCGTGCAGACCCAGGACGATTTCGTCCGCCATCAACTCGTGGAGCTGGCGGAGACCTGGGAACAGATGGCAGAGCACGCGACGCGTCACACCGCCCAGATCATTCCGCTACGGAGATAGGGCGCGGCGGCGCCGGGTCAGCGCCGCGCGCCAGATTCGCCCGCGCGAGGCCCGCGTTGGGCGGCGCACAGCCACTCCTTGGCGTGCGTGTAGTGCTCGATGGTCATGTACTTGCGCATGGTCGCGACGACGCCGGCGATGACCGCCGCATCGTCGGTGAAGCCGATCACCATCATGAAGTCGGGGACCAGGTCGAACGGCATCACGAAGTAGGCGAGCGCGCCGACCAGGGCGGCCTTGACCGCGACCGGTGTTGCGGGATCGATGGCGCAGTAGTAGGCCGCGACGGCGTCCTCGATGAACGGGACGCGTTGCAGGTTGGCGCGCACCTTGTCCCAGAAGCCGGGCGGCGGCACCGGATCGATCTCGGCGGTGGTGCGGTCCATCCCGAGAACGTAGGCGCGGCGGGGGCCGCCCTCAAGGGGTGCGAACGCACAGGTCGGCCTTGCGGCCCATACCCCCGGGCGCTGTATGGTCCGGCCGATGACCAAGACCGAATGGAGACGTGTCGATTGGAGCGGGGCCCTGGCGCCGACGCTGGCCGACGTCGAGGTGCTGGCCGACGAGGCCTATCGCTCGATCCCCGCCGAGTTGCGCGCCCGCATCGATCCGGTGGTGGTGCGCGTGCTCGACTTCGCCGACGACGCGACCCTGGAGGAGATGGGCTGCGAGACGCCGTTCGATCTGCTCGGCCTTTACAAGGGCGTGGATCTCACGCGCAAGAGCGTGAGCGACGTGCCCCAGGACGTCGACATGATCTTTCTCTACCGCCGCCCGCTGCTCGACTACTGGGTCGAGTCGGGCGAGGAGCTGGGCGCCGTCATCCGCCACGTCATGATCCACGAGATCGGACACCACTTCGGCTATTCGGACGACGACATGGATGAGATCGGCGGCCCGATGTGAGCACGCGCAGCGACAAGAGCAAGAAGCCGCGCGTGCTGTTCGTGTGCATGGGGAACATCTGCCGTTCGCCGACGGCGGAAGGCGTGTTCCGCAAGCTGCTCGACGAGGAAGGACTGAGCGACGCGATCGACGTCGATTCGGCCGGCACGCACGCCTACCACATCGGCGAGCAGCCGGATAAGCGCACCATCGCTGCGGCGATGAAGCGCGGTGTCGACATCAGCTGGCGGCGCGGACGCCAGGCGAACCGCCGCGACTTTGACGCGTTCGACCTGGTGCTGGCGATGGACCGCGAGAACCATCGCGACCTGGTGGCTATCGCCGGACCGAAGGCGGACGGCAAGCTGCACCTGTTCCTGGATTTCGCACCGGAGGCGACGCACCGCGAGGTGCCCGATCCGTACTTCGGCGGCGCCGATGGGTTCGAGACGGTGCTCGACTTGGTCGAGGCCGCGGGTCGCGGGCTGTTGCGCGAGTTGCGCAAGCGCGGGCTGGTGGAGTGACACCAATCGCGTCAGAGCCTGACGCGATTGTTGCCGTGCCCGCGCCGTTCGGCGCTCGGGCATGAGCCGAGCGTCGGTGATCGAGCGCCTGGAGTCGGCGCTCGGCCAGCGGCCCACGGACATCCGGCCGCTCTCAGGCGGGTCGGTCGCCGAAGTCCGGAGTGACGCTGCGCGACAAGACGCAGGTGGTGGCCAAGGTCGGAGCCCCCAGCGCGAAGTTGTCCCTGGAAGGCTGGATGCTGCGCACGCTCAAGGAGCGCAGTGCGCTGCCGGTGCCGGCCGTCGTGCACAGCGCGGATGATCTCTTGGTCATCGAGATGCTGCCGAGCGGCGCGAGCATCGATCGCAACGTCGAGCAGCATGCGGCCGAGCTGATCGCTGCGTTGCACGAAGTCACAGCACCGACGTTCGGTTTGGAGCGCGACACGCTGATCGGCGGATTGCACCAGCCGAATCCGCAGAGCAAGTCGTGGCTAGCGTTCTTTCGCGATCAGCGCCTGCTGTTCATGGCGGGCGACGCGGAACGGGCCGGACGGTTGCCAGCCGGCGTGCGCAACCGCATCGAAGGCTTATGCGCACGGCTGGGCGAATGGATCGAGGAACCGGCGCAGCCGTCGCTGATCCACGGCGACCTGTGGAGCGGCAACGTACTGGCCTCTTCGGGGCGCATCTCCGGGTTCATCGATCCGGCGATCTACTACGCCGATCCGGAGATCGAGCTCGCCTTCACGACGCTGTTCGGGACGTTCGGCGATGCGTTCTTCCGCCGCTACGGCGAGCTGCGGCCGCTGCGCGCCGGCTTCTTCGAGGAGCGGCGTGACTTGTACAACCTCTATCCGCTGCTCGTGCACGTGCGCCTGTTCGGCGGTGGCTATGTCGGCCAGGTCGAGGCGATCCTGCACAAGTTCGGGTGCTAAGAAGCGACAACGCCTGGATTGCTTCGCTTCGCTCGCCATGACGAAAGATCAAGGGTGTCATTGCGAGGAGCGTAGCGACGCGGCAATCCAGACTGCCGGTGACAGTCACTCCGCCGCCGCCTCGCGCGCGTACGCGAGGGGATACGTCGCTTCGGCGACGTGGGTCGCGCCTTCGGAGCCGAGCAGGCTCGAGAACAGGACGAATTCGTCGGCGGCGAACGGGCCGGCGGTGAACGGCTCGTGCTCGGCGATGTAGCGGCCGAGCTGCGGAGTGCTGCCGCGCTCGAAGCGGGCGAGCGTGACGTGGGGATGGAACTTGCGCGTCTCGGGCGGGACGCCGGCGCGGCGCAAGGCAGACTCGATCCTGGACTGCAGAGCGGTGAGCGCGGGGTTCGGGCGGATGCCGGCCCACAGGACGTTGGGGCGGCCGCGCGAGGAGAATTCGCCGAGTGAGACGAGTTCGACTGCGAAGCGCGGCGCGTAGACCTGACCGAGAGCGTCGGCAATGTCGTCGGCCTGGGGGCGATCGACTTCGCCGATGAAGCGCAGCGTCAGGTGCATTTGGGCCGGATCGGCCCACTTGGCGCCGTGCAATCCGGACGAAATCGAGACGAGGCGATCCTTGATCTCGCCGGGCAGCTCAATGGCAACGAACAGACGCATGCGAGTCTATTTGGCGCGCGAGTCTTGAATTTGTAGCGCGCGCCCAGGGACGCGCCCGAACTACACGACGCGGACGCAGGCGAGCGTGCGCAGGTTGTCGTTGGCGGCCGGGTAGCCTTGATTGGCGGCGAGGGTGAAGTAGTGCGCGGCCTTGGTGCAATCGGCGCGCACGCCCTCGCCGGCCGAATACATCACGCCGAGGCTGTTGAGGGCGCCGGGGTAGCCGTTGTCGGCGGCGGCGGTGTACCAGCGCAGGGCGTCGTCGACCTTGTTGGCCTGGCGGAAGGCGCGGCCGAGCTGGAACTGGAAGCGCAGCTCGTTGGGGTAGAGGCGCACGGCATCCTGGCAGGCGATGATCGCCGCCTCGGCGCGCACGGACGCAGTGGCGACACCCGGACCGACGCGGCCCGGATCGATGGGATTGCCGGCGAGGGTGTCGCAGGCGTGCAGGGGCGCCTTGACGGCCGCGGGTACGGCGGCTTGTTGCGCGGCCACGGGCAGCGCGAGCAGGACGGCGACCAGGGCGGCGGCGGAACGCAGCATGGCCGAATGATGCGGCGTCGCGGGGCCGCGATCAAGGGCGGCAAGGGCGCGGGACCTTAGGGGTTTGCGAGCGCCTGGAGGACGTAGGGCAGGATAGCGGCGACGATGACCTCGACGCCGCGCGGGTTCGGATGCATGCCGTCGTTCTGGAGAAGCGGCGCCTGGGCAGCGACGCCGTCGAGGAAGAACGGATAGAGCGGCACGGAATGCTTCTGCGCGAGGCGCGGGAAGATGCCGTTGAAGGCGGCGCCGTACTCGGTGCCGAGGTTGGGCGGCGCCAGCATCCCGGTGAGGAGGACGCGCAGCTTGCGGGCAGTGAGTTGCGTCAGAATGCGATCGAGGTTCGTTTCGGTAACCGCCGGCGCGATGCCGCGCAGCGCGTCGTTGGCGCCGAGCTCGATAATGACGAGGTCGAGGGTGTCGACGAGCGACCAGTCGAGGCGGGCGAGGCCCGCCGATGTGGTGTCGCCGGAGACACCGGCGTTGACGACGCGGGCATCGACACCACGGGCGCGCAGCGCTGCTTCGAGGCGCACCGGGAAGGCTTGGCCGGGCGCGACGCCGAGGCCGGCGGTGAGGCTGTCGCCGAACGCGAGAATGGTGACGGCGGCGTGCGCGGGCCGCCCCGCGAATGTGAGCGCGAGCGCCAGCAGCAGGCCGAACGCGAGGACTCGCCAAGGGACGTGATTGATCGTTCCGATTTGCTTCTTATATGCCAGGATACCCAAGGAGTTTCCCTGCATGGCTGATCCTGCCGCTGCCGCCGCCCCGCTCGTGCGCTTGACGGGCGTCGAGCTCACTCTGGAGAGCGGTGCGGGGGCGGTCAACATCCTGCGCGGCATCGACCTCGACATCACGGCCGGCGACACCGTCGCGGTGACGGGCGCCTCGGGCTCGGGCAAGTCGACGCTGATGGCGGTGATTGCCGGGCTGGAGCGACCGAGCCGCGGGCGCATCGTGGTCGCCGGACACGATCTCGGCACCATGAACGAAGACGCCCTGGCGCTGTTCCGGCGCCGCAATGTCGGCATCGTGTTCCAGTCGTTCCATTTGATTCCGACGATGACGGCGCTGGAGAACGTCGCGGTGCCGCTGGAGCTGGCCGGGCGTACCGACGCGTTCGCGCGCGCTGCCGACGCACTCAAGGCGGCGGGACTCGGGCATCGCGTCACGCACTATCCGGCGCAGCTGTCGGGCGGCGAGCAGCAGCGTGTCGCGGTGGCGCGCGCGTTCGCCAATGAGCCGGCGCTAGTGCTGGCAGACGAGCCGACCGGGAATTTGGATTCCACTACCGGCGCGTCGATCGTCGACTTGATGTTCGCCACCCAGGCGCGCATCGGCTGCACGCTGGTGCTCATAACCCACGACACCACCGTCGCCCGCAAATGCCGCCGGCACCTGCGCATGGAAGACGGACGGCTCGTGAGTGCGCCGGCGTCACGCGAGGCGCGTGCTCCGCACGCGGATCGTGCCTCCGGCACGACGGCGCGCCCATCCTCATGATCGCACCGCTATCGCTACGCCTCGCCGCGCGCGAGTTGCGCGGCGGCGTGCGCGGCTTCCGCGTGTTCGTGGCGGTGCTGGTGCTGGGCGTCAGCATCATCGCTGCGGTCGGATCGCTGTCGGCGTCCCTGGTCGGCGGGCTGCGCGAGAATGCGCGGGCGCTGCTGGGCGGTGACGTCGAGGTGGATCTTTCCACCGGCGCGGCGACGGCGGAGCAGCTCGCCTACTTCCGTGCACAAGCCATCGAGGTGAGCGCCATCCGCGACCTACGCGCCATGGTGCGGCCTCCGGCGGGAGCGACGCTGCCGGCGCTGGTCGAGATGAAGGCGGTGGACGCAGCCTACCCGCTGTACGGCGAGGTGAAGCTCGATCCGCCGCAGGCGCTGCAGGAGGCGCTGGCCGACGGTGGCGCCGTGGCGGAGCGCGAGCTGTTCGACCGCATGGGACTCTCCGTCGGAGATCGCATTCTGGTCGGCGAGGCGACGTTCGTCCTGCGGGCGCGCATCACCGAGGAGCCGGACCGCACGGCGGGCCCCTTCTCGCTCGGGCCGCGCCTGATGATCGCCGACCGCGAGCTGCAAGCCACCGGGCTCGTCCAGGTCGGCAGCCTGATCGACCACGAGTATCGCCTGCGTCTCGCGCCCGAGACGGACGTCGTGGCGTGGAGCGCGGCGCTGAATGCGGCGTTTCCCGACGGCGGCTGGCGGTTGCGCAACTACACCGCGGCGCAGCCGCAGGTGCAGCGCTTCGTCGATCGCTTTGGCGCGTTCCTGATCCTGGTCGGGCTGACGGTGCTGGTGCTGGGTGGCGTCGGCGTCGCCAACGCGGTGCAGAACTACATCCAGAGCCGCACCGAGACGATCGCGACGCTCAAGTGCCTGGGCGCCGAGGGCGGGCTGATCTTTCGCGTGTATTTCTGGCAGGTCGGTGCGCTCGCCGCGTTGGGCATCGTGTTCGGCCTGGCGATCGGCGCGCTTGCCCCCCTGTTGGCGCCACCGCTGATCGGCGACGCGGTGCCGGTGCCGTTGACGTTTGCGATTCATCCCGGCGCATTGGCGATGGCGGCGGCGTACGGCGCGCTGACCACGGCGGTGTTCGCTCTGTGGCCGCTGAGCCGGGCGCGCGAGATTCCGGCGGCGGGACTGTTCCGCGCCATCGTCGCGCCAGCGCGGCGGCTGCCGCGCGCACCGGACTTGGCGCTGATGGTCGTCGCGGCGGTGATCCTGGTGCTGATGGCGATCTTCGGCGCCGGCAATCCGTGGTTTGCGGCGTGGTTCATCGGCGGAGCGGTCGCCGTATTGATCGGATTCCGGCTGGCGGCGGTGGCGGTCGTGCGGGTGCTGCGCGCGCTGCCGCGGCCGCGCCAGCCGATGACGCGGCTCGCGGTCGCAGCGCTGACGCGGCCCGGCGCACCCACCGCCAACGTCATGTTGTCCCTCGGCGCGGGCCTGAGCGTGCTGGTGTCGGTGGCGCTGCTCGACGCCAACATCACGCGCGAGGTGGCGAGCGAGGTGCCGGACCGCGTGCCGGCGTTCTTCTTCATCGACATCCAGGCCGACCAGGCCGAGCAGTTCGACGCGTTGCTGCGCGCGACGCCCGGCGTCGAGTCGAGCGAGCGCGTGCCGACCTTGCGCGGGCGCGTCGCCAGCGTCGGCGGGGTCAACGCCGAGACGATGCGCGAGCGTACCGGCGGACATTGGTGGCTGCGCATGGAGCTCACGTTCACCTACGCCGGCATCGCGCCAACCGATCCGGTGGTGGCGGGACAGTGGTGGCCGGCCGACTACAGCGGGCCGGCGCTCATCTCTCTCGACTCGGAGGTCGCGCGCGAGCTCGGCATCGTCGTCGGCGATGCGGTGTCGTTCTCCATTTTGGGGCGCCAGATTCCGGCGACGGTCGCCAACCTGCGCCGCGTCGACTGGGAGGGCATGGGCCTGAACTTCAGCGTCATCTTCGCGCCAGGCACGTTGGAGCGCGCGCCGCAGACCCACGTCGGCAGCGCCGTGGTGGCGCCCGCGGCGGAGACGGCGGTGTTCGCTGCGGTGAGCAGCGCCATGCCGAGCGTCACCATCATCCGCGTGCGCGACCTGATCGAGCGAGTCACCGGACTGATCGAGCAGATCGGCACGGCGGTGCGCGGCGTCTCGGTGCTGACCATCGCGGCGGGCGTGCTGGTGCTGGCCGGCGCCGTCGCGGCGGGACGGCGGCAACGCCTGTACGACTCGGTGATCCTCAAAGTATTGGGGGCGACGCGCGCCGATGTGCTGCGCGCCACGCTGCTCGAGTACGCCATCCTCGGTGCGCTGACCGCGGTCCTGGCCGCTGCAGCGGGAACGCTGGCGGCGTGGGGCACGGTCACCTTCCTGATGGAGATGGATTTCGGCTTCGCCTTCTTGCCGGTCGCGCAGGCGGCCGCGGGCGGGCTGGTGCTGGTGGTGCTGCTCGGCCTGGCCGGCACCTGGACGGTGCTGAGCCAGCGGCCGGCGCCGGTGCTTCGATCGGCGTAATACACAGTGGCGCCTGTGCACTGGACCGCGGCAATTTAGCAACACGCACGCAGCCTTGCTGGTGCTCAACCCGCCCAACCTGTGACGTACTAGCAACATGCGGCATCGCTGACGCTTGCGCTGCGGTCTCATCGGCGTAGAGTGATGGATGCGATGACCCGCGTCGGGCGGTCAGGCCGCCTTCGACGTGACGTCATCGCGCTCCGGGCGCCGGCGGAACTCCCTTTGCGCCGCCCCGGTAGTACCTACCTCCCATAGGTGCGTGGCGCGGCCGGTACGTGGACTTTCCACGCAACCGGCTCCGCCACGTTTTGATGCGTCACGCCGAAGGCGTGCCTCCGGCACGACGTGCGGCTTCAGCCTGTCTTGAAACTACAAGGGTTTCGGGCCATATCGGGTGCACGCGTCCCGGCGCTTTCCCGGGGCTTCGCAAGGAGTTTCCGATCCATGGCCGACACCCGGCTTGAGTACGGCAGACTAGGCGCCGCCTCCCCCGTCGCAATCGACGAGGGTCTGCGCGCCTACATGCTGCGCGTCTACAACTACATGGGCGCCGGCTTGGCGATTTCCGGCGTCGTCGGTTACCTGGTCTCGACCAACGAGGCGTTGCTCGCCACGCTGTTCGGCAGCGGCCTTGGCCTGGTCGTCGCGCTGGTACCGTTCGCGTTTGTGATGGTGCTGACCTTCGGCATCAACCGCATCAGCCCGGCGACCGCGCAGATGCTGTTCTGGGCATTCGCGGTGACGATGGGCGTCTCACTCGCCCCGATCGCCCTGCAGTACACGGGCACCTCGATCGCGCGCGTGTTCTTCATCTCGGCGGCGACCTTCGGCGCGATGAGCCTGTACGGCTACACCACCAAGCGCAACCTCGCGCAGTTCAGCTCGTTCCTGTTCATGGGCCTGATCGGCGTCGTCATCGCCGGCCTGGTGAACTTGTTCCTGCAGTCGTCCGGCCTGAGCTTCGTCATCTCGGTGGTCGGCGTGCTGGTGTTCGTCGGCCTCACCGCGCACGACACGCAGATGATCCGCGGCTGGTACGTGGAAGGCGAAGACAACGGCCAGGCGACCAAGAAGGCCGTGTACGGCGCGCTCAGCCTGTACCTCGACTTCCTGAACCTATTCCTGATGCTGCTGCGTCTGTTCGGCGAGCGCCGCTAGGAACGCGAGAAAACAAGGCCCGGCTGGAGCGATCCAGCCGGGCTTTTTCTTTGGTGTCGTCGCGAGGCGCGCGCGATCCAGCTAGACAAACACCAAACTGGATTGCTTCGCTGCGCTCGCAATGACGGGCGGGCTAGTGGTTCCTAGATCAGCTTCGGTTTCGGCTCGAACACTCGCAGTACCGAGCGCAGGTCGGTGCCGCGGCGCAGGACGCG
>CAMDPO010000008.1 GCA_945904955.1 Rhizobium sp. Q54
GCGACGCGCGCCGTCCTTGCCGCTCAATGGGCGGCTGGGATAGGCTCCGCGCCTTTCCGGAGGGGTGCCAGAGTGGCCGATCGGGGCGGTCTCGAAAACCGTTGTGCTTGCAAGAGCACCGTGGGTTCGAATCCCACCCCCTCCGCCAGTCCTTAACGTCGAGCGCGGCGCACCGCGCGGGCTAGCGCCGCGCGTGTTTTGCGCGGTCGTACGCGGAGCGTTCGGCGATGAGCATCATCAAGATCGAGCCCGCGCGGATATTGATCGAACCGTAGATGCTCATCGCAGTCCTCTGCCCCACTCGACCTGTCAGGCGGCCTGGCCGGCGCACCAGCCAGACGACCACGCCCACTGGAAATTGTAGCCGCCGAGCCAGCCGGTGACGTCCACGACCTCACCGATGAAGTACAGCCCCGGTACCGCCTTGACCGCCATGGTCCTGGAGTCGAGAGCCTTCGTATCGACGCCGCCCAGGGTGACTTCGGCGGTGCGGTAGCCTTCGCTGCCGGAAGGCCGCACACGCCAGGCGTTCACGCGCTCGCTGATCTTGCGCAGCTTCACGTCGGACAGGTCGCCCAGCGTACCGGTGGCACCCTCGTCGTCAGCGACCAGGCGCGCCAACCGCTTCGGCAGGAATTCCGACAGGGCGGTCGCAAGAATCTGGCGGCCGTTGCCCTTGCGGGCATCGCGCAGCACTTCGAACACGTCCATCGAGGGCAGCAAGGCGATCGTAAGATCGTCGCCTTCCCGCCAGTACGAGGAAATCTGCAGGATTGCCGGTCCGCTCAAGCCGCGATGGGTGAAGAGCATCGCCTCATCGAATGCCGTCGCGCCGCATCGCACTTGCGCCGCCACACCGATGCCGGCGAGCGGCTTCAGGCGCGCCAGGGTCTGCTCCTCGAAGACCAGCGGTACCAGGGCCGGCCGCGTTTCGGTGACAGCCACCCCGAAGCGCTCGGCGAGCCGGTAGCCGAAATCGGTGGCGCCCATCTTGGGAATGGACTTGCCGCCGGTTGCGATGACCAAGGACTGGCATTCGATCTGCTCCCCGCCCGAAGACAGCGTCAGCAGGAATCCGGACTCGGTCTTGTCGACGGTGGCGACCGTGGTTGCCAGGCGCAGCTCCGCATTCGCCTGCTTCAGTTCCGCCAGCAACAGATCGATGATCTGTTGCGCCGAACCGTCGCAGAAGAGCTGGCCCAGCGTCTTCTCGTGATAGGCGATGCCGTAGCGTTCCACCAAGGCGATGAAGTCGTTGGCGGTGTAGCGGCGGAGCGCCGAAATGCAGAAATGCCGGTTTTGCGACAGGAAGTTTTCGGGTGCGGCGCGCAGGTTGGTAAAATTGCAGCGCCCCCCGCCGGAGATGCGAATCTTGTCGCCCGCGACGCTGGCATGATCCAGGACGAGGACGGAGCGGTGGCGCTTTCCTGCTTGGGCTGCGCACATCATGCCCGCCGCGCCCGCGCCGACAACGACGACGTCTCGCCGATCCACCCGCGTTTCTCCCTCCAATTTCAGTGATATAGCGTAATCGGGCGACGCATGCTGCGACTGACCGAAATCAAATTGCCGCTCGACCATGGGCCGGACGCGGTTCGCGTCGCGATCCTGGCCCGGCTGCGCCTGCCGGCGCGCGAACTGGTCGGCTACACCGTGTTCCGCCGCGCCCATGACGCGCGCAAGAAGTCAGCGATCGCGCTGATCTATGCCTTGGACGTGGCCCTGCGCGACGAGGCGGCGGTGCTGGCGCGCTTTGCCAAGGACACCCGCATTCAGCCGACGCCGGACACTGAGTATCGGTTCGTGGGACAGGCCCCGCCCGGGCTGACCTCGCGCCCGGTGGTGATCGGTGCGGGGCCGTGTGGGCTATTCGCTGGGCTGATCCTGGCGCAGATGGGCTTTCGGCCAATCATCCTGGATCGCGGCAAGGTAGTGCGTGAGCGCACCAAGGACACCTGGAAGCTTTGGCGCCGCTCGGTGCTCGATCCGGAATCCAACGTGCAGTTCGGCGAGGGAGGCGCCGGCACGTTCTCCGATGGCAAGTTGCACAGCCAGATCAAGGACCCGCGGCACCTGGGGCGCAAGGTCCTCACGGAATTCGTGCGCGCCGGCGCGCCCGCGCAAATCCTGACCGAGGCGAAGCCGCACATCGGCACCTTCCGCCTGGTGACGATGGTGGAGAGCATGCGCGCCACCGTCGAATCTCTCGGCGGCGAATACCGCTTCCAAAGCCGGGTTGTGGACTTGGATATCGAGGTACGCCCCGACGGCAGCCGGTGGATGCGCGGGGTGACCTTGGCGTCCGGCGAGCACATCGCCGCGGAGCAGGTCGTGCTCGCGGTCGGCCACAGTGCGCGCGACACGTTCCACATGCTGTTCGAGCGCGGCGTCGATATCGAAGCCAAGCCGTTCTCGATCGGATTTCGCATCGAGCATCCGCAGTCGCTGATCGACCGCGCGCGCTTCGGGCCGTCGGCCGGCCATCCGATCCTTGGTGCTGCGGACTACAAGCTGGTGCATCACTGCACCAACGGGCGCGACGTCTACAGCTTCTGCATGTGCCCGGGCGGCACCGTGGTTGCTGCCGCCTCCGAACCCGGCGGCGTCGTCACCAACGGCATGAGCCAGTACTCGCGCAATGAGCGCAACGCCAACGCCGGCATCGTCGTGGCGATCACGCCCGCCGACTATCCGGGCGGCGTGCTGGCTGGGATCGACTTCCAGCGCCATTGGGAAGGGCAGGCATTCGTCGCCGGCGGCGGCACCTATGCGGCCCCGGCGCAGCGCGTCGGAGATTTCCTGGCGGGCCGGCCTTCCACCGCCTTGGGCGCGGTGGCGCCGTCGTACCAGCCGGGCGTCCACATGACCGATCTTGCGAGCTGCCTGCCGGACTACGCCATCGCCGCCATTCGCGAGGCCCTGCCCGTGTTCGGCCGCCAGATTCCGGGATTCGCGATGGACGATGCCCTGCTCACCGGCGTGGAGACGCGCACGTCGTCACCCATCCGCATCCGGCGCAACGCCGACTTCGAGAGCGTCAATACCCATGGGCTGTATCCCGCGGGCGAAGGCGCGGGATTCGCCGGCGGCATCCTGTCGGCAGGCGTGGACGGCATCAAAGTGGCCGAAGCCATTGCGCACCGAATTTTGGCCACAGCCCACCCGACGCGCTAGTCTTGCGCTTGGCGCGCAGGGCGCCGCCTGGCGCTGCACGGCACGCCCGTGGCGGGCGGGACGCTGCTTCTTCTGTGTGCAGACGACGACGAGATCGACATCGCGCGCTGGTTGCTCGAACGCGGCGCCGACGCGAATGCACCGGCGGCCATCGATAGCGAGGGCTTCGGCGGCCACACGGCGCTGTACGGGTGCTTGGTGTCGCAGCCGTATCGCAACGGGCGCACCGACCTTGGCATGGCGCGGCTATTGCTCGATCACGGCGCCAGGGTCGATGTGCGCGCCAACCTGCGCAAGCGCTTGCGGTTCGTCGACGGCGAGACGATGCACGTCTACCGCGGCGTCACACCAGAGGCGTGGGGCCGGGCGTTTCATGACCAGGACTGGGTCAATCCAGCCGTGATGCAGCTCCTCGCGGAGCGCCGCTCGTGGCGACGTGCTAGCGTTGCCTGGTCGGCGCACAGGGGACGATCCCGATGCTGACCAGGCATAGGTTCTTGCAGATTTGCGGCGGCGCAGTCGCCGGGCCGTTGCTGGGCGCGGGCGGCGCCGCATGGGCGCAAGCGATTCCGGCGGGCGCCTTCAATGTGCGCGACTTCGGCGCACGCGGGGATGGCCTTGCCAACGACAGTCCCGGCATCAATGCAGCGCTCCAAGCGGCGCAGGCGAAGGGCGAAGGCGGTACCGTGTTCCTGCCCGCCGGCCGCTACGTGCTGCGCGGCGTGACCCAGGCGCGGCCGCGACCCATCTACACCCGCGTCGAGGACGGCATCGACCTGACGCGGGTAGCGCCGCAGGTGCGCGCCCACGTCTTCCTCACCGGCCTATCGCGCCTCTCCCTGATCGGCGAGCGCGGCACTGTTCTGGTGTTGCGCGACGCTACCGCGTGCGGCATCTACCTCGAGCGCTGCACCGACGTCGTGGTCCGCGACGTCACTCTCGACTTCGAGCCCCTGCCCTTTTCCCAGGGCACCGTGGTGGCGATCGACGCCAGCAATCGCACCTTCGACTGGAAGGTCGATACCGGCTACCTGGAACCGCCGCAGGGGTACCTGGCGCTGGCGTTCGAGCCGGTCGGCGACACCAGCCGCGGTCTCGGCACGGGTTCGGTCTTCCAGGCAGACGGCTCGCTCAAGGGGAGCGCCGGCGCCTCGGGCGACCTGCCGTTGGAACGCATGCAGGAACGGGGCGGCGGCATCTACCGCACCGTGAGCGTCGCGCCACTCGGCGCCCTAGCGGCCGGCGATCGATTCGCCTGGCCGGCGCGGCCGCCCAACGGTGGCAGCGCCGTGGCGCTTTCGCTCAGCAGCCGCTGCCGCATGGAGAACGTCACGGTGCACAGCTCGCCGGCGACCGCGTTCGTCGCCAACGACTGCGAGGCGATCACGTTTCGCGGCTGCGTCGTCGAGCGGCCGGCCGGCAGCGACCGGCTGTTCGCCGCGAACGGTGGCGCGGTGCTGGTCAAAGGCAACGGGGGCGGACCGACCATCGAGCGCTGCCGCTTTCAGCACGTCGGCGACGACGCGGTGAACATCACGCAAACCGGACAGCGCCTGCTCGCCGTGGTGAGCCCGACCGAGCTCATCGTCGACTTCGACGCGTCGCAGCTGTTCCGCGAAGGCAATCGCATCGCCGTGCTGTCCCAGGCCAACGGACGCACGCGCGGCGACGCGCGCGTGCGCGAGGCGGCGCTCGTGCGCTTCCGCGACGGCCGCCTGGCGCGGCGCCTCGTGCTCGACCGCGCCGTCAACAGCCTGGTGGCGGTCGACGACCTCGACCTGCCCGAGATTCCGCCGTTGGCCGAGGGGCGTGACCGCACGACTCCTTTGGCGAAGCGGCCCGACATCGTCGCGGATGTGGACCTGCTGGGCAGCGGCTTCGTTGTCCGCGACACGACGTTCGCGAATCATCGCGCCAGCGGTATTCGGACCTGCGCGAGCGATGGGACGATCGAGAACTGCCGGTTCACGAACCTCGCCGGCCACGGCGTCCAGATCGGCATGGATCTGAGCTGGCCCGAGGTCTACCACCCGCAACGCCTGACCCTGCGGCGCAACACCTTCACCGGGATCGCCAACGGCGCCAACGTGTGGCTGCGCACGTTGCTCGGCAACGGCGAACAGGCGGAGGGCTTGGCGAACCAGAACGTCACGATCGAGGACAACACGTTCACAGGTTTCGGCGCGCGCGCGGGCGGGATCGCCATCGCGGCGGTGACGGTGAGCAACGGTCAGGACGTACGCATTCGTGGCAACACCTTCGGGGCGCCCGACCCGGCACAAACGCCGGCGCCGCGCGCGGTGCGCGTGGACTTCGCCCGGGATGTGGTCGTGGAGAACAACGCGGCGGTGCAGCGCGATCGCACGATCGACCCGTTTCAGGTCACGGCACGGGCCGATCGCGCCACGGTGCGGGTGCAGCGCAACCGGCTGACGCGCTAGGCGGCCAGCACGCGCTCCGCGCCTTCCAGGTCGGCGCGGCAATTCATGTTGAGGAACGGGTCGCCGTTCCGCGTGGAGAAGTCCACGACAGCCATTTCGCAGCGTCCCAGAAACCGCATCACCGAACGCTCGCCGGTGGGATCTTCCAACGTCGCGCGCAGTGCGGTTGCCACGCGCGTCGACCAGATCGCACAGACGGGGTGGACGCGATCGTTGGTGCGCGCGACGGCAACGTCGGCGCAGGCATCCGCCAAGCGAGATACGACATCCAGCGGAAGGAACGGCGTGTCGCACGGGAACGTCGCGACCGTGGCGTGACCGAGGCGCATCGCCCATTCGAGCGCCGCGAGGATTCCGGCCAGCGGCCCCTGGAAATCTCCAATTGGATCAGCTAGTTGAGGAAACGGCGCGGGCAACGCGACGTTGGTTGAAATGGCGAGATCGTCCACCTGCGGCGCTACCCGCGCGACGACGCGATCGAGCAGCGCAACGCCCTGGAGGGGCACCAAAGCTTTGGACGTGCCCATGCGGCGCGAGCGGCCCCCGGCCAGGATGACTCCGGCGCGCGTCACGCGGGCACCTGGGCGCGATTCTCGGCAACGAGTGTTTTGAGCTCGGGAATGCACGAACCGCAGTTCGTGCCGGCTTGCAGCAAGCGACCGATGCTGGGCACGTCCACCGCAGCCTTGCTGCGCAAGGCGGCGACGATGCCGTTGATGCCCACGGAGAAGCAGGAGCAGACGACGCGGCCACGCTCCTCGGTCGCACCGGCGGCGCGACCGCTCAACAAGGTCGGCCGCTCATCCGCTGCGATTGCGACCGGCGAGGCAAAGCGCTCCAGCATCCATTCGCGCGGCGGCAACGAACCCGGTGGGCCGGCAAACAAGCACCCGTGCACGACCCCGTCGGCGATGTGCGCAATGCGCAGCGCACCGCGACGGGGATCGAAGCTCTCGATGATGTCGTCCCGTTCGGATGCGGCAAGCAAGGCGCGCCATTGCGTCGCTGCGTCCGCACTGGTGTCGGCGAGCTCGTAGAGGTAGCCGCCGTCGACCTTGGCCCGCGTCCAGTAGAGGACGTCGCGCGGCCGGAAGCGTTCGCGCACCAAGAGGAACCCGACCGCCGCCACCGCGATGGGCGCAACATCGACGGGCGTGTGCTTCAGCTCCGGCTGACCGGAATGGGCGTCGGTGGCGGGATTCACGAGCCGCCCGGCGACGCAGTCGGCCGAGAATGCATCGCTCCAGTGCATGGGCAGAAAGACGCTGCCCGGCGCCTGGTCGAGGGTGGTGCGCGCGCGGGCGATCGCCGTGCCCCAGGCGCTGGCGACGCGCACCAAGCCACCGGGGACCAGTCCGTGCACATTGGCATCAGCCGGGTGCACGTCGAGGCAAGGCTCGGGCGCGTGGCGCGACAGGCGCGCGACGCGTCCGCTCTGGGACATGGTGTGCCACTGGTCGCGCAGCCGGCCGGTGTTGAGGCACAGCGGACGCTCGGGCGTCGTGGCGTATGCCGGCGCGATCTGTTCGGTGGCGACGAAGCGTCCGCGGCCGTCGGGTGTGGGGAAGTGGCCGTCGGCGAGGAGCCGCTTGGACTCGCCCGGAATGGGCCACTGCACGGGACGGAGAGACTCGTACTCGCCCGCCGCGATGTCGGCGAGGCCGCCGAGGTTGAACAAGCGCTCGCCGGAGTTCTCGAACGCAGAGAGGCGGGCGTGCTCGCGGAAGATTTCGACCGGTGTTTGATAGGGGAACGCAGAGGCGAAGCCCATGCGCCGGCCGACCTCGGCGAACATCCACCAGTCGGCGCGCGCCTCGCCGGGTGGCGCGCGGAAGGCGCGCTGGCGCGAGATGCGGCGCTCAGAGTTTGTGACGGTGCCGCTCTTCTCGCCCCACGCGGCGGCGGGCAGCAGCACGTGGGCGAACGCCGCGGTGTCGGTCTCGGCGACGCAATCGGAGACGACGACCAGCGGGCAGCGCCCCAAGGCTTCGCGCACGCGTCCGGCATTCGGCATGCTGACCGCCGGATTGGTGGCGGCGATCCAGATGGCGCGGATGTCGCCCTTGTGGACTGCCTCGAACATGTCGATGGCCTTCGGGCCTGCTTTCGTCGCTATGCGGGGCGCGTCCCAGAAGCGCCGCACGCGGTCGATCGCGGCTGCATCGTCGAACGACATGTGGGCGGCGAGCTGATTGGCGAGCCCGCCGACCTCGCGGCCGCCCATGGCGTTCGGCTGGCCGGTCAGAGAGAACGGTCCGGCGCCGGGCTTGCCGATGCGCCCGGTCGCCAAATGGCAGTTGAGGATTGCGTTGACCTTGTCGGTGCCGCGCGAGGACTGGTTGACGCCCTGGGAGTAGGCGCTGACCGTGCGCGGCGTGGCGGCAAACCACCGGAAGAACTGCTCGACGTCGGCGCGGGCGATCTGACACCCAGCTGCAACGGCCTCGATGTCGGGGGCGTCGGCCCGCGCGGCGGCAAGTGACGTGGCAAAACCGGTGGTGTGCGCGGCCACGTAGGCGTCATCGATCGCGCCGTGATCGGCCAGGTAGACCAGGAGGCCGTTCCAGAGAAGCACATCCGTGCCGGGCGCAATCGCCAGGTGCAGGGTGGCGTCGGCGCAGGTCGCGGTCTTGCGCGGGTCGATGACGACGACCTTGGTGCCATGCTCGGCCGCCGCGGCCGTCAGGCGGTGATAGAGGATCGGGTGGCACCAAGCGGTGTTCGCGCCGACCAGGACGACCAGGTCGGCGAGTTCGAGGTCCTCGTAGCAGCCGGGCACGATGTCCTCGCCGAACGCGCGGCGGTGGCCCGCGACACTCGACGCCATGCAGAGGCGCGAGTTGGTGTCGATGGCCGCCGAGCCGAGGAAGCCCTTCATCAGCTTGTTGGCGACGTAGTAGTCCTCGGTCAGAAGCTGGCCAGACACATAGAACGCCACGGAGCCGGGGCCGTACCGCTCGATCGTTTCTTGAAACTGGCGCGCGACCAGATCGAGGGCGGCGTCCCAGCTCGCGCGCGCGCCATGCACCATCGGGTACAAGAGGCGGCCATCGAGGCCCAGCGTGTCGCCGAGGGCCGACCCTTTGGAGCAGAGCTTGCCGAAGTTCGCCGGGTGCGCGACGTCGCCCGAGACGGCGCTGGCCGCGTCGACGCGCACGCCACAGCCAACCCCGCAGTACGGACAGGTGGTCAGCGTCGCGCCCTCGCGCGACGCATCGGTCACCGGAGCTCGGACAACGACAGCCAGATGCGGCCGTCGCGGACTTCTGCCGCCACGGTCGGCACGCTGCCCTCGTCCGCTCCTTCGGCCTTGCCGGTGCCGAGGTTGATGACCCAGTTGTGCAGGGGACACGTCACCGACGTGCCGTGGACAATGCCCTGGGACAGCGGCCCACCTTTGTGGGGGCAGCGGTCGTGCAGGGCGAAGATGGTGTCTTCAGAGGTGCGGAATACCGCGACGCAGCCGGCCGGCGTCTTGACGACGCGGGCGCCGCGCAGGGGAACGTCCGTCACCGCACCGACGTCGCGCCAAACGGCCGCGGGCCGCACCAGCGCGTGGGCGTTCATTCCGCCGCCTGAAGCGGCGTGAGATCGGCCAGGGGCCGGAACTCGTGGGCGTCTTTGCCCGCCGCGCGCTGGGCCCAGGGGTCTTCCTGGGAGAACTTCTGTGCGTAGACGAAGCGCTCGAACAGAGCCTTACGCCGCTCGACGTCTTCCATGATCTGCTTGCGGATCGTGTCGATGCCGACGCGGGCGGCCCACTTGTAGATGCGCTCCAGGTAGCGACCCTGCTCTCGATAGAGCTGCACCAGCGCAACGATGACTTCGAGCGCGTCATCCTGGGTGGCGACGTGGCCGAGCGCCTCGGTGCCCTTGATGTCGAGGCCTGCGGCACCCGCGAACACGATGTCGTAGCCGGAGTCGACGCAGATGACGCCGACGTCCTTGCAGGTCGCCTCAGCGCAATTGCGCGGGCAGCCCGACACGGCCATCTTCACCTTGGCGGGCGTCCACGAGCCCCACATGAACTTCTCGATGCGCACGCCAAGGCCGGTCGAATCCTGCGTGCCGAAGCGGCACCATTCCTTGCCGACACACGTCTTCACCGTGCGCAGCGCCTTGCCGTAGGCGTGCCCGGAGACGAGCCCGGCGGCGTTGAGATCGGACCACACCGCGGGCAGGTCTTCTTTCTTGATGCCGAGCATGTCGATGCGCTGGCCGCCGGTCACTTTCACCGCGGGGATGGCGAACTTGTCGACCACGTCGGCGATGGCGCGCAGCTCGTTGGCGGTCGTCATGCCGCCCCACATGCGCGGCACCACCGAATAGGTGCCATCGCGCTGGATGTTGGCGTGGACGCGCTCGTTGATGTAGCGCGACTGGTTGTCATCGACGTATTCGCCGGGCCAGGTGGCGAGCAGGTAGTAGTTCAGCGCCGGGCGGCACTTGGCGCAGCCGCCGGAGCTCTTCCATTCCAGCGACTGCATCAGCGCCGGAATCGACTTCAGCTCCTTGGCGACGATGAGGCGGCGAACATCGTCGTGGCTGAGCGTCGTGCAGGTGCACATCGCCTGGGAGGCGCTTGGGTGATACGCGTCACCCAGCTGCAAGTGCAGCAACTTTTCGACCAGGCCCGTGCAGGTGCCGCAGCTCGCCGATGCCTTGGTGTGGGCGCGCACCTCGGCAAGCGACTTGAGCTTCTTGTCGGTGATCGCCTTGCAGATCTTGCCCTTGGGGATGCCGTTGCAGCCGCAGATCTCGGCGTCGTCGGCGAGGGCTGCAACGGCGGCGCTAGGGTCCATGGCGGCGCCCGCCTGCACCGTCGGTCCGAAGATGAGGGTGTCACGCATCGCGGTGATGTCGGTGCCGCGGCGCAGCAAGTCGAAGAACCAGGCGCCGTCGGCGACATCGCCGTACAGGACGATACCGATGACCTTGTTGTCCTTGAGCACGATGCGCTCGTAGACGCCGCGCGCCGCGTCGCGGAACACGACTTCCTCGCGGTCGGCGCCATCGGCGAAGTCGCCGGCCGAGAACAGGTGGATGCCGGTGACCTTGAGCTTGGTGGCGGTGGCGCTCGGCGCGAAGGCCGCGCCTTTGTCGCCACTGAGTTGCGCCGCAACGACGTTGGCCATCTCGTAGAGGGGTGCGACAAGTCCGTATGCCTGGCCGAACGCCTCGGCGCATTCGCCCACGGCGAAGACGTCCGGATCGGAGGTGTGCATCGTCGCGTCGACGACGATGCCGCGATTGACGGTGATGCCCGCGTCCTTGGCCAGTGCGGCGTTGGGGCGGATACCGACGGCCATGACGACAAGATCGGCCGGAATCTCGGTGCCGTCTTCGAGGAGCACCGCGCACACGCGCTTCTCGCCCAGGATGGCCTTGGTGTTGGCCTTGGTCACGACGTTGATGCCGCGCGATTCGATCGCCTTGCGCAGCAGGTGTCCGGCAGTCGGGTCGAGCTGGCGTTCCATCAGAGTCGGCATCAGATGCACGACGGTGACGTTCATGCCCTGGTCGCGCAGACCGGCCGCCGCTTCGAGTCCGAGCAGGCCGCCGCCGATGACCACGGCGTTGCCGCGCGATTTCGCCACCAGCAGCATGGCGTGGACGTCGTCGAGGTCGCGGTAGGTCAGCACGCCGGCGAGGTTGTGGCCGGGCACCGGGATGATGATCGGCTGCGAGCCGGTAGCGATGATGAGCTTATCGTATTCGGCGGTGGTGCCGTTCTCGGCCGTCACCGTGCGGGCGGCACGATCGATCTTCACCACCTTCATGCCCTTGTAGAGCATGACGTTGTGCTCGATGTACCAGCCGTCGCCGTGGATGACGATCTCGTCGAACGTCTTCTCGCCGGCGAGCACCGGCGACAGCATGATGCGGTCGTAGTTGACGCGCGGCTCGGCGTTGAAAATCGTCACGGCGTAGATGCCGGGCGACGTCTCAAACAGGCGCTCGAGCGCGCGGCCCGGCGCCATGCCGTTGCCGATGACGACCAGCCGCTGGAGCGTGGCTGCGCTCATGACTAGGCTGCGACCGGGTGGCGGTGACGCTCGTACAGGAAGCGCAGCACGCGAGTGCGAGCGCTCAGGTACGCCGAGCTGTCCGTCATACCGAGGCGGTCGCGCGGACGCGGCAGCGAGACATCGAGCACCTCGCCGATCATGGCGTTCGGCCCGTTGGTCATCATGACGATGCGGTCCGACAACAGCACGGCCTCGTCCACATCATGGGTGATCATGATGACGGTGTTGCCGAGGCGCGCGGCGATCTCCTGCACGGTGTCCTGCAGCTGGGCGCGGGTGAGCGCGTCGAGCGCGCCGAACGGCTCGTCGAGCAGCAGCACCTTCGGCTCCATGGCGAGCGCACGGGCGATGCCGACGCGCTGCTTCATGCCGCCGGAAATCTCCGCCGGTCTCTTATGGTGCTCGTGCGCCATGTGCACGAGCTGCAGGTGATGCATGGTCCAGTCGTGGCGCTCGGCGCGCGACTTGGTCGGGCCGAACACCTTGTCCACGGCGAGCTTCACGTTGCCATAGACCGTGAGCCACGGCAGCAGCGAGTGGTTCTGGAACACCACCGCGCGGTCGGGGCCCGGCTCATCGACCTGGCGCCCTTCGAGGAACACGCCGCCGTTGGTCGGCTTGGTCAGGCCGGCGACGATGTTGAGCAACGTCGACTTGCCGCAGCCGGAGTGGCCGATGATCGAGACGAATTCGCCCTTGTTGATGGTGAGCGAGACGCCCTTCAGCACGAGCGTACCGGGCGTGAACGCCTTGTCGATGTGGTCGATCTGCAGATAGGGGGTCATGGCGGTTCCTTGCTCAGCCCTTGGCCGTGCCGCGCGTGGCGAAGTGGCCGAGCATTGCGACGATGCGGTCGAGCGCGAACCCGACGACGCCGATGTAGACGAGGGCGACGATAATGTCGGACAGGCGTGACGAGTTCCACGCGTCCCAGATGAAGAAGCCGATGCCGACGCCGCCGGTCAGCATCTCGGCTGCGACGATGCCAAGCCAGGCGAGACCGACGCCGATGCGCAGGCCGGTGAAGATGTACGGCGCCGCCGCCGGCACCATGATCTTCCAGAAGTACTCGACGTGGTTGAGGCGCAACACCAGCGCGACGTTGCGGTAGTCCTGGGGGATGTTGCGGATACCGACGGCCGTATTGATGATGATCGGCCAGATCGCCGTGATGAAGATGACGAACATCGCCGCCGGGTGACTGTCCTGGAACGCCGCCAGCGCGATCGGCAGCCACGCCAACGGCGGCACGGTGCGCAGTACCTGGAACAGCGGATCGAGCGCGCGCATCGCCCAGGTCGAAGACCCGACGATCGTGCCGAGAGCGATACCAAAGACCGTGGCGATCGAGAAGCCGAAGGCGACGCGCTGCAGCGACGTGAGCAGGCGCCAGCCGAGGCCAATATCTTGCGGCCCGTAGACGAACCACGGGTCGAGGATGAGCTCCTTCGCCTCGGCCCAAACCGTGCTCGGTCCGGGCATGGAGGCGTCGGGCCCCATGCACAACAACTCCCACACCGCGAGGGCGAGGGCGAGGCCAAGCAACGGCGGGACCGTACGCGCCGCGATACCCGGCAGTGCCGGCAGGATATGGCGGCGGAGGAAGCTCCGCCGCGCCACACCGAGCTGTACTACGGCGGCGCTGCCCTCGGCCGGAGCAATCTGCTCCGGCGCGGGGCGAGCCGCGAAAGCGGGCTGCGACATGGCTAGACCGCGACCTTCTTGATGGCGAGGCTCTTCAGGTAGGCCATCGGATCCTCGGGATCGAAGACCTTGCCGTCGAACCACGTCTCCTTGCCGCGCGACGTGCTGGTCGGGATCTGGTCCTTGGCGACGTTCAGGGCGACGGCCGCCTCACGCCACAGGTCCTCGCGGTTGACCTTGTTGACGAGCGCCTTGATGTCGAGCGTCGGCTCGAAGTAGCCCCAGCGCATGTCCTCGGTCAGGAACCACGTGTCGTGGCTCTTGAACGGATAGGACGCGTTCTCGTTCCAGTACTTCATGTACTGGGTCGAGTCCTTCACGACGCGGCCGTCGCCGTAGTCGATCACGCCCACGGCGCGATCCTTAATGTCGGCGACCGGAACATTGAACCACTGGCGGCGGCTGACGATCTCGGCCAGGCCTTCGCGGTTCTTGTCAGCCCACTGCTGGGCCTCCATGACGGCCATCAAGATGGCCTTGGCCGCCTTCGGATACTTATCGACCCACTCGGCGCGCATGCCGAGGGCCTTCTCCGGATGGTGCTTCCACAGCTCGCCCGTCATCAGGGCGCTATAGCCGATCTTCTGATTGACGAGCTGATGGTTCCACGGCTCGCCGACGCAGAAGCACTCGGTGTTGCCGACCTTCATGTTCGCCACCATCTGCGGCGGCGGCACCACGATCATCGACACGTCCTTGTCGGGGTCGATGCCGCCGGCGGCGAGCCAGTAGCGCATCCACAAGTCGTGGGTGCCGCCCGGGAAGGTGACGGCGATGTTGACCGCCTCGCCCTTGGCGCGCTTGGCGGCGAACGCCGCCTTGAGCGGCGAGGAGTCCATCGTCACCTTGAGCGACTTGTATTCCTCGGCGACCGAGATGGCCTGCGCGTCCACGTTCAGGCGCGCCAACAGGTACATCGGCACCGGCACGTTGTTGGTCACCTTGCCGGTCGAAATCAGGTAGGGCATCGGCGACAGGATGTGCGCGCCATCGATGCCGTTGCGCTCGCCGCCCAGCACCAGGTTGTCGCGCGTCGTGCCCCACGAAGCTTGCTTGGAGACCTCGATGTCCGGCATGCCGTACTTGGCGAAGATGCCGTTCTCCTTGGCGATGATCAGCGGCGCAGCATCCATCAGCGCGATGTAGCCGAGGATCGCCTTCTTGACCTCGGGGCCGGTTGCTTGCGCGAACACGCCCGAAGGGAATGCGCTGTTCACCGCCGAAACCAACGCAGTAGCGCCAGCCAGCTTGGCGGCGCGTGTGACCAACGACCGGCGTGAAACGCTGCGCTGCATGCCCGGACCAATCTTCGTCGTCATCGATGCAATCTCCCTTCGTGCCCCTCTGCCGGGCGCCCATAAGAAACGTCGCGCGTTCGGAGGTTTGCTCCGCGCCGTCCACGCGACACCGTTGTCGTGGGGGACCGCCGTTGGCCCGATGGTTCGCGACACGCCGCGAGAGCAGCAGGTCACGACATCATTGCCGTGGGCCGCGCTGCTCACCCTCCCAATAGCAAGGGCGGTGCCAACCGGACGGCGGCAAAAAGTAATTTTGGGACAAGCACTTACGCGGCCTGCGACGGGCCGTCGCAGGCTCGCGCAGCCTATTCTTTGGGCGAGCGGCTGCACACTGCCTACAGCGTGGGCAGTTAGCGTTTCAGCAGATCGGCGACCGACACCACTGACTGCGCGACGTCGGCAATCTTGCGGCCGCGGTCCATCGCTTCCTTGCGCAGCGCCTTGTAGGCGTCGTCCTCGGACAGCGAACGCTGTTGCATGAGGATGCCTTTGGCACGGTCGATGACTTTGCGCTCGGCGAGGTTGGCGCGCGCGGTCTCGAGCTCGACCCGTGTTGCTTCGGTTGCCTGAAAGCGGGCGATGGCGACATCGAGGATGGCGCGCACGCGTTGCGGCGCGAGGCCCGCCACCACGAGCGAGCTCACGCCCGCGGCGATCGCGTCGCGCATGGTGGTGTCGTCGGCACGATCGACGAACACGACGACGGGCCGCGGCGCCTCCTTGGTGGCGACGCGCAGCTCATCGATGGTGCGGCGATCGAGCGCTTCGGTGGCGAGGATGGCCGCATCGGGCTTACTGCGCCGCAGCGTCATGGCGAGGTCGGCCAGCGGCGCCAGCACGACCGTGTCGCCGTTATCCTCGAGGCTGCCCTGTAGCGTCTTGGCGCGGGCGGCGTCGGCGTCGGCGATCAGGATGTGCAACGGGGCCATCGTTGGGTGCTGCAAATGAAACTACGTCGCCCGCAGCGTGAGCGCCGCGCGCCGTCGGGATTTAGCAATCGCTATGCCAGCGCAAACGCGCAGGAACGCTGGTGGTTCCGCGCGCGAGCGACGCTTGTGCTGAAATTGTGGGCGGCCACTGATCGTGGCCGCGCCAACTACGACGCGCGTTAGCGCGCGGCTGCCACCACGACCGGCAGGACTTCGCCGACCCGCGCGCCCTCGGTATACGCCTTGGCCGTCGCTTGGATGGAGGCGCGAGTCGTTGCGGCGACCGTGGTCGCCTCTGCCATCTGTGCTTCGGTCAGTAGCGGCCATGCCGCAGCCAGTAGCGCATCGATCTGGGCGCCGAGCTGGGCATCGGCGCCGTTGCGGGCGACGGTGAGCCACGTGTAGGCGACGGCAGCGTCACTGGCCGCGCCGACACTGAGGAACGTGCGGACACCGAGCAAGTACTGCGCGCGAACGTGACCGCCGTAGGCGGCAGCGCGGTAGAGATCGGTCGCCCTAGTTGCGGCACCGTCCTGCGCCAAGCCGAACTTGTCGGCATTGGCATAGATAAGAGCCAGATTGTACTGGGCCATCGGATGGCCGAAGTCGGCGACCGTGCCGAGCAGCTCGATGCCCTTGGGAATGTCGCGGGGCACGCCGTTGCCGGAGATGTACATGAACGCGAGGTTGTTCACGCCGGCCGGATTGCCGGTGCGGGCCATGTCGGCCCACAAGGTGGAGGCGCCGGTGAAGTCACCCTGTCGCAAAGCGGTGACGCCGGTGGTTACGTCGTCTGCTTGGGAGGGAAAGGCGACGCAACCAAGCCAAAGAGCAACAACTAAACGGACAAAGATATTCACGGGCAGCCTCCATCAACAAAGATGAGGCTCACGTGTTCCGTTCCCGCGCCGTTCCGGCGAACGTCATGTAAAGGCGTGTAAAACCGGCGCAAGATCGGTCAAGATCAGAACCTTCCCCGAGAAAGAAGCCTTGGCCGCCAAGACTCACCTCCTCATCGTCGAAGACGACGAACTGGTTCGGTCCCTGATCGAGGCGTTCCTGCGCGAGCGCGGCTACCGCATCACCGCGGTCGGCAGCGGCGCCGCGATGCGCGCGGTGCTGGCGCGCGAGTCGATCGACCTCCTGCTGTTGGACCTTGGTCTGCCGGACGAAGACGGCATCGCCCTGGCGCGGCAATTCCGTTCGTCACGCCAGACACCGATGATGATCCTGACGGCGCGCGGAGGGCGCGACGACCGCCTGGCGGCGCTCGAGATCGGCGCCGACGACTACTTGGTGAAGCCGTTCGATCCGCAAGAGATGGCGCTGCGCATCGGCAACCTGGTCGCGCGTGCCAAGGGTGGCGAGGTCGACGGCAAGTCGGTCGCCATTGCTTTCGGGGGCTTCCGCTTCGACGCGCGCAATCGCACCCTCATCGACGGCGACGGCAAAGCGGTGCAGTTGACGCCAGCCGAGTTCGCCATGCTGGCGGCCTTCACCAAGGCGCCGGGACGCGTGCTGAGCCGCGACTTCCTGCTCGATGCGATCTCGCGCGGCGGCGATTCGCCGGGCGAGCGCGTGGTGGACGTGGTGGTGGGCCGCCTGCGCAAGAAGCTCGGCGACGATCCCCGCAACCCGCAGCTGATCAAGACGGTGACAGGCTTCGGCTACCTGCTGCAGACGGACACGTAAGAGTCGATCAGTCCTTCGCGCGCTCCGAATAGCTGCCATCGACCGTCATCACGACGATGCGGGTGCCGACGTTGATATGCGGCGGCACCATGGTGCGCATGCCGTTCGACAAGACGGCGGGCTTGTACGACGACGCTGAAGTCTGGCCCTTCACGGTCGGCTCGGTCTCGAGCACTTCGAGGGTGACGCGCTGTGGCAACTCGTAGCCGACGGCGATGCCTTCGTGCAGGCTCAGGAACACCTTCATCTCAGGCTGCAGGTAGACGGAGTCATCGCCGATGAGGTCCGCTGGCAACGTCACCTGCTCGTAGTTCGAGGTGTTCATGAAGTAGAAGCCGTCGCCGTCGCCGTAGAGGAAGGTGTGCTCCTTCTCCTCGACGTGGGCGCGCTCGACCTGTTCGGTGGTGCGCCAGCGCTCGGCGATCTTGACGCCGTCGCTCAGACGCCGGGCGTCGATCTGGGTGACCGGGGTGCCCTTGCCGGGATGGATGTTCTCGGCCGTCAGGATGACGTAGAGCTTGCCCTCCAGGTCGATGATGTTGCCCTTGCGAAGCGAGCTGGCGATGACTTTAACCACGATTGGCTCCCGGCCTTATCCGTGCGTTTCGGCGCCGCACGATACTGATCCTGGCGCGCACCGCCAGTGCTTTGATGGCTGACCGGCGCATCTCCCCTGGCGCCGCCCGTCCCTCCCCGTGGTGGGACAGGGATCGCCATGCCGACCGTAGGCCCTTCCTTTTGGCCCGGGCACGCATAGCCACGGCCGTTCGCAGCTTCTTTGCCGAGCGCGGATTCCTCGAGGTGGACCCCGCCGCCCTCGCCGCCTCGCCCGGCAACGAGACCCACCTGCATGCGTTCCAAACCGAGGCGACGGACGAGGGCGGAGAGCGCCGCAGCCTCTACCTGCACACATCGCCCGAGTTCGCCTGCAAGAAGCTGCTCGCCGCCGGGGAGCGGCGCATCTTCAGCTTCGGCCATGCGTTCCGGAACCGCGAGCGCGGGGCGTTGCACCATCCCGAATTCACGATGCTCGAGTGGTACCGCGCCGAGGAGCCCTACGACACGATCATCGCCGACACCATCAGCCTGGTGCAGAGCGTGGCGCGGGCGGCGCCGGCGATCTCGCTGCGGCACCGCGAGCGCAGCCTCGACCCGTTCCAGCTTGCGGAGCGCATCACCGTCGCGACCGCGTTCGCGCAGCATGCCAACATCGATCTGACCGCGTGCGCCGAACGCGCTGCCTTCGCCGCGGCGGCGCAGCGCGCGGGCGTGTCGGTCGCGGCAGACGACACCTGGAGCGACATCTTCAGCAAAGTGCTGGTCGCCAAGGTCGAGCCACGCTTGGGCGATGGACGCCTATGCGTTCTCGACGAGTATCCGGTGAGCGAAGCCGCCCTGGCGCGGCCGAAGCCGAAGGATCCGCACGTTGCCGAACGCTTCGAGATCTTTGGCTGTGGCGTCGAGCTCGCCAACGGCTTCGGGGAGCTCACCGACGCGGTCGAGCAGCGCCGACGCTTTGGCGAGGCGATGGCCGAGAAAGAGCGGCGCTACGGCGAGCGTTATCCGTTGGATGAGGATTTCCTCGCCGCGCTGGGCGCAATGCCGCCCGCAAGCGGCGTCGCGCTCGGCTTCGACCGCTTGGTGATGCTGGCTACCGGTGCGGCCAGGATCGACGACGTGGTCTGGACCCCGGTGCCCGACCATGCTTAGTGCGCCGCCATGAGTACCCCGAAGACCCTGCGCTCGGTGCCGGCCCTCGCCGCCGCCGGCCTTGTCGCCGCCGAGGATCGCGCTGCACTGGCAGAGGTCGCGGCGCGCTATGCCGTCGCCATCACACCCGCGATGGTCGACCTGATCGATCCGTCCGATCCGAACGATCCGATCGCGCGACAGTTCGTTCCGGACGCAGCCGAGCTCAAGACGGAGCTCGATGAATCCGATGATCCGATCGGGGACGAGCGTCACAGCCCGGTCGCCGGCATCGTCCACCGCTATCCGGATCGCGTGCTGCTCAAGCTTGTCCTGGTGTGCTCGGTGTACTGTCGCTTCTGTTTCCGCCGCGCCATGGTCGGCCCCGGCAAGGCGCAGACGCTCAGCACGGCGGAGATCGACGCGGCCCTAGCCTACGTGCGCGACAACCCGGGTATCTGGGAGGTCATCCTCACCGGAGGCGATCCGCTTGTCATGTCCCCGGCGCGCATGCGCCGCGTTCTGGAGACGCTCGCCACCATCGACCACGTGAAGGTGGTGCGCGTGCACACGCGCATCCCGGTGGTCGAGCCGGACCGCATCAACGCGACGCTCGTGGCGGCGCTGCGCGCCTCCGGCAAAGCCACCTATGTCGTGCTGCACGCCAACCACGCGCGCGAGCTGACGCCGGCGGCCACCGCGGCCTGCGCGCGACTGGTCGACGCCGGCATACCGATGCTGAGCCAGTCGGTGCTGCTGCGCGGCGTCAACGACGACGCGGCGACGCTTGAGGCGCTGATGCGCCGCCTGGTCGAGGCGCGGGTCAAGCCGTACTACCTGCACCATGCCGACCTCGCGCCGGGCACGGCGCACATGCGTACGCGCATCGAGGAGGGCCGGGACCTGCTGCGCCACCTGCAGCGCAGGGCCTCGGGGCTGTGTCAGCCCGCCTATGTGCTCGATATTCCGGGTGGTCACGGCAAGGTGCCGGTGGGGCCGTCCTACCTGCAGCCGGACATCGAGCCGGACTGCTATGTGGTCGCGGACCAGAACGGCCGCAGCCACCGCTACGCCGACACAGCCCAGCCGCGTCGCGGTCGCAAGCGCTAGGCAACTCGCCGCAGCAGCGCCGTTCGGCGCCGCCGCGGGAGTGACTCGGTCAAACCGAAGTTAGAGAGCCGCCGCCTTGAGGGCGGGGATCAGCTGGCCGCCGATCTCGGTCGGCACGGTGGCGATGTTGTCCTCGTCGGACTGGAACACCGTCGCCCACAGCTGCTTGCCGTCCTTGGCGTCGAACAGCTTGAGGTCGAAGCGGAACGCGTGGCTGCCGGCAGTGACGCCGCCCATCAGCACGTAGCGGACCTTCATAGCGGCGCCGGCTTCTTGCGGCGTCATGGTCTTGGTGGCCACTGCCTCCATCAGCGCGTCGTCGGCGACGCGGAGCGCGGCGTCCTTACGAAGCACGCTGGAAATCGGCGTCCACTGGGTACCGGCCCAATGGGCGCCTTCTTCATTGACACCCGTAAGGATGACGCCAACGGAACGGTCGTTTGCGACCTGGGCTCCCGCCGTCGAAGCGACGAGGGAGAGGAAGAGCGACGCCAGCAATACGCCGACGGTGCGCCCGAGCTTGATTATGGGATTGCGCATGGGCGCGGATGTTCCTGGAGAGCCACCGTTCAAGTCAAGTGCTGGAGTCGGCCGGACGCCGCACGCCTACCGCGGCCGCCATCGACGCCGGCGGCGGTTGCTGCCCGGCAGGGATTGCCGCGCGGCAGAGTCTGCCTCCCCTGAGCGCTCGGTAATCCGCTGTATTGACACGACTTTTCGTCCGCATCGGGCGGCCTCCTCCTTGCACCCGATCGACGACCGCACAGGCCTGCCCATGGGGATGGGGACCTGCGGCGACGGCTGAGCCCAGAAGCCGAATTCGCGACGGGACTGCACGCGGCCGCCTAGCCGAGCACAGCCCCTAGACGCCCTGTTCTCGTGATGCCCGTGGAGTCGCCTGCTCCACGTCGCTCGCGGCGGAGCAGCCATGCCCGGCGTCGGCGTTCTTTTTTCGCGTTTCGGGGGTCAACACATGACGAGCTTGCAATTCACTCACGGCGCCGCGTCCAGCATCGCCAACGGCATCAGCGGCGGCGGCTACGAGCTCAACGGCCTGCACACCAACAGCGGCGGCAACTATCTGTCGCTCGCGCGCGATCCGCTCCTGTTCGGACAGGACCAGCTGTCGATGGGCGTGGCGTTCAAGGCCGCGACCGCCGGCAAGGGCGGAACGCTTTTCAAGATTCACACGGCGCTGCAGATCGACATCGGCAACGACGGTCAGGTCACGTTCAACCTGATGGGCAACAGCGCCGCCGAAAAGGGCGTGATCAAGTCGAGCGGCCTGACGACGGCCGATGGCGGCTGGCATCACTTGGCGCTGTCGTACGACGCGGTCGCTGGCGCGATGATCGGCTACGTCGACGGCGTCGCGGTCGGTCAGATCGCGGTGAGCGCGGCGACCAAGGTTGCCGAAGCGTGGGATCCCACGTTCGGTGATCAGTGGGGCAAGGGTTTCGCCGGCACCATCGATAACCTCGAGATTCACGGAACGCCGCTCACGGCGCCGCAAGCAGCGGCGCAATACCAGGCGGTCCTGCAACAGCTCGACGTGGCGCCGCCACAGCTGGTGCGCCTGACGTTCGACAACGGCGCCATCGCCGACACCTCGGGCAACAACCTCACTGTGACGGCAGGCAAGGTCGAGAGCATCAGCGACGGCGCCTACTACCTGAACGGCAAGGCGACCGCCGAGGGCGGCAACCACATCGCCCTCGCCCGGCACGCTTCGCTGTTCACGAAGGACGAGTTCACCCTGTCCATCGACTTCAAGTCGGCGGACGCCGGCGTCGGCGGCTCCTTGTTCCGCATGCACACGGCCATGCAGGTGGACGTCACCGCAGCCGGCGACGTCTTCATGCGCCTGGTCAAGAACGCGGCAGGGGAAAGCGGTCAGATCAAAGCCGTGGCGCGCGTCGCCGACGGTGAGTGGCACAATGTGACGGTCAGCTACGACGTGGCGGCCGGCAAGATGACCGGCTACGTCGACGGCGTCGCCTACGGCACGATCAACGTGTCGGCGCCGACACTGGCGGCTGCGTTCTGGGACCCGATGGTCGGCAGCCCGTGGGCCGGCGGCTTCCGCGGTTTCGTTGACAACGTCACGATGACGGACGCGGCCTTGCCGCCCACCATCAATCCCAAGCCCGTGGCCGGCGCCGACATGGCGCACATGCGCGAGAACACCTCGCTCACCCTGACGGCGGAGAAGCTGCTCGCCAACGATCATGACCCGCAGGGCCAGGCGTTGAGCATCACCGACGTGAAGATGGCCTCCGGCCAGGGCACGGTGGCGCTGGTCGACGGCAATGTGGTGTTCACTCCAAATGCCGACTGGCACGGCGTCGCGACGGTGGAGTACACGCTGCGCGACGCGATGCGCGCCAAGGACACCGGCGTGGTGCGCATCGAGGTGGCGCCGACCGACGCGGACGCACCCGTCGCTCCGCTGGCCTTCGCGAGCGCCATGACCAGCGGCGAGACGATCATCGTTGGCAGTTCGGCCGAGCTGCTCGCGGCGCTGCGGGGCGTGCACGGCGGCGAGACGATCCTGCTGCGCTCGGGCGTCGACTACAAGGCGATCGTGACCGGCGTGCCTGCGCATGCAGCACAGGTGACAGTCACTTCGCTCGATCCGAACGACCCCGCCACCATCGTCGGCCTCGATCTGCGCGCGGTCACCAACGTCACGTTCTCAAATCTGCGCTTCGCATTCGAAGGAACGCCGGTCCAGTGGCAGACCGACGTCGTCGTCAGCGGTGGCGACGGCATCCGCTTCGCGCACAACGTCTTCAAGGGCGTTGCCGAGGGCTACGTGCCGGTCGGCACCAGCACTGCCGAGAGCATGATGTCGGTGACGAACACCAAGAATTTCGTGTTCGAGCACAACGAGGTCAGCAACTTCTTCCACGGCATCGGCGTCGGCAAATCGGAAAACGTGATTATCCGCGACAACGACATCCATGAACTGCAGGGCGACGGCCTGCGCTTCTCGCAAATGAAGAGCGTGCTCATCGAGAACAATCGCCTGCACGACTTCCTCGGCTCGGACGCGGCCGTGAACCACAACGACTACATTCAGTTCTGGACCGCGAGCACGACGGCGCCCAGCACCGACATCGTCATCCGCGGCAATGTCCTCCTGAGCGGCGACTACCAGCCGCAGGCGATCTTCCTCCGCGACGATCAGGGCGATGCGGGCGTGACCGGTCTGCGCTACCAGCGCGTCACGATCGAGGACAACGTCATCTACAACAGCAACGCCCACGCCATCACGACGATCGGCGCGGACGGCCTCACCATCCGCGGCAATACGATCCTGGAGCACCCGGCCGGCAGCGCCATCTCGGCCATCAACGTGACCAAGGCCACCGGAGTCGTCGTGTACGACAACGTTGCGCCGCGCATCGAGGTCGGCGCCACCAACCAGGTCACCCGCCTCGACGGCAACGTCGTGGTGCAGGACGCCTACGCGATCAACCCGGGCTATGTCCCCGACCTGTTCGTCAATCCGACGCAAGGCACCGGCATCAGCCTCGACGACCTGTTCGTCCGGCCGGACGGTGCCTTGGTGCGTGCCGACGGCAGCGCGGTGGGCTCGGACCTGCTCCATCCCGGCGCAACGCCCGACCAACTGACGGCCGTGTTCACCGCTGCCGCGAGCCGCGGCGCCGACGGACGCACCACGCTGTCCTTCGATGCCAGCCACACCGCCAACCAGGACGGCTACGTCCACGGCAACCACGCCACGTTCTTGTGGGACTTCGGCGACGGCAAGACCGAAACCGGCCGCTTCGACAGCCACACCTACGCCAAGGCCGGCGACTACCAGGTCCTGCTCACGGTCTTCCACAATGACGGCAGCACCGACACCGCCCGGCTGCACGCCAGCATCAAGCCTGAGCTGGCAGCGGCGCTGGACTTCGACGACGGGCTGGCCTTCCAGCACCACAGCGTCGGCGAGGTTTGGGGCTAGACGCCTACGATCCGTTGGCTGGGGCGCGTCAAAGCGCCGCGCCCCAGCGGCGACGCTCGCTCGACGCAAACCTGTGCATCCCGTGAAATCAGCTTTGTTCCCGTGCCGAGTGCCGCTACGCTTGACCGCAGGGGGCGTCCCGTGCCGAGCTTCTTGGCGCGCGGAGACACACGGATTTTCATGAACGAGACCACCCCAGCTTCAAACCGCCCGGTAGCGGAGCGGCTGACGAGCGCGCTCGCCCTGAACCTCGCCAAGGCGTCCGCCTTCCTGGCGACGGTCTCGCTGAACGAGCCGCGCCACGGCAACGGCCGCGCCGCCGCCTGGTTCGTTGCCGCCCTCGGCGCTAACATCCTGACCGCGGGCGCATATTTCGTCGTCAGCACCCCGGTGGCCAAGTTCTTCGAGGTCTTCGGCTTCTTCCCCTCGCCGGTTTGGCCGGGCGCAGGCATCGCGCTGTTCGCCGTTCTCGTCGGCGGCTGGACCGTGGCGCCCGGCATCTTCATCGGCTCCTCCGCCGCGAACGCCGTCTTGTTTGCGGCGCCCGCTGAACCGATGATCCTTATTTCGATCACCAATACGCTAGGACCGATTGTCGGCGGGCTCCTGCTGCGGCGGTCGTTCCCCCCGCGCTCCCCCGTCTTCTTGCTGGGCGACGTCGGCCGCTTGATGCTCTATGGCGTGCTGGTGCACGCCGGCATCACCGCGCTGGGCGGCACCCTGGCGCAGACTCTGTTCAACGATACGACCGACGCACCGTTCCGCCTCTTCGCGGCGTGGTTGCTGTCCGATGCGGCCGGAGTCTTGCTGATCGGCGCACCCGCAATCCTGTGGTGGATCGACCGCCGCGTCATCGAGCGGCAGCATTGGCGCGAGGTCCTGATCGTCTCGGTACTCGCCCTCTCGGTGGGTGGGTCGCGCCTGCTGCTCCCGGAGGGCTACGAGCTGCCGGCCGGCGTTCCGGTGCTGGTGACGATGTGCTGCGCTTGGCTGGTGGCGCGCTTCTATCCGCGCGACGCCACGACCCTGTTTGCGCTGGTCCTGGCGCTCGTTCTGGCGGCCAACATCATCAAGCCAGAAGGAATGCTGGCGTTCAGTCCGTCGAACGTGAGCTGGTTCCTCGGCATCGCCGCGGTCGTCGGCATGCTCAACGTGCTGCTCATCGGCGCCATCATGGAAGAACGCGCCGTGGCGACGCGGCGCATCTCCCAGGACTTGGTCACCGGACTGCCGAACCGCGCCAGCTTCCTGTCCGTCGCGGCGCGCGAGCTCGGCCGCGCTCAGACCTATAACCGGCCGCTGTCGCTGATCACCTTCGATATCGACGGCTTCCGCTCGGTCAATGCGCGTCACGGCAGCATGGTCGGCGACGCGGTGCTCAACGCGATTGCCGGACACGCACGCGCCTGGTTGCGTCCGCTCGACGTGCTGGCGCGCATCGGCGACGACGAGTTCGCCATCCTGATGGTCGAGACGGATCAGAAGTCCTCGGCGGCGCTCGCCGAGCAGCTGCGCGTCACCATCGCGACGACCCCCATCGAGATCAACGGTGCCGTCGTCGAAGTCACCGTCAGCATCGGCGTCACCGGCGGTCGCTCCGGCGATACGATCGAGTCCGTGCTCGACCGCGCCAACGCCTCGCGCCACATCGCCCAGCAGGCGGGCCGCAACCGAGTCGCCGCCGCCTAGCTCGCGCCACGGCGGGGTGTCGCGTCCAGCGCGCGCCGCCGCTTTTGTTGACATAGCGAAGTCACCGCTAGGTGGGCACCCACGCCAAGGGTTGCCACGGTCTTGCCCCGCCCCGCCCTCTCGGAACCGGCGACAGTTGGGTCTGGTAGCGCCCACGTCGCCGGGTTCCGGCGCAGTGGGCCGTTTCGTTCAGCAGGGGAGGTCCCTATGCAGACCGAAGCCGGCAAGCTCGCGGCCTTGGATGCGGCTCGCAACGCGGCGTGCATCGCCGGGCGTTGGTATGTATTCCCGCCCGAGCAACGACTCCGCCACCTCCGCGTCGGCGACCCCGTGGAGGTGACGTATGCGGAGCAGGGCGACCGCCGCAAAGTGGTCGAGATCAAGCTGGTCGGCGAAATAGCGGCCAGCCCGCCACCGGCTATGGACGAGCGCAGCCGCTGAGGAAGATCGCCACCGCGGCCTCGACCACCGCTTCGATCTCCGCTGAAGAGGGCACCGGCGGCACGCCGAACAAGGCGCGCTTGTGGAGGTCGCCGGTGCTCATTTCGAGGAAGATGCGCGCGGCCAACGCGGGGTCGCGCACCTTCAGCTCGCGGCGGCGCTTGGCACCGGCGAGGTAGTCGCCGAGCCGGGCGGCCGCGACCTGGGGTCCCGCCGCGAACACGCGGCGCCCGAGCTCGGGGAAGCGCCCACTGTCGGCGGCGGCGACGCGAAACAGCGCGATGCTGCCCGGCTCGAGAAAGGCGGTCGCATACCGCAGGGCGAACGCGCGCAGTACTTCGGCCGGCGGACGGCCCGCTTCGATCGCGGCGTCGAGCGGCGCCAACATGCGCTCGCAGACGCCGGCGACGATCGCCGCGAACAGACCTTCCTTGTTGCCGAACTGGGCATAGACCGTGGCGCGCGAGCCGCCGGACGCGGCGATCACGTGATCAAGGGTCGCCCCGGCAAAGCCGTGCTCGAGGAAGGCCGCCGTGGCGGCGGCTAGGATCGCCGCGCGGCGCGCCTCCAGCCGGCCGACACGCACGCCGAGCTGCCCTGTCTTGCTCACTCGGTAAGTGTACTGTATGGTACAGTACAGTTCAACAAGAAACTGGGAGTTGCGCGCTCATGGCCGAGCCAAGCAATCCGGAGCACCTCGCCGACACCGCGGCGCTGCTGCAGACTGAATCGGAGTTCCACCTCAGCTACGACGCGTCGGTGCCGTGCGTCGCGATGACCTGGCGCGGCTATCACACGACGCCGTCGTTCCACGAGAAGAACGAGCAGGTTCTGGCGATGATCAAGGAGCGCAAGGCGTCGCGCATGCTGTGCGACATCCGCCGCTTCCTGCTCATCAGCGCCGCCGACCAGGTGTGGTTGAGCGGCGACTGGCTGCCGCGGGCGATGGCGGCGGGATTGCGCCACTGCGCGATCGTCACGCCCGCCTACTTCTTCAACCAAGTCGCCGTGCGCAACGTCGCCGACCAGATCGACGCGCACGTGCTGCGCGTCGATCATTTCGAGTCGGTGGAGCAGGCGCGTCTGTGGTTGCAGCGCATTCCCGCAAGTAGAAGCATATCGCGCCTCAACGCGGCACCCGTCTAGGGTCACAGCACCTACACACTGCGGGACGCCGTTTGCTGCGAACGTGAGCGTTGCTGCGCGTCCGCGCTAGCGCGGCGGTGACCTCACCCGCGCGGTCCTTTGCTACACCCATGTCACGGCCGCGCTCACGCTGGAGGACTGTCCTCGCTGGCGCGGACAATCCGGTCCGCGCCATTGCCACACCTGGATCAGGCAGGGAGGCTGGCCGTGAAGACAGAACGAGGCAAGGTCACCGGACTGGATGCCACCAAGCGGGCGATTCGCATGAACCGCAACTGGTACTACGCGTCCGAACAGGAACTCAAACGCCTGCGTCTGCACGACGAGATCGAGGTCACCTACGTCACCAAGGAAGGCCGCCGCAAGGTGGTCGAGCTCCTCATCCTCCCCGACGGCGACTAGGCCGGCTTGTGCCGGTCCAAGTCCTTCAAGAACTGCGTCAACAGATCCCGCACCGACTGGCCTTGCTGGGCGGCGCCGAAGATCTCTTCGGCGTCGAGCAGGGCGAGATCGACGAGCTCGCGCGCGTCCTCGCGGTTGAGGGCGTTGCGGAACACCAGCCGCTGGATGAGATGGATCATCAGGAGCAGGGACGTGAAGCCGGGTGCGTCGAACTTCTCTGGCATTCTTGTCGGCCTTCTCTGGGCGGCACGTGGGCGTCGGGTTGACCGGGCGTGGGGCGCTGTCGAGCGCGTTCGCACCACGCGCGTTGGTTTGCTACCTTGGACGCCATGCTACCAAGCACCATTCGCGCCGAGCCGCTGACCGCCGAGGCGTTTGCGCCGTACGGCGACGTCATCGAGGGCCCCAGCGCACCGGGCCGCGCCGACGACCTTGCTGCCGTGCTGGTCGGCAGCGACGGGCGGCCGGGCGTCCACGTGCTGCGCGCCGCGAAGGGCGCGGCGCTGCCCCTGACCGTCGCGCGCATGGAGCGCCATCCGCTCGGCAGCCAGGCGTTCGTGCCCATGGGCAGCGGGCGTTTCTTCGTCGTGGTGGCGCCGGCCGGCGAGTTCGACCCCACCGCCATCCGCGCCTTCGTCGCCAACGGCCGCCAGGGCATCAACTACAAGCCCGGCACCTGGCACCACGGCTTCCTGGCGGCGAACGCGGGCGACGACTTCCTGATGATCGAGCGGGCCGGTCCGGGGGAGAACTGCGACTTCGCACACCTCGACAAGCCTTTGCGGGTCACCGGCTAACCAAGCTAGACCTTCGCGGTATCCCGTCCGGGCGCTGGCGGCGGCGGCCGATCTGTCGTCCTCTGCCGCCATGATTAGAATCACTGCAATCGCCCTCATCGCGCTAGGCGTACTCGGACTGATCTACGGCGGGTTTACCTACACCCGCGATCGCGACGCCGCGAAGCTCGGCCCCATCGAAATCCAGGTCACGGACAAGGAGTTCGTGCCGGTACCGCTGTGGGCCGGCGTCGTAGCCATCGCCGCCGGCGCTGGCCTGCTCCTGTTCGGCATTCCGGGTCGCAAGGTGTAACGCCCTCCTCCCGCTACGAGGCGTTGCGCAGCAGGCGCTCGGGCGACTCCGGGTGCTGCAGCGACCAGGCGCGCGCGAACGCGCCGCTGGAGGCGATCAGCACGGACGGTGGTCCCTGCTCGATGATCTTGCCGTCTTCCATGACGATGACGCGATCCATGGCGCGCAGCGTCGACAGGCGATGCGCGATGGCGATGACCGTGCGTCCCGCCATCAGGCGCCATAACGCGTCCTGCAACGCGAGCTCCGTCTCGGTGTCGAGAGACGACGTCGCCTCGTCGAGCACGAGGATGGGAGCGTCCTTGAGGAACGCGCGCCCGACGGCGACGCGCTGCTTCTCGCCGCCCGACAGCTTGACGCCCCTCTCGCCAACCACGGCGTCGTAGGCGCCCGGCCGCGCCAGGATGAACTCGTGGCAGCCTGCGGCCTTGGCCGCGGCTTCCACCGCGGCATCGTCGGCACCGGGGCGGCCGTAGCGGATGTTCTCGCGGATCGAGCGGTGGAACAGCTCGGTCGCCTGGGGCACCTCGCCGATCGACTCGGCGATGCTGGCCTGGGTGAGCGCGCCGATGTCCTGGCCGTCGATGGCAATGCTGCCGCCGGAGATCAGGTGCCGGCGCGTCAGCAGCTTCACCAACGTGCTCTTGCCGGCGCCCGAGCGGCCGACCAGGCCGATGCGCTCGCCGGCACGGATGTCGAGATTGAGCGCGTCGAACACGCGGCGGCCGTCGGGATAGACGAACGACACGTCGTCGAAGCGGATGGCGCCGCCACGCGCCTGCAGCGGCTGGGCGTCGGGCGCGTCCGGGATGTCGTGATCGCGCGCCAGGGCATCGAGCGACTCTTTGAGGTCGCCGACGTGCTCGAACATGTTGAGGGCCTCGTCGCCGAGCTGGGCGATCTGCAGGCCGATCTGCACGCCGACCGTAAGAATGGTGACGATGGCGCCGGACGTCATCGTGCCGGCGACCACCGACTGCAGCGCGACCCACGAGATCGCCGACAGGAAGCCCACCGACAGGAACAGCTGGACGACGCGCATGCCCGTCATGGCCATGCGCACGTCGCGCGCGCGGTAGTACTCCTCGAGGCTGGCGGGCTCGAGGCCTTCCTGCTCGCGCCGCCACGCGCCGAAGCTGCGCACGACGTCGGCGTTGGAGATGGTGTCGGCGATGCGCCCGGTGACGCGCGAACGCGCGCGCGCCGTGCGGCCGACAAGGTCGACGACGTGACGCGCCATCGGCACCGTCACCACGACGAACACGGCGGTGAAGGCGAGGAAAGCCAGCGCATAGTTCAGCGACACGGTGCCGAGCGTGAAGGCGCCGACCGCAGCGAAGGTGCCGATGCGGAAGAACGGCAGCGCCGATTCGAACAGGCCCGGCATCGACTGGCCGCCGCGGCGAATGCGCTGGTTGATGGCGCCCGCGAAGTTGTCGTTGAAGAAGCGCGTCGACTGGCCGAGCGTGTGGGCGAACAGCACGCGATCGACGATGACGCGCATCTTCGGCATCGTGAACGCGTTGGCGAACGTGTACATGCGCGTCAGCAGCGGCCCACCGAGCCAGGCTGCGACGAGCAGCGAGAAGTAGAACGGGATCTCGTCGTAGCGCTCATGGGCGACGACGTCGATGAGCGTGCCGACGGCGAGCGGCGCCAGCGCCTGCAGGCCGTGCCCGAAGATGGTCAGCGACAGCATCGCGGCCGCGCGCCCCGGCAACTGGCGGACGACCCACCAGGTGAAGGCGAACGGGGTGCGCGGGAAGATGGGCTCCCCGGGACGGGACAGCGGCGGACGCAACGACGGACTCATGGGGACGCGGGACCTACTCAACTGAATCGCCCGTCGTCCGTGGAGAGTTCCTCCGCCGGCTCGCGTTGGGCTGGTTGGATGTAGAACGGCGCGATGCGCGGCCAAGACGCCGTACGTCACGAAGCGATCATATTCCGCGCACGGCGATCCTGCATCGACTGACGGCCCCGCTGCCACCGCTGGAAACGGCCATCAACGGGCGTTATCTGGAAATCGTCTCACCCGTCACGCTACGAATCGCACTCTTCCGTTCGCTCATTCGGGCCGCCTTTGGCGCTTAGCCCGGGAGAAGTCGATACGAAATGTAATGTCGGCAAGCGGCGTCGTCAAGGGGCGTCTGGTGCGGCGACGCGCGAACGGCCCGTGCCGAGGCACACGGGAAAGGGCGACAAGCGGGCGGTGATCGGCGCGAAACCGGCGAAACCCGTTGACACTCAGGGGTTCGGCGGTATTCTCCGGCCGCTCAATTCACGGCTGTTCTTTTCAACCCCAACAACAGGGGCGGGTTTCCAATGTTCGCGGTGGTTCGAACCGGCGGCAAGCAATACAAAGTTTCGCCCGATGACGTGATCGTCGTCGAGCGCCTCGCCGGTGACACCGGATCGACCATCCAGCTCGAAGACGTGCTGATGGTTTCTGACGGCGCCAAGACCACCGTCGGCACGCCGACCGTGTCGGGCGCCAAGGTCGCGGCACAGGTCGTCGACCAGGCGCGTGGCGAGAAGATCGTCATCCTCAAGTTCAAGCGCCGTCAGCGCTATCGCCGCACGCTGGGTCACCGCCAGGAGATCACCGTGCTGCGCGTGACCGAGATCAGCGCGCCGGGCATGGAGACTGCCCGCGCCGCCGCGAAGGCCGAGCGTCCGAAGAAGGCCGAAGCGGCCGAGGGCGCAACCGCCGAGGCGGCGCCGCGCAAGACGAAGTCCAAGCGGTCCGCCGGCAAGGCCGAGGGCGCCAAGAAGCAAGCGGCCAAGAAGGCCGCGGCGCCCAAGTCGGCAGCCATGCCCAAGAAGCCCAAGAAGAAGCCGGCGGCCAAAGCGGCCGGCAAGGGCAAGGGCAAGAGCAAGTCCAAGAAGGAAGCTTAGTCATGGCACATAAGAAAGCCGGTGGCTCCACGCGCAACGGCCGCGATTCAGCGGGCAAGCGCCTTGGCGTAAAGAAGTTCGGCGGCGAGCACGTCATCTCGGGCAACATCCTCGTGCGCCAGCGCGGCACCGAGTATCACCCGGGCCCGAACGTCGGCATCGGCCGCGACCACACTCTGTTCGCCACCGCCGACGGCCAAGTGAAGTTCAAAGTCACGACCGGCGGCCGCCGCTACATCTCGGTGGATTCGAAGACCGAGTAGCGCGCCTCGCGCGAGACAAATACGAACGGGCCCGCCGATGAGGCGGGCCCTTTGTCGTTTGAACCTTGAGTCGGGTGCGCTGCGCGCGCGGTCTTACCCACCCTCACCCCGCCCTCTCCCTCAGCGCAGCACGTCCTGCGTGCTGGTGATCAGGACGCACGTGCCGCCGGTCTCGCTCCAGACATGGTCGTCAGGCGACGAACTTGTTGACCACATGACGTCGTGGGGGCCGGCCTATCGATCCGCCTGGGGAGGATCCTCGGCCGCGAACGTGAGCAACTCCCCCGGCTGGCACTCGAGCGCCTGACAGATCGCCTCGAGAGTCGAGAAGCGCACGGCCTTCGCCTTGCCGGTCTTGAGGATCGACAGATTGGCCAGGGTGATGCCGATGCGATCGGCGAGCTCGGTGAGCGTCAGGCGGCGCTGATGCAGCATCTCGTCGAGCTTCACGATGATCGGCACGCCTACACCGTGCCGTCGAGGTCGGCGCGCAGGCGCGGCGCGTTCTCGGCCAGGAACGGCTCGCCGTCCCCGGCGCAAGCGACGATGGCGAGCAGGCGCTGCAGGATGACGTGGTTGAGCGGCACGGCGACGACGCCGACCACCAGGACCAAGCGCATGCCGAAGACGACCGCCGCGTCGCCGGCGGCACCCAGGCTGTCGAAGACAGCGCCCGCCAAGAACGCGCTGGCGACGAGCAGGATCAGGATCATCGCGCCGGTGACGGGGTTCACGACGATGAGCGCCCGCAGCACCGTGCGGGTGAGCGACAAGGCAGCGGGGTATTGGGAAGCCATGGCGGGGACCTCGAATGCGAATTATCGATTATCGATCACTTGCACATCGATTATCGTCAAGCAAAATATCGATAGTCGATAAACGTGCTTTGGCGACCGGCCGCGTACCAGCTTGTTGCGCGGACTCCTAGGGTGCAGCCCGGACTGTACGGAACCGCGACTACGGCTAGGTTGCCGCTCGGGCGCTTCCCCCGCGCCCTAAAGAACGTCCCCAAAGAAAGCCCTCCGCCTTCCCCCGGCGCGAGGGCTTTCGCCTGTCAAGGGTCCGGAGAGCCGCGCGCGCAGAACTTCCGCTCCGTCCTGACGGCGATCAGCGCTCGCCACGTCACCACCAGGCCCTATCGACCATGCACTAACGGCAAGGCCGAGCGCTTCATCCAGACAGCGTTGCGCGAGTGGGCCTACGCCAACTCCGACGCGACCTCAAACCATCGCCTTGCAGACATGCCAGCCTGGCTGCACTGGTACAATCACCATCGGCCACACGCCGGCATCAACGCATCAACTCCTGCCAGCAGGCTGAACAACCTGCTTGGCAGCGACAGCTAGCGCGCCTTCGGCGCGGCGAGAGAGGAGGTTTCTCGCTAAGCGACGAGGTTCGTTGTCGCGCGCAGGCGGCGGGCCAGGATGGCAGCGAGGTTGAGGTTGATGCGGGCGAGGACGGCGCTGTCGAGGCCCTTTACGCCGGCGAAGCGCGACGGCTGGATGCGCAGCATGTCGCCGTTGGAGAGGGCGACGACGTCGGCGGTGCGGCCTTCGCCAAGCAGCATGCTCATCTCGCCGATGAGGTCGCCGGGGCCGAGCGTCGTGACGATGGTCTTGCGGCCCATGGGGCTGGTCTTCACCACCTGCAGGAAGCCGGTGCGCACCAGGTAGACGTCGCGGCCGCGCGCCGCGGCGTCGATGACCTGGTCGCCGACGTGGAAGTCGACCTCGGGCACGCCTTCGAGAAAGGCCTCGATGTCCGGGAGCGCGATGCCGCGGAAGAGGTCCATGTTGAGGAGCGAGGGCGAGGCATCGACCATGTCGTGGGCCGGGAGCGGGCTGGTGTCGATGCCGGCCGGCGCCTCGACGGGGCCCTCGGTGAGCTCGCGGAAGAAGCGCGCCGCGGCGGGCACGTGGCTCTGGCCGTGCTCGAGCAGGGCCGGCAGCAGACGCGAGCGGATCGAGGCGAGGTGCTCGAGGTCGTGGGCGACCAGGCACATCGGCACGCCGATGCCGCCGCGCGGATAGCGGAAGTGCGGGGCATGGCAGCGGAAGCCCAGGCGCTCGTATTGCGAGACGGATTCGGGATCGACGTCGATAAAGACGAACCAGGGCGCCGGGTACTTGGCGAGCTCGTCGACGACGGCGCCGATCAGGGCGGCGAACGCGGGCGTGGTCCGGTGGCTGGACAGCACCGCGGCCTTGCGCACCTGGAAGACGTTCTTCTTCGAGAACGCGTCCGCAACCGGGGTGAGGTTGAGGGTCTGGACGCGTTCGGGATCGACCTCCGCCGCGCCCCACCAGTCGATGGCGACGGTGCCGACCGGCTCCTTGCCGTCATAGGCGAGCAGGATGGTGGCCTTGGCATCGGCCTTCTCGACGATGCCGCGGGCGGCCGTCATGCCCGTGATGTCGTAGCCGAGGTCGCCGACCAGGACAGTGTAGCGCAGCTGATAGGCGTCGCGGCGCGCCTCGTCCGTGCGCGCGGCCTCGATCCGGAAGTCCGCCCCCATCGACCCACTCTCCCTGGGCCAAACTCTAGCATCTTGGTTTGGCGGCAACAGGGGGGCGAGCGTAGGAAGGGCGCGCGTGCCGCGCGACGCCCGCGCGCGGTTGTCTTTCGGCCCGTTTGGCCGCATGTAACGCCCCATGAAGTTCCTCGATCAGGCCAAGGTGGCCGTCCGCGCCGGCAAGGGCGGTCCCGGCGCCATGAGCTTTCGGCGCGAGAAGAATATGGAGTTCGGCGGGCCCCACGGCGGCAACGGGGGGCGCGGCGGCGACGTGTGGGCGGAGGCGTCGGCGGGGCTCAATACGCTGATCGATTTCCGCTACCAGCAGCACTTCAAGGCGCAGAACGGGGCGCCCGGCGGCGCCTACCTGCGCTCCGGTGCCAACGCCTCGGACCTGGTGATGCGGGTGCCGCCCGGCACCGAGATCATCGACGACCTCACCGAAGAGGTGATCGGCGAACTGAACGAGCCGGGCGAGCGCATGCTGCTCGCCAAGGGCGGCGACGGCGGCATGGGCAACGCCCACTACAAGTCCTCGACCAATCGCGCGCCGCGCAAGACGACGCCGGGCTATCCCGGCGAGGAGCGCGAGCTGCGCCTGCGCCTGAAGCTGATTGCCGACGCGGGACTGGTCGGGCTGCCCAACGCCGGCAAGTCGACGTTCCTGCGGGCGGTGTCGCGCGCCAAGCCGAAAGTCGCCGACTATCCGTTCACGACGCTGCATCCGCATCTGGGCGTGGTGCGCGCCGGCGAGCGCGAGTTCGTGCTCGCCGACCTGCCCGGATTGATCGAGGGCGCCCATGAAGGCGTCGGCCTCGGCGATCGGTTCCTGGGGCACGTCGAGCGCTGCCGCGTGCTGCTGCACCTGGTCGATGCGACCCAGGACGACGTCGCCCTGGCGTGGCGCACGGTGCGCACGGAACTGAAAGCGTACGGCGCGGGGCTGTCCGAGAAGCCGGAAGTGCTGGCGCTGTCGAAATGCGACGCGCTGTCCGAGGACGAGGTCAAGAAAAAGCGCATGGCGCTGAAGCGCGCCGCCAAGCACGACGTGCTGCTCCTCTCCGCGGTGAGCGGCACCGGCGTCGAGCAGGCGTTGCACACCATCTTCGCCATCGTACGGCCCGACCCGAAGGCGGCCGTGGGCAAAGGCGATGAGGCGTGGACGCCGTGAGCGAGTCACTCGCCAAGGCGAAGCGCATCGTCGTCAAGATCGGCTCGTCGTTGCTGGTCGACGGCGCCAGCGGTGCGTTGCGCACCGCGTGGCTGGGCGCGCTGGCCGCCGACGTAGCGCGCCTGCAGCAGCGCGGGCAGGACGTGGTGATCGTCTCGTCGGGCGCGATTGCGCTCGGGCGGCGCGCACTGAAACTGGCGGCGGGCGCGCTGAAGCTCGAGGAGAAGCAGGCGGCGGCGGCGGCGGGGCAAATCCGGCTGGCGCACGCTTATCAAGAGGCGCTGGGAAAATTCGGCATTGGTGCGGCGCAGGTGCTGCTGACCGGCGACGACACCGAATCGCGGCGGCGCTATCTGAATGCGCGCACCACGTTGACGACGTTGCTGGACCTGAAAGCGGTGCCGGTCATCAACGAGAATGACACCGTGGCGACGGAAGAGATCCGCTACGGCGACAACGATCGCCTGGCGGCGCGCGTGGCGCAAATGGTGTCGGCGGACTGCCTGGTGCTGCTGTCCGACATCGACGGACTCTACGACGCCAATCCGGCGACCAATCCCAACGCCCGGCCGATTGCGGAAGTGCGCGAGGTGACGGCGGCCATCGAGGCGATGGCGGGCGCGACGAGCAGCGTCGACATGGGCACCGGCGGCATGGTGACGAAGATCGCGGCCGCCAAGATCGCCATGGCAGCAGGATGCCGCATGGTGCTCGCCGACGGGCGCCAGGACGGCGCGCTGGCGGCCATCGAAGCCGGCGCGCGCTGCACGTGGTTCGTGCCGAGCGCCAGCCCGCGCACGGCGCGCAAGAATTGGATCGCCAGCGGGTTGAAGCCGTCGGGAACATTGGTGCTCGATGCGGGCGCGGTGGGCGCGCTGTCTAAGGGCAAGAGCCTGCTGCCGGCCGGCGTCGTCAGCATCAAGGGCGACTTCCAGCGCGGCGACGCGGTCATCCTGCAGAGCCCCACCGGGGGCGAGGTGGGGCGCGGGTTGTCGGCCTATTCGGCAACGGACGCGCGCCGCATCGTCGGGCACAAAAGCGGTGAAATCGAGGGGTTGCTGGGCTACCGTGGCCGCGACGAGATGGTCCATCGCGACGACCTCGTCTTCACCGAAGAATTGGTTGCCTCAGGGGTCGACGGATGACGCCCGCACCGGTGCGCAAGGAACCAGAGTCCGATATTCGCGTGCTGATGCGCGACATGGGCATGCGCGCGCGCGCCGCCGCCGGTCCGCTGGCGCGTGCCACGCCCGAGCAGAAGAGCAAGGCGCTCGCCGTGGCGTCCATGCGCGTGATTGCCGATGCCCCGGCGATCTTGCGCGCCAACGCCCTCGACCTAGCCGAGGCGAAGGATTTGTCGGACGCGATGTTCGACCGGCTGAAGCTGGATCAGAAGCGCGTCGACGGCATCGCCAAGGGCCTGCGCGAGGTCGCGGCGCTGCCCGACCCGATCGGCGAGATCATGGCCGAGTGGCCGCGGCCGAACGGCATGCGCATCGCGCGCGTGCGGGTGCCGCTGGGTGTGGTCGGAGTCATCTACGAGTCGCGGCCGAACGTGACGGCGGATGCGGCGGCGTTGTGCCTCAAGGCCGGCAATCCGGTGATCTTGCGCGGCGGCTCCGACAGCATGCATTCAAGCCAAGCGCTGTACGCCTGCCTGCGCGCCGGATTGGAAGCGGCGGGACTGCCCGAGGGCGCCATCCAGCTGGTGCCGACGCGCGATCGCGCGGCGGTCGGCGAGATGCTGACCATGGTCGAGTTCATCGACGTGGTGGTGCCGCGCGGCGGGCGCAGCCTCGTCGATCGCGTGCAGCGCGAGAGCCGCGTGCCGGTGTTCGCGCACCTGGAAGGCATCTGCCATACGTATGTGCATAGCGCCGCGGACCTCGACATGGCGCGCAAGGTGACCCTCAACGCCAAGATGCGGCGTACCGGCATCTGCGGCGCCACCGAGACGCTGCTCGTCGATCACGCGGTGGCCAAGACGCACCTGGTGCCGATCCTCGACGACCTCGCCAAGGCGGGATGCGAGTTGCGCGGCGATGCGGCGACGCAAGCGTTGGACAAGCGCGTCGTGGCGGCCACCGAGCAGGACTGGCGCACCGAGTATCTCGACGCAATTATTTCCGTGCGCGTGGTCGACGGCGTCGATCAGGCGATCGAGCACATCAACACCTACGGCTCGCACCACACCGACTGCATCGTCACGGCGGATGCGAAGGCCGCGGAGCAGTTCATCGGCGAAGTGGACTCGGCCATCGTGCTGCACAACGCCTCGACCCAATTCGCCGACGGCGGCGAGTTCGGGTTCGGCGCCGAGATCGGCATCTCGACCGGGCGGCTGCACGCGCGCGGTCCGGTCGGCGTCGAGCAGCTCACGACCTATAAGTACGTCGTGCGCGGCACCGGCCAGACGCGGCCCTAGTTGAACGAAGCAGCAGAGGGACCTAGCGGTCCTTTGGCCGGCCTCCCCGCAACGGCACTGGGTCGCGTTGGCCTCCTGGGCGGATCGTTCAATCCGGCCCACCCCGGGCATTTGCACATCAGCCAGCTGGCGCTCGACATCCTCGGGCTCGACGCGGTGTGGTGGCTGGTGTCGCCGCAGAACCCGCTCAAGTCGACGGACGGGATGGAGCCCCTCGCCGGCCGCCTGGACGAGGCGCGCGAGCGGGCAGCGCCGGAGCCGCGCATCTTCGTCAGCGACATGGAGCGCACCCTCGGCACGCGCTATAGCGTCGATACGCTGTCGGCCCTGGTCGAGCGCTATCCGGCGACGCGCTGGGTCTGGATCATGGGGGCCGACAACCTATCTGAGCTGCATCGCTGGAAGGACTGGACCCGGCTGTTCGAGCTGGCGCCGGTTGCGGTGTTCGACCGGCCTACCTATTCTTTCAATGCCCTGCAAGGCGTGGCTGCGCGCCAGATGGCGCAGCATCGCGTGACGCGCACCAACGCCAATACCCTCGCCGACATGAAGCCGCCGGCGTGGATGTTCCTGTGGAGCGCATTCGACCCGGCGTCGGCGACGGCGATCCGGGAGAGCAAACAACCCTGAGCCAAATGGAGAGAGCGATCCCCGCACCCAAGAAGACGAAGCCGAAGGCATCCGCTAGGCCGAAGGCAGAGGCAAAGAAGGCGCCCGCGCGCAAGCCCACCAAGGCATCGGCTGGCAAAGCTGGCGCCCGCAAGACGGGCGCCACCAAGACCAAGCCGTCCGCCCTCAAGACCAAGAACAAGAAGGCCTTTGCGGCGAAGCCGCGGAAGGCTGCGCAGCTGAAGGCGACGCGCCCGAAGGCGGCACCAAAGAAAGCGACGCCACCGAAGGCGCCGGCGGTCCGCAAGGCCCCTCCCAAAGCCGCGAAGCCGAAGGCCTCGGCGCCGCTTCTGAAGCTGGCGCTGCAGTCGCTCGACGACGATCAGGCGGTGGATGTCGCGACCATCGACCTGGAAGGCAAGACCAGCATCGCCGACCACATGATCGTCGCCTCAGGCCGCTCCCAGCGCCAGGTCGGCGCCATGGCCGTGCATCTGATGCAGCGCCTGAAGGCCGCCGGCTATCGCGGCATCCAGATCGAAGGCATGCCGCAGAACGATTGGGTCCTGGTCGATGCTGGCGATGTCATCGTGCATTTGTTCCGGCCGGAAGTGCGCACGTTCTACAACCTCGAGAAGATGTGGTCGGTGGAGTTCAACGAGGCCGCAGCTGAAGCCGAGCAGGCGCTCGCCTGACCATGAGTGAGTCGTTGCGCCGCCGCCCCGTCGTGCTGTGCGTTCTCGATGGCTGGGGCCATCGCGAGGAGGCGCGCGACAACGCCATCGCCATCGCCCACGATCAGGGCAAGACGCCGGTCTACGACCGCCTGGTGCGGACCAACCCGACCAGCTTCCTCGCCACGTCGGCGGAGGAAGTCGGGCTGCCCGCGGGCCAGATGGGCAACTCCGAAGTCGGGCACATGAACCTCGGCGCCGGGCGCACGGTGATGCAGGTGCTGCCGCGCATCGACGTGGAATCGGGGCGCGGCTATCCCGAAGTGCTCGGACTGAAGAAGCTCATCGCCGCGCTCAAGGTCTCGCACGGCGCCTGCCATGTGATGGGACTGCTCTCGCCGGGCGGCGTGCATTCGCACCTGCAGCACTTCGCGCCGATGGTGAAAGCCATCGCGGCGGCGGGCGTGCCGGTGGTGCTGCACCTGTTCCTCGATGGGCGCGACACGCCGCCAAAGAGCGCGATCGAGTACCTGAGCACGTTCGAGCAGCAACTCGCCGGTGTTGGCGGCGTGCGCACCGCGACGGTCTCGGGCCGGTTCTTCACCATGGACCGCGACAAGCGCTGGGATCGCGTGGCGCAGGGCTACGCGGCGCTGGTGAGCGGGCGCGGCGTCATCGCGGCCGACGCGCAGCGCGCCATCGAGAACGCCTATGCGCGCGGTGAGACCGACGAGTTCGTCGAGCCGACCGTGTTGTCCGGCTACGCCGGCATGAACGACGGCGACGGCGTGCTGATGCTCAACTTCCGCTCCGACCGCGTCCGCGAGATACTCAGCGCGTTGGTCGAGCCCGCGTTCACCGGGTTTGCGCGCGAGCGCGTGCCAAAGTTCGCGGCCGTCGCGGGCATGACGGACTATTCGGATGCGCTCAGCGAGAAGCTGATCACCCTGTTCCCACAGCAGCGTCTGACCAACTCGCTGGGCGAGCTCATCAGCCGCGCCGGCGGCCGTCAGCTGCGCATCGCCGAGACCGAGAAGTACGCCCACGTCACGTTCTTCTTCAACGGCGGCGAGGAGACGGTGTTCGTCGGCGAGGACCGCATCATGGTCCCGTCGCCGAAGGTGCCGACCTACGACCAGAAGCCGGAGATGTCGGCGCAGGAAGTGACGGACCGCCTGGTCGAGGCGATCCAGTCGGGCACCTACGACTTCATCCTGGTGAACTACGCCAACGCCGACATGGTCGGCCACTCCGGCATCTTGAGCGCGGCGATCCGCGCCGTGGAGACGGTGGATGCCTGTCTCGGGCGCTTGGAGGCGGCGATCGTGCAGGCGGGCGGCGTGCTGCTGATCACGGCCGACCACGGCAACGTCGAGATGATGCGCGACGACGCCACCGGCCAGCCGCATACGGCGCACACGACGTGCCCGGTGCCGGCGATCCTGGTCAACGCGCCGGCCGAGGTCAGCAGCATCCGCGACGGACGTCTCGCCGATATTGCACCGACCCTGCTGCCGTTCCTCGGCCTCACTCAGCCGCGCGACATGGACGGCCGCAACCTGGTGCAGCTCGTCGAAGAAGCGAAGCGCTCCGGCGCGCGGCGCTAGACCTAGCGGCCTTGGCTGCCGGCGGCGGCAAAGGTCATGCAGAAGGAGACGGCGCTGCGGCAGCGGAATGCGCTGTCGGGGTGACCGGACGACCCTGCCGCCCTGGCCACGACGTTGGTCACCGGCTGCGCATGCGGAAAGAACCCGTTGATGGCGGCGGCGAGCGCGAAGCCGAGGGCGATACCGACCAACGCTCGCGACACGGCGGACACTCCGGGCGAGAGGCGTGACTCCCAACACGTAGGCGCGCCCACGGCCCTGCGCACATTGGCAAGCAGGCAATCCCACGAGAGGCCATCCGGCCCGCGCCGGAGTAGTGCGGGAGGAGTTGGCGTTCGCGTCGCGAGAAACGACTGGCGCCCAGAGTCGGCTCGCGTCAGTCGAACGTGCGCCGCTGTATCATTCGATGACCACGTCGGCGACCGCGAGCACGGATGCCGGAATAGCCAGGCCGATCTGGCGCGCCGTGGTCAAGTTGAGGCTGAGAACGGGCGCTGGAGCGAGCACCGGCAGATCGCGCGGGTGCACACCCTTGACGACTGCAGCAACAAGCTCGGCCGCTTTGCGATAGTTGGCAGTGTTGTCGCCGCCAACACTGGCCAAGCCGCCCTCCTCCACCATCAACCTGCTGCTCGAGACAACCGGCAAGCGGGAGGCTCTTTGCATCGTCACGATCTGACGGCGCTCGGCGGTGAACAGCGCCAGCGGAGGCACGACGATGACTTCGACGCCGCTGGCAAGGAGGGCGCCAAATGCACGCGCCAGATCGTCGGCCCCGGCCACGTCCTCGCGGATAAGGCGCAGGTTCAGAACGGAGGCCGCCGCGGTTGCGACACGCCAGAACTCCTCCCCGACGGCACCAGCGGATTCGGTGAGGTAGCCGACCCGGCTGGCACTCGGAACGAGTTGCTTCGTCAGTACCAGCTGCTTCTCCACCGAGTTGGGCGCGGTGACCAAGATGCCCGTGACGTTGCCCTTCGGATGACCGAAGTCCGTGCCAACCAACTGAGTTGCAAGGGGGTCCGCGAACGTTGGCGCGACAATGGGGATCAGCGACGTCGCCTCGGCAGCTACGAGCGCACCGCGGGCCGCCTCCGCGACGATGACCACTGGTGCACGACGAACCAACGCGCGAGCCAACGCAGGCAGTTGCTCGTCGACTCCGTACGACCAGGCATGCTCGGCGGTGAACTCGCGCCCGAGGCTCCATCCGAGATCGCCCGCGCCGGCCATGAACGCGTCCCAAAGCGGGAGGCTGGCGTCTTGGTCCTGCGTCCACAGGAAGGTGACGAGCGCCCGCACCTGCTGTGGCTGCGCCAATCCCGGCGCCAACACCGCGGCGGCAGAGGACGCTAGGAACGATCGCCGCAACATCATTCGATCACCAAACGAGAGGCCGGAAGGCATTGCCCCGGCAAGCCCGCGCTTGCCTAGGTCAAGTATACCGGCGGGCCGAGCGACGACCGCGTACGAAAGCTCACGTTGGCAAGGGCCGGGGCTCCGCCTTGGCCTTGGGCGGACTAAGATGGGCGCATGCGAATCCTTCTGATCCTGACGATGCTGATGGCTCTGGCGGCCGTTGCGTGGGGCCAGGATGCGCCGGCTGCCACCCCCGGTCCCTTGCAGCAGCTGCAGGAGCTCGAGCGGGCGCTCGAGCAGAGCCGCTTGCGCCAGCAGGAGCTGGCGCGCCAGGCGGCGCGGCTGGCGCAGGAGCTCGGCACCGTGCGCGCACAGCTGGTCGCCGCAGCGGAAGCGGTGCAGCAGCAGGAAGCGCGTATCACCCTGATCAATGCGCGCATCGACGTGTTACGCGCCGAAGAAGCGACGCGCTCGGAGGCGCTGACGCGCGAGCACCGCGACCTTGCGGTCGTGCTGGCCAGCCTGGCGCGGCTGTCGCGCCAGCCACCGGCAACCATGGTGGCGGGCCAGGGTGCCGCCATCGACTTGGTCCGTTCGTCGCTGCTGCTCGCCGCTGTCGTACCCGGCCTGCAGGATCGTGCCCGCGACGCGGTCAGCGAGCTCGTTTCCATCCGTGCACTGCGCCGTGCGATCGCCGAGGAGCAGGCCGGCCTCGCCGACGCCCGCAACCAGCTCGAGACCGAGCGCGGGCGGCTGGCCGCCTTATTGGAGCGAAAGGGCGCCGAGCAGGCACAAACCCAGACGCTGGCTTTGGCCGAGCGCGAGCGGGTGACGCGCATGGCGGCCGAGGCGCAAGACCTGCGCGAGCTGTTGGGGCGCCTCGACGCGGAGCCAGGGCTCGACGTGGGCCCTCCCGAAGGGACGCGCCCATTCGCCGAGGCGCGCGGGCGCCTGCCCCTGCCGGCTCGCGGCAAAGTGATCCGCTCGTGGGGCGAGATCGACCCACTCGGCTTCCCGGCGCGGGGCCTGACCGTGGAGATTGTCGAGGATGCACAGGTGGTGGCGCCGTACGATGGCCGAATCGTGTTCGCCGACGCCTTCCGCAGCTATGGCCAACTCTTGATAATCAGCCACGGCGGGGGCTACCATACGTTAATAGCCGGGCTATATCGTATCGACAGTCAAGTCGGCCAATGGCTGCTGGCCGGAGAGCCCGTGGGCCAGGCAAGCCACGGTGAGAACGGCAAATCCACGCTTTATGTAGAGCTTCGCCGCAATGGCGAGCCGATCAACCCTTTGCCGTGGTTGGCGGCACGATAGGGCCCGCAGATTGGCCCCACGGACCGACACGGACTGACAAGAATAGGGAAAGACCGAGCATGATCAGGACCGCCCGCTTTGTTCGGACAGGATTGGCAACAGCGACCGTCGCAGGCGCCCTCGTGTGGGCAGTCGCGCCGGCGCCCCAGGCCGCGGAGACGACGGCCTACCAGCAGCTCAATCTGTTCGGCAACGTGTTCGAGTTGGTGCGCGCGCGCTACGCCGAGCCGATCGACGAGCAGAAACTGATCTACTCGGCGATCAACGGCATGCTGGCGGCGCTCGATCCGCACTCGGCTTTCATGGCGGCCGCGGAATACCGCGACATGCAGGAGCGCACCTCCGGCGAGTTCGGTGGCCTCGGTCTCGAAGTGCGCATGGAAGAGGGCCTCGTCCGGGTCTCCCGGCCGATGGAGGACTCGCCAGCCCTGCGCGCCGGCGTGAAGCAGAACGACCTCATCACTCACATCGACGGCGCACCCGTCATGGGCCTGACGCTGAACGAGGCCGTCGAGAAGATGCGCGGCCGCGTCAACACGCCGATCGACCTGACCATTGCCCGCGACGGCGTCGCAGCGCCGATGGTCGTGCGCGTCATGCGTGACATCATTCGCCAGCCCTCCGTGCGCTACCGCGTCGAGGGCAACGCCGCCTACATCCTGATCACCTCGTTCTCGGAGCAGACCGAGTCGGGCGTGCGCCGCGCCATGACCGAGCTGCGGGCGACGCTCGGCGACAAGTTCGAAGGCGTCATCCTCGACGTGCGCAACAACCCGGGCGGCCTGCTCGAGCAGTCGGTCGCCGTGGTCGACGCGTTCCTAGAGCGCGGCGAGGTCGTTTCGACCCGCGGCCGCGAGACCGGCAACGTGCAGCGCTACACCGCTCGCCGCGGCGACCTCGCCGAGGGCAAGCCGATCATCGTGCTGACCAACAACGGCTCGGCCTCGGCGTCGGAGATCGTCGCCGGCGCCCTGCAAGACCACAAGCGCGCCATCATCCTGGGCACCACCACCTTCGGTAAGGGCTCGGTGCAGACCATCATGCCGATGGGCGACCAGGGCGCCATGCGCCTGACCACCTCGCGCTATTACACGCCGTCGGGCCGCTCGATCCAGGGCACCGGCGTCGTACCCGACCTCGTCGTCGAGCAGGCACGCATTCAGCCGCTGCGCGCGGCGGATGGCACCGCCACCTCGCCGACGGCCGCCCCGCCGCCGGCCGCCGGCCCCGGCGCCACGACACCGCCGGACTACCAGCTGGCGCGTGCCATCGATCTGCTGCACTCGCTGTCGGTCTACCAGAAGCCGGCTGTCGTCAACTAACGCGACGAGTGACCTCCGCAGCACCGAAATTTTTTGGGTTTGGAGTTCAAATGAATACGTCTCGGGTCTCGACGGTGCGCACCGCGCGTCGCAATGAAGGCGTGCCGCATCTGCGCCGCAGCGCCCGCGCCGGCATCAGCAGCCTCATCGTTGCGGCGACGCTCGGCCTGCTGACGGCCGACACGTTGGCCGCGGATGCGCGCACCTACACGCAGCTCAACCTGTTCGGCGACGCCTACGACCGCGTCCGCCGCGCCTATGTCGAACAGATCCCGGATGAGTTCCTGGTCCGCTCGGCGATCAACGGCCTGCTGGCCGCGCTCGACCCGGACTCGGTGTTCCTGACGCCGCAGGCCTACCAGGACCTGCTCGCCAACAAGGTGCGCGTCTATGACGGCCTTGGCCTCGAGATCACCATGTCGGAAGGCGTCGCCCGCGTCGTAGCACCCATCGACGGCGGCCCGGCCGCCGTTGCCGGCCTGCGCACCGACGACCTGATCGTCGACATCAACGGCACGCCCGTCTTCGGCATGAACCTGACCGAGACGATCCAGGCACTGCAGGGCGCCCCCGGCACGACGGCCGACCTGGTCATTGTGCGTCAGGGTACCGATGCGTTCCGCCGGGCGGTGACGCGCGAAGCGGTTGCCGAACCCAAGGTGGCGGCGCGCGCCCGCGGCAACGGAGGCTACATCCGCATCCCGTACTTCACGCCGGGCGTTCTCGCCCAGCTGACGACGGCGGTGACGGACCTGCAGAAGCAACTCGGCGCCAACTTCGAGGGCGTCGTCCTCGATCTGCGCAACACGCCGGGCGGCTCTCAGGAGGCGGCCTTGCAGGTCGCCGACGCGTTCCTCACCGAGGGCCTGATGATGTCGATCCAGGGCCGCGCCGAGGGTGACTCGAAGACGTTCAACGCCACCCCGGGCGACATCCTGAAGGGGGCGCCGCTCGTCGTCCTCGTCGACGGCGGCACCGCCGGCGCGGCGGAGATCGTCGCCGGCGCGCTCAAGGATCGCGGCCGCGCCATCACCATCGGCATGACCACCTTCAAGCGCGGCTCGGCGCAGTCGTTGGTGCAGATGGGCGAGCTCGGCTATGTGCAGCTGACCACCGGCTATTACGTGACGCCGAAGGGCGCTTCGATCCAGACCGACGGCGTCGTGCCGGGGACGGTCGTCGAGCCGGCCCGCGTCATCCTGCCGGAGGACCGCTTCCCGCGCCGCACCGAGGCAACCCTGCGTGGCGCCCTCGACATTCCGGCGGGTGGCCCTGCCGGCGTGCAGGCCGAGGCGGCCGAGGTCGACTACCAGCTGGCGCGCGCGTTCGACTTGTTGCACGCCCTTGCCCTGGTCAATCAGTTCGCCGCGAACTAGGCCGCACGCGATTGCGGCCACCGCGCTTCGCGGCGCGTCACCGTGCGTGACGCGCCCCAAGGGACACAAGCTCGCGCGCCCTAGTGGCGCGCGGGACGTTTTGGCCTAGGCGCAACGCATGTTCGGCAGGAAGAAAAAAGGCGCACCGGAACCCGAGGTCGAAGAGGACGACGTCGCCCTCGACGACGACGCGGACGACATTGCTGCCTCCGCCACGGCGGCCGCGTCGGCGGCCGACACCGATGACGACGCCGCGGCACCGGACGACGACGATGCCGGTGACGACGATGCCGGTGACGATGATGCCGAGGTGGACGACGAGCCGGCCGAGGCCGACGACGATCACCCCGACATCAGCCAGTTCTTCGGCGGCGGTGGCCGCGGCGCGGATGATGGCGACGACGACGCCGCCGAGATCGGCGTATCCGACGACGACTACGAGGACGACGACGAGGGCAAGCGGCCGCTGTGGCGCAGCCCGATCCTGTGGGCGTCGCTAGGCCTGCTGCTGGTGGTCGGCATCGCCGTCGGCTGGACGACGGTGAGCTTCGACCACGAGGCGTATGAGGCGGCGCTGGCGCCACCCACCGCCGGTGCTGCGCTGCCACCCCCGCCCCCGCGCCCGGCCGCGACGGAAGAGGCCGCGGCTGCGGCAGAGCCCGCCGCCCCGGCTGGCACCGCGGCCACCCCGGCAACTGCGGCGCCACGGACCGCGGCGGCCACGACCCCACCCGTTCCCGCAACAACTCCGGCAACCCCTGCCGCCACACCTACTGCGACTGCGGCGACGCCCGCGGGCGCCGCGCCGCCTCCGCCGGTCGCGCCACCTGCCGTCGAGACGGCGGCCCTGACGCCGGCGCCGGACCCGGGCCTGATCGCCTTTGGCGAGGACGGCCCGCTGCCCATCAAGGGTGAGGACGGCCGCGAGCCGTGGCGCGTGTATGCGCGCCCGTTCGCGCTGCCGCCCGAGATGCCCAAGATCGGCATCGTCATCGGTGGGCTTGGGCTGTCGCGCGCCGCTACCCAGGCAGCCATCCAGCAACTGCCTCCCGAGGTGACGCTGGCGTTTGCGCCCTACGCGCCGAACCTGGAGGCGCAGATCGCCGAGGCGCGTGCGGCCGGCCATGAGGTCGTGCTGCAGCTGCCGATGGAGCCGAACGGCTATCCAGCCAACGATCCGGGGCCGCACACACTCCTGACGACCGCGGCGGCGGCGGACAACATCGCCCGCCTGCACTGGCTGCTATCGCGCTTCACCGGCTATGTCGGCGTCACCAACTACATGGGCGCTAAGATGAGCACGTCGGCGGAGGCGCTGCGCCCAATCCTCACCGATCTGCAGACCCGCGGCCTGATGTTCCTCGACGCGCGCGAAACGAACGACAGCGTGGCGGCCGCGCTCGCCACCGAGATCGGCCTGCCGCGGGCCGTCGTCAGCCGCTTCCTCGACACCGAGGCGAACCGCCTGAGCGTCGATGCGCGCCTCCTCGAGCTCGAGCGCATCGCCACTACCCAAGGCGGCGCCATCGGCATCGGCTACGCCTATCCGGTGACCATCGAGCGGGTGGCGACCTGGATCCGCTCCTTGCGCGGCAAGAACGTGGCTCTGGCGCCGATCTCGGCGCTGGCGCGCACCTCCGCCACCAACTAGCGGGCGCCGAGGCCAGGTGACCAACATCACGGCTGACCGGCCCGGCGATCTCGCCGCGCGCGTGCGCGCCCTGCCCTACCGCCGCAACGTCGGCATGATGGTGCTGAACGCCGACGGCCTGGCGCTGGTCGGCCATCGCATCGACATGAACGCCAATGCCTGGCAGATGCCCCAAGGCGGCATCGACGACGGCGAGGACCCCGAGCGCGCGCTGTGGCGCGAGCTGAAGGAAGAAGTCGGCACCGACAAGGCGACGGTGCTGGCGAGGGCAGGCGACTGGATGCCTTACGACTTCCCCTTGGAGCTGCAGCCGACTCTGTGGGAAGGCCGCTTCCGCGGCCAGACCCAGCTATGGTTCCTGCTGCGCTTCACGGGCACCGACGGCGACCTGGCGCTGGATACGCACGAGCGCGAGTTCACCCACACACGTTGGGTAGAGCCGGACGAGCTGCCGGGCATGGTGGTCGGCTTCAAGCGCGACACCTACCGCAAGGTGCTGGCGGAGTTCGCCGAGCATCTCCGTCGCCGCGACCGGGAGTAATCCTGCGGCCGGCCGGTCGGCCGGATTGACCATCGCCGGACTTAGGCCGACGATGCGCGCATTCCGATCAGGAGGCAGCGCATGGCCAAGGCAACCAAACGAGCCACCAAACGACCGGCGGCAAAAGCCGCAACCAAGAAGCGAGCTCCCGCCCGGGCGGCCAAGCGCACCCCGCGCAAGGCCGCGCGAACGACCGCGAAGAAGAAGGCGCCTGCCGCGAAGCGGGCCCCTGCTGCGAAGCGCGCTACGCCCGCGAAGAAGGCGCCGGCCAAAAAGCCCGCACGCGCAAGGAAAGCGGCGCCGCCCGCAGCGCCGGACGTCACTGGCTGGATCACGCATACCGAGCTTGCGACGAGCAACCCGGCGGCGACCCAGGATTGGGGCGTCAAGGTGTTCGGCTGGAAGGCGCGGCCGGCCATGCCGATGCCGACCGGTCCGTACTACCTGTTCACCTACTCCGACATGGGCGGCGGCGGCATTCGCGGGCTCGATCCGACCGAGAAGCCGAGCAGCGTCCCCTACATCCACGTCAAGGACTGCCATGTCGCCTATGAGAAGGCGCTCGCGGCGGGCGCCGAGGGCGTAATGGCCCCGGAGACCATCATGCCGGGCACGACGATCGCCACCGTGCGCGCGCCGGGTGGCGTGCTGATCGGGCTGGCGGGGCCGTAACTCGCGCCTCTCCGCGCCAATGCCGAGGATAGATATCTCGGCGGACACTCCTGCCTGAAGGTCGTGCGGCTCAACCACCGCGCTCCTTCAGGGGGAACCTCCAATGAGGAAATATCTGGCTTCGGCCGCGACTGCGGCCGCGCTACTCGGACTCGCCGCGTCGTCTCAGGCGGAGGGTAACCTCGCCGCCGGGCCGCCCACCGACCTTGTCGTCACCATCACCACCACGCCGAACGGGCCGGTGGTGAGCCCTGCGTCGTTCGACATGGTGACGGGCAAGTACTACCGGCTCAACTTCACGTTCGCCGGACCGGACACCGATCCGGACTGGCGGCTCGAGGTCAACGACCTCCTGGCGAACTCGCATGTACGCGTGATGACGATCGGCGGCATCGAGCTGCACATCCAAGGGATGCCGTTCCGCGCGCTCGAGTTCGACGGCGCCGGCACGGTGCAGTTCAGCTTCGTGGTGATCCGGCCGGGCAACTACCCGTTCATCGTCGGCGACAACCCGGGCGCCATGGGCCTGCCTGTCGGCACGCCCGGACAGGCGGACCCGAGCCGGCGCGCCATCGGCATGTTCCAGGTGAAGTGAGGCCGCGAAACGAAACGGCCGGGCGAAAGCCCGGCCGGGTGCGGCGGAACGCGAAGACGGCTTAGCGCGCGACCTGCATCATTTCGCGCAGCACGGCGACAGCAGTCGAGGCCTTGTGCTGGTCGAGGTCGGTCTTGGCGTCGACCAAGTCCTCTTCGGCGTCCTTGAGGCGCTTCTCGACGCCGGCGCGGTCGAGGCTGGCGACTTCGACGGCGTCGTCGGCCAGCACCGTGCAGCGGTCGGCCGAGACTTCGCAGATGCCGCCGGAGATGAAGATGCGCTCGGGCGTGGCGGTGCCCTTGTGCACCTCGATGACACCCGGACGGATGGTCGAGATGATGGGCGCGTGGCCGGGCAGGACGCCGAAGTCGCCTTCGGAGCCCGGAATCACGACCATATCGACGTCCTCGGAGCGCAGCAGGCGCTCCGGCGAGACGAGGTCGAATTTGACCGTATCAGCCATTTGATCCCCTGCGCGCTATTCGCGCGACGACTAGGCGGCTTCGGCGGCGAGACGCTTCGCCTTGGCGACCGCTTCGTCGATCGTGCCTACATACATGAAAGCCGACTCGGGCAGGTCGTCATGCTTGCCCTCGACGATCTCGCGGAAGCCGCGGATCGATTCCTCGAGGGAGACGAACACGCCCTTGGTGCCGGTGAAGACCTCGGCAACATGGAACGGCTGGCTCATGAAGCGCTCGATCTTGCGGGCGCGCGCCACGGTGAGCTTGTCGGCTTCGGAGAGCTCGTCCATGCCCAAGATGGCGATGATGTCCTGGAGCGACTTGTAGGTCTGCAGGATCTTCTGCACGTCACGGGCGACCCGGTAGTGCTCCTCGCCGACGACGCGCGGATCCATCATGCGCGAGGTCGAGTCGAGCGGGTCCACCGCCGGGTAGATGCCCTTCTCGGCGATCGACCGCGACAGCGTCGTGGTCGCATCCAAGTGCGCGAACGAGGTCGCCGGCGCCGGATCGGTCAAGTCGTCGGCGGGCACGTAAATGGCCTGCACCGAGGTGATCGAGCCTTTGTTGGTCGAGGTGATGCGCTCCTGCAGGTTACCCATGTCGGTGGCGAGCGTCGGCTGATAGCCCACCGCCGAGGGGATGCGGCCCAGGAGCGCCGACACCTCGGAGCCCGCCTGGGTGAAGCGGAAGATGTTGTCGATGAAGAGCAGCACGTCCTTGCCCTCTTCGTCGCGGAAGTACTCGGCGATGGTGAGGCCGGACAACGCGACGCGCGCGCGAGCACCTGGCGGCTCGTTCATCTGGCCGAACACCAGCGCGGCCTTGGACTGGCCGTCGAGCTTGATGACGCCCGATTCCTGCATCTCGTGGTAGAGGTCGTTGCCTTCACGCGTGCGCTCGCCGACGCCGGCGAACACCGACAAGCCGCCGTGCGCCTTGGCGATGTTGTTGATCAACTCCGTGATGATGACGGTCTTGCCGACGCCGGCGCCGCCGAACAGGCCGATCTTGCCGCCCTTGGCGTAGGGCGCGAGCAGGTCGACGACCTTGATGCCGGTGACGAGGATTTCGGCTTCCGTCGACTGATCGACGAAGTCCGGCGCAGAGCGGTGAATCGGGAGCTTCTTCTTGGTGTTGACCGGGCCGCGATCGTCCACCGGCTCGCCGATGACGTTGAGGATGCGGCCGAGCGTCTCGGGCCCCACTGGCATCATGATCGGGCTGCCGGAGTCGGTAACGGTGGCGCCGCGGACCAGGCCGTCGGTCGAGTCCATGGCGATCGTGCGCACCGTCGACTGGCCGAGGTGCTGCGCGACCTCGAGCACCAAGCGGCGACCGCCGGTCTCAACCTCGAGCGCGTTCAAGATCGCCGGCAGAGATCCCTCGGGGAATACGACGTCCACGACGGCGCCGAGCACCTGGCTCACTTTTCCGACGATGTTGGTCTGCTTCGTTGCCATTAGCCTGCTCCCGTGAATTCGATTCGATGAGGGCGGACGTCCCCCGTCCGACCTCAGAGCGCCTCAGCGCCCGAGATGATCTCGATGAGTTCCTTGGTGATGTTGGCCTGGCGCGCGCGGTTGTAGCTGAGCGTCAGGCGGGCGATCATGTCGCCGGCGTTGCGTGTGGCGGAGTCCATGGCGCTCATCTGCGCGCCCTGGAAGCTCGCGTTGTTCTCGAGCAGCGCGTTCAACACCTGCACCGCGAGATTGCGCGGCAGCAGTTCCATCAGAATCTCGCCCTCGTCCGGCTCGGCCTCGTAGGACGCGTCGCCTTCCAGCTTGGTGGCGCCGCCTTCCGGAATGGCGACCGGAATGAGCTGCTTCTCGGTCGGCACCTGGGAGATCACCGACCGGAAGGTATTGAAGAAGATGACGGCGCGATCGAACTCGCCCTTGTCGAACATCTCCGTGATCTGGTCGGCGATGCGCTGGGCGTCGGCGTAGGTGATCTTGTTGCGCAGCCCGGACGTATCGACCTGACCGACGACGCGCTGATTGTGGTCGCGGCGCAGGGCATCGCGACCCTTCTTGCCGACGCACAAGATCTTGACGGTCTTGCCCTCGGCGAGCAGCGCGTTGATGCGCCGGCGCGCCGCGCGCACGAGGTTCGAGTTCAACGCGCCGCACAGGCCGCGGTCGGACGTGACGACCACGAGCAGGACCGTCTGGTCCTTGCCGCTGCCGCTCAGAAGCTTCGGCATGTCGTCGGTGCGCGGCATGCCCGCCGCCACCGAGGCCATGACACGCGCCATGTTGGTGGCAAAGGGACGCGCGGCCTCGACCCACTCCTGGGCGCGACGCAACTTCGACGCGGCGACCATCTTGGTCGCCGACGTGATCTTGCGCGTCGACTTAACGCTGTCGATGCGCTTGCGAAGGTCCTTGAGGGTGGCCATGCCTAGGCGAACTTAGCCGCGAAGTCACCGATGACCTTTTTCAGGCGATCGGTGGTCGCGTCGGAGAGCGCCTTCTCGGTGCGGATCGTCTTCAAGAGGTCGGCGTGGTTGGCACGCACTTCCTTCATGAGGGACGTCTCGAAGCGGCTGATGTCGGCAACCGCGACCTTGTCGAGGAAGCCGCGCACGCCGGCGAACAGGCCGACGACCTGCTCCTCGACCGGGATCGGCGCGTACTGCGGCTGCTTCAGAAGCTCGGTGAGTCGGTCACCGCGCGCCAAGAGGCGCTGGGTGCTCGGGTCGAGGTCCGCGGCGAACTGCGCGAACGCCGCCATCTCGCGGTACTGGGCGAGCTCGAGCTTCAGCGTGCCGGAGACCTGCTTCATCGCCTTGATCTGCGCGGCGGAACCGACGCGCGACACCGACAGGCCGACGTTGATGGCCGGGCGGATGCCTTTGAAGAACAGGGTCGACTCCAGGAAGATCTGGCCGTCGGTGATCGAGATGACGTTGGTCGGGATGTACGCCGACACGTCGCCCGCCTGGGTCTCGATGACCGGGAGCGCGGTGAGCGAACCGCCGCCGTTCTTCTCGTTCATCTTGGCGGCGCGCTCGAGCAGGCGGGAGTGCAGATAGAAGACGTCGCCCGGATAGGCTTCGCGGCCCGGCGGGCGGCGCAGCAGCAGCGACATCTGGCGATAGGCGACGGCCTGCTTGGACAAGTCGTCATAGATGATGAGGGCGTGCATGCCGTTGTCACGGAAGTACTCGCCCATGGTACAGCCGGTGTACGGCGCCAGGAACTGCAGCGGCGCCGGGTCCGACGCGGTGGCGGCGACGACGATGGTGTATTCCATCGCGCCCTGCTCCTGCAGCGTCTTGACGAGTTGCGCGACCGTCGAGCGCTTCTGCCCGATCACGACGTAGATGCAGTAGAGCTTGGCCTTCTCGTCGGTGCTGGCGTTGATCGCCTTCTGATTGATGATCGTGTCGATGGCGACGGCGGTCTTGCCGGTCTGGCGGTCGCCGATGATCAGCTCGCGCTGGCCGCGGCCGACCGGCACCAGCGCGTCGAGCGCCTTGAGGCCGGTCTGCATCGGCTCGTGCACGCCTTTGCGCGGCATGATGCCGGGCGCCTTGAGCTCGGCGCGGCGGCGCTCGGTGCTCTTGATCGGGCCCTTGCCGTCGATCGGGTTGCCGAGGCCGTCTACGACGCGACCCAGCAGGCCCTTGCCCACCGGCACGTCGACGATGGCGCCGGTCCGCTTGACGACGTCGCCTTCCTTGATGCCGCGGTCATCGCCGAAGATCACGATGCCGACGTTGTCGGTCTCGAGGTTGAGCGCCATGCCGCGCACGCCGCCCGGGAACTCGACCATCTCGCCCGACTGGACGTTGTCGAGACCATAGGCGCGGGCGATGCCGTCGCCGACCGACAGTACCTGACCAACTTCCGAGACCTGTGCCTCGGTGCCGAAGTCTTTGATCTGCTCTTTCAGGATCGAGGAGATCTCGGCGGCCCGGATGTCCATTAGCCGACCTCTTTCATTGCGTTCTGAAGGTTGAATAGCTTGGTGCGGAGGGAGGAGTCGACCATGCGCGAGCCGAGGCGGACGACGAGCCCACCGAGGATCGCGGGATCGACCCGCGTAGAAAGACGAACGTCGCGCCCAGCGACCTTGGCCAGGCGCTGGCGCAGCGCATCAACCTGGGCGGGCGCGAGAGGCTTCGCAGAGATGACCTCGCCGGCGACCTCGCCCTTGTGCTGCGACAGAAGGACGCGGAAGCCGCGGATCATGTCGGGCAGCAGGAACAGGCGCCGGTTGGCGGTGATGAGGCCAACGAACTTGGCCGCAAGGCCTCCGATGCCCGCCTTGGCCAGCAGCGCCATCATCGCCTTGGACTGCTCGGCGCGGGCGATCACGGGGCTGCGGATCATGCGGGAAAGGTCGGCGCTGCTATCGATGAGCGCGCCGACCTGATCGAGCGCTGCGGCGGTCGCATCCGTCTGCTTGTCGGCCAAGGCGAGGTCGAACAGCGCGGTTGCGTAGCGGCCGGCGAGGCCGGAGACGAGGCTCGATTCTGCAGTCAACGGATGCGCCCTGGTCCCCTCGGTGCGTGCCCGCGGGGCGCCTTTGCGGCACCCCATAACGCACTGAAAACAAAAGAAATTCCGCCGGCGATCCACCCCTGCCGGCAGGGCGAGGGATACCTAACACACTCCCCGTGGGCGGCGCAACCAAAGCCGGCGGCTGTGCGGCCTTTTGCGGCACTGGGGCACCGTGCCTGGCCGGGCATCCCCACCCGGCCCTCCCCTTGTAAGGATGGGAAGGTAGCCGGAGCGAAAAAAGGCGGCGGGCCATGAGCCCGCCGCCTCTGCGGTCCGGTTTGGGACCGCCATCTGTGCCAGCCGGTTGGGGCTAGCGGAGTTGGAGGATCGTCACCGCGTTCTGAGCGTTTTGCGGGATGATGAGCTGGTTGCGCTTCGAGTCGTAGGCCATCGAGGCGGCAGTGGGGATGCCGTCGGCGATCGCCTCGGCCGGCTGGTTCGGGCGGATGCGGGCGATAGTGCCGCGCTGCACGCTCGAGATCAGCTTGGTGCCGTCGGCGAGGATGACGAGGCCATCGTTGCCAGCGTCCGTCGACTTCTCGGTCTTCAGGATCTTGCCGTTCGGATCGTAGGTCAGCACGTCGTCGGTGCCGATCAGCACGATGACGACATTGCCCTGGGCGTCGATGGCGACGCCGTTCGGACGGTTGACCTGCTCGCCTTCGGCGAACACCGAGATCTGCCCCTGCGGCGTGATCTTGTGCACCTTGTTGGTGCCCGTGTCGGTCACGTAGACGGTGCCGTCCCGTGCGACCTCGAGGTCGTTCAGCGTCATTGCGCCCTGGATGACGCGCTCGCCCTTGGCCTGGCCGGTGGCCATGTCGAACATACGCACCGTGTCCATGTCGGCGATGTAGAGCACGCCGCCCTCGATGTCGGAGCCACGCGGGTCGTTCAGCGTGATGCCGTTGCTCGGCTGGTTGGCGGCGGTCGGCGCGATCCACTTCAGCGTGTGCACGGTACCGTCGGGATTGAGCAGCGAGATGTAGCCGTCGTTGGCGCGCACGGTGTTGCCGACGCCGGTGTTCACCACGACGTAGCGGTCGTTCTGCGCGTCATACGAGACGCTTTCGGCGCTGAGGAAGCTGCCGAAGGTCTTGATGTTGTCGCGCATGGCGAGCGGCGTGCCGGCGACGAACGGTTGCGTGCCTTGCGCCGCGGCGGCGGGAGCCGGCGCGCCAGGCGCGGGCGCCTGCTGGGCTACGGCGGTGCCGATCAATGCGGCAAGGGCAACGGTTCCGAGAAACAGTCTCTGCATGGGGAAGCTCCTAGGTCGAGGCGGGGGAGGATGCGCGGAGCGCTACACAGCAAGTGGGTCCGCGGGGCGGCGTTCGCACCCGTCCGATGGAGATAGGGACGACTTGCCACGCTCACGCTGCGACGGAGTGACGCCGAAGCGTGGGGAGTGACGGATTGGTGACGCGGCACCGTGTGCGCACGGCGCATCCCCACCCTGCCCTCCCGTCACGTCTTGAGGCGTGCTCCCCGCACGACGAAGAAAGGCGAGGGTTCTTGCCTACAGGCGGCCGTCGCGGCGCAGCTGGTCGCGGATGTCGAGAATGCGGCGCTCGCCGGCGCGTAGCGACGCCGGGCTGGTGTGCACCGAATAGCGGCCGAGCACGAGATCGTGACGATGCGGCGCGGCCGAGCCGAGCACGAACTCCGCATCGGTTTCCGCGACGAACTCGATTGGCGCACCGCCCGGCTCGAAGATGGCGAGCTCGCCGGCATCGAGAGATTCGGTCGCGTGCACGCGGCCCGAGGCGAGCGCGACCCAGGCGATCGAGTGATCGGCGGGCGCCTGGTAGGTCCACGTCTCGCCGGCGCGCAGGTGCACGGCGAGGTAGTTCATCGAGCCGGGTGCGCGCAGCGGACTGGTGGCGCCGTCGTACGTGCCGACGAGGACGCGGGCGGGACCGGCCTTCGCCACGGATTCGGGCGACTGGTAGATGCTCTCGATTTCGCCGAGTTCCTGGTCGGGCGGCAGCGCGATCCACAGCTGGAAGCCACGCGTCGGCTTGGTGCCGGGACCGCCACCGTGCCAGGCGCCGTGGGCGGCCTTGAACCATTCGACGCTGCCGGTCGAGATCGTGCCGGTGGCGCCGCTGGTGTCCTCGTAGCGCGAGTCGCCTTCGAACAAATACGTCACGGTGGCGATGCCCGAATGCGGGTGCAGGCCGAAGCCACCGAACGCGACCTTGGTCGTGTCGAACAGATCGACGAACACGAACGGCTTCAGGATTTCGCCGAGATCGCCGGGGCTGACGAGGCGCGTGATGGCGCCGTGGCTGCTGCCGCGGGTGCGATGCACGATGCGGCGCACCTCGGACGTGGCGAGCGGTTTGCGGGCGATGGCGTTCATGGTGGTCTCTCCTATTCTACGCCGCCGCTTGCTGGCGCGCCGCGCGCAGGGCGTGGCCCCACCAGGTCAGCTCGGCGATGACGTTGGTTGCGGCGTCCTTGACCCAGGGCGTCGCGCTGTAGGTCACGGCGGCGGCGGCGGCCGTCACCTTCATGGTCGCCATAAAAACGTCGGCCGGCACGTGCACAGCGGTGCGGGTTGGCGCCATCTTCAGCTCGACGGCGACTTGGCGCAGCTGCTCGACCGCGCGCGCGCCGCCGACACCGCCGTAGGAGACGAACGCGACCGGCTTCTGGTTCCACTCGCGATAGAGCCAATCGAGGGCATTCTTCAGCACCGCCGTGTAGCCGTGGTTGTACTCGGGCGCGACCACGACGTAGCCGTCGGCGGAGGCGATCTTGGCGGACCACGCAGCAATGAGCGGATCGCTGGGCGGGCCGGCCGTCCACGCCGGCGACACCGGCGAGTTGAAAAAGGGCATCGGCCAGTCGCGCAAATCGACCAGTTCGGCGTCGATACCGGGGGCCGCATTGAGCTGGTCAAGCATCCAGGCGGCCGGCTTCTCGCCATAGCGGCCCTCGCGGGTGCTGCCGAGAATCACGAGAATCTTGAGGGAATTCGGAGTGTTAAGGGCATTCATAGGGTGGTTCCATCCTGGAGCCTGGTATAAAGTAGTTACCAAGACTATCTATGGAACCATCGACGCCGCGCAAGGAGGCACACCGAAGTGACCAAGCCACTCACCCCGTCGCCTAGGAACATGCAGGAGGGCACCTGCCCCGCCGTGCGCGAGGTGCTGAGCCGCGTCGGCGACAAGTGGAGCGTGCTTCTGATCGGGCAGCTCGGCGCCGGCCCGAGGCGATTCTCCGATTTGCGGCGCGGCATCGAAGGCATCTCCCAGCGCATGCTGACGCTCACCCTGCGTGGGCTCGAGCGCGACGGCATGGTGACGCGCACCGTCTATCCGACCCAGCCACCGAGCGTGGAGTACACGCTGACGACGCTCGGCCACACGCTGCTCGAACCCATTCGCGAGCTGGCGACGTGGGCCGAGGGCAACCGGCTGGCCATCCAGGAAGCGCGCGCGCGCTTCGACGCCGAAGCCGAAGCGCAGGAGCGGCGCGCTCCCGCGACGCGCGAAGCGACTACTTAGGGTCGAAGCCGATCGGTAGCTCGGCGCCCGTCCACAGCGCGTCGGCGAGCAGAGCGTCGGACAGGTTGGCGGCGGTCAGGCGCGCGCCACCAAAGTTGGCGCCCGACAGATCAGCGCTGCGCAGGTTGGCGCCGTAGAGGTCGGCCTCGCGAAGGTCAGCGCCGGCAAGCTTGGCGTTGATCAGGCCGGTACGCCACAGGACGGCTTGCACCAGGACAGCGCCGGACAGGTCGGCGCGCGACATCTGCGCATCGTGAAACCAGGTGCCGCTGAGATCGGCAGCACTAAAGCGGGCGTCGTTGAGGCGGGATTCGCGCAGATCCATGTCGCGCATCTTGGCGCGCGTCGGCATGCCAAAGACGGCGGCGAGCACGCCACCGACCGCAGCTAGTGTCAGTCTCTTCATCAGTTGGGGCCTCCCTGCCCCGCCCTCTGTGCGACCGAACTCTCTCTGGCCCAGAGGGCACAACGCCCGGGGGCACGTCTAGAGCAGCGAGAAGGTTTGCAGCGCTACAGAGGCGAGCGCTCGCGCGCCTCGGCGAGCGCCGCGATGCTGCGGAACGTATTGGTATTGGGGCGCTCACCCGCCCGCGCCGTGGACTCGGTGACCCACCGATGGGAGCCGCCGGCGCAACCCACGCCGTAGCGCGCATCGGCGTCGGCATCTCCCACGAAGGCGAGGCGGTATTCGTAGCAACGGATGCCGGGCGCGCGCCGCGCATCCTCGAAATAGCGCAGGGTCTCGACGACGGCGGGCGCGCCGTTCGGCCCGAGGGTGAATTCCTCGCGCGCCGGCACGCCGGGCGCCGAACGATTGAGCGCAACCGCGAGTGCCGGGAACGTGGTGAAGCGCAGAGACGACCACGCGTCCTCAGGCGTCGCGCACGACGCGAGCAGGAGGGCGAGCGCGCTAGAGGAAGCTGTACGGATCCACATCGACTTGCAGGCGCACGCCGTTGGGCGCCGGTGCGCGCGCCACCCAGTCGCGCACCACCGATTGCACGTTGACGGTGCGCTCGGCGCGCAGCAGCAGGCGATAGCGGTGACGGCCACGCAACAGCGCGAGCGGCGCCGGCGCCGGACCCAAGACGCGCACGCCGTCGAGATGCGGCGCGGCGCGCGACAAGGCCAGGGCGTGCGCCTCGACACGCGGAGCGTCGTGTCCCGAAACGATCAGCGCGACGAGACGGCCGAACGGCGGCCAGCCACCGGCGCGGCGGTCGTCGGATTCGCGGGCGAGGAAGCCGGCGCGGTCGCCGGACAGGAGCGCCTCGATGACGGGATGGTCGGGAAGATACGTCTGCAAGTAGACGCGGCCCGGACGCTCGGCGCGGCCGGCGCGGCCGGCCACCTGACTGAGCAATTGGAAGGTGCGTTCGGACGCGCGCAGGTCGCCGCCGCCGAGGCCGAGATCGGCGTCGACCACCGCGACCACCGTGAGCAACGGGAAGTGGTGGCCCTTGGCGACGATCTGGGTGCCGATGAGGATGTCGACGTGGTGCTCCGCCACGGCGCGCACCATCGCGGCGGCGCCGGCGGGGCCGGTGATGGTGTCGCTGGCCATGACGGCGGCGCGCGCTTCCGGAAAGAGCTCGCGCACCTCTTCGTGGATGCGCTCGACGCCGGGACCGCAGGGCGCGAGGGAGTCGAGCGCCGCGCAGGCGGGGCACGCCTTCGGCAGCGGAACGGAGTGGCCGCAGTGGTGGCAGGCGAGACGGCCAACGTAGCGATGCTCGACGAGCCACGCCTGGCAGTTCGGGCACTGCATGCGGTGGCCGCAGGTGCGGCACAAGGTGAGCGGCGCGTAACCGCGGCGGTTGAGGAACAGCATGGCCTGGCTGCCTTCCCGCAGGGCGCGCGTCACCGCGTCGATGACGACGGGCGAAAGCCAGCGGCCGCGCGCCGGCGGCGTCGCGCGCATGTCGACGGCGCGGATGGCGGGCAGGTGGGCGCCGCCGTGGCGCTCGGGCAGGTGTATCGCCGTGTAGCGGCCGGCCTCGACGTTGACCACCGTTTCGAGAGCCGGCGTCGCGGAGACGAGCACGATGGGGAGGCCGGCGATGTGGCCGCGCGCCACCGCCATGTCGCGCGCGTTATAGATGACGCCCTCTTCCTGCTTGTAGGAAGCGTCGTGCTCCTCGTCGATGACGATGAGGCCGAGATTCGCGTACGGAAGAAAGAGCGCGGAGCGCGCGCCGACGACCACCTGGGCGCGGCCCTCGGCGACGGCGCGCCAGGTGTTGCGCCGCGTCGCCATCGACAGCTCGGAGTGCCACTCGTTTGGCGCGGCGCCGAATCGGATGTGGAAGCGCTCGAGCCACTGGGCGGTGAGGGAAATCTCTGGCACCAGCACGAGGACCTGCTGTCCTTGCTCGAGAGCCTCGGCGACGGCATCGAGGTACACCTCGGTCTTGCCCGAGCCAGTGACGCCGTCGAGCACCGTGACGGAGAAGGTGCGCGCTCGCACGCGCGCACGCAGCTCATGCGCAGCGACCTCCTGCGCGGGCGATAGCGTGACCGCGGCCGTGGCGCGCAGCGGCGCCTGCGCGATCGTCGCGAGCATGGCCGGACGCAGCAGGCCCGCGTCGGCCATGCTGCGGACCACACCGGTGCTGACCTCGGCCTCGCGCGCAATGTCGGCGGCAGCGCGCACAGCGCCGTCGGCGAGCAGCGCGGCGACGCGCTGGCGCGCGTCGGTCATGCGGCCGGAGCCTGCGTGCGACAATACGTAGCCGGTGCGCGCCGGGGGCGGATCGAGCGCCGCAGGAACGCTCAGCGCCAAGCGCAAGACGGCGCCCAGCGGAGCGAGCGTATAGTTGGCAACCCAAGAGAGAAATGACCGCGTCGTCTCGGACCACGGCGGCAGATCGATGCGCTCGGCAACTGTGCGCAGCTTGTCGGCGGCGACGTCGCCGACGCCTTCGCTCCACACGATGCCGCTGACGCGCCGAGGACCGAGCGGCACGTGCACGTAGTCACCGGGTGCGAGCGCAAGCCCGTCCGGCACGACGTAATCGTACACGTTCGCGAACGGCAGCGGCAACAACACGCCGACGCGCGCGCCCGGATGAAAAACCGGAGCAGTGCGCGCCGCTACGCTGGCGGGCATGGGATGCATCGCCTACACTGTGCCGGTGAGCACCAAGCTCGACAATGCGTTTCACACCACGGGCACGGATAGCGGCGCGCGCGAGGGCAGCCCGAGCGCGGCCGACGTCGCCACATACCTGGCGCGACACCCGAACTTCCTCAACGAGCGACCGGAGCTATTGGAGGCGCTGACGCCGCCCGCCGAACGCAACGGCCGGCGCGTGCTCGACATGCAGCGCTACATCCTCGCACGCCTGCAGGGCACGCTGCGCGATGTGCGTGCGCGGGAGGCCGAGCTGCTCGCATCGGTGCGCGCCAACCGCACCAGCGCGGCACGCACCCACGCGGCGGTGCTGGCGCTGTGCGAGTCGGGCGCGCTCGACAACCTGGTGGAGATCATCAGCAACGACCTGCCCACCCTGCTCGAGGTCGACGTCGTCGTCATCGGCGTCGAGGCGGAGCCGGAACAGATGGGACTGCACTCGACGGCGGGCGTATGCCTGTTGCCGCAAGGCTCGGTCGAGGCGCTGATGGGCACCTCGCGCGACGTGCTGCTCACGCTCTCGCTCGGTCCGGAGGGGCAACTATTCGGCGGCGCCGCGGCGCTGGTGAAGTCGGCAGCGTTCGCGCGCCTGCGGCTGGGACCGCCAGGCCGACCCGCCATGCTGGCGCTGGGCAGTCGCGACGTGCAGCGTTTCGCGCCCGGCCAGGCGACCGACATGCTGGCGTTTTTGGCCGAGGGTCTGGGCCGGCGCATGCGGGAATGGCTGGACTACGCCCTGTAGAGCCGCTCCGCGCCGAGGCGAGCGTTCGCGCCGCCGTCACCGATTGGGCCACGTGGCTCACCTCCGAGCGCCGCGCGGCCGGCAACACCCTCGCCGCCTATCAGCGCGACATCGCGGCGTTCTTCGCCTTCCTCGCCGAGCATCTGGGCCAGGCGCCGACGCTCGATGACCTCGGGCGCCTGCGCGCCGCCGACCTGCGCGCCTACATGGCCAATCGCCGCGCCAACGGATTGCGGAGCACGTCAGTGGCGCGCGGGCTTTCCACGGTGCGCGGGTTCTTCCGCTTCCTCGAGCGCCGCGGCCTAGTCAGCAACGCTGCCATCGCCGGCGTGCGCTCCCCCAAGCTGCCGCGTGCGGTGCCCAAACCGCTCACCGTCGATGCCGCACGCGGCGTGCTGGAGTCGGCTGCCGCCTCGCCGTCGGGCGAGGCGTGGGTGGGATTGCGCGACGTCGCGCTGCTGACACTCCTCTACGGTTGCGGATTGCGTATCGGGGAGGCGCTCGGACTCAAGCGCGCGGCTGCGCCGCTGGGCACGAGCCTGATCGTCACCGGCAAGGGCAACAAGCAGCGCATGGTGCCGATCCTGCCGGCGGTGCGGAACGCGGTAGCGGCGTATGTCGCGGCGTGTCCGTTGGCGCTCGCCGCCGATGGTCCGCTCTTCGTCGGCGAACGGGGCGCCGCGCTCCAACCGGCGGTCATGCAACGGCGGATGCGCGCGATCCGCGCCGCCCTCGACTTGCCCGACACCGCGACGCCGCACGCATTGCGCCACAGCTTCGCAACGCACCTGCTCGGCGCCGGCGGCGACTTGCGCACGATCCAAGAGCTGCTCGGGCACGCGTCGCTCTCGACGACCCAGCGCTACACCGACGTCGATGCCGAGCGGCTGCGCGAGGTCTACGACAAGGCGCACCCGCGCGCGCGTACGCGCGCCACCTAAATTCAAACGGCCGCACGTAAGGCGGTCTATGCGACCTGCAGCGCGGCGAGGGCCTCGCGCGATCGCTCGACGGCAGCACGGCCGGCGGCAATCGCGGCGCGGGCACGGTCGAACTGGAACGGCCCGACGTTGCCGAGATTCGGCACCAGCACCACATCGGCCGGCTCGTGGACAAGGCGCGCCTTGGTGATCTGCACCTGCATGATGGTGACGGCCTTCGCCATGGTGACGAAAGAGGCCGGGCCCCGCGAGCGCGCCAGCAACAGGCGGCCCATCACCGAATGCCACGGCGTCGGTGGGCCCGGCGCGGCCTCGGTCGGCCATAGGCGCGAGCTGTTGATATCGATTGCGATGACGACGTCGGCGCCGAGCGCGCGGCACGTGGAAACCGGCACCGGATTGACGAGGCCGCCATCGAGCAGCCACTGGCCGTCGACCTGCACCGGCTTGAAGATGCCGGGCAAGCCGATGGACGCGCGCACGGCGCGCTGGATGGGCCCGCTGCGCAGCCAGACTTCCGCACCGGATTCGATATCGGCGGCTACCGCGGCGAAAGGCATCGGGCTGCGCTCGATGTCGCAGGCGATGCCGCGATCGGCGAGCAGCGTCTCGATGCGGGCGCCGTCGATGAGACCGCCGCGCGTGAGGCGCAGGTCGAGCAGCGTCGCCACGTTGCGCCAGGTTACCGCCTCGGCCCACACGCGCAACTCACGCAGACGATCGGTGACATAGGCCGCGCCGACCAGGGCGCCGATCGACGTGCCGGCGACGACATCCGGCGCGAGGCCGAGGTCGGCCAGCGCCTCGAGCACGCCGATGTGGGCCCACCCGCGCGCCGAGCCACCGCCCAGCGCCACGCCAATGCGCGGGCGAGTCATGGTGCGACCTTAAAGATGGATGACGCGGCCAGCGGCATCGAGGGCCGCCTCCTTCATCGCCTCGGCGAGGGTCGGGTGCGCGTGGCAGGTGCGCGCGATGTCCTCGGCCGAGCCACCGAACTCCATCGCCAGCACCGCCTCGTGGATGAGGGTGCCGGCTTCGGCGCCGATGATGTGCACGCCGAGGACGCGGTCGGTGCGCTTGTCGGCGAGAATCTTCACAAAGCCCTCGGTGTAGCCGTTGGCGCGCGCGCGTGGCGTGGCGGTGAACGGGAACTTGCCGACCGAGTACTCGATGCCCTCGTCCTTGAGGGACTGCTCGGTGCGGCCAACCGCGGCGATCTCCGGCCACGTGTACACGACGCCCGGGACGGTGTTGTAGTCGACGTGGCCCACCCGCCCGGCGATCGTCTCGACGCAGGCGACGCCGTCCTCGGACGCCTTGTGGGCGAGCATCGGGCCGGCGACGCAGTCGCCGATGGCGTAGATGCCCTGGACGTTGGTGGCGAAGGCGTTGTTCACCACGATGAAGCCCTTGGCGTCGCGCTCGACGCCGAGCGCCTCCAGGCCGAGGTCGGCGGTGTTGGGCTTGCGGCCCACGGCCACCAGAACGACATCAGCAGTCACCGTCTCGGCGGCGCCGCCGGCGGCGGGCTCCAAGGATAGCGTCACGTCGGTCTTGCCGGCTTTGGCGCTGGTGACCTTGGTGGACAGGCGGAAGCTGAGGCCCTGGCGCACGAACAAGCGCTGGGCAAGGGTCGCCACCTCGGTGTCGACGCCAGGCAGAATGCGACCCTGGAACTCGACCACCGTCACCTCGGCGCCGAGGCGCGCCCACACCGAGCCGAGCTCGAGCCCGATGTAGCCGGCGCCGATCACCACGAGGCGCTTGGGCACCGAGGCGAGCGTCAGCGCGCCGGTCGAGGAGACGATGCGCTGCTCGTCGAAGTCGATGCCGGGCAGGCCCGCCGGCGTCGAGCCGGTGGCGATGAGGATGCGGGTTGCGGCCACCGTCTGCTTCGCGCCAGCCGTGTCGGTGACCTCGACGCTGCCGGCTGCTGCGATGCGCGCCGTGCCGCGGATATGGGCGATCTTGTGCTTCTTGAACAGGAACGCGACGCCCTTGGTGTTCGCGTCCACGACCTTGTCCTTGCGCGCCATCATGGCGGCGAGGTCAAAGGTCACGCCCTGGGCGGTGATGCCATGCGCCGCCAGGCCGTGCCTCGTCTCGGCATACAAGTGCGAGGACTGCAGGAGCGCCTTGGACGGGATGCAGCCGATGTTGAGGCAGGTGCCGCCGAGCCGCTCGCGCGAGTCCACCACCCCAACGGTCATTCCGAGCTGGGCGGCGCGGATCGCTGCGACGTAGCCGCCGGGGCCGGCGCCGATTACGACGAGGTCATAGGTTGGGTCGGCCATTGGCTCTCCTGCTGGGCGCCGTTTAGAAGGCGCGGATCATAGCATTGCCAACACCTTAGCCCGCGCCGGGGCCGCCATCCAACATTTTTGATCAATGATCAAAAAAGCACTTGCGCCAGTCCACCGCTTCGGCATTCTGATCATAGATCAATTAAGGCGCGGTTGCGCCGCAGGTGGGGAGAACGACGATGCGCGGAATGCAGATGATGCTGTGGGTGGTAGCAGCGCTGGTGGTGTCGATGATGCTGGTCAACGGGTTCGGCGCCTTCCATGCGGCGCGCTCGCCGATTGGCGGCGTTGGCCCGGGCGAAAACCCACCCGGACGTCTCACGCTGTTGCAGGGAGAAACCGTCGTCGCCACCTGGCAGGTGGAAGGCCGCTACCACGCGGTGGCGTTCAGCCCGGACGGACGCTCGATGGCGGTAAGCCGCAGCCGCTATCCGGCATCGTACGAGTTGATCGCGGCGGCCGGCAGGATCTCCGAGCCGCTCGGGTGGGCCTTGCTGATCGCAGGAATACCGTTCGCGACGACGCTGCTGGCGACAGGCGAGGACATCGTGCTGATCGACCTGCCGGCGGACGATCCCCGCTGACAGGGTCGCCAAAAAAGCAGCAGGCGCGCTCCGAAAAGCGCGCCTGCTTGTCTACGCGTGTACGCAGAGACTACTTCACGATCTTGCTGGCGGTGTTGACCGCCGTGGTGCCGGTGCCGCTCGTCGTATAGGTGACGGTGATCGTCATGCCGGGCGACAGGCCAACCATCATGTCGGTGGTGTTGCCGGTCGCCGCCGGGACGGTGATGGTGAGCAGCGCCGGTTCGACGCCGGCCGGCGCGTTGACCTGGCCCGCGTTGTTGGTCTGGATCACGATCGTGCGCTGGTTGATCGACTTGATGAAGCCCTTCGCCTCGGCGGCCAGTGCCTGGCCGGCGAAGCTAAGTGCGGAAATCGCGACAACGGCCGCAATCAGAAACTTCTTCATTTCGTCCTCCCCATGGGTGGAAACGGTGCCGCGCAAGGATGCCCTGCGCGCAATTGACGCACAAGGTCCGTGAAACCAGTCACTTAGAGGTCGAGCAGGAGCCGGTCGGGCTGCTCGATGCATTCCTTGACCCGGGCCAGGAAGGTGACCGCTTCGCGGCCGTCCACTAGGCGGTGATCGTAGGTCAGCGCCACGTACATCATGGGCCGGATCACCACCTGATCGCCCACGGCCACCGGGCGGTTTTCGATCTTGTGCATGCCGAGAATGCCCGACTGCGGCGGGTTGAGGATCGGCGTCGACAGCAGCGATCCGAATACTCCACCGTTGGTGATGGTAAACGTGCCGCCCTGGATTTCTTCGAGCGTCAGCTTGCCGTCGCGGGCACGTTTGGCGAGATCGCCGATGCGCTTTTCGATGTCGGCGAACGACAGCGTGTCGGCGTCGCGCACGATGGGCACCACGAGGCCCTGCGGGGCGCTCACCGCGACGCCGACGTCGTAGTGGTTCTTGAAGACGATGTCCTCGCCGTCGATCTGCGCGTTGACGGAGGGAATGTCCTTGAGCGCAACGACGGCAGCGCGCACGAAGAACGACATGAAGCCGAGCTTGACGCCGTGACGCCGCTCATACTCGTCTTTGTACTTGGAGCGCAGCGCCGTCACCGCGCTCATGTCCACCTCGTTGAAGGTGGTGAGCATGGCGGCGGTGTTCTGCGCTTCCTTGAGACGCTCGGCGATGGTGCGGCGCAGGCGCGTCATGCGCACACGCTCCTCGCGCGCGTGCACCGGCCGCACGGCTTTCGGCGGCGGTGGCGACGGGAACGCCGTAGCCTTGTCGCCGGCCTTGTCGAGGTAGGCGAGCACGTCGGCTTTGACGATACGGCCGCCCTTGCCGGACGCCGGCACTGCTTCCGGATCGACCTTCGCCTCGGCGACCAGGCGGCGGACCGCGGGCGACAGCATCGCCACCGTCGGCTGCTCATCGGGGATGCGCGTCGCCGCGGCCGGCGTCGGCGGCACGGGCTTCTGCTTCGGCGCGGGCCGCCCGGCCTCGCCTTCGGCGATCGCACCAAGGACGCTGTTGACCTTCACCGTCGCGCCCTGCGGCGCCACGATGCGCTCGAGGCGGCCCGAGGCGGGCGCGTGCACCTCGACGGCGACCTTGTCGGTTTCGAGGGTGACGAGCGGCTCGTCGGCGACGACGGCGTCACCGGCGTTGCGGAACCAGCGCGCGACGGTCGCCTCGCTGATCGACTCGCCGAGGGCCGGCACCTTGATCTCGACGCTCATGGGGAGGCCTCCATCATTGCGCGAGAGCCGCCGCCACTACTTGCTGCTGCAGGGCCAGATGCTGGCGGAGCGAGCCGGGCGCCGGCGCGGCCATGGCGGGCGGCCCAGCATAGCGCAGCCGCGGGGAGCCCGTGCGCTCCCGCGCCAACAACTCCTCGATGTAGGAACGGGCGAACAGCCAGGCGCCGGCGTTCTTCGGCTCCTCCTGGCACCACATCACCTCGGCACGGGGGAAACGCGCCAGCTCCTCGGTGAGCGATTCAGCCGGGAACGGATAGAGCTGTTCGAGGCGCAGCACGTACACGTCGTGGACGCCGGTCGCTTCCTTGGCATCCAGCAGGTCGTAGTAGACCTTGCCGGAGCACAGCACGACGCGGCGGATGTCGGGGTCGGCCTTCAGGGCCGCGTCGTCGTCCCACAGCACGCGATGGAACGTGCGGCCGTGGTCCATGTCGGCCAAGTTCGAGACCGCGCGCTTGTGGCGCAGCAGAGACTTCGGCGTCATGACGATGAGCGGCTTGCGGAAGTCGCGGTGCAGCTGGCGGCGCAGGACGTGGAAGTAACTGGCCGGCGTGGTCGGGTAGACGACCTGCAGGTTGTCCTCGGCGCATAGCTGCAAGTAGCGCTCGAGACGGGCCGAAGAGTGCTCGGGGCCCTGCCCTTCCTGGCCGTGCGGCAGCAGCGCGACGAGGCCCGACATGCGCAGCCACTTGCTTTCTGCGCTGGCCAGGAACTGGTCGAACATGACCTGGGCGCCGTTGGCGAAGTCGCCGAACTGCGCCTCCCACAGGACGAGGCCGTTGGGCTCGGCCAGGCTGTAGCCGTACTCGAAGCCGAGCACGGCCTCTTCCGAGAGCAGGCTGTCGACGACCTCGAACTCGCCTTGGGCGCCTTCGAGATGCTCGAGCGGCACGTAGCGGCTTTCGTCGGTCTGGTTCACCAGCACGGCGTGACGCTGGGAGAAGGTGCCGCGTCCGGAATCCTGCCCCGACAAGCGCACCTTGAAGCCCTCGCGCAACAGGGTGGCGAAGGCGAGCGACTCGGCGGTGGCCCAGTCGATGCCGGTGCCGGCGAGCAGCGTCTCGCGGCGGCGGGCCAGAATCTTGCGCACGGTGGGGTGCGCGGCGAAGGTCTCGGGGATGTGGGTGAGCGGCTCGGCGAGGGCCATCAGCTCGCGCATCGGCACCGACGTGGCGCCGTGCCGGGCGCCGTCGCGGGCCGGGCGCTTGAAGCCGGACCAGCGGCCCTCCAGCCAATCCGCCTTGTTGGGGCGGTAGGATTTCGCCGCCTTGTGGTCCTTCTCCAGGGTCGCCTGGATCTCGGCGACCATGGCGTCGGCATCCGCGTCGGTGAGCACGCCTTCGGCGACGAGGCGCTCGGCGTAGAGCTGGCGCGTCGACGGATGCGCCGCGATCTTGCGGTACATGATCGGCTGGGTGAACGACGGCTCGTCCGCTTCGTTGTGGCCGAAGCGGCGGTAGCAGAACAGGTCGAGCACCACGTCCTTGCCGAACTTGTTGCGGAAGTCGGTGGCGATCTTGGCGGCGTGGATGACGGCCTCGGGGTCGTCGCCGTTGACGTGGACGATCGGCGCCTGCACGGCGAGCGCGACGTCGCTTGGGTACGGCGACGAGCGCGCGAACTTCGGGCTCGTCGTGAAGCCGATCTGGTTGTTGACGAGCACGTGCATCGTGCCGCCGACGCGATACCCACGCAGCTCGGAGAGCGCGAGGCATTCGGCGACGATGCCCTGGCCGGCGAACGCCGCGTCGCCGTGCATCAGGATCGGCATGACCCGCTTGCGCTCGGTGTCGTCGCGCTGCTCCTGTTTGGCGCGCACCTTGCCGAGCACGACGGGATCGACGGCTTCGAGGTGCGATGGGTTGGCGCAGAGCGAGACGTGCATGCGCTTGCCGGCGATGTCGCGGTCGGCCGAGGTGCCCAGGTGATACTTCACGTCGCCGGAGCCCTGCACGTCGCCGGGCATCGACGGTACGCCTTCGAATTCCGACAGGATCGCCGTCACCGGCTTCTTGACGATGTTGGCGAGGACGTTGAGACGGCCCCGGTGCGGCATGCCGAGCACCACCTCTTCGACGCCGTGCTGCACGGCGCGATCGAGGATCGATTCCAGCGCGGCCAACAGCGACTCGGCGCCGTCGAGGCCGAAGCGTTTGGTGCCGGTGTACTTCACCGCGAGGAAGCGCTCGAAGGTTTCGGCCTCGGCGAGCTGGCGCAGGATGGCGCGCTTGGTGCGCGGCGAGTAGTGCTGGCGGTACTCGGGCGCTTCGATGCGCACCTGCAGCCAGTTGCGCTGCTCGGGCGCCTGGATGTGCATGTACTCGTAGCCGATGGCGCCGCAGTACATCTCGTTGAGGAACGCCAGCACCTCGCGCACCGTCATCGATTCCGGACCGAGGGCGTGGTCGAGGAAGACGAGGCGGTCGTAGTCGGCGGGCGTGAACCCGTAGCTGGCGGGATCGAGGTCGGGATGGCGCGTCGCGCCGGCGAGGCCGAGCGGATCGAGGTTGGCGCCGAGGTGGCCGCGCACGCGGTAGGCGCGGATCATCATGCGCGCCCGGATCGAGTCGAGGGCAGCCTGGCGAACGTCGGTCGCCGGTCGCAAGGCGCGCGGGCGCGCCGCGATCTCGTCTTCGAGGGGGACCAGGATGGGGCGGCCCCAGCTCGCTTTGCGCGCGACGGTCAGGGCGTCATGGCCGTTGCCGCCGATGCCGGCGAAGAACGCGCGCCAGCCTGTCTCCACCGATCCAGGATCGCGGAGGTAGCGTTCGTAGAGGTCCTCGAGGTACGCGGAGGAGGCGCCGGACAGAACCATCTGCAGATGCCTCTAAAGATAGTGCTCCGCGACCGGTTTGCTATCCGGTCCGCCGCCGAGGCCGGGCGCTGCGGGTCGGCGGCAGGCGGCCGAGCAGGAGGTTCACCAGGGTCGCGCCGATGTTGGTGAGCGAGTCGGCCACGGCGATGCCGGCCGAGCGCATCGCTTCCTTCTTGCCTTCGGCGGTGCCAGCACCTCCCGAGATGATGGCGCCGGCATGGCCCATGCGCTTGCCTGGAGGGGCGGTGGCGCCGGCGATGAAGCCTGCCATCGGCTTCTTGATACGGCTGCGGCGGATGAAGGCGGCAGCTTCCTCTTCGAACGAGCCGCCGATCTCGCCGATCATGATGATGGCTTCGGTGCCCGGATCGGCCAGGAACAGCTCGAGGATATCGACGAACGGGCTGCCGTTGACGGGGTCGCCGCCGATACCGACGCAGGTCGACTGGCCGAGGCCGGCCTTGGTGGTCTGCTCGACCGCCTCGTAGGTCAGCGTGCCCGACTTGGACACGATGCCGACCTTGCCCGGCATGTGGATGTGGCCCGGCATGATGCCGATCTTGCACGCGCCCGGGGTGATGAGGCCGGCGGTGTTCGGCCCGATCATGCGCATGCGCGAGCCCTGCAGGGCGCGCTTCACGCGCACCATGTCGAGGATCGGGATGCCTTCGGTGATGCAGACGGCGAGTTCGAGGCCGGCGTCGGCCGCCTCCAACACCGCGTCGGCGGCGAACGGCGGCGGCACGTAGATGCCGGTGGCGGTGGCGCCGGTCGCCTCGACCGCTTCGGCGACGGTGTCGAACACGGGCAGGCCGAGATGCGTGGTGCCGCCCTTGCCGGGCGTCACGCCGCCGACGACCTTGGTGCCGTAGGCGAGCGCCTGCTCGGTGTGGAACGTGCCCTGGGCGCCGGTGATGCCCTGGACGATGACGCGTGTATCGGCGTCGATGAGGATCGACATTTAGACGGCGCTCCGCGTCGCAGAAACGATTTTCTCCGCGGCGTCGGCAAGGCCGTCCGCCGCAATGATCGCCAGCTTCGAGTCGGCCAGGATGCGACGGCCTTCCTCGACGTTGGTGCCTTCGAGGCGCACGACGAGCGGCACCTTCATCTGCACTTCCTTGGTCGCGGCGACCACACCTTCCGCAATGATGTCGCAGCGATTGATGCCGGCGAAGATGTTGACGAGGATGCCCTTCACGTTCGGGTCCTCGAGAATGATGTTGAACGCCTCGACGACGCGCTCCTTGGGAGCGCCGCCGCCGACATCGAGGAAGTTCGCGGGCTCGCCACCCGAAGACTTGATGAGGTCCATGGTCGCCATGGCGAGGCCGGCGCCGTTGACCAGGCAGCCGATGTCGCCGTCGAGCTTCACGTAGTTGATCGAGGCGCGCTGGGCGCGCAACTCGGCGTGGTTCTCCTCCGTCTCGTCGCGCATGGCGGCGATGGCGGACTGGCGGAACAGCGCGTTGTCGTCGATGACGATCTTGGAATCGAGGGCGACGACGTTGCCCTCCTTGGTGACGGCGAGCGGATTGATCTCGAGCAAGCTCGCGTCGATGTCCATGTACGCCTTGTAGGCGGCGAGCATGAGCGGCACGCCGGTCTTCAGCTCGCTGGCCTTGAGGCCCAGCGCGAACGCCATCTTGCGAGCGTGGAAGGGCTGCATGCCGGTGACCGGATCGATCGAGACGCGCACGATTTTTTCCGGCGTCGAGGCCGCGACCTCCTCGATGTCCATGCCGCCCTCGGTCGAGCCCATCAGGGTGACGCGGCTGGTGGCACGGTCGAGAAGGACGGCGAAGTACAGCTCGCGGGCGATGTTGGCGCCCTGCTCGACGTAGACGCGGTGCACTTCCTTGCCGGTCGGGCCGGTCTGGTGCGTCACCAGCGTCATGCCGAGGATGTCCTGGGCTGCCTTCTCGGCGTCCGCTGCAGTCTTGGCGATCTTGACGCCGCCGCCCTTGCCGCGGCCGCCGGCGTGGATCTGCGCCTTGACCACCCACACCGGGCCGCCGACTTCGCCGACGACGCGATGGATGTCGTTGGCGGCCAAAATGACGCCGCCCTTGGGCACCGGTACGCCGTATTTGGCGAGCAGCGCCTTCGCTTGATACTCGTGCAGATTCATCGAACCCCGTCCGGACGGCGCTGGTTATAGGCAGCGACTGGCGTTAACGCAATTCTGTGGGCGCCCCTTGAGGCCCCCTGGGCGCCCGGCGCTAGGCGCGCTGGCGACGCTTGGGCTTGGCCTTGGTGGCGGCCGGTTTGCGGGCCGGCCGCGGCTCGAGAGCACTGACGACTTCCACCAGCTTCTGCACCGAGGCGACCGACTTCTCGAACTGCTTGCGCTCGGCGGCGGTGAGCTCGATCTCGACGATGCGCTCGACGCCACCGGCACCGATGACCACCGGCACGCCGATGTAGAGGTCGTGGACGCCGTATTCGCCATTCAGGTACGCGGCGCAGGGCAGCACGCGCTTGCGGTCGCGCAGGAACGACTCGGCCATCTGGATGGCGGAGCTTGCCGGCGCGTAGAACGCGGAGCCGGTCTTCAGGAGCTGGACGATTTCGTTGCCGCCGTTGCGCACGCGCTCGATGATGGCGTCGATACGCTTCTGCGTCGTCCAGCCACGCTTGACCAACTCGAGCAGCGGAATGCCGGACACCGTGGTGTGGCGCAGCATCGGCACCATGGCGTCGCCGTGGCCGCCGAGCACGCAGGCCGAGATGTCCTCGACCGATACGCCGATGTCCTCGGCGATGAAGGTGCGCAGGCGTGCGCTGTCGAGCACGCCCGCCATGCCGACGACCATGTGCGCGGGCAGGCCGCTGAGACGCTGCAGCGCCCACACCATCGCGTCGAGTGGGTTGGTGATGCAGATGACGAAGGCTTCCGGCGCGTAGGTGCCGATGCCCTCGGCCACCGTGCGAATGATCCGGTAGTTGGTTTCGGCGAGGTCGTCGCGGCTCATGCCCGGCTTGCGCGCGGCCCCAGCGGTGACGATGACGACGTCAGCGCCTTTGAGGTCGGCGTAGCTCTGGGTGCCGCGGATGTTGGCGTCGACGCGCTCGATTGCCAACGCCTCGAAGATGTCGAGCGCCTTGCCCTGGGGGAGGCCTTCGACGATATCGAACAGGATGATGTCGCCGAGACGCTTGAGCGCCGCGAGGTGGGCGAGCGTGCCGCCGATGTTCCCGCCACCGATCAGGGCGATCTTTGGTCGTTCCATCGTCTTGCTGCTGCCGAGCCCGTTTGCCAAGGCCTGATTCGGGCCGCCGCGCCGGGCTCCCGACGGGCTCCCTGGGGGCGGGGATTGTTCCCATGGCGGGGATGCCCCGGCAACTCCTATTTGGCGAGGGCGATTCTGGCGGGTGCGGCCCTGTGTCGTGCGCGGCCTGCGCAACGGGGTTGTGCACAGGCCGGGGGCGTTCCATATCTCCGCCCCGACCGCAGGTCATACAATTCGGCAACCACATCGAATGACACGCCATGGCTGAGCAGACACCGGTAGAGACCTTGGCCTTCCAGGCCGAAGTCACCAAGCTTCTGCAGATCGTCGCCAACTCGTTGTACAGCCGCAAGGAAGTGTTCCTGCGCGAGCTGATCTCGAACGCGTCGGACGCGTGCGACCGGCTGCGCTATGAGGCGATCACCAATCCGGCACTCGCCGCCGACGATCCCGAATTCAAGGTCGTGCTGACGCCCGACGCCAAGGCGCGGACGCTCACCATCACCGACAACGGCATCGGCATGACGCGCCAGGACCTGGTCGACAACCTCGGCACCATCGCGCGCTCAGGCTCGGCGGCGTTCGCGGAGGAGCTCGCCAAGACCAAAGGCGACGGCACGGACGAGGAAAAGGGAAAGCGCGACGACGACGTCGCGCTCATCGGGCAATTCGGCGTCGGCTTCTATTCGGCCTTCATCGTCGCCGACAAGGTCGAGGTGACCAGCCGGCGCGCCGGACAGAGCGAAGCGTGGCGGTGGACGTCAGACGGCAAGGGCAGCTTCACCATCGCCGAAGCGGATCGCGCGGGGCGCGGCACGACGATCGTCCTGCAGCTGCGCAAGGACCAGGCGGAGTTCGCCGACCCGGATCGCCTGCGCACGATCGTGAAGGCGCACTCCGATCACATCGGGCTGCCGGTGATGCTCGCCGGTGGCAAGGACGGCGAGGAGACGCTGAACGCGGCGTCGGCACTGTGGACGCGCGCCCGCAAGGACGTCACCGAAGAGCAGTACAAAGAGTTCTACCAGCACGTCGCGCACGCGTTCGACGAGCCGTGGCTGACCATCCACACGCGCGCCGAGGGGCGTCTCGAGTACGTGACGCTGCTGTTCGTGCCCAGCACGCGGCCGCCCGACCTGTTCCATGTCGAGCGCAAGGCGGCGGTGCGGCTGTACGTGCGGCGCGTGTTCGTCACCGACAACGCCGAAGGACTGCTGCCGTCGTACCTGCGCTTCCTGCGCGGCGTGGTGGATACCGAGGACATCGCGCTCAATGTGAGCCGCGAGATGCTCCAGCACGACCCGGTGCTGGCGCGCATCGGCACCGCCGTCGTCACCAAGGTGCTGTCGGAGCTGGAGAAGAAGGCGGACAAGGACGCGGACGCCTACGCCAAATTCTGGGAGACCTTCGGCGCGGTGCTGAAGGAAGGCATCTATGAGGACATCGGCCGGCGCGAGCAGTTGCTGAAGCTGACTCGCTTCCGCACGACTGCCGGCGACAAGCTCACTTCGCTGGCCGAGTACGTCGGGCGGGTGAAGGACAAGCAGGACGCCATCTACTACATCACCGGTGACGACGCGGCGGCGCTCAAGTCGAGCCCGCACCTGGAGGGATTCCTGGCGCGCGGCTACGAGGTGCTGCTGCTGTCCGACGCGGTGGATGAGTTCTGGATTCCCTCGGTCGGCATGTACGAGGGCAAGCGCTTCGTCTCGGTCGCCCAAGGCGCCGCGTCGCTCGGGCCGGCGCCCGAGACCGACAAGAAGGACGCGGTCGACGCCGGCGAGCTCGCGGTGTTGCTGGCGCTGCTGAAGCAGAGCCTGGGCACGCGGGTGAAAGACGTGCGGGTTTCCGATCGCCTCACCGACAGCGCCGTGTGCCTGGTCGCCGACGAGCGCGACATGCCGCGTCATCTGGCGCGCATGCTGAAGGCGCAGGGGCAGTTGAAGGATGGCGTTGCGAGCATCCTCGAGATCAATCCGCAGCATGCGCTCATCCGCACGCTGGTCGCGGTGGCGAAGGATTCCGCGCAGCGGGTGCAGATCGATGATGTCGGACGTCTTCTGCTCGACCAGGCGATGATCCGCGAGGGCGATCCGCCCGCGGACCCGGCGGACTTCGCGCGCCGGCTGTCGGACGTGATGACGCGCGCGCTCGGAGCGAAGTAGCCGCCGCAATGGTCCAGCGTAGCGCCGGCATCCTGTTGTACCGGCGTGGCCCCGGCGGCGCCGTCGAGGTGATGCTGGTGCATCCCGGCGGGCCGTTCTGGGCGGGCAAGGACGAGGCCGCCTGGGGCCTGCCCAAGGGCATCTACGAGCCCGACGAAGATCCGCTCGCCGCGGCGCGACGCGAGTTCGCCGAGGAGACCGGCTCGCCGGTGCCGGCGGGCGAGCCCATCGCGCTCGGCGCGTTCGCGCAGCCGAGCGGCAAGATCGTCGACGCGTGGTGCCTGGAAGGCGACTTCGATGCCGACTCTCTGGTCAGCAACACCTGCATGATCGAGTGGCCACCGAAGTCTGGGAAACTGATCGAGATTCCCGAGGTCGACCGTGCCGCGTGGTTCACGCGCGAGCAGTCGGTGGACAAGGTCATGAAGGGCCAGCGCGCCATTCTCGACGCACTGTGGCAGCGCCTGGGCCGATGACGGCGTTCGTTGCCTTGCTGCGCGCCGTGAACCTTGGCTCGCACGGCAAGGTCGCGATGCCGGCGCTGCGCGACATACTGGTCGGGCTCGGCTTCGCAGACCCGCGCACGCTCCTGAACAGCGGCAACGCGGTGTTCAGCAGCAAAGGCACCGCGGCGGCGCTCGAAGCGAAGCTGGAGAAGGAAGCGGCAAAGCAGCTTGGCCTGACCACCGAGTTTTTCGTGCGCACGGCGGCCGAGTGGGACGCGATCGTTGCCGCCAATCCGTTCGCGAAAGAGGCAAAGGATGCGCCTGGGTTCCTCGTGCTGGTGTGCCTCAAGGAGGCGCCCAGCACTGCCGCGGTGAAGGCGCTGCAGGCGGCGAGCAAAGGACCGGAGCAAATTCGCGCCGGCGGTAGGCAGCTGTACGTGACCTACCCGGACCGCCAGGGCCGTTCCAAGCTCACCACGCCATTGATGGCCAAGCACGTCGGCACGAACACCGCGCGCAATTGGAACACAGTGCTGAAGGTTCAGGCGCTACTCGCTGAGTAGGAGAGCCTCCCCCTTTCAGGGGGAGGCTGGTGGGGATGCGCGGGACGGTCACGTTGCGTGGCGACGGCACCGAATTCGCTAAGGCTATCCCCACCCTGCCCTCCCCCTGGAAGGGGGAGGGGTTTGGTTCTTACCAGCGCCCGTCGGTGATCCGGGCGCGCACGGCGCCGAGGATCGGGCCTTGGTTGGCCTGCTGGACGATCGCCGCGCAGAACGATGCGCCGGGCGAGAGCTGGCCGGTCGGCAGCGCGAAGGTCGCCGGTTTGCCGTCCCACTTGGTGAGGTGGATCATCGTCTGCACGATATTGGTGTAGCCGATGGTCTTGCCGGCGTTCTCGCCGCGCGCGATCGGCACGTTCTTGGTGTCGGCGAACAGCACCAGGAAGATGTCGGCATCCACCTTGAAGTCGGGCGACTTGGGCGCCTCGACGCGCAACACCGGCGCACCGTTCTCGGCGTAGTCGAACCAGACGTTGGCGCCGCCTCCCGGCATGGTCGTGCGGGCCCGTTCGATGGCCTCTTCGACCGCGGGGCGATCGGCGCCCACCAACTCGAAGCGACCGCCAACCACCATCTGCGGCGTGTAGACCGACTGCAGACGCAGGGAGCGCATGTAGCCCTTTTGGCGCTGCGTGGACGCCGGCGTGGCGAACGTGTCGGCCCAGCCGAGATAGTCCCAGTAGTCGACGTGGTAGCCGAGCACGATGAGGTTGTCGCGATCCTGACGCGCGACGAGCTCGAGCAGGAATTTGTCGGCGGGCGGGCACGAGTTGCAGCCCTGGGACGTGAACAGCTCGACGACGGTCACCGGTGTCGAGACGATGGTCTGCGCATGCGCGGACGCGGCGCCGGCGAGGAGCGCGAAGGTCACCGCCGCAGCGGAGCCGAGTCTGGACCAAGCCGACATGAGCCGGGATGGTGCAGCCCCTGCCCCGGCCCGGCCAATCAATTCTGTTTGACGCTGGTCCAAGGATTCAGCCGGCGACGCCGGCCTTGAGGCTGGCACCGGCGGCATCGGCCGCCATCAGGCTGCGCAGCACGTAGTGCAGGATTCCTCCGTGCTGGAAGTAGCCGAGCTCAGTGTCGGTATCGATGCGACACACCAGGTCGAGCTCGGTCACGGTTCCGTCAGCACGGTGGATGTGGCAGCGCACCATGCCGCGCGGGGTCAGGCCGGCGGCCACGCCGAGGAAGTCGAACGTCTCGCTGCCATCCAGCCGCAGCGTCTTGCGGGTCACGCCAGCGGGGAACTCGAGCGGCAGGACGCCGAGGCCGACGAGGTTGGAGCGATGGATGCGCTCGTAGCTCTCGGCGATGGCGGCGCGCACGCCGAGCAACGCGGGTCCCTTGGCCGCCCAATCGCGCGAGGAACCGGCGCCGTACTCCTTGCCAGCGATGACGACGAGCGGCACGCCCGACGCCTTGTAGGCCATCGCAGCGTCGTAGATCGGCAGCACGGTGCCGGACGGCATCAGGCGCGTGACGCCGCCCTCGGTGCCGGGCGCCATCTCGTTCTTGATGCGGATGTTGGCGAAGGTGCCGCGCATCATGATCTCGTGGTTGCCGCGGCGCGCGCCGTAAGAGTTGAAGTCCTTCGGCCGCACCTGGTGCTCGGCCAGATACTTGCCGGCCGGCGTCGCTTCCTTGAACGAGCCGGCCGGCGAGATGTGATCGGTCGTCACCGAATCGGCGAGGATCGCCAGCGGCCGCGCACCGAGGATGTCGGTGAGCGGCGCGGGCGTCAGCTTCATGCCCTCGAAGTACGGCGCCTTGCGCACATAGGTGGACGCGTCTTCCCACGTGTAGGTGATGCCCGAAGGCGCAGCGATGGCCTGCCATTCGGGCGAGCCGAGGAACGCTTGCGCGTAGCGGCTGGCGAACATCTCGGACGAGAGGTTGCCGCGCACGAACAGCGCAACCTCGCGTGACGAGGGCCAGATGTCCTCGAGGTACACCGGCTTGCCGTCGCTGCCTTCGCCGAGCGGCTCGGTCGAAAGGTCGAGCGCCAGGGTGCCGGCGAGTGCGTACGCCACCACCAGCGGCGGCGAGGCGAGGTAGTTGGCGCGCGTGTCCGGATTGACGCGGCCTTCGAAATTGCGATTGCCGGACAGCACCGACGCGACGACCAGACCGGCCTGGTTGATGGTCGCCGACAACGCCGGATCGAGCGGACCCGAGTTGCCGATGCAGGTCATGCAGCCGTAGCCGACGAGGTTGAAGCCCAGCGCATCGAGCGGCTCCTGCAAGCCGGCCTTCTGCAGGTAGTCGGTGACGACCTGGGAGCCGGGCGCCAGCGAAGTCTTCACCCACGGCTTGACGCGCAAGCCCTTGGCGACGGCATTCCGTGCCAATAGGCCCGCCGCGATCATGACGCTTGGGTTCGAGGTGTTGGTGCAGCTGGTGATGGCGGCGATCATCACGTCGCCGTCGGTGAGCGGATAATTATGCCCCGCCACCGGCGCCGAGACGCGTGTCTGCCGTTGCTTCGACTCGGCGAGCGCCTTGGCGAAGCTCATCGGCGCGCTGGAGAGGTTGACGCGATCCTGCGGACGCTTCGGACCGGCGAGACTCGGCTCGACCGTGCCGATGTCGAAGGACATCGCGTCGTTGAACGCGGGCTCCGGCGTCTTGGCGTCACGCCACAGGCCTTGGGCGCGGGCGTACGCCTCGACCAGCGCGACACGCCACGGCTCGCGCCCGGACAGGGTCAGGTAGTTGAGCGTCTCCTGATCGACGGGGAAGAAGCCGCACGTCGCTCCGTACTCGGGCGCCATGTTGGCGATGGTGGCGCGATCGGCGAGCGACAGCTCGGCGACGCCCGGCCCGTAGAACTCGACGAACTTGCCCACGACGCCGTGTCTGCGCAGGAGCTCGGTGACCGTCAGCACCAGGTCGGTCGCGGTGGTGCCTTCGCGCATCTTGCCGGTCAACTCGAAGCCGACAACCTCGGGGACCAGCATGGAGATCGGCTGGCCGAGCATCGCGGCCTCGGCCTCGATGCCGCCGACGCCCCACCCCAAGACCGAGAGGCCGTTGACCATGGTGGTGTGGCTGTCGGTGCCGACGAGGGTGTCGGGACACGCGACAGTGCGCCCATTGTCCCCTTGGCCGTCCTTCACGGTCCACACGACCTGGGAGAGTGCCTCGAGATTCACCTGGTGACAGATGCCGGTGCCGGGCGGCACGACGCGGAAGTTCTGGAACGCGGACTGGCCCCAGCGCAGGAACGCATAGCGCTCGCGGTTGCGCTCCATCTCGAGGCCGACGTTCTTGGCGAAGGCGTCGGCCTTGCCGAACGCATCCACCGACACGGAATGATCGATGACGAGGTCGACGGGTGCGAGCGGATTGATGCGCTTGGGATCGCCGCCCAGCGCGATCATCGCGTCGCGCATGGCGGCAAGGTCGACGATGGCGGGCACGCCGGTGAAGTCCTGCATCAGCACGCGCACGGGGCGGAAACCGATCTCGCGCTCCGGGCCTTTGCCGTTCGCTACCACCGCGCGCAGGTCGTCCTCGGTCACCGTGCGGCCGTCGTAGTG
>CAMDPO010000009.1 GCA_945904955.1 Rhizobium sp. Q54
GGCAGGGCGGCCAGCATCGTCTTGGTGATGTCGGCCTGGGTCTGCCACGGCTCGCCGCCGGTCGCGGTGTGCGGGCGGGTGCTGTCGGCGATCAGGCCGTCGGCCATGCGGCCGAACATGGTCTTCATGGCAGCGGTCTGGCCGTCCGCGGGCGCGCGCTCGTAGGCCGGGTAGGTGAGGTCGTGCTTGCTCTCTTGTCCTTGCGCGTTGGCGACGATGCGCACGGTGACGGCAGCCAGGGTCGGCGAGACGCGCGCGTCGGTCAGCGACTGCTCGTGGACGAGGTTGGCGCCGTCTTGCTTGACCGAGCCGGCCAGCTTCACCGCGGACGAGAACGTGGAGGAAAACGTCGTCGAGGTGCCTTCGTAGGCGACCGGCGCCGGCGTGACGGTGATGGGTTGCCGGGACAGGGTGAGCGGACCGCCGTAGCCGTTGGCGCCGATCGTCAGGCGCGTCATCTGCGCCGTGTACTCGGGATCGACGGCGAGCTGGGCGTGGGCGAAAGGCGCGAGGAAGGTCATCGAAACACTGAGGGCAAAGGCAAACGTGCGGAACTGACGCAGCGACATAGGGACCTCCCGAAACCGAAGGCGCATCCTAAACGCTCGAACGGCGCCTTGGCACAGGTACACGTGCCTTGGGGCGCCGTTCGGCTGTCCAGGCGGCGCCCGCGGGAGGGGCGGTGCCGCGCTGGTCCTTCGACAAGCTCAGGATGAGGATTCTTAGGCCGCGAGGATGATCTTGGTCGGAGCGTGGGTGGCGAGCCAGGCGCGCGCCTGGCGCAGGGCCTCGGCGACGTCTTCTTTCGTCATCTGGCCGGCGAGCTCGGCGCGGAGATCGCGCGCTTCCGGCATGCCGCGCATGGCGGCGAGATTGAACCACTTGTGGGCGGCGACGTAGTCGCGCGGCACGCCCTTGCCGATCGAGTAGAGCAGGCCGAGGTCGTATTGCGACTCGGCGACCCCCTTCTCGGCCTTGTTCTGGCAGTCGTTCACGAAGGTATCGATGCGCTCGCCCATGTTCCTCACCCCGGTAGCCGCGGCGTCGAAATCCCTGGCGCGCCCCTTGGCGCGACGGTTGGGTGCCGCGGCGAGGAACAGTTTTGGGCCGAGAAGGTTAACGAGGCGTTGGCGTAGCGGCGGTGGGGCCGGGATTGCGGAGGTGTGTGATGGGATACCAACACACATGCTGAGCGTCGCAGGGAACTGCGATTCTTGCCCCTCACCCTGCCCTCCCCGTCGTGCCGAAGGCGCGCCCGCGCGCCTGCGCGCGTCCCCGCGCGACGCCGGGGGAGGGTTCTCGGGCGTTACTTCGCGAGCTTCTTCTTTAGGAGCTCGGTGACCATGGCGGGGTTGGCGGTGCCGCGGCTGAGCTTCATGAGCTGGCCGACGAAGAAGGTGATCACCGTCTCCTTGCCGCCGCGGTACTGCTCGACCTGCTTGGGGTTGTCGGCGATGACCTTGTCGACCATCGCTTCCAGGGCGCCGGAGTCGGAGACCTGTTTCAGGCCCTTCTCTTCGACGATTGCCGAGGCGTCCTTGCCGGTGGCGTACATCTCCTCGAACACCTTCTTGGCGGTCGGGCCGGAGACGGTGCCGTCCATCTTGAGGGCCTGCAGGCCGGCGAGTGCCGTCGGCGAGATCGGCGAGGACTCAATGGACTTGGAGTCCTTGTTCAGCGCGCCGAACAGCTCGGTGACGACGACGTTGGCGCAGTCCTGGCCGATGTCCTGGGGCGCCTTGCCGGTGCGCTTCTGCACTGCCGCGACGAACGCTTCGAAGTAGTCGGCGGACTCTTTCTCCATCACCAGGACGCGCGCCTGGTAGGGCGCGATGGCGAGGTCAGACTCGAGGCGGGCGCGCTTGGCGTCGGGCAGCTCGGGCAGAGTCGCCTTGATGCGGGCGACGTAGTCCGGGGTTAGTTCCAGCGGCAGCAGGTCCGGGTCGGGGAAGTAGCGGTAGTCGTGCGCTTCTTCCTTGGAGCGCATGGTGCGCGTCTCGCCGGTGTTGGCGTCGTAGAGGCGGGTCTCCTGCTTGATCGCCCTGCCCGCTTCGAGCTCCTCGATCTGGCGGCGCGATTCGAAGTCCACCGCCTGCTGCAGGAAGCGCACGGAGTTGACGTTCTTGATCTCGCAGCGCGTGCCGAGCGCAGCACCAGGCTTACGCACCGAGACGTTGACGTCGCAGCGCAAGCTCCCCTGCTCCATGTTGCCGTCGCAGGTGCCGAGGTAGCGCAGGATGGCGCGCAGCTTCTTGACGTAGGCGCCCGCCTCCTCGCCCGAGCGCAGGTCGGGCTTGGAGACGATCTCCATCAGCGCGACGCCGGCGCGGTTCAGGTCGACGTACGTGAGCTTGGGGTGCTGGTCGTGCAGGCTCTTGCCGGCGTCCTGCTCGAGGTGCAGGCGCTCGATGCCGACTTCGCGCACGCTGCCGTCGGGCAGGTCGACGGTGACGATGCCCTCGCCGACGATCGGCTGCTTGTACTGGGAGATCTGATAGCCGGCGGGCAGGTCCGGGTAGAAGTAGTTCTTGCGGTCGAACACCGAGCGCAGGTTGATCTGCGCGTTGAGGCCAAGGCCGGTGCGCACAGCCTGCTCGACGACGAAGCCGTTGATGACGGGCAGCATGCCGGGGAACCCGGCGTCGATGAGCGACACCTGGGTGTTGGGCTCGGCGCCGAATTCGGTCGAGGCGCCGGAGAACAGCTTGGAGTTCGAGGTGACCTGGGCGTGCACCTCCAGGCCGATGATCAGCTCCCAATCACCGGTGGCGCCTTTGAGGAGGGCGGGGGTCGGGGCGGTCACTGCTTCCACCAGGTCTGCGGGCGAGCCGTGAACTGGGCGGCCTGCTCGAGCACGCCGGCGGTGCGCAGGACGGTTTCCTCGTCGTAGGCGCGGCCGATCAGCTGCAGGCCGAGGGGCAGTCCGTCGGCGGAGAGGCCGGCGGGCACCGAGATGCCGGGCAGGCCGGCGAGGCTGGCGGGCACGGTGAACACGTCGTTCAAGTACATGGCGATGGGGTCGGCGGTCTTCTCGCCGCGTGCGAAGGCGGACGACGGTGCGGTCGGCGCCAGCAGAACGTCGACCTCTTTGAACGCGTTGGCGAAGTCGGCGGCGATGAGGGCGCGGACGCGCTGCGCCTTCAGGTAGTAGGCGTCGTAGTAGCCGGCCGACAGCACGTAGGTGCCGATGAGGATGCGGCGGCGCACCTCGCGGCCGAAGCCGGCGCCGCGCGTGCCCTCGTACATGGCCGTCAGGTCTTCGCCTTTCTCGCGCAGGCCGAAGCGCACGCCGTCGTAGCGCGCGAGGTTGGACGAGCACTCGGCGGGTGCGACGATGTAGTAGGTCGGCAGGGCGTACTTGGTGAGGGGCAGCTTGACGGGCTTGAGGATGGCGCCTGCCGCCTTCAGCCACTCGGCGCCCTTGGTCCAGATCGACTCGATCTCCTTGGGCATGCCGTCGATGCGGTATTCCTCGGGGATGCCGACCTTGAGGCCCTTGATGTTGCCGGTCAGGGCCTTTTCGAAATCCGGGACGGCCATGTCGACGGAGGTCGAGTCCTTCGGATCGAAGCCGCACATGGAGCGCAGCATGATGGCGGCGTCCTTGACCGTGCGCGTCATCGGGCCGGCCTGGTCGAGGGACGAGGCGAACGCGACGATGCCCCACCGCGAGCAGCGGCCGTAGGTCGGCTTGATGCCGACGATACCGCAGAAGGCGGCCGGCTGGCGGATCGAGCCGCCGGTGTCGGTGCCGGTGGCGGCCAGCGCGAAGCGCGCCGAGACTGCCGCGGCGGAACCGCCGGACGAGCCGCCGGGGACTCTGGAGCGGTTGTCGCCGGGCTTGCGCCACGGGTTCTCGACCGGACCGAAGTAGCTCGTCTCGTTGGACGAGCCCATGGCGAACTCGTCGAGGTTGACCTTGCCGAGCATGACGGCGCCGGCGTCCCAGAGCTTTTGCGTCACGGTCGACTCGTAGGTCGGCACGAAGGGTTCCAAGATGTGCGACGCGGCAGTGGTGCGCACGCCCTTGGTGCAGAACAAGTCTTTGATGGCGAGCGGCAGGCCTTCGAGCGGGCGCGCGTCACCACGCGCGATGCGCTTGTCGGATTCGTCGGCCATCGCCTTGGCGATCACCGGCGTTTCGGTGATGAACGCGTTGAGCGGGCGCGCCGCGATCATGGCGTCAACGTGGGCGCGGGCGAGCTCGGCGGCCGAGAACTTCTTGGCGCGCAGGCCGTCGCGGGCGTCGGCGAGCGTGAGATCGGTGAGCGAGGTCACTACTCGATCACCCCTATTCGATGACTTTGGGGATGGTGAAGAAGCCGGCGGTCTTTTCGGGCGCGTTGGCGAGGATGTCGTCCTGCTTGCCGCCGTCGGTGACCTTGTCGTCGCGGCGCGGCAGCGGCATGGCGACGACGCTGGTCATCGGCTCGACGCCGCTCGTGTCGATCTCGCTGAGCTGCTCGATGAAGGCGAGGATGCCGGAGAGCTCGCCAACGAGCGCGTCCTTCTCCGCCTCGGCGACGCGCACGCGCGCCAGCCGGGCAATCTTCGTCACCGTGGCCTTATCGAGCGCCATGTGTAACCTTCTGCGGCTGCCGCAAAAAATCGGCAGAAACCCTTGGTTTCAAGAAGGGCGGAACCTACCAGCCGTCATGAGCGACCGCAACCCGACAGACCTTGCCGCCCTCCTCAAGCCGGGCCAGCGCCTGCTCGGCCTCGACCCCGGCGAGAAGAACATCGGCGTGGCGATCTGCGACCCGGGACTGGCGGTGGCAACGTCCTACGCGACGCTGCAGCGCGGCAAGCTGGCCGCCGTGGTGGCCGAACTGCGCACGATCGTGGCGGCCGAGAACATCGGCGGGCTGGTGGTCGGGCTGCCGCGCAATATGGACGGCAGCGAGGGGCCGAAGGCGCAGTCGGCGCGGGCGTTCGGGCGCAGCCTGGAACAGGCGCTGGGGCTGCCGATGGCGCTGTGGGACGAGCGGCTATCGACGGCGGCGGTCACCCGCACGCTGATCGATGCGGACGCTTCCCGGCGCAAACGCGCCGAAGTCGTGGACAAGATGGCGGCCGCTTACATCCTGCAGGGGGCGCTCGACCGGATTCGCGCTGGCTGAGGCGTGAACGCGCCGCGGCGCGCTACTCCTCTACAAAGCGACAGGGCGGCAGGATGCAGTTCGGCGGCTGCAGGTCGAGCCGGCGCATGGTGATCGCTTCGCGGCGGCCCTGGCTCTCGATGAACGTCACTTCAACCGCCTCGCCGGGGTGAAACCGGGCGAGGAAGGTGAGGCCGCCACGGCCACGCGTCATTTGGTACGCGTCGGTGCCGATGCGGAACATGCCGGTGTCGCGGTCGAGCTGGGTGATCACGCCCTGGGCGAACTTCGCGGGGATGATTTGTGCGCGCGGCGTACACGCTGCGGCGACAAGCGTCAGGAGCATCGCGAGGAGGAGCACGGCGATTCTGTGCATGCGCGCATCGTTGCGCCGCGGCGCGTGCCGGGCCAGTCACAAGCAAGAGAGCAGGTCGCGATGCGCGCTGCCGCGCGCGTTTCTTGCCCCTCACCCTGCCCTCTCCCCTTGCAGGGAGAGGGTTGTGTTGGGGGCGCGCTAGAAGACGCGGCTGAACCAGAGCATGGAGAGGCCGGCGGAGAGCAGGGTCAGGCCGGCGGCGAGGGCGGCGAAGAAGGCCGTCACTTCGGTCTTCTTGGTTTCCAGGAAGAACTCGCGGTTGAGGGTCTTGTAGACCTCGGTGAGCTCTTCGGCCGACGCGGCGTGGAAGTAGGCGCCGCGGGTGATCTCGGCGACCTGGCGAAGTGAGTCCTCGTTGAGGACGGAGCGCTGGCGCTGGCCGGCAAACTCGGCGATGCCGCCACCGGGCTGGGCGCCGAAGCCGACGGTGAACACCTTGACGCCGTAGTCGGCGGCGAGGCGCGCGGCGACGATGGGATCGACGCCGGTGTTGGTATTGCCGTCGGTCAGCACGATGATGATGGCGTTGTCATACGAGCCGGGCACGACCGGCTGGCGCGGCTGCGGCGCGGGCATGCCGGGAGTCCCCTGCCCCAAGGCCTGGCCGCCCTGGCGCTGCTGCGCCGCGCGCTCTTGCGGGCTCATCTGGCCGAGGTCGATCTGGGCGTCGGGGAAGATGGTCTTCAGCGACACCAGAATGGCGCTGCCGACGGCGGTGCCGCGCTGCAGCTCCATGCGATCGATGGTGGCGAGCAGCGCGTCGCGGTCGATGGTCGGTGCCTGGACGAGGAACGCGGCGCCGGCGAACGCGGTGATGCCGATCTTGACGTCGCGCGGCTGCATATCGATGAAGGCCTTCGCAGCGATCTTGGAGGCCTCGATGCGGGTCGGCTCGATGTCGGCGGCGCGCATGCTGCCGGAGATGTCCATCGACAGCATGACGTCGGAGGTACGCGAGGCGAGCGTCAGCACGGTCTCGGGGCGCGCCACGGCCATCAGCATGACGACCAGGGCGGCGAGCATGAGGGCGGGCGGCGCGTGGCGGCGGAAGCGCGAGCCGCGTCCGATCGACTCACGCACCATCGCGATGTTGGCGTAGCGCAGCGCGGCCTTCTTCTTGCGCCGCAGGATGAGCAGGTACATGCCCACCAAGAGCGGCGGAAGGAAGAGAAGCCAAAGCAGCGACGGCCAAATGAAGGACATGGTGCGGGCTCCGAGTTAGGCGGACTTAGGCACAGGCACGTTGGCCTTGCCCCGGAAGCGGCGTTTGCGCAGATCGGTGAAGCGCAGGATCGAGTCGACGAGGTCTTCCTGGGTGGAAATCTCGAGGGTGTCGACGCCGGCGCGGGTAAGGCCGTCGCGCACCAGGATCTCGCGCTGCTCCGCCGCCTGGGCGAAGCGCTTGCGGAAGCCACGGTCGGCGGTGTCGACGAAGACCTGCTCGCCGGTTTCGGAATCCTGCATGACGAACAGGCCGAGGGGCGGCAACTCGACCTCGAGCGGATCGAAGGGACGCACGGCGAGAATCTCGTGGCGCTGGCTCAGCATGTTGAGTGGGCCGTCCCAGCCGGGCGAGCTAACGAAGTCGGACACCAGGAAGACGAACGAGCGGCTGTGCACGATGTTGAGTGCGGCGCGCAGCAGCTCCGACAGGTCGGTGGGCGGCGACGCCGACAGTTCGGGCCGGCGCACCATCTCGTTGACGATGTGCAGCACGTGGCGGCGGCCGGTGCCCGCCGGGATGACGGTGTCGACGTTGCCGCCGTAGAGCAGCGCGCCGACGCGGTTGCCGTGGCGCGTCAGCACGCGCGCCAGCGTCGCGGTGAAGTCGGTGAGGATCTGGCGCTTGGTCATGGCCTCGGAGCCGAAGTCCATCGACGGGCTCATATCGAGGAGGAACCAGGCCGTGATCTCGCGGTCCTCGTTGTATTGGCGCACGTACGGCACCTGCAGGCGCGCGGTGACGTTCCAGTCGATGTGACGGACGTCGTCGTGCGTCTGGTACTCGCGCAGGTCGGCTAGATCGAGGCCGAAGCCGCGGAACAGCGTGCGGTAGTCACCCTGCAGATAGCCGTCGAGACGGCGAACAACCGTCCACTCGAGCCGCCGCAGGACGGCTTCCGGATCTTTCCGATCAGTATTTGGGCGGTCAGGATCTGGCCGCGACTCGGACATGCGCTTCCATGGGCTTCTCGGGCGCCGGCAGGTGCTGCATCAGCCGCTCAATGATCTGGTCGGCCGACAGGCCTTTGGCCAGCGCCTCGTAGGAGAGCACGATGCGGTGGCGCAGGATGTCGGGCACCAGGTCGGTGAGGTCCTGGGGCAGCACGTAGTCGCGGCCGCGCAGGTAGGCGAGCGCACGCGACGCCTCGATCAAGTGGATGGTGCCGCGCGGGCTGGAGCCGAAGTGGATGTACGGCGCGAGGTCGGGCAGGCCGACCGCGGCCGGATCGCGGGTCGCGGCAACCAGCTTCACCGCGTGGGTGATGAGATCAGGATCGACGTAGCTCTTGCGGCATTCCTTCTGCAGGGCGGCGAGTTCCTCGGTCGAGGCGACCGCCGCGACCGTCGCCATGACGCCGGTGACGCGCTCGACGATGACGAACTCCTGCTCCTGGGTCGGATAGCCGACCAGGACCTTCATCATGAAGCGGTCGACCTGGGCTTCCGGCAGCGGATAGGTGCCTTCGGTCTCGATCGGGTTCTGGGTCGCCATGACCAGGAACGGCTCCGGGACCTTGTGGGTCTCGCCGGCGATCGTCACCTGATGCTCCTGCATGACCTCGAGCAGCGCGCTCTGCACCTTGGCGGGCGCGCGGTTGATCTCGTCGGCGAGCAGCAGGTTGCAGAACACGGGGCCGAGCGAAGTGGTGAACTCGCCGGTGCGCTGGTTGTAGATGCGCGTGCCGACGAGGTCGGCCGGCACCAGGTCGGGCGTGAACTGGATGCGCTTGAAGGCGCCGCGTACGGTCTTGGCCAGGGTGTTGACGGTCAGCGTCTTGGCGAGGCCGGGGACGCCTTCGACCAGCAGATGACCCTGGGCGAGCAACGCGACGAGCACGCGCTCCAGGAAATGATCTTGTCCAACTACGACCTTCTTCAGCTCGTAGAGGATGCGCTCCATCATCGCCGCGACGTCGGCGTTCGCCTTGCGTTCGGTTGCCATGGGACCTGTCGGTTTGGACTAGAAGGGGTTCATCCCGGCCGCGCCGGCGGCGTTCTCGATGGGCACGGCGAAGCCGATGCCGACGAAGAACCGTTCGCTGGTCGGGTTGAGGATCGCCGTGACGATGCCGAGCACCTCGCCGTCACGGTTGATCAGCGGGCCGCCGGAGTTGCCCGGATTGGCGGCCGCGTCGAATTGGATGAGGTTGCGCAGTCTCACTTCGCCATTCTCGACGTAGTCGCGGCGCAAGCCGGAGACGACGCCCGACGACACCGACGGGCCGATGCCGAACGGGAAGCCGACGGCGACGACCTCGTCGCCGAGCTGCAACCCGCGCGTGTTGGTCAGCGTTGCCGGGAACATCTCATCGGGCGGCCGTGTCGCTTTGATGACGGCGAGATCGTCCTGCGGCTGGGCGCCGATGATCACGGCGGGCGAGGTGTGCCCATCCCAGAAGGTGATGATGAGGTTCTCGGCCGCTGCGGCGACGTGCAGGTTGGTGAGGATGGTGCCCTGGTCGTCGATGATGACGCCGGTGCCGATGGTCTCGTGGACGCGGGCGATGTCGATGGCGCCGTCCGCGCGCGCCGCTTCGCCGTCGACGCGCACCACCGAGCGGCGGATGACGTCGTAGGCGACGCTGGCCACCGAGGGCGCCGGCGGGGTGCGCTCGAGCGTGTAGCGGACCGCCTGGGTGATGTCGCGTTGGGTCAGGTTCTGCGGCGTCGGCTGAATCCAGGCGTAGACCATGACGGCGAGGACCGCGAACAGGGCGCTACCGGCGAAATGGACCTTTTTTTCGTGCCGGCCGTAGAAGCGGGTCCAGGCGCGCGCCACGATGCGGCGCATCGGCTCCTCGGGCGGCGCGATCGGCCGCACGGAATAGCTGGCGCTCTGCCGCACCGAGCCCGAATACAGGGGTCTTTTCTTCATTGGGTCCGGTCCCACCTCGACGTCAGCCGCGCATGGCGCAGGCCTTCGAACACCGTTACGTCCCTGGCGCGCATCCCCAAATCCGCGCTCAGAAACACGGACATTTGGAACGTTCGGGGACGGGAACGCAAGCCATGGCACGTGACGAACTGTTACTCGCGGAAAAGTGTCTGCGAGCAGCCTCAAGCGCAGCCACCAGTCACGCTGCTTGTGGGCCAAGGGCTCGCACGCGTATAAAGTCGCGCTTTGATGATTGCCCCCGCGCCTGCCGCCAAGGCGGCTTCGCCGGAACGCTATCCCCACCGGGATTTGCTGGGAATCGAAGGACTTACTGCGGAGCAGATCGCCTATCTGCTGGATAAGTCCGAAACCTACGTCGCCCAGAATCGCCAAGTCGACAAGCGCTCGGCCATCCTGCGCGGTCGTACACTAGTAAATCTGTTCTTCGAGAGCTCGACCCGTACGCGCACCAGCTTCGAACTGGCCGGCAAGCGGCTGGGCGCCGACGTCATCAACATGTCGGCCGAGGGATCGTCCATCAAGAAGGGCGAGACCTTGATCGACACCGCCATGACCCTGAACGCGATGCACCCCGACGTGCTCGTGGTGCGGCATCAGGAGTCGGGGGCGGTGGCGCTGCTCTCCAAGAAGGTCAGCTGCGCGGTGATCAACGCCGGCGACGGCAGCCACGAGCATCCGACCCAGGCCCTGCTCGACGCGGTGACCATTCGCCGGCGCAAGGGCAAGATCCGCGGGCTCCTTGTAGCGATCTGCGGCGACATCCTGCACAGCCGGGTGGCGCGCTCGAACATCCAGCTGCTCAACATCATGGGAGCGCGCGTGCGCGTCATCGCGCCGCCGACGCTGATCCCCGCGGGGGCAAGCCAGATGGGCGTCGAGGTGCACCACGACATGCGCAAGGGCCTCGCCGGCTGCGACGTCGTGATGATGCTGCGCCTGCAGTCGGAGCGCATGCAGGGCAGCTTCGTGCCGTCGGTCAGCGAGTACTTCCACTTCTACGGCCTCGACTACGAGAAGCTCGAGTACGCGAAGCCGGACGCGATGGTCATGCATCCCGGCCCGATGAATCGCGGCGTCGAGATCGACACCGAGATCGCCGACGACATCTCGCGCAGCGCCATCGCCGAGCAGGTCGAGATGGGCGTGGCGGTGCGCATGGCCGTGCTCGATGCGCTCAGCGAGCGCCTGCCCAACTTTGTGCCCGGCAATGGGAATTAATACGCCCGCGGCGAACACGCCGCCGCTCGCGTTCGTCAACGCGCGACTTCTCGATCCCGCCACCGGGCTCGATGCCCAGGGTGGATCGCTGCTGGTCATCGACGGCAGGATCGCGGCGGTCGGCGGCGACGTTCGCCCGGCCAAGGGCACCGAGATCATCGATTGCGGCGGCCATTGCCTGGCGCCCGGCCTCGTCGACATGCGCGCCTTTCTGGGCGAGCCCGGCTTCGAAGAAAAAGAGACGCTGGCGAGCGCCGGCCGGGCAGCCGCAGCGGGCGGCGTCACGACGTTGGTCAGCCAGCCACAGACCGATCCGGTCATGGATGAGCCGGCGCTGATCGGCTTCATGTTGCAGCGCGCGCGACAGACGTGCGCCGTCAACGTCGTGCCGATGGCCGCGATCACCAAGGGGCTGCGCGGCCAAGAGATGACCGAGATGGGCCTGCTCGCCGAAGCAGGTGCCGTCGCCTTCACCGACGGCGTCCACGCGGTCGCCGACGCGCAGGTGATGCGGCGCGCGCTGTCGTACGCCACCGCGTGGAACTTGCTCATCGTGCAGCATGCCGAAGAGCCGTCGCTGACGCGCGGCAGCGCGATGAACTCCGGCGAAGTGGCGAGCCGGCTCGGCCTCAAGGGCGCGCCGGCGATGGCGGAGGTGATCATGGTCGAGCGCGACGTGCGCCTCGCCGAGATGACCGGCGGGCGCTACCACGCGGCGTGCATCTCCACCGGCGAGGCGATCGAGGCGATGCGGCGCGCCAAGGCGCGCGGCATCCGCGCGACGTGCGGCGCCGCCGCGCACCATTTCGCGCTCAACGAGAACGAAGTGGGCGAGTACCGCACCTTCGCCAAGGTGACGCCGCCGCTGCGCTCGGAAGAGGACCGCGCCGCGGTCGTCGCTGGATTGGCGGATGGCACCATCGACGTCATCGTCTCCGACCATTCGCCGCAGGATCAGGAGAGCAAGCGACTCCCCTTTCCCGCCGCCGAGCCGGGCATCGCCGGACTGCAGACGCTGCTGCCGCTGGCGCTCGAGCTGGTGCACGGCCGGCACATCTCGCTGCTCGACCTGTTGGCGAAGCTCACCGTCAACCCGGCGCGCCTGCTCGGACTGCCGGCGGGGACGCTGGCCAAGGGGGCGCCCGCGGATCTGGTGCTGTTCGACCTGGACGTACCGTGGCGCATCTCCGAGGCCGGGCTGCGCTCCAAGTCGAAGAACACGCCATTCGACGGGCGCCCGGTGCAGGGCCGCGTGCTGCGCACCGTGGTCGCCGGCGACACGGTATTCGACGCGGCAGCGGCCTAGCGCGACGTGTCCGAGGACAGCACCCTCTCGCTCGCCATCGTGCTCGGCTACTTGCTGGGCTCGATCCCGTTCGGACTGATCCTGCCGCGGCTCGCCGGATTCGGCGACATCCGCACCATCGGCTCCGGCAACATCGGCGCGACCAATGTTCTGCGCACCGGCTCCAAGAAGCTGGCGCTTGCTGTGACGGTGCTCGATGGCGGCAAGGGCGTGCTCGCGGTGCTGCTTGCCTCGGGGCTCGGCGAGGCGAACGTGTATTTCGCGGCCGGCATCGCCGCGTTGTTCGGGCACTTGTTCCCGATCTGGCTGAAGCTCGACCGGCGCGGGGCCGTCACGCTCGCCGTTTTGGCGGGCGGGCTCACGATGTCGCTGGCACAGTCGTCGGTGCCGCTGCAGCTGATCGGCGTGCTGATCTTGCTGACGGTCACGCTGACGGCGTGGGGCGGCAAGGGTGTCGCCACGACGCTCGGCGTGCTGCTCGCGGCCCTGCCGCTGGTCGGTGCGCTGGCGGCGCTGACGTGGCTGGCAGCGGCGGTCGTTTCCAAGCGTTCTTCGGTCGGCGGGCTGGCCGCGGTCGCCTCGGCGCCGTTCTATGCGTTGGCACTACCGATGGCGATCAATCCCGCCCTGCAGCCGTTCGATTGGCAGCGCGCCGCCTTCGCCTTGTTCTTGGCGCTGGTGGTGATCTTGCGCCACACGGAGAACATTCGCCGGCTGCTGCGCGGCGAGGAGCCGCGCATCAACGTGCGCAAGTCCGCGTCGTCGCCGTGAGATGCGCGCCGGTGCGCTCAGCGACGCGGCGCGTCTCGACTGGCTGCGGCTGATCCGCAGCGAGAACGTCGGACCGGTCACCTTTCTTCAATTGCTGCAGCGGTACGGCAGCGCGGCCGCTGCGCTGTCCGCGCTGCCGGATCTGGCGCGCAAAGGCGGACGCGCCTCCCTGCGCATCGCCACGCGCGCGGACGCGGAGCGCGAGCTCGAGGCAACCACGAAGGCCGGCGCCCGCCTGGTGGCGCGCGGCGAGCCAGACTACCCGACCGGCTTCACGACCATCTATGACGCGCCGCCGCTCATCTCCATGCGCGGCCGCGCTCCGCTCGGCGCCGACCCGGCGCGCGTCGTCGCCATCGTCGGCGCGCGCAACGCATCGGGGGTCGGCGTGCGGTTCGCGCGCACGCTTGCGGCTGACCTCGGCTCCAAAGGACTGATCGTCGCATCGGGACTGGCGCGCGGCATCGACGCCGCGGCGCACACGGGGGCGCTGGCAACGGGCACCATCGCCGTGCTGGCCGGCGGCATCGATCAGCCGTACCCACCCGAGAACAAGCCGCTCTGCGCCGAGATCGCCGAAAAGGGCCTCGTCATCGCCGAGCAGGCGGTCGGCACCGAGCCGCACGGCCGCCACTTCCCCCGCCGCAACCGGCTCATCTCCGGGGCATCGTGCGGCGTCGTGGTGGTCGAGGCGGCGCTGCACTCGGGCTCGCTGATCACCGCCCGCATGGCGCTCGAGCAGAGCCGCGAGGTGTTCGCGGTGCCGGGCTCCCCCCTCGACCCGCGCTGCCGCGGCACCAACAACCTGCTGCGCGAGGGCGCCACTTTGGTCGAGGAGGCGGACGATGTGGTGCGCGCCCTCACCGGTCTGCGCACCTTGCGCGAGCCGGCGGGCGATGGTTACTCCATCACCAATGCCGCCACGCCCCAGCCGGAGCTCGACGCCGCCCGTGCTCGAATAACGGAGCTTTTGAGCCCGTCTCCGGTCGCGGTGGACGAGCTCATTCGGCAGAGTAGGTTGACACCTGCAATCGTGTTGACCATTTTGCTGGAGCTTGAGCTAGCAGGCCGCCTGCAGCGTCATCCCGGAAATCAAGTGTCGCTGCTCTAGGTGCGCGGCTCCTCGCGCCCTCAAGCGTTTCTTGTAGAAGTGATGCGCCCTCCGCGCGAAGTCCCACACGCCGTTGACCTAGACGAGTACTGGATCACGAGTACATGGACGTAGTTGTCGTCGAATCCCCCGCCAAGGCGAAGACCATCGGCAAGTACCTTGGCGACCAGTACATCGTGCTGGCGAGCTACGGGCACGTGCGCGATCTGCCGCCCAAGGACGGCTCGGTACGGCCCGACGAAGATTTCGCGATGACGTACGAGACCGACGCGCGCTCCATCGGCCGCCTCCGCGACATCGCCAACGCCCTGCGCAAGGCAGACCACCTCTACCTCGCCACCGATCCGGACCGCGAAGGCGAGGCCATCAGCTGGCACGTCATGGCGGCGCTGAAGGACATGGACGCGCTGAAGGCGGTGCCGGTCCAGCGCGTCGTGTTCCACGAGATCACCAAGGACTCCGTGCGCCACGCGCTGGACAACCCGCGCGACCTCGACATGAACCTGGTCAACGCGCAGCAGGCGCGGCGCGCGCTCGACTACCTGGTCGGGTTCACGCTCTCGCCGGTGCTGTGGCGCAAGCTGCCGGGTTCGCGCTCGGCGGGACGCGTGCAGTCAGTGGCCTTGCGCCTGATCTGTGAGCGCGAGCTCGAGATCGAAGCGTTCGTACCGCGCGAGTACTGGAGCCTTGAGGCCGACTTCCGCACGGCGAAGGGCGAAGTGTTCGCCGCCAAGCTGGTCGCTTTGGGCGGCGAGAAGCTCGACAAGTTCTCGTTGGGCTCCGAGGCGACCGCCAAGGCGGCGCTCGACGCCGCACAAAAAGGCACCGGCTGGACCGTGCGCGACGTGGAGAAGAAAGAGACGCGGCGCAACCCGTCGCCGCCCTTCACCACCTCGACCCTGCAGCAGGAAGCCTCGCGCAAGCTGCGCTTCGCGGCGCGCCGCACCATGGATATCGCCCAGCACCTGTACGAGGGCGTCGACCTCGGCGGCGAGACCACCGGTCTTATTACCTACATGCGTACCGACGGCGTGCAGATCGCCGGCGAAGCGATGACGGCGACCCGCCGCGTCATCGGCAAGGAATTTGGCGACGCGTACGTTCCCAGCACGCCGCGCGCCTACAAGGCGACGGCGAAGAACGCTCAGGAAGCGCACGAGGCGATCCGCCCGACCGATCCGGGCCGCACGCCGGAGAGCATTCGCCGCTACCTCAACGACGAAGAGTTCAAGCTCTACGACCTGGTGTGGAAGCGCACCCTGGCGAGCCAGATGGAGACGGCGCGCCTCGAGCAGGCGGCGGTGACGATCGTGCCCAGCGATGGCAAGGTCGAGTTCCGCGCCACCGGCCAGATCGTGCTGTTCGACGGCTACCTGCGCATCTATCGCGAGGGTCGCGACGAAGCCGCCACCACCGACTCAGCGACCACCGAGCGCGACGACGAGCGCCGCCTGCCGATGGTGAACGCGCGCGACGCGGTGGAGCGCGACGAAGTGCGGCCGAGCCAGCACTTCACCGAGCCGCCGCCGCGCTTTGCCGAAGCCTCGCTGGTGAAGAAGCTGGAAGAGCTCGGCATCGGCCGCCCGTCCACCTACGCCAGCATCCTGTCGGTGCTGCAGGACCGCAACTACGTGCGCCTCGAAAAGAGCCGCTTCTATCCGGAAGACCGCGGCCGCCTGGTCACGGCGTTCCTGTCTCACTTCTTCAAGCGCTACGTCGAATACGACTTCACGGCGCGCCTGGAAGAGCAGCTCGACGAGATTTCCGCGGGCGAAGCGGAATGGAAAGCGGTGCTGCGCGAGTTCTGGGACGCCTTCATCAGCGCCGTCGATCAGACCAAGGAGCTGCGCGTCCGCGAAGTCCTCGACGTGCTCGACGAGGCGCTGGGGCCGTACTTCTTCAAGCCCAATGAGGCGGGCACCGACCCGCGCCTCTGCCCGACCTGCGGCAAGGGACGCTTGTCCATCAAGCTCGGCAAGTTCGGCGCCTTCATCGGCTGCGCGAACTATCCCGAGTGCAAGTACACGCGCGCCCTCGAAGCCAACGGCGAGGCCGACGCAGGCCCGCGCATCCTCGGCGAGGACCCGGAGACCAAGCAGCCGGTCACGGTGAAGAAGGGTCCGTACGGCTACTACGTGCAGCGCGGCGAGCCCGAGGGCGAGACCAAGCCGAAGCGCGTGTCGATACCGAAGAACATGAGCGTCACGGAGCTCACCCTCGAACAAGCGCTGGGCCTGTTGACCCTGCCACGCGAGGTCGGGCCGCATCCCGAGACCAAAGAGATGATCAAGGCCGGCATCGGCCGCTTTGGTCCCTATCTGCAGCTCGGCAAGATGTATGCGTCGCTGCAGGCGGACGACGATGTACTCAGCGTCGGCATGAACCGCGCGGTCGACTTGCTCGCCGACGCGGCAGCCAAGAAGGGTGCCCGCGGTGCTGGCGCGACGGCCCTCAAGGAGCTCGGCAACCATCCCGACGACGGCAAGGCGGTCTCCCTGCATTCCGGCCGCTATGGGCCGTACGTGAAGCACGGCAAGACCAACGCGACGCTGCCCAAGGGCGTCGAGGTGGACTCGGTGACGCTGGAGCAGGCGCTGCCGCTGCTCGCCGCGCGCGCCGGCGTGACCAAGAAGGGCGGTCGCGGGGGACGCAAGTCCAAGGCAGCGCCAGCGGCGACCGAGGACGCACCGGCAAAGGCCAAGACCGCGAAGAAACCCAAGGCCGCCAAGCCGGGGCCGAAGCGCGCCCCGAAGAAGAAGACCGCGCCGGCCGCTGACTGACGCGTGGCACGCCGACGCCCCCCTTCCCGCTCCGGTAAAGCTCCGAACAGCGGCGCGCCGTCGCGCCCGTCCCGTGAGGACATCGCGAAGTACCTGCGCGAGTCGACGCGCAAGGTCGGCAAGCGCGAACTGGCGCGCGCCTTCGGGCTCGGCCACGACGACGGCGATTGGCTCGGGCAGATCCTGCGGGAATTCGCCGCCGAAGGCGTCATCAAACGCCGACGCGGCGACCGCGCCCGTCCCAGCGTCGGGCTGCCGACCGTCGCCGTGCTGCAGGTCATCTCCGTCTCGCGCGACGGCGACCTGACCGCGGCGCCTGCGGATTGGCGCGGCGATGGCCCGGCGCCGCGCATCCACCTGATCCCGACGCACAACGTGCCGGCGCCAGCCGTAGGCGACCGCGTGCTGGCACGCACCAAGGTTCTCGAAGACCACACCGTCGAGGCGCGGCCGATGCGCCTGTTGGAGCGCGGCCCCGAAGAAGTGCTGGGCGTCTACGAGATCGTCGGCGGCGAAGGCCGCATTCGCCCGGCCAACAAGCGCCAACGCACCGAGTTCCTGGTGCGCGGCACCGATGCCGGCGACGCCAAGCCGGGCGACGTCGTCGTCGCCGACGTTCTTGCCGATGCGCGCAACGGTCTTGGCCGGGCACGGGTGCGCGAGCGCGTCGGTGGACTCGACGATCCGCGCACGCTGAGCCTGATCGCCATCCATGAGCACGGCATTCCGACGCGGTTCAGCAAGGAGGCGATGGCCGAGGCCGATGCGGGCCACGTGCCGGCGCTCGGCAGCCGCACCGACTTCCGCGCCGTGCCGTTCATCACGATCGATCCGGTCGATGCGCGTGATTTCGACGACGCGGTGTGGGCGGAGGCGGACACCAACCCGGGCAATCCGGGCGGCTGGCACATCAAGGTCGCGGTTGCCGATGTCGCGGAATATGTGCGGCCGGACTCAGCGCTCGACCGCGAGGCGCACCTGCGCGGCAACTCGGTGTACTTCCCCGATCGGGTCGTGCCGATGCTGCCGCACGCGCTTTCCAGCGGCATGTGCTCGCTGCAGGCGGGCGAAGAGCGCGCCTGCATGGTGGCGACGATGTGGCTCGACGCCGAGGGCAACGTGACGCGTCACAAGATCGAGCGCGGCCTGATGCGCTCGGTCATGCGGCTCACCTACGAGCGCGCCCAGGAGATCCACGACCGCGGCGGCGACCCCACTGCGGAGCGCCTGCTGACGCCGCTGTGGGGCGCGTTTGGTGCCTTCGTGAAAGCGCGCGAGGCGCGCAAGCCCCTCGCCATCGAGTCACCGGAGCTGGTTGTGCGGCTCGGCGGGGACGGCCGCGTCGCCGACGTGCGCCCGCGTGCGCACATCGACTCGATGCGCCTGATCGAGGAGTACATGATCGCCGCCAACGTCGCGACGGCGCTGACTCTCGGCGCCACCCAGTGGCCGACGATGTATCGCATCCACGATGAGCCGGACCCCGAGCGCGTCACGGCGCTGCGCACGTTCCTGGAATCGCTGAGCTACAAGCTGTCGGCGGGGCAACGCCTGCGCCCGAGCCACTTCAACGCGGTGCTCGCGCGCGCCAAGGACACGCCGCACGCGGCGGTGGTGAATCAGATCGTGCTGCGTACCCAGGCGCAGGCGATCTATTCGCCGGACGCGTCACCGCACTTCGGCCTGGCGCTGAACCGCTACGTGCACTTCACGTCGCCCATTCGCCGCTATGCCGACTTGCTGGTCCATCGCGCGCTGATCAGCGCCCTGCGCCTCGGCAATGACGGCCTGCCGTCGATCGATGCCGAGCAGTTCGCGCGCACCGCCCAGCACATCAGCGGCACCGAGCGGCGCGCGGCGATGGCCGAGCGCGACGCCACCGACCGCTATCTCGCGGCGTTCCTGTCGGACAAGGTCGGCGCCATGTTTGCCGCGCGCATCGCCGGCGTCACCAGCGCCGGCCTGTTCGTGACGTTCGCCGACACCGGCGCGAGTGCGCTCATTCCGATGCGCACCATCGGCGACGAGCGCTTCCAACTCGACGAAACCCACCACCGCATCATCGGCGAGCGCTCCGGCCGCGTGCTCCAACTGGGCGATGCGGTTGAGGTTCGCCTGCGCGAGGCGACCGCGGCGAGCGGCGGGTTGCTGGCGGAGCTGATGGAGGGTGGGCGGATCGACAAGAGCGCCCGGCCCGGACGGTCCACCAGGCCCACCCGGCCGCCCGGCAAGGGTGGCCCCCCGCGCGGGGTGCGGCGCGGACGGCGCAAGTAGGCGCGGTCGCGCGCCGCATTGCCCTAGCGGCCGGACGAGCCCATATACGGAGGGCGATGCCGATCGAGACTCGCACCTCCGCCGACCTGCCGCTGCGCCCGCGCTGGCAGTCGCTCAAGCGTGGTTTCCGGATGACCTGCCCGAACTGCGGCGAGGGCCGGATTTTCGGGCGGTTCCTCAAGGTCAACGACGCCTGTCCGAATTGCGGCGAGGAGCTGCACCACCAGCGCGCCGACGACGCTCCCGCCTATTTCACCATCCTGATCACCGGCCATGTGACGGTGGCGGGGGTGCTGTGGATGGAGCAGAACGTGGTGCCGCCCTTGTGGGTCCAGGCCGCTATTTGGCTGCCGGCCCTGGTCGCCATGTCCCTGTGGCTGCTGCCGCGCATCAAGGGCGCCCTGATCGCGTACCAGTGGGCGGTCCACATGCATGGCTTCGGCGGCATCAAGGAAGGCCCGCCGGAATTCTGAGATTCCCGCGGCTTCAGGCCCCCGGCCCTTGACTTGAGGGCTTGGGTGGCTATGGTTCGCGCCAATTCGAGCGCCGCCCGGGTGGCGCCAAAGCAGGTTTCCCATGGCCAAGAAGAACTTCGTCAAGATCAAGCTGGTGAGCGCGGCCGATACCGGCTTCTTCTACGTCACCAAGAAGAACCCGAAGACCAAGACCGAGAAGTTGACGATGAAGAAGTACGACCCGGTCGTGCGCAAGCACGTCGAGTTCAAGGAATCCAAGATCAAGTAGGGTTCCGCCCTTCACGACGACACAGACCCCGCCCGCAACGGCGGGGTTTTCGTTTTGGGGCGCTAGGCCGTCGCGGGGACGGGGACGTCGGCCACGACGCGGTTGCGGCCGGCGTGCTTGGCGGCGTAGAGCGCCTGGTCGGCGCGCTCCAGCATGTCCTTGGCCTTGTCGGGCGGCCGCGAGGTGGTGACGCCGATGCTGGCGGTCACGGCGAGGCGCTGGGCGCCGTTCTGGATCGGGAACGGCTCCTCGGCGATAAACTTGCGCAAGCGTTCGGCGACCATCTGGGCGGCCTCGGCATCGGTGTCGGGCATCGCCACGACGAACTCCTCGCCACCGAAGCGGCCGGCAAGGTCGATGCCGCGCAGGCCGCGGCGCAGGCGGTTGGCGAACTCCTTCAAGACGTCGTCCCCGGCAGCGTGGCCGAAGGTGTCGTTGACCTTCTTGAAGAAGTCGATGTCGAGCATCATCAGCGACGTCGGCTTGCCGCCGGCGTTGGCGCGCCCGACCAGGTTGTCCAAGTGGCCGGTGAGGTAGCGCCGGTTGTGCAAGCCGGTGAGCGAGTCGGTCACCGCCATGGCGATGCTCATCTGGTACGACATGCGCAGCCGGTCCTGGTAGCGCTTGCGGCGGATCTGGCTGCGCGTGCGCGCGATCAGCTCGGCGCGATCGAGCGGCTTCACGATGTAGTCGGCGACGCCCATCTCGAGGGCACGCACGAGCTGCGGCGTGTCGGCGGACTCGATCATGGCGAGGACGACCGAGTGCCTGGTCGAAGCCATGGTGCGCAGCTGCGAGCACAGGCGCAGGCCGTCGGCGGCGCGCAGACGCAGGCTGACGAGGATCACGTCGAGGTCGCCGAGGCTGGCGAGGTCCATGGCGCGCACGGGATCGCCTTCGACCTTCACCTCGGCGATGTCGCGCAGGGCCGAGGAGATGGCGCCGGCGTCGGTGGCGACGTCTTCCACCACCAGCACCTGCACCTTGGCGCCGTCCTCGTTAATCGGCATCGGATCGAGCACGCCGAGCTGGGTCGAGGTCTCCTCGCGCAGGCGCAGCTCGTCCATGGTCTGCTTGAGGCGCACCAGGGAACGCACGCGCGCGAACAGCTGCAGGTCGTTGACCGGCTTGGTGAGGAAGTCGTCGGCGCCCGCTTCCAGGCCGCGCACGCGCTCGGCCGGCTCGGACAGGGCGGTGACCATGATGATCGGGATGTGCGCGGTATGCGTGTCGCCCTTGACGCGGCGGGCGACCTCGAAGCCGTCCATTTCCGGCATCATGACGTCGAGGAGCATGATGTCGGGCGGCATCGTGGCGATGGCGTCGAGGGCCTGCTGGCCGCTCATCGCTGTGACCACGTCGAAGTACTCGGCGCTGAGCTTCGCCTCCAGCACGCGCACGTTCGGCAGGATGTCGTCTACGACGAGTACGCGCGCCGGCATGGGCCGCTAGTTGGCCCGCGGACGGGAAGCGAAGCGCTGGGGCGACTTGAGCACCGCGACAAGACCCTGCATGGTGCAACCGATCCGGGCGAGCGGCGAAGTTGGCCCGCCGCCGAGCAGACGAGGGTGTACCACCTTGATTCCCACCCGCCAAGCGAAGCGGCTGCTAGGGCCGGAAGAGGCCACAACCTTGGCGATACAGGCCCTGGCCTTCGTTGCGGCCGAAGAAGAGGCTTTGGGCCGTTTCCTGGATACAACCGGGCTGGCGTTGGCGGAGCTGCGCGAGCGGCCGGATGACCCCGTCGTGCTGGGGGCGGTGCTCGACTTCGTCCTGGGCGACGAGACCCTGCTGTTGCGCTTTTGCGCGGACGTAGATTGCCCGCCCGAATGGCCCGCCCGTGCCCGCACCAAGCTGCCGGGCTTCATGCCGCCAGACTGATGCCGCGACGCTAAATGCCAAGATTGGGCATCGACCTGGGCGGCACCAAGATCGAGGGCTTGGTCCTCGATGATAACGGCGGCGAGCGCGTGCGGCGCCGTGTGCCGACGCCGCGGGACGGCTATGACGCCACGGTGCGCGCCATCGCCACACTGGTGTCGGGGCTCGCCGAAGAGGCGGGCGTGGGTGGGAACGTTCCGGTCGGCGTTGCCATTCCCGGCACCATCTCGCCCGCCAGCGGGTTGGTGAAGAACGCCAACTCGACCAGCCTGATCGGCCACCCGCTCGATCGCGACCTCGAACGGGCGCTGGGGCGGCGGGTGCGCGTCGCCAACGACGCCAACTGCTTTGCCCTGTCCGAGGCCGTGGATGGAGCCGGCGCAGGCTACGAGGTGGTGTTCGGGGTGATCCTCGGCACGGGCACCGGCGGCGGCATCGTCGTCGGCGGGCGGGTGCTGACCGGCCCCAACTCCGTGGCCGGCGAATGGGGGCACAATCCCCTGCCCTGGCCCACGCCCGAGGAGATGCCAGGCCCGGAGTGCTATTGCGGCAAGCGCGGATGCATCGAGACGTTCCTGTCGGGTCCGGGCTTCACGGCGGACTTCCGGCGCGCCAGCGGACGCGAGGCCAGCCCGAAGGAGATCGCCACGGCTGCCGGTGCCGGCGAGGTCGCGGCGATGGCGGCGATGGCGCGCTACGCGCGCCGCGCGGCCAAGGCGCTGGCGAGCGTCATCAACGTGCTCGACCCCGACGTCATCGTGCTGGGCGGTGGAGTGTCGAACGTCACGGCGCTCTATGAGGCCGTGCCGAAGCTGTGGGGCGAGTATGCTTTCTCTGACGTCGTGAAGACGCCGCTCGTGCGCAACCGCCACGGTGACTCGAGCGGCGTGCGCGGTGCGGCGTGGCTATGGCCCCAGGGGGCGTGACGGCTAGGTCTTCGTAACGCCGATGCCCTCGGCGCCCACGGCCTCCGACCAGTCGACGTGGTTGACGTCGGCTTCGAAGAAGTTGGCGCCGCGCACGTTGGTGGCCGCCATCTTGCCGGTGAGGTTGCCCTTGGGGTCGCGCAGCTCGACCGGCTTGAGGATGGCGTAGGCGAGCTTGGCGCGCGCCAGGTTGGCGCCGATCATCTGAGCGCCGGACAGGTCGGCGCGGCGCAGGTCGGAATTCATCAGGTTCGCCTCGCGCAAGTCGGTCAGCACGAACTGCGCGCCGGTCAACACGGCGTTCGACAGGTTGACGCCCTTCATGCCGGCGCCGCTCAGATAGATGCCGGCGAGGTCGGCGCCGTGCAGGTCGGCAAACTCGAGGACCGCGCGGCTGCCGTGGGTGCCGCCGGATTCGGACCACACGACGTGGTCCCGGACGGTCTTCTGGATGTCGGGCGGCAACTTGGCGATGCCTAGACCGGCGGCGTCGCGGAGGTCGGCGGTCTGCAGGTCGACACCGACCAGGATGGCGCCGATCAGGCGCGCGCCGTTCAGCTTGGCCTGGCCGATGTTGGCGCCGGTGAGGTTGGCGCCGGCGAGATCCGCGCCGCTCAAGAACGCCGAGCGCAAGTCCGCGCCGGACAGGTCGGCACCGCGCAGATCGGAGTTCGGCAGCATCGCCTTCTTGAGGTTCGCTTCGCGAAGAGACGCGTTGCGCAGCTTGATATTGTCCATCTTCGCCTTCTCGAAGTTGGACTGATCCAGGCTGGTGTCGGACAGGTCGGCGGTCTGCAGATCGTTCGAGCCGCGCACCACGCCGGGCCGCAGATCGGCGCCGCGCATGCGGGCGTTGTGGAGCAGGCTGCCGCGCAGGCGAATGCCGCGCATGTCGGCACGCTCGAAGTTGGCGCCGCTCGCCACCGCCTTCTCCAGGTTGGCGCCGTACAGGTCGGCGCCGCTGAAGTCGCCCTGGCTGATGTCGGAGTTGTGAAAGTCGGCTCCAGAGAGCGTGGCGTCCTGGAGCTTCAGCCCCGGCAGCCGCAGGCCCGAAAGGTCCTGGCCGCGCAGGTCGGCGCGCGCGCCATCATTCTGGCGGCGTACGTAGCGCTCATGCTTGCGCAGGATGTCGACGAGCTCACGCGGCGTCACGACCTGTCCCCCCAGACTACGCTCAGGCGTAGCACGACCTTGGCTTCAGTGCTTCCGTGGCCTTAGCCGACCCCGCTTGCCGAGACAAGTCGATCGACCACCGAGGACCGACCTTCTAGCAGCGCGGCTGGTTCAGCAACTCGAGGTTCGTGAGCTTGCCGACGACCCGAAAGGGCCCGAAATCAAGATCGAGGGCATCGATGAGGCCGCCCTCGTACAGCCGGAAGCCGAACTCGTGCTCGGGCAGCTCGCGGCGCCCGCCCGGCCGGTAGTAGGCCTCGCGCACGTTCCACGAGCGCAGTCCGTTCAGGGCAGGATCGATCCCGTCGGCAGGCGGCAGCAGATCGCTGATCGCCGCGGTGACCGTCATGTAGTTGGTGGGCCCGCCCCCCTGGAAGACGTCCTGGGTCAGCATGCGCTCGCCGCGCTGCGCCGCCAGCAGCACATCGCGTGAATGCTCGCTCGGGAAGACCGTGCCGGGGTTGAGCTGGAACTTGCCGCCGGGCACCTCGTACGCCACCAGGCCGAAGGTGGCGCCGGTGCGGTTGGCGCGGCCGGTGTAGGGCGCATCGGGGCGCTCGTTGTAGGTGGCGGTGGTCTCGAAGGTCATCTCGGCACCGTCGGCGCGCTCCCACAGCAGCATGGTGGCGCGCGAGTCGGTGACCTTGCCGCCGGCATCGCGGATCAGCGTCTGCATCGCATGGCGGGTGATGGCGCCGTCGCACGCCGTCTCGTAGGCGAAGGCGATGCGGCCGATCACGCCGAGGATGCCGGGCGAGCCACCCGGGCGCAGCGACAGCGTGAACGTGGCGCGATGGGGCAACAGCTCGGCGGCCACCGCCGGCATCGCCACGAGTAAACCGACCAGCAATGCCCAGGCCGCGCGAACCATGAGCGCAACCATACCGAGGAATCGGCGCGCGCGCCCGGGCCTAGACGAGAAGCGCCGGAGGCGCTGGGCGAGAAGCGCCGGGACGCTTCTGCCGGGCGGCAGAAGCTGCCCGATTCATGGTTGGTAAACCACTGATCGGTAAAAGGAATTCGTGGCACGGCACGTGCTGTTCAGAGCCGAGGCGGACCGTATGCCGCCGGAGAAGAACAGCTAGTCGGGGATTGGTTCCATGGGTGCGAGTGCAGTGCAGCAGGCCGGAGCGGACCAGCAAACACGGATGGGCATCTTGGCGGGACAGATCGTCAACGCCATCTGCCGCCATCCCACCATGTCGCGCGAAGAGCAGACCCGCCAGCTCGCCCTCCTGGAGCGCGCCCTCACCCTCGTCAAAGGCAGCGAAGAGCGGATGGCGGTGCTCGAGGAGCACATCGAGAGCCTGACCGCACTGCGCCGCACCGATTTTCTCACCGCCATCCCGAACCGCCGCGCGCTCGAAGAGCGCCTGCGCGAGATCCTGCATGGCGCCAACCGACACGGCGACACCGGCGTGCTGGTGCTGTTCGACGTCGACCGCTTCAAGGACATGAACGACCGCTATGGCCATGCCGCCGGCGACGAGCTGCTGCGGGCGCTGGCGGAAGTGCTGATGCAGAACGTGCGCAACACGGACTTCGTCGCGCGCCTGGGGGGCGACCAGTTCGCCGTCCTGTTCGCCCACACCAGCCCGCGCGAAGGCGTCTATCGCGCCCGCCACCTGCAGACCCTGATGCGCGAGACGACCATCGAGGTCGAGGGCGACCGCATCGCAGTGGAGGCCAGCATCGGCTGCTCCAACTACGAGGCGGGCACCGACCTCGCCGGATTGTTCCAGCGCGCATCGACTGCGCTCTATCGCCAGAAGCGGAGCCGCGGCCTGCGCTACAGCCGCCTCGCCAGCTAGCCTTCCCGAAGTCCCGCGCGACGGAGTGTCGCAGGGGCGATGGCACCCGCCCAAGGTTGCTGCGCCGGCGCGCCACGCTACGTGGCCGCCTGCGCACGCGTCGGTGCGCGCCAGAACCTTCGAGACAATCGTGGATCAGGCGGAACGGTGGCGCGACCGCGCGCAGGCGATGCGCGGCGTCGCGGCGAGCGTGGACGATCCGGTGACGCGCGACTCGCTGGTTCAGTTGGCCGCGGAGTGGGATCGGATGGCAGTCGAGCGCGCGGCGCCGCAAGACGAAAGGGCCTGTTCCGGCCCGCCGCCAGGGACGTAGCCGTCTCTGGCACCCTTCCCGTTCCCTCGATAAGCTTCGAGCCTTAGCGCCCACCGATCCGGTCGGGCCAATCGGGAGGTGGGCGTGGCCGGTAAGATCGATGCGCGTTTGCGTGAACTGGGTGTGACGTTGCCGCCGCCCGCGCGGGCGGTGGCGAACTACGTGCCGTTCGTCCATTCCGGGGCGCTGGTATTCATCTCGGGGCAACTCCCCACCGAAGGCGGCACGCTGCAGTTCACGGGCAAAGTGGGCGACAAGGTCAGCATCGATGACGCCAAGCGCGCCGCGCGCCTGTGCGCCATCAACATTTTGAGCCAGGTCAAGGCGGCGGCCGACGGCGACCTCGACCGCGTGCGCCGCTGCATCAAGCTGGGCGGCTTCGTGAATGCCGTGACCGGCTTCAAGGAGCACCCGCAGGTGCTGAACGGCGCCTCCGACCTGATGGCCGACGTGTTCGGCGAGGCGGGGCGTCATTCCCGCTTTGCGGTGGGCACCGACTCCCTCCCCCTCGACGCCTCGATCGAGGTCGACGCGATTTTCGAGCTCTCCTAATGGGCGACGACGTCGCGACGACGGCGCACGTCCCGCCGGAGGCGGGCTCCGCCCGCCCAGCGGGCTATCCGCCCGACGCGCGCTAGCATGCCTGCGCACGACGCAATTCGTGCACGCGTCGTGGCTCGAATTGCCGAGGTGAACGAAAGCGACTGGGATGCATGCGCGGGCGAGAGCAACCCGTTCATTCGCCATCGCTTCCTGCGGTGCGCCGAGGACAGCGGAGTCGTCGGCGGCAAGTCCGGCTGGAACCCGCACCACGTCGTTCTCGAGGATTCCGCCGGCCGCCTGCTCGCGGCAGCGCCGACCTACCGTAAGGATCATTCGTACGGCGAGTACGTGTTCGATCACGGCTGGGCCGAGGCCTATGAGCGCGCGGGCGGCAAGTACTACCCGAAGCTGCTGGTCGCTGTGCCGTTCTCGCCAGTGCCGGGACCGCGGCTGCTGGTGCGGCGGGGACTCGATCCCTTGCAGATGCAGCAGCGCCTCGTCGATGCGCTGCTCGCGGAGACCGAGCGGCTGCGTCTCTCGTCGCTGCACGTCACCTTCTGCACCGAGTCCGAGCTGCAACTCATGACCGCGCGCGGGCTCAGCGCCCGCGCCGGCGAGCAGTTCCATTGGACCAATGGTGGCTACGGCACGTTCGATGACTTCCTTGGCGACCTCGCGTCGCGCAAGCGCAAGGCGGTGAAGAAGGAACGGCAGGAAGCGTCGGGCGGTGGCGCCATCACGATCGAGACACTGTCCGGCGCGGCCATCACGGCGGCGCACTGGGATGCGTTCTTCGCGTTCTACATGGACACCGGCAACCGCAAGTGGGGCCGGCCGTACCTGAACCGCAAGTTCTTCCACCTGCTCGGCGAACGCATGGCCGAGGACGTGGTGCTGGTGATGGCATTCAAGGCCGGGGCGGCAATCGCCGGCGCACTCAACCTGCGTGGCACCGACTGCCTGTACGGACGCTACTGGGGCTGCACCGAGTACCAGCGCTCGTTGCACTTCGAGCTCTGCTACTACCGGGCCATCGACTACGCCATCGCGCACAAGCTCGGCCGCGTCGAGGCAGGCGCCCAAGGTCCCCACAAGCTGGCGCGCGGCTACCTGCCGGCCCGCACGAACTCCGCCCACTGGATCGCCGACCCCGGCTTCCGCCCGGCGGTGGAGGCGTACCTGGTTCAAGAGCGCGCCCACGTCGAGGAGGAGATAGAAGAGCTCGCGGAGCACAGCCCGTTCCGGCATCAGGACGAGTGAGTGGCCTGGCCTCAGCCCCCTCTCCCGCTGCTTGGCGGGAGCGGGTTCTCGGGGCGGCGGGCGTTTGTTAGAGTCGTGGGCCGGGTGATATCCCCGGGGCGGGGTACATGGATTTGGTGGCTGCGATGACGTCCGTCTGGGGCTTGGCTGCTGTGCTCTGCGTCGGGCTGGCGCTGGCGGCGGCCGTCCTGTTGCGCGGCCAGACGCGGGCCGTGGCGGCGACGGCGTCCGCAGTGGCGGCCGTCGCCCTGGCGGCGGTCGGCGCCCTGCAGGCGCCCCCACAGGAAGAGGTGGTCCCCGGGCAGGCCCTCGCCGGGCTGACCCAAGCGGTGCCGCGCACGGACCGCGATGTCGGCGCCGCGCTGGTGGCGCAGGCGACGCGCGAATCCAACATGGGCGACACCGAGGCGGCGCGGAAGACCTTTGACCGCGCCCGGCAATTGTATCGCGGCGAGAAGGACGTCCTGGGCGAGGCCGGCGTCGTGCTCGGCCTCGGGCGCCTCGAGCACATGACCGGACAAAGCACGCGCGCGCGCCAGCACTACAGCAGCGCCCTCGCCCTCTACCAGCAAGGTGGCAGCGCCGCGGGCCAGGCGCGCGTGTTGGCTTCGATGGGCGACCTCGAAAAGGACACCTTCCAGTGGGCGAAGTCGTCGGAGTACTACGCCCTGGCGCGCGAACAGTGGCAGCGCGCGCCGGAGCCGAAGAGCGATCCACACGTGATGCTGGGGCTCGAGGACGCGGCGCTCATGCGCACCGGCGAGGAGCGCGCGCGCTCCACTCTCGCCCAGGCGCGCAAGATCTATGACCAGCTGGGCGACAAGCCCGGCATTGCCGACGTCGGCATGATCGCGGCGCGCCTCGAACTCACTATCGGCCGCGTTGACCTGGCGCGGGCGCAGTTCGCCGACGCACGGTCGCTGTTCGTCGGCGCCGGCGAGCACACCCGTGCCGGCGACGCCGGCTTGCAGATGGCCGCTATCGATATCCGCCGGGGCTTCAATCGCCAGGCGGCCGAGGTCCTCGTCGAGGCGCGCACGGCGTTCGAGACGGCGGCGGACCCGGTCGGCCTCGGCCGCACCCAGGTCGTCACCGGCGACCTCGAACGGCTGCAGGGCCGCCTCGACGTGGCACGCAAGCATTTCGCCGACGCGGCCGCGGCGCTGGGCCTGGCCGGTGACCGCGCCGAGGCGCAAGCGCTGCGCAAGCTCGGTCAGCTCGAACTGGTCGCCGGCAACCGCGAGGCGGCCACCGCCGCCCTCGACAATGCGATCGCTGCCGCCGCCCGCACCGGCTGGCGGGAAGAAGAAGCCGTCGCGCGCGTCGCCGCAGCGGTCGTGGCACGGGATGCCGGCAACGCGGCCGCTGCGAACGCCCACGCCAGCGCCGCCCTCGCCATCTTCGATCAGACGCGCAGCACGGAGGCGCGCGCTCGCGCCGCCCTCGCCGTGGCGACCGAGCACAACGGCTTCACGGACGCGGCCCAACGCTTGCGCGCCGCCCGCATGCCGGTCGGCGTCGTGCAGGCACAGCTCGGGCTGGGGGACACTCTGCGCGCCAGCGGCAACGCCGCCGACGCGGCGGCGGCCTACCGCGAGGCGGAGAGCGTGTGGAACGCTCTCAACAACAAGCTCGTCGAAGCCAACCACCTGCTCGACCTGCCAGCGGTGGACGGTCTCTATATCGTGCCGCCACCGATCATGACCGATGCCTACGCGGTGGACCCCACTCCCGAGGAGGGCATGCCCGATCCGGTGCTGGTGAAGGCGAACTTCGACGAGTTCCCCGATCACAACATCGAGGCGCGCCGGCTGGTCGAGCAAACCGAGAAACGCCTCGCTGCCGCGCTGGAGTCCGCGCGCGGCCGCTGAGTTGCCCCAGGGTCATTTCATGAAGCGTTCGACGATTGCCTTTTGCGGGGCGCTGGCTCTCGTTGCGTGCGGCGAAGGCCAGCAGGCCAGCGACGAGGCGCAGCAGACAGCGCCCGAAACCGCTGTCACCAAGAACGTGGCACCCAAGGCGGTGGCGACGGAGCCGCGCGGCCTGCAGCTGCTGCGCGAAGCCGAACGGGCCGCCAACGTCGGCCGCGACCTCGAAGCGCGCGAGACGTTCGAGCGGGCGCTGGCCGCCTTTCGCAGCGCCGGCGACCGCACCGGCGAGGGGCGCACCCTCCTGGCGATGGGCAGCCTCGATCGCGCCATGGGCCAGGGCGAGCGCGGGCGACAGGTTCTGGCGCAGGCGGACGCGGTGTTCGCAGCGGCCGGCGACGAGCGCGGTCGCGCCGACGCGACGTTCGCCCTGGGCGAGCTCGAGCGCGCGCAATTCAACAACGAGCGGGCGCGCACGATCTTCGATACCGCCGCTGAGCAGTATCGCGCCCTCGCCGACTGGAGCGGCGAAGCGCGCTCCCTGCTCGGTCGCGCGGATGCCGAGCGCCGCCTCGGCCACATCCTCAGCTCACGCCGCGCCGCGGCGCGCGCGGTAGCGATCTACGCCGCGACCGGCGATGCGGCCGGGCTCACCCTGGCGCGGCGCACCCTGGGCGAGGTCGTCGGCAACTATCCGGACGACTTCGAGGCCAAGCGCGGCGAGGTCCGCGACCAGATCCTCGCGCAGGAACAGGCCGGCGAACCGCTCGCCGTAGCGCAGCGCCAGCTCGATCTCGCCGAGCTCGAACGGCACACCGGCCAGCCGGAGCAGGCGCGCGAACGCTACGGCATGTCGATCGGCCTGTACCGCGAAGGCCGTGACGTGCTCGGCACCATCTACGCGCTGCTGAGCCTCGCCGACCTCGAACGCGGCATCGAGCGCTTCGACGAGGCGCGCAAGGCCTACACCGAGGCGCAGGCGCTGCTGCGCGAGATCGGCGACGACGAAGCGGAGGCACACCTGCTCGTTGCCCTCGCCGAGATGGACGCCACAATGGGCGACCAGCGCGCGCTGCTGGAGCGCTCGCAAGAGATCAATCAGCGCACACGCAATCGGGTCGGTGAGGCCGAGGGCCTGATCGCCCTTGGCCAGATCGCACAGCGCGGCGGGAACACCGAGCTTGCCGCGCGCAACTTCGCGACCGCCTACCAGATGCTGCTGACCAGCGATGACGAGATCGGCGCCGCGAAGGCGCTGCTGGCGACGGGAGCGCTGGAGCGCCAACTCGGCAATGTCGATGCGTCGCTCGATGCTCTGGTGCGCGCCCGCGTCGCATTCGAGGTCACCGGCTACCGCCTCGGCGAGGCCTGGGCGCTGCGCGGCATCGGCGAGACGCTGGCGGCGATGCAGCCGACCGAGGCGAAGGTCAACTTGCTGATGGCGGCGTACTGGTTCGAGACCCTGGGCATGGACCAGCGGCGGCGCGAATCCGCCGCCGCCGCCGAAGCGATCCGCTAGGCGCTATTCCTCGTCCTCTTCTTCGTCTTCCTCGGCTTTCCCTTCGTCGAGGTGAACGACGTTGAGGAAGGGCTGCAGCGGCAGGAGTCCCTTGGCCGTGCGGCCGCCGCGGCCAACGGCCGGGACCTCAACGCGATCTTCGCAAGGCAGGAAGCCAGTGGCGCATTCGATCTTGGCCTGATCGCCCGGATGGCCCATGGGCACGAACAACTGCGGGCGGTCGAAGGGCGCCGCCTCGTTGCGTACGCGCTCGTCGGTCATGGCGAGCATCAGCTTTATGAGCGCGACCTCGTCGTCCTCTTCGAGATCGACGAGCGCCATCTTGACGTCGAGCTCCTTGATGTTGACGTCGGCGAAGTCGCCGAAGCGGTCGTAGAACTCGACCACTTGGCCGAGCGTCGCCATGCCACCGTTGTGGAAGTACGGTCCGGTCAGCTCGACGTTGCGCAAACCGGGGATCTTGAACGAGCCGGGAATGCCGAGCTGCGGCGCCACCATCTGGCCCTCTACGAGCACTTCGAAGGCGTTGGGCGGCAGGTCGAGCCTCGCCAACGGCTGGCGCGAGAACGGAATGCCGAACTCGGCGCCGCCGTGGCCGATGTCCTCGGCCGTCGGCCGCACGCCGATGTTGGAGAAGCCACGATCGAGCAACAGCGCGCCCTGGCCGGTACCCACCACCAGACGGCCATCGACCATAGCCGCTGGCTGGTCCGAGAGGTGGATGCCGCGGCCCATGAATGTGTTGCTCGCCTGCGTGAGCTCCGGCCCAACGTGGCACGCGACGCAGTTGCCCTGGCGCACGCCCTGGAAGATGGGGTTGGCTTTCTGCTCCGCGGTGCCGCGATTGATGAAGGTCAGCAGACCGACGAGCTGGTCGGCATCGAGCGCTTTGTCGTCGCCGGCGAGGAACGCGTCGAACGGTGTCTGATCGGAGATTAGCGTCGTCTCGTACATCTGAATGGCGAGACCGAAGATGAGCGCGAAGTTCGCCTCCATCAGGCTGTATGCCTTGGCGCCGGCCGGGACCTGTGCGGCCGTGCGCACGCTGCGTACGTCGCCTTCGAAGGTGACGAGCTGGGTGGACTCCCACACCAGCGGCTGGAACACGGCGCGCACCAAATCGGTGTAGCTTGCCGTGGTCAGGCCAAGTTGACCGTTGATGGCGCGCGACAGCGGTCCGAGCACGCTGTCCTGGGGGTGCACTTCTTGGGTCGCGAGCGGGCGGAGGGCCAAGAGCTTCTTGCCGAGGTCCGGGAACGAGCGCGCCGTGTAGGACATCTCGTCCTCCGACAACGGCGGGCCAACCGCCTGGGAGGCCAAGCTGGCCCGCTCCATGACGAGCTGGCGTTCGACCACCATGCCGTTCTCGACAACGAGAATCCTGGCGTTGCGGTCGAGGCGGCCGAACGGATTGACGCCGTTGAAGAAGTTCTGGGCGCGCCCATCCCAGAACTGCTCTGAATTGAACACTGCGTTGATCATGGTCGGCGTATGGCGCGGCTCGACGCGGCGCGTGTTGACGCCGTGCACGGCGAAGACGTCGTCGGGCAGAGGAGTGCCAAGGTCGCGGGCGGCACCCGCCTCGATACCGTCATAGCGCCACTTCATGACACCTTGCGACGAGATCACGTCGTTGGTATCGCGCAAGAGGACTCGCTTGTTGTAGTTGGGCTCTTCCGCGTCGGCGAACATGCGCAGCGGAAAGTCCTCGGCCTTCAGCACGTAGTTCGGTCCGAACGCCGGCGCCGTCAGGCCCTTGGCCTTGCCGGCGTCGGTGATCGTCACGCCGAACTTCGTGTCGTTGGCCTTGGTGCCGGGATTGACCTGGTTCTTCAGGCGGTTGTCTGCGCCGGCGTGGAAGTGGCATGAGCCGCATGCCTTGCCGTCGCTGCCGACCTGCATGTCCCAGAACAGCGCCTTGCCGAGCTGCACGGCGACCTGCTCCATGCCGGGACGAATGTAGTCGTTGAGATCCAGGGGCTTGAGGATCGCCACGGTGGAGAGTGGCGCCAAGCCCGCCTCGACCGCGGCGGCACGCACCGCGGCGGGATCGGGTCCGCGCAGCGACAGGCCGATGGCCGCGAACGCCTCTTCGAGCGCATCGACGCAATCCTCAACTTCTTCTTCCGCTTTCGCTTCCAGCGCTTCGTCGAGCTCGTCCTCGGCGCGCGCACGCGCATTCAGGTCCTCGACCCCGGCGGCGATGGCTGCCTGGAGTCGCTCGATCTGTGCGGAGCAGAACGCGAGGTCGTCGTCACCGCCGCCACCGGTCGCGGCGCTCTGCATCGCCCACGCAAACACGGCGCTCGTGATCCCCAGCGCCATCCAAACTACGCGTCGCATTGGTCCCTCCCCAAGGCACCCCATCAGACAACTCTACAACGAACGCGCGACCCTGGTGGCTGCGACAACTACCAACCACCATGCGGAGCCCTCAAGACCAAGCTCGAACCACGGGAAATGGCGCAGTTTTTCGGGGGAAACATGTTTCCGCGGGGCCACGGTCGCGCTGGCATGTGGCTTGCCTATGGCTGCTATCGGAAAAGGTAATGGTCCAGGGTGCGCGTGGATTCTTCGGGGGCTAGTGAGGCAGAGGGCGGCGAAAGCGCGCCCGCGCCCGGCTCCGGGGGCTGGCGCATCCTCATTGTCGACGACGAGGCGGTGTTCGCGCGCGCCATCGCCACGACACTGACGCGGGCTGGCCACAGCCCCCTCGTCGCCACCACCGTCGCCGAAGCCAGGTCGATCCTGAAGGAGCACGCAGCGCGGCCACCAGAGGTGGTGCTGCTCGACATGCGCCTTCCTGACGGCGACGGGCTGGAGCTGCTCAGCAAGCTGATCGAGCAGGAACCTGCACCGACCGTACTGGTCATGACCGCATACGGGGACGTCGGGCAGGCGGTGAAGGCAATGCAAGCGGGCGCCGCCGACTACCTCAAGAAGCCCATCGATCTCGAGGAGCTCCTCATCACCCTCGACAAGGCGATGCAGTCGGAACGGCTGCGCGTGCGCCTGCGCTATTCGCGCACCCGCGAATCGCGCAGCGAGTCACACGGTCAGCTGATCGGCGACTCGCGCGCCATCCGCGATGTGCGCACGCAGATCGACAACGTCGCCGCGGTCGGCGGCGACCGTCCCCCCAACGTCCTCATCCTGGGCGAGACCGGGACCGGCAAGGACGTCGTCGCACGCCTGGTGCATCGCCGCGGACCGCGCCGCGACCGCCCCTTCGTCCACGTGGACTGCGCGTCGCTGCCGGGCGAGATCATGGAAGCGGAGCTATTCGGACACGCGCGCGGCGCGTTCACAAGCGCACACGCCGCGCGCGCCGGCCTGATCGAAGCCGCCGAGGACGGCACCGTGTTCCTTGACGAGATCGGCGAGCTGCCGCTCGACATGCAGTCGAAGCTCCTCAATGTGCTGGAACGGCGCCAGGTGCGCCGCGTCGGCAGCACGCGGGAAGTGCCGGTGCCGGCCCGCTTCATAGCCGCAACCAACCGCGACCTGCCGGCCATGGTGGCGCGCGGCGCGTTCCGCGACGACCTGTTCTACCGGCTCAACGTCCTCGGCATCGCCCTGCCGCCCCTGCGTCAGCACCGCGAAGATGTCCCACTCCTCGCCCACCACTTCCTGGAAGCGACGTCGCGCTCCTACGGGCGGCCAACGCCGCGTGTGGAAGACGCGGCCCTTGCCGCCCTGGCCGAGTACGCATGGCCGGGCAACGTGCGCGAGCTCAAGAACGTAATCGAGCGCGCAGCGCTTCTGGCGGGCCCTGAGGGTATTGCCGCCGCGTCCTTCGCGTTCTCTGCGCCGGCGCGGCCGAGTGCGCCCTCTCCACGGATGCCGGTGGCAGCATCCGGTGCGGGGCCTGTGCGCAACCTGCTCGACGCCGAGCGCGATTTGATCGAGGCGGCACTGATCGAGACCAACGGCAATGCATCGCTGGCGGCGCGTCAACTCGGGATCACGCGCATGGCTCTGCGGTACCGCGCCGAGAAATACGGCCTGCGGCCGGACGACTACCGGCGGCGGTACGATGAGCCCACCAACCACTGACGGGAGAGCTGCCATGGCAACGACGAGGGTGCTTTCGCTGGCGAAGAACCTGGCCTTCACCGGCGTTCTGGCATTGAGCGTGACGGGGTGCAGCGGCGACGACGACTTCGCCAACGTCGCCAACCCGGAGGCGGCTTGTACGTCGAACATCGCGCGGCTGCAGGCAGCGCTGCAACCTGGCGGCGGCGCAGCCACGGCGGCGGCGAACGCGCGCACGGACGCCGAGGAAGAGCTCGACGAGGCGATCGAGGCCCGCGGCAAGCGCGACTGGCCGGATTGCCTGGACGCGCTCGCAGAAGCATTCGAAGCGGTCGGCATGCCGCGCGGCTTCTAATAGCCAACCGGTCGCAGTGGTAGCCGCTCCGCACGAGATGCCGTCGCGCGGAGTCGCGGTTTCGCGCGGCGTGCGCGTTGGCACGTCGCTTGCGAAGGACGCCTGGGTTCCTCCCCCCGACCACCGGCGCACCTCGTTCCACCTGCGTTGCCCGAGGATCGGATGAAACCCTGAGGACTGGGGCCGCCGGATTGCGCACGATCCGGCGGCCCTTCTCTTTCCAACCATGAACGGCTGCAGCAGCCACCGTTTGGCTCCTGCGCCGGCACCACGGCGGCAACCAACCGGCGGATTCCTGCGGAATTCGCGGCCGATCGCCGATGGCACGATCGTTGCCATGTGCAACCTCTGCCGGGGGAGGCGGGTGCGCGACAAACGCACGTGTTCTCGCGCGGCCGCGTAGTGGTCGCGGCGCTGCCGCGCAAGGAGGGGGAATATGCGTAGAGTCCATCTGCATACGAAGGTTGTGTTGGCCGCAGGCACCATGCTGGCGACCTTGGCGATGCACACAACTGCTTTTGCGCAACAAGCGCCGATCGCGGTACCGGAGGTGGAAGTCATCGGCGCTACGCCGATCCTGGGTGGCGCTGTCGAGCGCAACAAGATCCCGACCAACGTCCAGGTTGTGAACCCCAACGACGCGGCCGTGCCGCCGACCAATGGTATCGCCGAAACGCTGATCACCCAGGTGCCGAACGTCACCGTCAATGCGGCGCAGAACAATCCCTATCAGCCCGACATCCAGTTCCGCGGCTATACGGCGTCGCCGCTACTCGGCAACAGCCAGGGCCTCGCGGTCTACCAGAACGGCGTGCGCATCAACGAGGTGTTCGGCGACACGGTGAACTGGGACTTGATCCCGGACACCGCCATCGGACAGCTCAACGTGGTGCCGGGCGGCTGGAACGCGGTGTACGGCCTCAACGCTCTGGGCGGCGCGCTGTCCCTCGACATGAAGGATGGCTTTGAGTTCAAAGGCACTCAGGCGGGCGCCGAGGTGGGCCAGTGGGGCCGCCGCAAGCTCTCGATCGAGCACGGCAACGAGAGCCGCAACAGCGCGTTCTATTTTGCTGCCGACGCCATCAACGAGGACGGCTGGCGCGACTTGTCGCCGTCGGAGTTGCGCCGCTTCTATGGCGACTTCAGCCATCGCGGTGACAAGCTCGACCTGTCGTTGAACTTCACCGGGGCACAGAACACCCTGGTCGGCAATGGCGCGGCGCCGATCGAGCTGTTGGCGGCGCGCCGGCAGTCGATCTTCACGGCTCCCGACGAGACGAAGAATACGCTCGGCATGCTGAGCCTCAACGGCAACTACTTCTTGAGCGACAGGCTGTCGCTGCAGTTCGTCGCCAATCTGCGCCGCATGCTGCGCGACACGCTCAACGGCGACGCCTCGGAGTTCGAGGAGTGCCAAGGCACCAACGTCGGCGAAACCGATGCCGCGACACTGGCGCCGGATGATCCCGACGATTTCATGTGCGAGGACGCCGGCGACGCCGACGAGGAGATCGCCCTCGACGAGAACGGCGAGCGCATCCTTGCCTCGGAAGCGCGCGAGAGTGGCGTGCTCAATTACTCCGGCACGCGCACGACGTCGTATGGCGTCGGCCTGCAGACGACGTGGGAAGGCATGCTCGGCGGCCGCGAGAATCGCATCATCTTCGGCGGCAGCTGGGACGCCGGCCGCACCAAGTTCCACTCGGAGACGGAGCTCGGCGCCCTCGACGAGCGGCGCTTCGCCATCGGCGACGGCGTATTGGTCGGAGAGACGCTGGTGCGCGCCGAGACGGACACGACCTACTACGGCGTGTTCCTGGTCGACACCATCGAGCTCACCAACCGCCTCGATCTGAACCTCGCTGCTCGCTACAACGAGGCGAAGGTCAACATCGCCGACCGCGTCGGCGAGGACCTCAACGGCAACCACACCTTCCGCCGCCTCAACCCCGCTGCCGGCATCACCTACGCCTTCCGGCCGGGCGCAGCGCTGTCGCTGAGCTACTCCGAGGCCAACCGCGCGCCGACCGCCGCGGAACTGACCTGCGCGGACGAGGATGATCCGTGCCGCTTCCCGAACGCCTTCGTCGCCGATCCGCCGCTATCGCAGGTCGTCAGCAAGACCTTCGAAATCGGGGCGCGCGGCACGACCGGCCGCTGGGACTGGAATGGCGCGCTGTTCCGCACCACCAGCTACGACGACATCATGTTCATCTCGAGCGGGCCCGGCACGCAGTCGGGCTTCTTCCAGAATGTCGGCGAGACGCGCCGGCAGGGCGTCGAGATGGGCGTGCGCGCGAAGTTCGGGCGCCTGACCACTTTCGCCAACTACTCGCTCCTGGATGCGACGTTCCAGTCGGCCATGACGATCAACAGCCCGAACAATCCGTTCGCCGACGACAACGAGATCAACGTCGAGGCGGGCGACAAGATCCCGCTGCTGCCGCGCCACAACTTCAAGCTGGGCGCCGACTTCGACGTGACCCGCGCGTGGGTCGTCGGCGGCACGCTCAACGGAGTGTCGAGCCAGTACTTCCGTGGCGACGAGGCCAACCTCTCCCCACCGGTGCCGGCGTTCCAGACCATCAACCTGCACACGCGCTACCGCGTGCGGGACTCGATCGACCTGTTCGCCAAGGTAGATAACGTGTTCGACGCCGAGTACGAGACGTTCGGCATTTTCGGCGAGGTCGACGAGGTCGATCTGGCCGAGGCACCGGGCGCCGAAGATCCCCGCATGTTGGGACCGGGAGCACCGCGCACCTTCTCGGTCGGGCTCAAGGTTCGTTTCTAAGGGATCCGCTTAGCAGCATTCGGCGCACACACACCGCGGGGCGTGCGACACCCCGCGGTGTGACGCTTTTCGGGATGGCGAACTTCGGCCCAGTGGGAGGGGACCGTGCACGCCAAGACCAGGCTTCGCTCCGAGCGAGCCAGCGTTGACGACGGCCGGACTCCGTCTTGGTGCCGATAGGCACCATGCGGGGTCCGTTCGTCTTTTCGCTTGGCGCGCACGCCATCGTGGTGGCCGTGATGTACTTCGGCCTGCCCGAATGGCTGCGGCCGGTGGAGAGCCCGCCAGACGCGATTGCGGTCGATCTGGTCGAGGAAATCGCCCTCGCCGTACCCGAAGTCTCCGCAGCGCCCGCCGTCGCGGCCACCCCGCCGCCCTTCGCAGCACCGGCGCCTGAGCCCGTTCGGGAACCCGTGGCGGGGCCACTGCCACTCCCGCCCCCACCGGCCCACCCCCCAGAACCCGCACCCGAGCCTCTGCCACCACCGCCGGAGTTCATGCCAGAACCTCCTCCGCCCGAGGCAGAGCCGCTGCCGGAGGCCGTCGTCATTCCGGAGCCGCCGCCACCGCCCGAGCCAGCGCCAGAAGAACCGCGCATCGCCGAGGTCCCGCCGCCGGAACATGAACCGCCGCTCTTGCCGGAGCCCGAACCTGTGTGGGAGCCGGAGCCGGTCGTCGTCGAGGAGCCACCGCCGCCGGAGCCCGTCGCCGTCGCAGTTCCACCGCCACCGGAGCTACCCCCACCGGAACGCGAGCCGCTGCGGGAGCCGGAACCGACACCCGAGCCGGCACTCGTTGCGGCGCCGCCGTCGCCTCCAGCTGCCGCCGTGGAGGCGCCGGCTGCGTCTGCTCCCGCACCAGTCGCGCAGCCGGCCATCGCCGCGCAGGCAGGGACAGTGACGGCCGACGCAATCGCGCAGTACGCGCTCGCCATCAATCGCAAGGTCGACGCGGTGAAGCAATATCCGGCACAGGCGCTGCGGCGGCGCGAGCAGGGCACGATCGAGGTGCGCGTCTCGCTGAATGCGCGCGGCGAAATTGTGGCGATCGAAGCGGCGCAGGCGGAGCCGCGGCTACTCGTGCAGGCTGCGCTGGAGGCGGTGCGCAAGGCAGCGCCTTACCCGGCCCTCGACGCGATCGGCCGCACCGATACGCAGTTCGTCATCCCGGTGCGTTTCGAGGTGCGCTAGCTGCCGCGTCGCGCCGTCAAGCGTAGTGGACGGCGACCCATACGGTTGGGACCTGCGGGTCAGTCCATTCGACGCGATGGCGGCAATGGGCAGGGATGTCGACGTAGTCGCCGCCGCGCAGCGTGATCGACTCCGCCTTGCCTTCAAATTGGAGGCGCGCGGCGCCGTGCACCACCAGCACCCACTCGTGGCGATCCTGGTCGTACCAGCGGCCGGGCTCGGTGACGTGGCCGAGGGAGACGATACGCTCGATGCGGGCGCCGGAAGCGTCGATCAACGTCGTGAACTGCTCGCCGGAAAAATTCGCAGGCACGCCGGTGCCCAGAGACCCTCGCCGCAGTGCGCTCATGGTTGCCTCCTCGCTCTCCCGGGCAGTATCGCATCCGTCGGGCGCCCGCGAGTGATCGAACGCGCGTACGTGCTATTCTGAGCCTGCGGGGGGTACACCGATGTATCGATTCGCTTGGCTGGTGGCGATCACGCTGCTGGGCGCCGCGTCTGCCACGGCGCAGCCGGTGCGATTTCGACTGGCACTCATCGGCGACCTTGGCTACAGCGAGACCAACTTTGCCGTGCCGCACGAGCGGCAGTACGCCAACGTGCTAGCGGAAATCAACGCGCAGGACCTTGCGTTTGTCATTCACGACGGCGACCTCGGCGCCGGGGGCGACCTGTGCTCCGATGCCGGGCTGAGGACCCGCTTGCGCCAGCTTCAGACCTCGGCGCACCCCTTGATCTACACCCCCGGCGACAACGAGTGGACGGACTGCCGCTTCTACGACGATCCCCTGGCGCGCTTGGCGAGCATCCGCGAGATGTTCTTCGACAACGACCGCAGCCTCGGGCAGCGCACGCTGCAACTGACCCGTCAGAGCGACGTCGACGCGAGGTTCTGGCGCTACGTGGAGAACGCGCTGTGGCACTTCGGTGACGTCACCTTCGCCACCCTGCACGTGGTCGGCAGCAATAACAACCGGGGCCAGCCAGAACACGACGCACGTGACGAAGCCGTCGTCGCCTGGCTTGCCCACGCATTCGCACAGGCAACGGAACGCAACAGCCGCGGCCTCATGCTCGTCATGCACGCCAACATGTTCAACGGCCGCAACCAGGGCATCACCAACGCGTTGTATGACGGCCTGATCGAAGGCGTGCTGGCGTTCGGCAAGCCCGTCGTGATGGTGCACGGCGACACGCACCAGTTCATCATCGACAAACCACTAGCCGGCTGGAACGGGTTTCCGCTTGAGATGTTCACACGCGTGCAGACCTTCGGGACGCCGGGCCACCATTGGGTCGAGGTCGTCGTCGATCCCGACGATCCCATGGTGTTCGGCTTCCGCCAGCGCATCGTGCGAGCCAACCTGGTCGATCATCCGCGTTGAGGCCAATGAGAAAGCCCGCCGGGGTGCGGCGGGCTTTCCTTAAGCAGCAATGGCTGGGTGCTAATGCACCAGCGCGGGGACTTTGTCCTCGCCGGCGTCGTCCTCTTCCGAGTCGGGCTTCTTCGGGTTCGTCTCGGCGGTGAGTTCGAAGGCGAGCTTGTCGTCGACCAGCGTGATGACGACGTGGCCGCCCTTTTCGAGCTTGCCGAACAATAGCTCCTCGGCCAGGGGCTTCTTGATGTGCTCCTGGATGAAGCGCGACATCGGGCGCGCACCGAACAGCTTGTCGAAGCCCTTCTTGGCGATCCAAGCGCGCGCCTCGTCGGACATCTGAATCGACACGTTGCGATCCTGCAGCTGGGCTTCCAGCTGGAGCACGAACTTGTCGACGACGCGGGCGACGACCTCGGGCTCGAGCGACCCGAAGGCGATGATCGAGTCGAGACGGTTGCGGAACTCCGGCGTGAACAGGCGGTTGATCGCTTCCTGGTCCTCGTCGGACTTGATGCCACGGCCGAAGCCGATACCCTGCTTGTGCAACTCGGAAGCGCCGGCGTTGGTCGTCATGATCAGGATGATGTTGCGGAAATCCACCGACTTGCCGTTGTTGTCGGTGAGCTTGCCGTGGTCCATCACCTGCAGCAGGAGGTTGAACACGTCCTGGTGCGCCTTCTCGATCTCGTCGAGCAGCAGCACGGCGTGGGGATGCTGATCGACCTGGTCGGTCAACAGCCCGCCCTGGTCGAAACCGACGTAGCCCGGCGGCGCGCCGATGAGGCGCGAAACCGAGTGGCGCTCCATGTACTCGGACATGTCGAAGCGGATCAGCTCGACGCCCAGGGTCAATGCCAATTGACGTGCGACCTCGGTCTTGCCGACGCCGGTGGGGCCGGAGAACAGGTAGTTGCCGATGGGCTTCTCCGGCTCGCGCAAGCCGGCGCGGGCGAGCTTGATCGACGAGGCGAGCGCCTCGATGGCCTTGTCCTGGCCGAACACGACGGCCTTGAGGTCGCGCTCCAAGTTGCGCAGCACCTGCTTGTCGTCGCGGCTGACGGCCTTGGGCGGGATGCGCGCCATCTTGGCGACCACCGCCTCGACCTCTCGAACGCTGATGACCTTGCGGCGCTTGCCTTCGGGCTTGAGCATCTCGGCGGCACCGACCTCGTCGATGACGTCGATCGCCTTATCGGGCAGCTTGCGATCGTTGATGTAGCGCGCGGAAAGCTCCACGGCCGTGCGGATGGCGTCGGCCGTATAGCGCACCTTGTGAAAATCCTCGAAGTACGGCTTGAGGCCGCGCAGGATTTTCACCGCGTCCTCGATGGACGGCTCGGCGACGTCGATCTTCTGGAAGCGGCGCGCCAGCGCGCGGTCCTTCTCGAAGATCGTGCGGTATTCCTTGTAGGTGGTCGAGCCGATGCAGCGCAGCGCGCCGTTGGCGAGCGCCGGCTTCAGCAGGTTCGACGCGTCCATAGCACCGCCCGACGTCGCGCCGGCACCGATGATGGTGTGGATCTCGTCGATGAAGAGGATGGCGTCCTCGTCGTTCTCGAGCTCGGTGAGAACGGCCTTCACGCGCTCCTCGAAATCGCCGCGATAGCGCGTCCCGGCGAGCAGCGAGCCCATGTCGAGGCTGAAGATGCGCGCGTCCTTCAGCACCTCGGGCACGTTGCCCTCGACGATTCGCAACGCCAAGCCTTCGGCGATGGCGGTCTTGCCGACGCCGGCGTCGCCGACGTACAGCGGGTTGTTCTTGGAGCGGCGGCAAAGAACCTGAATCGTGCGGTCGACCTCGGCTTCGCGGCCGATGAGCGGATCGATCTTGCCGGCGGCGGCCTTGCGGTTGAGGTCGACGCAATAGGCGGACAGCGCCTCGGGGCCCTTGCGGCCGGACGGCTCCTCCTGCTCCTCGTCGGTGGCGCCGCGCACGCGGCGTTCCTCGGTCGCGCCCGGCGCCTTGGCGATGCCATGGGAGATGTAGCTGACGGCGTCGAGGCGCGTCATGTCCTGCTGCTGCAGGAAGTAGACGGCGTGCGACTCGCGCTCGGAGAAGATGGCGACGAGGACGTTGGCGCCGGTCACTTCCTCGCGGCCGGAGCTTTGCACGTGGATGAGGGCGCGCTGAATGACGCGCTGGAAACCGGCGGTGGGGCGGGCCTCTTCGACACTGTCGACGACGAGGTTCGGAACCTGCTCGTCGAGGTAGCCGGTGAGCTCGCGGCGCAGGGCATCGACTTCGACGTTGCACGCGTTGAGGACCGCCAGCGCGTCCTGATCTTCGGTCAGGGCGAGCAGCAGGTGCTCCAAAGTCGCGTACTCGTGGTGACGCTCGTTGGCGAGCGTCAGCGCGCGATGCAGGCTGCGTTCCAGATGGCTCGAGAAACCGGGCACTACTCTCTCTCCATGGTGCACTGAAGGGGATGCTGATGCTGGCGGGCGAGCTCTACGACCCGGGCGACCTTGGTCTCGGCGACCTCGTAGGTGTACACGCCACACACGCCCACCCCCTTCTGGTGCACGTGGAGCATGATCCGGGTCGCCGTCTCCCGGTCCCGATGGAACACATCCTGGATCACCTGAACGACGAACTCCATCGGGGTGTAATCGTCATTGAGAAGCAGGACCTTGTACATGTCCGGCTTCTTGGTTTTGGGGCGAGTCCGAGTCGCGAGACCCACATTGGGGGTGTTGGTGCCGTCTGGCCTTTCCGGTCTGCGCGCCATGCTGACTATTAGGCCTCAAATGTAGGATGTCCGGCCCCGCGATCCAGTTGCCCCGTCCGGATGGCCAGGATCGCCCTTAAGAACTAACACCGACCGGATTAAGGTCCCGTGAAGCGCCCGAGCCAAGGTTTGGGCCGCTTTCCGAGAGTACCCTCCCCGTACCCGGCCCCACAAGCTGGGGTGGCGCCGCGACCCCCGCAGCCCATTCACGTGCCGTTAGCCAACGGCTGGCACTCTTCCAGGGCCGGCGAATGGTCGGCCGCGATGGGTTTCGGAGAAGTCGTGCTTTACCTCCGGGACTCAGCGCCGCTAAGATTCAGCCAGCGCGTAGCTGCTTGAAAATGGTGCGTTTTCGCCTGCGAGGGCGCACCAGGGGGATGACGGACGGGTGCCGATTCCACGATTCCGGCCGCTGCGTATCGCGGTCATCGCTCTTGTAACGCTGTGTGCCTTCTCGACGGTCGAGGCCCGCGCCGCTGCCCAGGCAGCGCTGGTGATGAACGCGGTCACGGGTGAGGTGCTGTATTCCTCGAACCCCGACGTGACGACGTCGCCGGCGTCGCTCGCCAAGCTGATGACGCTGTACCTGACCTTCGAGGCGCTCGAGACGGGCCGCCTCAAGCTCAGCCAGACCCTGACCATTTCCCGCCGCGCCTCGATCCAGCCGGCGTCCAAGCTTTACCTGCAGGCGGGTCAGACCATCACCGTCGAGGAGGCCATTCGCGGCCTGGTGACCAAGTCGGCCAACGACGTCGCCATGGTGCTGTCCGAGGCGATCGGCGGCACCGAAGAGCAGTTCGCCGCGAAGATGACGGCCAAGGCCAAGCAGCTGGGCATGAACAGCACCAGCTTCCGCAACTCGTCGGGCCTCTTCCACAGCCAGCAGTACACGACGGCGCGCGACGTGGCGCGGCTCGGCATGGCGCTGATGCGCGACTACCCGAAGCAGTATCCGTACTTCTCGACGCCAAGCTTCACCTACAAGGGCACGACCCACACCAACCACAACGGGTTGCTGGGACGCTACGCGGGCGTCGACGGCCTCAAGACCGGCTACATCGACGCGTCCGGCTTCAACCTCGCCGCCTCCGTGGTGCGTGGCAACACGCGCCTCGTCGGCGTCGTCATGGGGGGCAAGACCGCCGCCGCGCGCGATCGCGAGATGACCGGCCTGTTCGACATGGCCTTCAACCGCATCGCCACGCTCGACTACACCAAGCAGCCGAAGCAGCCCGCCGCCGCCCCGCTCGCCATGAGCAAGCCGCCGGCCGCGGCCGCTCCCACGCCGACCAAGCCCGCCGCCGCCAGGCCAACCGCGCCGACGGTCGCGAAGGCTGCCGGGGCACCCGAGCCGACCGGCTGGGCAATCCAGGCCGGCGCCTACAAGATTTACGACGACGCCGCGAAGCGCCTCGCCCAGGTCGCCGCGGTCGTAGTGGACACCCTCAAGAATCCGGCGCCGATGGTGCTGCCCGACGCCAAGGGCGAGATGCACCGCGTGCGCATCGGCCAGCTGACGTTGACCGAGGCGCGCAACGCGTGCCGCCTGCTCGAGCAGAAGGGCATGGGCTGCGTGACGATCTCGCCGGCCGGCCAGGCCAACGACCTGGCGCTGGTGGCGCCGAGGACGGCGCCGGGCGCCGCGACCGCTGTCGCGGCCGCGGGCGTTCCTGGCTTCGGCGATACGCTCAACGAGATCGCGCGCATGTTGCGCCCGAAGGAAGCGGCGCCGGCGAAATAGCGCGGCTACGCGCGCACCGCCTGTGGTGTGCTCCCCGTAAGGGTACGGAAGTATGCGGCGCTGCCTCCGAGCGCTGGTGGGTTCGCGCGCGCCGCGTAAAGAACGCGGGATTACGCGGACCGAGTCCGGATTGCTGCCCTCCTTCATCCAGCGCTTGCCGACGAGTCGCATGCGAATGAGATGGCGCGTGAGACGCAGCGCAGCGAGCCGATGCGGAAAGATTCGCGTGAGCGCTTGACGCGGAAATCGCGCGGAGATTTGGTCAAGTCACGAGGAGTTGCGAGGGCACAACGATTCTATTGCCCTCACCCCTACCCTTGTATCTCACCGAAGCGCACCGGCCGTAAGGTTGGGTCGGAGCGCGCGACCAGGAAGCTCCAGCGCGACAGGTCGAACGTGGTGGACCAGCGGTTGGGTCCCTCGCCTGCCGCCATGTCGTAGTTCTTGACGATGGTCGGCACGAGCAGGCGCTCGGTCAGGGCGAAGCGGCCGGCGGTGCTGCCGACGTCAAGAACGCTGCGGACCTGGAAGGCGATCGGAATGCCGGCGTACTCGGCGAGTGCTACGCGCGATTTCTCGGCGATGCTGATGGCGCGCTCACCCGACCAGCCCTGACCCCATTCGTCCGGCGGCATGGCGCGGCGCGGATCGTCAGCCTACGGCCGAGACGCTGCGCGGCCGGCGTGCAGAAGCTTGGGGCGGACTCACCGAGCGGCGGCCGACCGAGGTGTACGAGAAGCCGGCTGCGACGACGTCCTCCGGCCGGTAGATATTGCGCAGATCGATGAGCACCGGCGCGCGCAGCAGCGCCTTGGCGCGCGCGAGGTCGAGGCTGCGGAACTCGTTCCACTCGGTGAGGATCACGATCGCGTCCGCGTCCTGCATCGTGTCGTAGGCGTTGTCGCAGAAGGTGACGCCCTTCAGGTGATGCTTGGCCTCGGTCATGCCCTCCGGATCGAAGGCGCGCACGGTGGCGCCGGCCTTTTCGAGGATCGGAACGATGGCGAGGCTCGGGGCGTCGCGCATGTCGTCGGTGTTCGGCTTGAAGGTGAGGCCGAGCACGGCGATGGTCTTGCCTGCGACGCTGCCGCCCATCGCTGCGATGATACGATCGGCCATCTGCAGCTTGCGCTCGTCGTTCACGGCGACGACGGTCTCGACGATGCGCTGGCGAGCGTTCGCTTCCTTGCCCTGGTGCACGAGCGCCAGGGTGTCCTTGGGGAAGCAGCTGCCGCCGTAGCCGGGCCCGGCGTGCAGGAACTTCTTGCCGATGCGGCCGTCGAGGCCGATGCCGCGCGCGACCTCTTGCACGTCGGCGCCGGTCGCCTCGCACAGGTCGGCGATCTCGTTGATGAAGGTGATCTTGGTGGCGAGGAATGCGTTCGCCGCGTACTTGGTGAGCTCCGCCGTCTCCAGCGACATCATGAGGACCGGCGTCTCGTTGAGGAACAGCGGCCGGTAGAGGTCGCGCAGCACGGCGCGTGCGCGGTCGGTCTCGGCGCCGACGACGACGCGATCGGGACGCATGAAGTCGTTGATGGCCGCACCTTCGCGCAGGAACTCCGGATTGCTCGCCACGTCGAAGTCGGCGCGCGGCGCCTTCTCGGAGATGATCTTGTGGACCTTGCGGCCGGTGCCGACCGGCACCGTCGACTTGGTCACGACCACCGTGTAGTCGCCCAAGCTCTGGGCGATCTCTTCGGCGGCGGCGAATACGTAGGTGAGGTCGGCGTAGCCCTCGCCGCGCCGATCGGTCGGCGTGCCGACGGCGATAAAGACCGCGTCCGCCTTGGCGACCGGTCCAGCGAGGTCAGTGGTGAACTCGAGGCGGCCACCGCGCACGTTGTTGCCGACGAGGTCTTCCAGGCCCGGTTCGTAGATCGGCATCTTGCCGGCCTTGAGCGCCGTGATCTTGCGTTCGTCCTTGTCCACGCAGGTGACGTGGTAGCCGAACTCGGAGAAGCACGCGCCGGACACCAGTCCGACGTAGCCGGTGCCGATCATGGCGATACGCATACGGGCAATCTTTCTAGGTTGGCGCCGGTTGGCCTAGCTGGCGGCCTTGCGGGACGGACGGTGAACATCGATCAGGGCTTCGAGTTGCTCGTAGACTTCGTCACGCATGTCGTCGCGCTCCAATGCGAAGGCGACGTTGGCGACGACGAAGCCGGCCTTGTCACCGCAGTCGAAGCGGCGCGCATCGCAGCGCAGGCCATGGAACGGCACCTTGCCGATCATCTTGGACAGCCCATCAGTGAGCTGGATCTCGCCACCGGCACCGCGCTCGACCCTTTCCAGGACGCCGAAGATGTCGGGATGCAGAATATAGCGGCCGACCACGCCGAGGGTCGACGGAGCCTGGGCGGGCTTCGGCTTCTCGACGATGCCCTTGGCGCGCACGAGCTTGCCGTTCTCTTCGGCGATGTCGAGGATGCCGTAGCGTGACGTGAACGCGGGCGGCACGTTCTCGACGCACACGAGGTTGCCGCCGACGTGCTCGTATGCATCGACCATCTGCTTCAGGCAGGCGGGCTCGCCGAGCATGAGGTCGTCGGCAAGCAGGACGGCGAACGGCTCGTCGCCGACCAGGTGGCGCGCGCACCACACCGCATGGCCGAGACCGAGCGGCTCCTGCTGACGCGTGAAGCACACCTGGCCGGGGCCGGGCAGCCAATCTTCGATGGCGCCGCTCTCCTTGCCGCGCCCCTGCATCTGGTGCTTGAGCTCGTAGGAGACGTCGAAATGGTCGGCGATCGCGGTCTTACCGCGGCCGGTGATGAAGATGAATTGCTCGATGCCGGCGGCGCGCGCCTCTTCCACCGCGTAGTGGATGAGCGGCTTGTCCACGACCGGCAGCATTTCCTTGGGCTGCGCCTTGGTCGCCGGCAGAAAGCGAGTGCCGAGGCCACCCACGGGGAATACGGCCTTGCGCACGGTCTTGGGGAGAGACGCCACGATGTCCCTGTCATGCCATGGCCCCGGCAGGCAGGCAAGGCAAAGGCGGGGCAGGCCGTTGCCGTAGGCGGGCCGGTGCGTTACCCGCGCAAGAGTACGTCTTTTGCCTGGTTGACCTGGGTGGCAAGGAAGGTGGTGCCGCCCTGATCGGGATGCAGGCGCTTCATCAGGCGATGGTGCGCAGCGCGGATGTCATCGGGCGTGGCGCCCTCCTCCAGCCCCAGTACGTCGAGTGCGTCCTCGCGCGGCATGACGGATGTGTTACGGGGCGCGGTTGCGGCGCCCCCGTCGCGGGCGGCGTCGCGCCAATCCGGTTCACGGCGGTCGAGATAGGCTTCAAGGAGCGCGACGGACTCGACGTCGGCTGTACGGCATTCGTCGAGCAGGAACAGCACATCGGGCACCGCGAGCTCGCCGAGACGGCGGCCAGAGAAGCGGCCCGCGAGAACGTCGCCGTCGAGGGTGTCGGTGGCGTGGTCGAGGCGCATGCGCACGGTGCGGGTCTCGACGATCGATTCATTGACGCGCGGTCCGGTGCGGGTAGCGGGGCGCGCCTGCGCACCGTTGGCGAACATCTGCCGGAACAAGCGCTGCAGGGCGGGAAGGAAGAAGAACGCGAGCCTTCCGGAGCGCAGCAAGAACAACGAGGCGGCCGCGAGCGCGGCGATGCCGCCCCAGCGCACGCCCTGGGCGAGGACGCGCGGATCGACGGTGGCGAGTCGGTTGGCGGTCAGCAGCAGGAGCACGAGCGCCAGGCCGCCGAGCATGAGCCACAGCATGCCGTGATCTTCCTACCGGAGCTGCTTGGCGAGCAAGAGCACGTCGCCTTGGCGGCGGGCGCTATAATCGGCAAGCGCCTTGCGGCCACCGGCCGCGTAGACCGCCACGGCGCCCAACAGGTCGCGCAGCTGCGACGCCGAGGACGCATCGAAGCGGCACCAGGCGCCGCCGCTGAGTTTAGCGATCTGGCGCAAAGTGCTTTCGGCGCGCGCGTCGTGGCCTTCCTGGAAGACGAACACCGGCACACCCCGCACGCCGAGCTCGCCGGCGAGGGCGCCGAGGGCATCGGCGTGTTCTTCCATGCAGTCACCGACGAAGACGACTGCGTTGACCTTGGCGGCCTTCGCTTCGTCGAGGGCGTGGCGCAGGACGCGGGCGATCTGGGTCTTGCCGGCGAGGCAGTGCACGCCGGTCATCGGGCCGATCAGGGACGCGGAGTCGGACACCCAGGCGGTGGCGCGAAAGTCGCCGAAGCCGCCGTAGTACGCCATCTGCACGTCGAGGCCGCCGAGCGCCGACGTCTCGCGGAACATCTCGCCCTGAATCTGGCAGGCGCGATCCCACGCCGCCTCGCGGCTGGCGGTGGCGTCGAGGGCGAACAGCAAGCGGCCGCGCTGGCCGGCGGTGCGCACCGCGGGCACCGCGGCAAGCTTGGTGAGGAACGCATCAACGGCGCCCCGCGTCGTGGTGGGAGCGAGCGGCGCGCCCTGCTTCTTATCGGTCATGGCCACACACTGGATGTGGGGAGGACCGCGTCGTCCTCAAGGCAAAGTGTAGCCGAGTGTGCCGCGACCTCGGTGCGCGCAAACCGAGGTTGCCGCGGTCAGGAGAACCCACAGCTTGGGCCTGCCCGCCGCTTGACCGCAGCCCTTAGGCCCCATAACACTCCCGCACCACTAGTTTGCAGTGGCCCGCCTTCGGCGCGACACACGAGGTGGACACGCCTACGGCGTGACTGGGAGTGACCGGTTGGTCCAAGAAGTCGACTGCATTGTCATCGGGGCCGGCGTCGTGGGGATCGCGATCGCCCGGCAGTTCGCATTGGCCAAGCAGACAGTCGTGGTGCTGGAAGCGGCCGACACGGTCGGTTCCGGCACGAGCTCGCGCTCCAGCGAAGTCATCCACGCCGGGTTGTACCACCCGAAGAGCAGCCTCAAGGCGCAGCTGTGCGTGCGCGGCCGCCGGCTTCTCACCCAGTACTGCCAAGAAAAACGCGTACCGTACAAAGAGGTCGGCAAACTCATCGTGGCGACGGCTCCCGACGAGGTGCCGATGCTGCATGACCTGCACGCGCGCGCCGTAGCCAACGGTGCCGGTACGGTCGAGTTCCTTTCGGCGGCCGAGGCGCAACAGCTCGAGCCGGCGCTGCGTTGCAGCGGCGCGCTGCACGTTCATGGCACGGGCATCGTCGACAGCCGCGCGCTCATGCTGGCAATGCAGGCCGACGCAGAGGCGGCGGGCGCGACGTTCGTCCTGCGCACCCCGTTCCGTTTGGGACGCGCCATGGGCACGCGCTTCGAGGTCCAGGCGGGCGTCGGCAAGACGCCGACGGTCCTGCGCTCGTACAACCTGGTGAATGCCGCCGGGCTGAATGCGCAGTCGGTGGCGGAGCGCATCACGCGCATGCAGGCGAGCCTGGTGCCGAAGCGCTACCTGAACAAAGGCGTGTATTTCGCCCTGAGCGGCGCGACGCCGTTCAGCCGCCTCGTCTATCCCACGCCGCGCAGCGACGGGCTCGGCATCCACTTCACCCTCGACATGGCGGGCAAGGGGCGCTTCGGCCCGGACGACGCGTGGGTTGAGGAAGTGGACTACACCGTGGATCCGGCGCGGGCCAAAGACTTCTACACGGCGGTGCGGCGCTACTACCCCGACCTCAAGGACGGCACGTTGAAGCCGGCGTTCGCCGGCATCCGTCCCAAGATCCAGGCGCCCGGCGCGCCTGCGGCGGATTTCGTAATCCAGGGGCGTGCGCAGCATGGTATTCGTGGACTGGTCAACTTATTCGGGATCGAATCACCAGGCCTGACGGCGGCGCTCGCCATCGCGGGCGAGGTGGTGACGATGGTGAAATGATGCGCGCACTCCTTCTGGCATTGATTGTTGCACTGACGGCCGCCCCCGCGGCGGCACAAGACTACGAGCAGCTGATGGCGGCGGCGAACGCCATGCGCTGGCAGTCCGTCAATCCCTGGAAGGTGAATCTTGCGGTGGGCATCGGCGTCGCCGGCACCTACCAGTATTCGCGTGATGATCAGGTCGTGCTGCTGCCACTGGTCGATGCCGAGTGGCGCGAGCGCTTCTTCTTCAGCACCCAGCGCGGCGTCGGCTACAATTGGATCCGCAATGACACCACCGTCGGGGGGCCGCGCGTCACCTTCGACTGGGGCCGCGACCGCAGCGACGACGATGCCCTCGGCAACACCGAGGACATCGAACCAGCCGCAGAGCTCGGCTTCTTCTGGTTGCGCTACGCCGGGGCATGGCGCTTCAACGCCGACATCAAGTACGCGCTGGGCAGCCACGGCGGCATTCACGGTGCGCTCGGATTGGCGCGCGGCAACAAGCTCGCCGACAACGCAAGCCTGTTCGTCGGACTCGAGACCCATTACGCCAGCAAGAAGTACAACTTCGCCTACTTCGAGGCGGGCGATCACGGGTTCAACGACATCACGCCGTACCTGAGCCTGGTGCGCGACCTGCGCAACGGTGGCTATGTCGCCGTCGACGGACGATTTTCGATCATCATTGGGCCGGCGGACACGTCGAACCTCACGACGTCGTACGGACATTCCGCCAGCATCCTGGTCGGCAGACGCTTCTAGTACTGCGCTCGCCTTCGGCGGAGACGGTTCTAGAGCAGCATCACCGTCACCAGACCGAGGAAGGCGAAGAAGCCCACCACGTCGGTCACCGTGGTGACGAAGACGCTGGACGAGACGGCCGGATCGATGCCGGCGCGATCGAGGCCAAGCGGGATGAGAATACCCGCCAGCGCCCCCGCCAGCAGGTTGATGAACATGGCAAGGCCAACCACCAGGCCGAGGCCGGGCCGGCCGAACCACAGGCCGCCGACGATCCCCACGATCACCGCGAAGATGATGCCGTTGGCGCCGCCGACGAGCAGCTCGTTGAGCACGATGCGGCCGGCGTTGGCTGTGGTCAGCGAGTGGGTGGCAAGGGCGCGCACGGCGACCGCCACCGTTTGATTGCCGGCGTTGCCGCCCATGCTGGCGACGATCGGCATGAGTACCGCGGCGGCCACCATCTGCTGGATGGTGCCCTCGAAGAAGCCGATCACCGCCGCCGCCAGGAATGCGGTCAGTACATTGGCGAACAGCCAGGGGAATCGTGCCCGCGTCGTGACGCCGACCGAGCGCGCAAAGCCCGCCTCATCGACGCCTGACAGAGCGAGCAGATCCTCCTCGACCTCCTCGCGCACGACGTCGACGACGTCGTCGATCATGATCACGCCGACCAAGCGGCCGTCGTCATCGACGACGCCCGCGGACGGCAGGTCGTACTGCGAGAACTGGAAGGCGACCTGTTCCTGGTCCATGCCCGTGGGCAGGAACTTCTTGTCGGTGTCCATGATGTCGCGCAGCGCGACATTCCGCTTCGCCTTCAGGAAGCGGTTGAGCGGGATGGTGCCGAGCGGGCGCTGCTGCGGGTCGGTGACGAACAGCTCGTAGAACTCGTCGGGCAGGTTGTCGGCGTCGCGCAGGTAGTCGATCGCCTGGCCGACCGTCCAGAACTCCGGCATGGCGATGAACGCGCCCTGCATGAGACGGCCGGCGGACTCTTCGGGGTATGCAAGGCTCTGCTCGATCTGGCCGCGCTCGAGCGCCGGCACTGACTCGAGCACGTCGTCGCGCACTTCGTCGTCGAGGGCCGCGAGTACGTGGACCGCGTCGTCAGTCTCGAGCTCGGCAACGGCGCTGGCCACCTCTTGGGGACCGAGCTGCTCGAGCACCTCTTCCTGAACCCGGCCCTCGAGGCTCGCCAGAACCTCGGCGTCGAGGCGTCCGCGCAACGCCTCGATGAGCGTCGAGCGCGGCGCACCATCGAGCTGGGTGATGAGAGAGGCCGCATCGGCGGCGTGGAGGTCGGCGACGAGAGCGGCGACCTTTTCGAGGTCACCGGCCGCGATCGCCTCGCGTACCGCGAGCACCTGCTCGGGAGTGACGCCGCCGTGCTCTTCGCCGGAGTCCAGCGACTCTGCGACCGCATCCCTGGGCGGCTCGGCCGGGGCCTGCTCTGGGAAAGCCTTTGGCGCCGGCTCGGTCATGCGACGAGAAGCCCTCGCCCCCGGTGTGGAATGTGCGCGGAACCTACACCCGCACTCCACGGGTCGGAAGCGCCGCGCACACCATCAATCGTATTTCTCTGGAGCTAAGCATGGCCCGGAACGGGCCAAGTCGAGTCGGAAAGAGTGGTGCGGTTGAGAGGACTCGAACCTCCACGAGCTTGCGCCCACAGCGACCTCAACGCTGCGCGTCTACCAGTTCCGCCACAACCGCATGAATTGAGGCTTGAGAGCCCGGGGATAGCAAATCCGCGGGGGCTATTCAAGGAAATGGCACGGGTCGCCGATGCGACCTCGCGCCCTACCTTGGCTACATCTCGGTGATAGGCACCGTTTCGGTGATGGAGATGGCGATGTTCTCGCCCACCACGACCACCTGGCCGCGGGCGATGAGGCGGTTATTGGCATAGATGTGGGCATCGTCGTCCACCGACGCGGCCAGCTCGATAACAGCGCCACGGCCCATCTTGAGGAGCTGGTGGATGGGCATGCTGGCGCGGCCGAGCACCACGGAGAGCTCGACCATGATCTCGTTGAACGCCGGCTCCTTGTGGCGATTGCGGCGCGGAACAGTGCGCTTGGTCGGCATCTCCGGAACCGCCTCGGCGGGTGCGTCCATCATCGCGCTCATGGCAGCGGAAAGATCGTCTTCAGCCATTGTAACCCCGTGGGTCAGGCGCCAGCCTTGGGTGCCGGTGCCTTTGTGTCATCAGGCTAGAATGCAGCCGTGAAGCTTAGCAATGAGTTAAAGCCGGTCGCTCCGCGGCCCATTGCCTGGGAGACCAGCCAGGGGCTGGTCCCCTATCCGGACGCCCTGGCGCGCATGGAAGCGCGGGTGGCCGGGATCGTCGCCGGCCAGGCCGACGAGCTCGTCTGGCTACTCGAGCACCCGCCCCTCTACACGGCAGGGACCAGCGCCGACCCGGCGGAGCTGCTGGCGCCCGGCACCCTGCCCGTCTACCCAAGCGGCCGCGGCGGCCGCTACACCTATCACGGGCCCGGCCAGCGCGTTGCCTACGTGATGGCCGACCTGCGCCGGCGCGGGCGCGACGTGCGCGCCTACGTCCAGGGTCTCGAGGAATGGATCATCCGCACCCTCGCCGACCTTGGGCTGCGCGGCGAGCGGCGCGAGGGACGCGTCGGCATCTGGGTCGCTGACGGCAACGGCGGGGAAGCCAAGATCGCCGCCGTGGGCGTACGCGTCCGCCATTGGGTGACGTTCCACGGCATCGCCATCAACGTCGATCCGGACTTGCAGGGCTTCGCGGGCATCGTGCCGTGCGGCATCCGCGAACACGGGGTCACGTCGCTGGCGGCGCTGGGCATCGGGGCGACGATGGCCGATGTCGATACGGCGCTGCGCCGGAATTTCGACGCGGCGCTCGGCTAGCTCCCTCTCCCGCCAAAGGCGGGCGACGGTTCATGTGTAGCGCGCCCTGAATCCGTTGCCGGCCGGTGGCCCCTCGCTGACATCCTCCGTCTCGACGGAAGCGACGCGCGCGGCCGGCGGGCCGTTGCGACAGTCGGCGAGCATGCGCTCCACGGTCGCGCGCGGGCCGGAGAACAGGGCCTCGACGCTGCCGTCAGGCAGGTTGCGGACCCAGCCGTCGAGGCCGTGGGCGCGCGCCGTGCGCTCGGTCCAATCGCGGTAGCCGACGCCCTGCACGCGGCCGCGAATGCGCGCCCGCACGGTGTGCCGGTCGCCGGTCACGCGCCTCGCCAAAGCGTGGCGAAGTGTACCGCGTCGGCGAGATCCGTGCGGCGCGCCGCCAGGGCTTCCGCTGCCTCGGAGTCAGGGCCCCAACGCTCCATCTGGAACGTCTCGTCGATCGTGCCCGCAGCGTGGGCGGCATCGACAGTCCAGGCGCCACGGATCAGGCCGAGGCCGATCACCACCGAGCCCACAGCGGCGCTGGCGAGCCGCAAGGCGATGAGGTCGGCGGCCGATAGCCCCTCCAGCGCGGCGCGGAGCTTGGCAAGGGCAGCTTCGTCCTGGGGTGCCGGCACGATGCCGCGGTTGACGCAGAGGTGCGCGCCGTAGGTCGCCGCGACCCAATCGAGCATGGGCTGCCAAGTGGCGGCCTGGCGGGCGCGCAGATCGACGGGGTCGGCCTCGGCCGACCAGTAGCAGACCAGATCCGTATCGGCGTACTTGAGCAGCGTCTGTTCGATGTGGCGACGGAGGGCGGTGTCGGCAGTCGCAGCCGCGAGGCTGGCGAGGCGCAGATCGGACAGGCGCGCCTGCGGGCCGACGCGCTGCCATTCGTCGCGCACCGCCTCGGCCAGCGCGCGGGCGGGAAGCTGCAGGGGCTCGCCGGGCTTCGCCGACAGGCGGCGCTTGCCGGAGTGCACCTCGAAGGCCGCCCCGGCAGCGACGACCGTCGGGGCGAACGTGGCGGTCTCTGGAGTTGTCTTCATCCTAAACCTGAGGTTCCCGCAATTCCTGCCGAAGAATCAATTGGTTACGGTGCGTCAAGTTGCCATCCGGCGACGCGTGATTAAGGAAGATAAAGACCTCGCTTGGCAGCGCGGGGGACGCGTTTTTCGCGGAATATGTCCTCCCCTTGTGACGGCGGAAGCTCCCCCGCGCTCCAAACCTCCTCAGCCCGGCCGCTTCTTTTTCTTCTGCTTCGGCACGTCGAAGCCGAGTAGCTGCCACGTTGCGGCCATGTGCTCGGGCAGCGGCGCGGTGACTTCCCATTGCGCCCCGGACGGCAGGCGCAGCGCGAGCGCGGCGGCGTGCAGGTGCAGCTTGTCAGCAATGCCCGGCAGTGTCGCTTCGGCGCCACCGTACTTGTGGTCGCCGACGATCGGCGTGCCGATGGCGGCCATGTGGGCGCGCAGCTGGTGGGTGCGGCCGGTGCGGGGCGATAGCTCGACCCAGGCGGCGCGTGAGACGTCCTCGATGACGCGGTAGTCGGTGACGGCGCTGTCACCCTCCTCCGACTCCTCCATCTTCTCGCGGCCCATCAGGCCCTCGGCCTTGGCGAGGGGGATGTCGATGGTGCCATCGGCAGGCGACGGCACGCGCAGGGTCAGCGCCCAGTAGGTCTTCTGCACGTAGCGCCCGGCGAACGACTTTGTCAGGTACGCGGCAGCGCGGGCGGTGCGCGCCAGCACGAGCACGCCGGAGGTGTCGCGGTCGAGGCGATGGACGAGCTTGGGCCGCTCGTCGGAGTCGAAGCGCAGCACGTCGAGCATGCCGTCGAGGTGCTTGTCGGTGCCCGTGCCGCCCTGCACGGCGAGGCCGGGCGGCTTGTTGATGGCGATGATGTCGTCGTCGCGATAGAGCACGCGCGCCAAGAGGTCTTCTGCGTCCTTGGGGCTGACGTTGCGGGCGGGCTTCTTGGCGCCGGCGGAGTCGACCAGGCCCGGCAGCGGCGGAATGCGGATCGTCTGCCCGGCTTCGACGTGCTGGTTGGCGGTGGCGCGCTTGCCGTTCACCTTCACCTGGGCGGTGCGCAACAACTTCTGCAGGCGACCGTGCCCGAGCTCGGGGATGTGGCGCTGGAACCAGCGGTCGAGGCGCAGGCCGGCATCGGCGGCCGCAACCTCGACCATGCGCACCGATAGGTAGTCGGGCGCGTCGGCCGCGTCGGCCTTCGTGGCGCTAGCCTCGGGCGCGACCGCCTCGCTCTTCTTGGCGCTAGCCTTGGGCACGGCGGATGGCGGCCCATTTGGCGAGACGCGCGGCGATTTGCTCTTCGAAACCGCGCGGGGCGGGCTCGTAGTAGGTTTCACGCGGCATCTCCGGTGGAAAATAGTTGGCGCCGGCAAAGGCGTCGGGTGTGTCGTGGTCGTACTGGTAGCCGCGCCCGTAGCCAAGGTCCTTCATCAGGCGCGTCGGCGCGTTCATGGCGTGGGGCGGCGGCGCCAGCGAACCGGTCTCCTGGGCGCGCTGGGTCGCCTTGCCGAAGGCGGTGTAGGCCGCATTCGATTTGGGCGCGGTCGCCAGGTAGAGGACCGCCTGGGCGATGGCGAGCTCGCCTTCGGGGGAACCCAGGAAATCGTAGGCGTCCTTGGCAGCGAGGGCGTGAGTCAGCGCCTGCGGATCGGCGAGGCCGATGTCTTCCACCGCCATGCGCACGACCCGGCGCGTGATGTAGAGCGGGTCCTCGCCGCCCGCCAGCATGCGCGCCAGCCAGTAGAGCGCCGCGTCGGCGTCGGAGCCGCGCACCGCTTTGTGCAGCGCGCTGATGAGGTTGTAGTGGCCCTCGCGCGCCTTGTCGTAGATGGGGGCGCGCTTTTGGATCGCCTCGGATAGGGCGCGCGTATCGAGGGGCTGGGTCGACTTGAGGGCGAAGAGTTCCTCGGCGAGGTTCAACTCGTAGCGGCCATCGCCGTCGGCCATGGCGCGCAGGGACGCGCGCGCATCGGCATCGAGCGGCAGCTTGCGGCCTTCGAGGGCTTCGGCGCGGGCGAGCAGAGTCTCGAGCGCGTCGTCATCGAGACGGCGGAACACCAGCACCTGCGCGCGCGACAGCAGCGGTGGGTTGAGCTCGAACGACGGGTTCTCGGTGGTGGCGCCGATCAGGACGACGGTGCCGTCCTCGACGTAGGGCAGAAAGCCGTCCTGCTGGGCGCGGTTGAAGCGGTGGATCTCGTCGACGAACAGCACGGTGCCCTGGCCGTCGGCGCGCCGCGCCTTGGCGGCGTCGAACACCTTGCGCAAGTCGGCGACGCCGGAGAACACCGCCGAGAGCTGCTCGAAGTGCAGGCCGGTGTGCTGGGCGAGAAGGCGCGCCACCGTGGTCTTGCCAGTGCCGGCGGGTCCCCACAGGATCATCGACGCGACGCGGTTGGCCGCGACCATGCGGCCGATCGGGCCGACCGGCCCGAGCAGGCGGTCCTGCCCAACCACGTCCGCCAGCATGCGCGGGCGCAGGCGCTCGGCGAGCGGGCGCGGTGCCTGGTCGGACAGTTGCGCGGCTTCGAACAGAGAGGCCATGGACCTTTATGCGCTGCGCGTGGATGGCCGGGTCAAGCCCGGCCATTACGCCCATGAACTAGGGCGCAGGCGCAGGAAGTGTCGGGGCCAGGGCTAGTCGCACTCCCAGAACTTGGAGTCGCGGCACTGCTTCGACAATTCCTTTGCCCGCGTGATCTGGTCGGGCTGCATCTTGGCGGCGACGCGGTTGCGGCCGGTGATGGCGTCGATCGGGTTCGGGCGCATGCCGCCTACGGTCGTCGCGATGTCGAACCACTTGTACGCGCGCACGAAGTCGCGCTCGGCGCCGCGGCCGTTCTCGTACATCAGGCCGACGTTGAACTGGGCATCGCTGTTGCCGTTCAACGCCGAGCGCAGGTACCACTTGACCGCCAACGACTCGTTCTTCGGAACGCCCTGGCCGTTCTTGTACAGGATGCCCAGGCTGTTCTGGGCGTTGGCGTTGCCCGCCTCGGCAATCGGCTCCCACAATCGCGCTGCGTTGGCGTAGTCGCGGCGCGCGTATGCAGCGAGGCCGTCCTCATACGCGTCGGCAAGTGCGAGCCCCGCCGAGAGGACTTGCGCGATCACGGCGAATGACAACAGACGCATGGATTTGCCTCCCCGAGGAAGGCTACGCCTTCCACCGGGGTGGTCAAGCTGACGGCGCTAATGGGTGGCGTGCGCCCGGGTGCCCGCGCCTTTGCCCGCCGCGGCAACGCGGCCGGAGCGCCCCTTTGTCCGCGCGGCATGCTTGGCGGCGGCGGAGGCCTGCTTCGCTGGGCGGGCGCCGTGCTCGCCTGTGCGGATGTGACGGATCTCTTCCTCGACGAACGCGCCGGCCTGGGTGGACCGGGACTTGCCTTGTCGCTTAGCGCGTTGCGCTTTCGCAACCGTGCGAGCTTCCGGCATCGGAGCCCTCCTTTCGGATGAACTACGATTCGGTGGTCGGCGCGGCGCGCGCCGTCAAGGCCGCGCCGAAGCTCAGATGCGGGAGATGCTCGTCAGCGCCGCTGCATCTGCGCGCCGGCGCAGGCCCAGCCGGTGAGGATGTACTTCTCGTGGGTCGCGCTGATCTGGCTGCGGTGCGGGAAAGTGAAGTTGGCGGGGAACATGAGCACTTTCCCCTTCTTCGCCTCGCACGTGTACTTCTGCAGCAAGAAATCGGTGCCGCCGCCGGGCACGTCGTTGAGATACAGCAGGAATACGAGGTGGCGGTCGATGGTGCTGCCGATCGCGTCGGTGTGCCAGGTGTGATAGCCGCCACCCGGCTTGTAGTACTGGAAGTGCGGCAGGCTCTTGAAGGCGACCGGCTCGGCCCACGGTGCGCGCGTATCCTTGTAGAAGCGCGGGATCATCGCCGTGAACTGGCGCATCACCGAGTTGTAGCCGCTGGCGTCCGGTGACGGGATCTTCGGGTTGTTGCGCGGCAGGCGCTCGACGGCGAGGTCTTCGGAGTCTTTGACCTTCTTGTTGACCTCGTAGTTGCCGGTGAGGCCCGGGCCGGTGAGGCCGAGGTCGCGGCAGGTCTTGAACATGTCGATGAGCTTGTCGCAGACGCTGATGTCCTCGAGGGTGTACTCGCGGACGAAGTTCATGATCGGGTTCGGCTGCTCGGCCGCCGACGCGATTTCCTGCTGCGCCTGGTCCATGGGGGAATCCTAGCGCGCTGTTTGGTGCAATCGAAGCGGGTTTCTTGCCCCCCACCCTACCCTCTCCTCTTGCGGGGAGAGGGGACGTCCAAAACAGGAAAGGCGCCCGAGGGGCGCCTTTCCGAATTCCGTGGTCCTGCGACTAGCCCGCGGCCTGGACGCCGCCGGCCCAGCCCTCGGAGCCCTCGCCGGCGTTTTGGTCGGGACCGGAGTCCTGGCCCTTGGCCTCGGGGTCACGATCGACCAGCTCGATGACGGCCATGGCGGCGGTGTCACCGTAGCGGAAGCCCGCCTTCATAATGCGGGCGTAGCCGCCCGGGCGGCCCTTGTAACGCTCCGACAGCGTCGTGAAGACCTTCTCGACGATGACGTTATCGCCGAGCTGCGCCAGCGCCTGACGGCGGGCGTGCAAGCCGCCGCGCTTGCCCAAGGTGATGAGCTTCTCGGCCACCGGACGCAGTTCCCGGGCCTTAGCCAGGGTGGTGGTGATCTGCTCGTGCTTGAACAGCGACGCGGCCAGGTTCTGCAGCAGCGCCTCACGATGGGAGCTGGAGCGGCTGAGGCGGCGGCCTCGGTTTAGATGGCGCATGGCTGTTCCCTAGTGGCTTTGTTGGCGGACTTAGTACTGGTCTTCGAGCTTCTTGGCCAGTTCCTCGATGTTCTCCGGCGGCCAGTTCGGCACTTCCATACCGAGGTGCAGGCCGAGCTGGGCGAGAACTTCCTTGATCTCGTTCAGCGACTTGCGGCCGAAGTTCGGAGTGCGGAGCATCTCCGCCTCGGTCTTCTGGATCAGGTCGCCGATGTAGACGATGTTGTCGTTCTTCAAGCAATTGGCCGAACGGACCGACAGCTCGAGCTCGTCCACCTTGCGCAGCAAGTTGCGGTTGAACTCGGGCTCCGGACGCTCTTCCTTGCGCTCCTCGGCAACCGGCTCTTCGAAGTTGATGAAGAGCTGCAGCTGGTCCTGGAGGATGCGGGCAGCGTACGCGACCGCGTCTTCCGGCGTGATGGTGGCGTTGGTCTCGAGCTCCATCGAGAGCTTGTCATAGTCGAGGTATTGGCCGGCGCGGGCGTTCTCGACCTTGTAGGAGACCTTGCGTACCGGGCTGTACACGGCGTCCACGGGAATCAACCCGATGGGACGGTCTTCGTCGCGGTTGTAGTTTGCCGCGACGTACCCTTTGCCGGTCTCGACGGTGAGTTCCATCGACAGCTTGGCGCCTTCATCGAGTGTGCAGATCACGATATCCGGATTCATAATCTCGATGTCGTGCCCGGTCTCGATCTTGCCGGCGGTGACTTCGCCGGGACCGTCGGCCTTGAGCGTCATGCGCTTGGGGCCCTCGCCATGCATGCGCACGGCGAGCGTCTTGATGTTGAGGACGATGTCGGTGACGTCCTCGCGGACGCCGGGGATCGTCGAGAATTCGTGCAGGACGCCATCGACCTGAATCGCGGTCACCGCGGCCCCTTGCAGGGACGAGAGCAGGACGCGACGCAGGGCGTTGCCGAGAGTCATACCAAAGCCGCGCTCAAGCGGCTCGGCGACCACGGTCGCACGGCGTGAGGGATCGTGACCGGGCTCGACGACGAGCTTGCCGGGCTTGATCAGTTCTTTCCAGTTCCGTTGGATGATCACGTGCATTCAACCTTCCATATCCGGGGGCAAGCCCGGGGTTGACCTCATCTAAGGTCGGACCAAAGCGCTACTGCGCTTGGCCCCACGCCAGGCAGGCCCCCGTAGGCGTGACGCCCTTGGGGTCTGCCGGCGGCACGCTCAAACGCGGCGTCGCTTCGGCGGCCGGCAACCGTTGTGGGGTATGGCGGATACGTCTTTGATGGACGTAATCGTGAACCCCACCGCTTGCAAGGCGCGCAATGCAGATTCTCGGCCCGAACCCGGACCAGAGACGCGCACTTCGATGGTCTTCACGCCGTGCTCCATCGCCTTGCGGCCCGCGTTCTCCGCCGCGAGCTGGGCGGCGTACGGCGTCGACTTGCGCGAGCCCTTGAAGCCCTGCTGGCCCGACGAGGACCACGCGATGGCGTTGCCCTGCGCGTCGGCGATGGTGACGACCGTGTTGTTGAACGTCGCACTCACGTGGGCAACGCCCGACGTGATGTTCTTCCGTTCCCTGCGCTTTACTCGCCCTGCAGGTTGATCAGCCATTGAGACTCCTAGTGCCCGCCGTGGAGCGCGATTGAGTTAGCCCCGGGGGGCAGTCTTCTTGCCGGCGATTGCCTTTGCCGGCCCTTTGCGCGTGCGCGCGTTGGTGTGGGTACGCTGACCGCGCACCGGCAGCTTGCGGCGGTGCCGCAGGCCGCGATAGCAGCCAAGGTCCATGAGGCGCTTGATGTTCATCGCCACTTCGCGGCGCAGGTCGCCCTCGACGACGTAGTCGCGGGCGATGAGGTCGCGGATCTGTGCGATCTCGGCGTCGGTCAGCTGACTGACGCGGCGCTCGGGCGCAATGTTGACCTTGGTGCAGATCTCAACGGCCGTGGTCGGTCCGATGCCATAGAGGTACCGGAGCGCGATAACGACACGCTTGTTCGTCGGGATGTTTACGCCAGCGATGCGCGCCACCGCGTTATTCCTTGCCCAGAGTGTTGATTGCCCGAGTCATATTTTTCGGCGAGTTCGGGCACCGGCCAAAAAGACGGTCGCCCAAGTTCCTTCGTCCCGTGCCAGTAGGCGCCCCGCGCCAATAGGCATCCCGGGCCCGCCGCGTGGACCCGAAAAGCCCGTGATTATTGAAGCGGCCCCCACATAAGTCAAGCTGCCTAAGCCCCTAAATTCCCGCGCCCGCTGCGCCCTTTGGCCGCGCCCATTGATCGCGGCCTCGTGTTGCGCCCCGGGCCTCACGCCGCCTTCAGCAAAAGTCCGAGCTTCTTGGTCACGTCGTCGATGGCGGCCATGCCGTCCACCGCACGCAGCACACCCTTGGCCTGGTAGTACGGCAAAAGCGGTGCGGTTTGGCGGTCGTAGGCCTCCAGACGGGTGCGCACGGTCTCCGGCTTGTCATCCGGGCGGCGCACGAATTCGGTCCCGCCACAGGCGTCGCAGACGCCCGGCTTCTTGGTCTTCTTGAAGGTGTCGTGGTAGCCGGCGCCGCACGTCTTGCAGGAGAAGCGGCCCGAGATGCGCTCCACCATGGCGTCGTTGTTCACGACCAGCTGGATGACGTGGTCGAGCGTGACCTTGCGGCCGGCCAGCATTTGGTCGAGAGCCTCGGCCTGGCCGACGGTGCGCGGGAAGCCGTCCAAGAGGAACCCCTTGGCGGCGTCGGGCTGGGTGATGCGCTCGCCGATCATCTTGATGAGGATCTCGTCGGGCACGAGCTCGCCGCGATCCATGATGGCTTTGGCCTGGCGGCCGACGGCGCTGCCCGCCGCAACTTCGGCGCGCAGCATGTCGCCGGTCGAGAGGTGCTTGAGGCCGTAGGTCTCCTGGAGGCGCTGCGCCTGGGTACCTTTGCCCGCTCCCGGCGGACCGACGAGGATGACGTTCATGCCGCCAGCGTCACAACTGGAGCGCCGCGACGCAGCGCGCCAGTTGCGGTAAGGCACGCGCAGAGAGGCTTATCACTTCTTGCTGCCGCGCAGGCGCGACTTGCGGATCAGGCCTTCGTACTGGTGGGCGAGCAGGTGCGACTGGATCTGGGTGACCGTATCCATGGTCACCGTGACGACGATCAGGAGCGACGTGCCGCCGAAGTAGAACGGGACCGCGAGCCGCGAGATCAGGATTTCGGGCAGCAAGCAGACGGCGACCAGGTAGAGCGCACCGATGGTGGTGAGTCGCGTCAGCACGAAGTCGAGATAGTCGGCGGTGTTCTTGCCCGGACGAATGCCGGGAATGAAGCCGCCGTATTTCTTCAGATTATCGGCGGTGTCGACCGGGTTGAAGACGACGGCCGTGTAGAAGTAGGCGAAGAACACGATCAGGCCGCCGTAGATCAACAGGTAGGCGGGCTGACCACGGCCCAATAGCGCCGTGAAGCTCGCCAGCCAGCCGGTCGCGCCCTGGGTTGCGGAGAACTGCGCGATGGTGATCGGCAGCAGCAGCAGCGACGAGGCGAAGATCGGCGGAATCACGCCGGACGTGTTGAGCTTCAACGGCAGATGCGAGGCCTCGCCGCCGAACATGCGGTTGCCGACCTGGCGTTTCGGGTACTGCACCAGAATGCGGCGCTGGGCGCGCTCCATGAACACGATGAAGGCGACGACGGCGACCGAGCCGACCAGCAGCAACAGGATGATGCCGACCGAGATCGCGCCGGTGCGGCCGAGCTCGAGGGTGGAGGCAAGCGCAGAGGGCAGCGCCGCGACGATACCCGCCATGATGATCAGCGAGATGCCGTTGCCTACGCCGCGCCCGGTGATCTGCTCGCCGAGCCACATCAGGAACAGCGTGCCGCCCGTCATGGTGACGATGGCGGTGAAGCGGAAGTAGATGCCCGGGTCGATGACCGCCGAACTGCCGGCTCCGCCCGTGAGGTTCTCGAGTCCAACGGCGATGCCGTACGACTGCAGCACCGCGAGCAACACAGTGCCGTAGCGCGTGTACTGGTTGAACTTCTTGCGGCCCGCCTCGCCCTCTTTCCAGACCGTCTCGAGACGCTTCGAGACCGTCCGCATCAACTGCATGATGATGGAGGCCGAGATGTACGGCATGATGTTCAACGCGAAGATCGTCATGCGGGACAACGCCCCGCCGGCGAACATGTTGAACATGCCGAGGATGCCGCCCTGGTTCTGGGCGAAGATCTCCTCCATCACGGTCGGGTCGATGCCCGGAATCGGGATGTAGGTGCCCATCCGGTACACGATCAGAGCGAAGACCGTGAACCAGATGCGCTTCTTGAGCTCGGTCGCCTTGGAGAAGGCGCCGAAATTGATGTTGGAGGCTAGCTGTTCTGCAGCGGAGGCCATGCGGGGTTGTCCTGCCCCCTGCCCTACGACTTAGAAGGAGCGGCGCCCCCGGCTGGCGCTTTCGGAGCCTTGGCCTTCTTCTCGGCCTTCTCGCCGCCTTCGGCGGCGGGAGCGGCGTCCTTGTCCTTCTTGGGCTTCGCAGCAGCAGAGGCGGCAGCAGCAGCAGCCTTCACCTTCTTCTTCTCGGCGTTGCGCTCCCAGATGTGGCCGATCTTGCGCGCCGGCTCTTTTGGCGGCGGCGGCAACGTCAGTGTGCCGCCGGCCTTCTCGATGGCGGCGAGCGCCGGCTTGGAGGCAGCGGCAGCTGCGATGGTGAGCTTCGACTTCAGCTGGCCATTCCCGAGAATGCGGACGCCGTCCTTGGCGCGCCGGATGACACCGGCGCCGATCAGCGCCGCGGCATCGACCGTTACCTGGGCATCGAGCTTGCCAGAATCAATGGCGGCCTGGATGTCGCCGACATTCACTTCCTGATAGCGCTTCTTGAAGATGTTGTTGAAGCCGCGCTTCGGCATGCGCATGTGGAGCGGCATCTGGCCGCCCTCGAAGCCGTTGAGCGCGACGCCGGTGCGCGCGGTCTGGCCTTTACCGCCCTTGCCTGACGTCTTGCCGAGGCCCGAGCCGATACCGCGGCCGATTCGCTTACCCTTTTTGAAGGCGCCGTGCTTGGGCGCCAATTGGTTGAGCTTCATGACGTCCTAACCGATCTCCTCGACGATGAGGAGGTGTTTGACCCGATTGATCATGCCGCGCACGGACGGAGTGTCTTCCAACTCGCGCGTGCGATGGCGCTTGTTCAGTCCCAGACCCTTCAGGTTCTCGTGCTGGCGCTCGGGCCGGCCGATGTAGCTGCCGATCTGGGTGACGCGAACCATTTTCTTCGCCGCCATAGTGCTTAGGCCTCCGCCTCAGCTTCTTCCGTCGCCGCACCATCCTTCTTGCCGGAACGGCCGAGGATCTGGTTGACCGAGCGGCCACGGCGCGCCGCGACGACGCGCGGGCTCATGGCGCTCTTCAGCGCGGCGAAAGTCGCCTTGACCATGTTGTAGGGATTGGACGTGCCGATCGACTTGGCCACCACGTCGGCGATGCCGAGCGTCTCGAACACGGCGCGCATCGGACCGCCGGCGATGATGCCGGTGCCCGGAGGAGCGGCGCGCACGACGACGCGGCCGGCGCCGTAGGTGCCCGACAAGTCGTGATGCAGGGTGCGGCCTTCGCGCAGCGGCACGCGGATCATCGCGCGCTTCGCGGCGTCGGTGGCCTTGCGGATGGCTTCCGGAACCTCACGTGCCTTGCCGTGGCCATAGCCGACGCGGCCCTTCTGGTCGCCGGCGACGACGAGGGCGGCAAAGCCGAAGCGACGGCCGCCCTTCACCACCTTGGCGACGCGGTTGACCGCGACGAGCTTGTCGACGATCTCGCCGTCGCCGCGCTCGCGGTCACCGCGCTCGCGATCACGATCGCCGCCGCGGCCACGGCCGCGACCACGACCGCGCTGTTCGCCGGCGTTGTCGGCCGTGGGCTCGGCCGTTTCGGGTTGGTTGGCTGCTGCCATGAGAACTTCTTCCTGACTAGAACTTGAGTCCGGCTTCACGGGCGCTGTCCGCCAGCGCTTTGATGCGGCCGTGGAATATGTAGCCGCCGCGATCGAAGATGACTTCGCTGACCCCCGCCGCCGTCGCACGCTGCGCCAAAAGAGCGCCGACCTTGGCGGCGGCGTCCTTGGTCGCACCCGACTTGAGCGAACTCTTGAGGTCCTTCTCCAAAGTCGAGGCGGCAGCGATCGTGACGCCCTTCGCGTCGTCGATCACCTGGGCATAGATGTTCTTGCCCGAGCGGAACACGGTGAGGCGCGGGCGCGTGCCGGCGGCCTTGCGGACGCGATAGCGTACGCGGCGCTGGCGGCGATCGAACCGTTCGGCTGGCTTGGCCATGGCTACTTCTTCTTGCCTTCTTTGCGCAGAATGTACTCGTCCGAATACTTGATGCCCTTGCCCTTGTACGGCTCCGGCGGGCGGAAGGCGCGGATGTCGGCAGCGACCTGACCGACCTTCTGGCGATCCGCGCCGAAGACCTTGATCTCCGTGGGCTTGCCGACGGTGATCTTGATGCCTTCCGGGATCGGGTAGAGAACGTCGTGCGAGAATCCGAGCTGCAGCTTGAGGTTCTTGCCGTCGAGTGCGGCGCGGAAACCGACGCCGACGATCTCGAGGTCGGTTGAGAAACCGGTATCGACGCCGTGCACCATGTTGTTGATGAGGGTGCGGGTCATACCCCACATGGCGCGCGCCCGGTCGGACTCGTCCTTTGCCGTGACGGCGATCGTGCCGCCGTCGGCCTTGGCCGCGACCTCCGGCACGAGCTTCATGGTCATCACACCGACCTTACCCTTGGCCGATACGATGTCGCCCTTCACCTCGACGGTGACGCCCTTGGGCACGGCGATTGCTTTTTGTCCGATGCGCGACATGACAGGTTCTTGTGGCTAGATCACGTTGCAGAGAACTTCGCCGCCGACGTTCTGCGAGCGCGCTTCCGAATCGGACAGCACGCCTTTGGGCGTCGAGAGGATGGCGATGCCGAGACCGTTGCAGATCTGGCCGAGGTCGGCGATGCCCGAATAGACGCGCCGGCCGGGCTTGGAGACGCGCTTGATGGTCCGGATGACGGGCTCGCCCTCGTGATACTTGAGCTCGATGCGGAGCGCCGGGTGGCCCTCCTCCTCGATGCGCTCGTAGCCGCGGATGTAGCCTTCGCGAGCCAGCACCTCGAGTACGTTGACGCGGAACTTGGACGCCGGTGTCAGCACCGCGGGCAAACGGGCGCTCTGCCCGTTGCGGATGCGGGTGATCATGTCACCGAGTGGATCGGTCATCGACATTATGAGATCCCCCCGCCTACCAGCTCGACTTGACCATGCCCGGGATCTGACCCCGCGAGGCAAGATCACGCAGGATGATGCGGCACAGCTTGAAGCGGGCGTGGACTCCGCGCGGACGGCCCGTCACCTCGCAACGATTGCGGATGCGAACCCGGGACGAGTTGCGCGGCATCTCGGAGAGCTTCAGGCGCGCCAGGAAGCGATCTTCCTGAGGAACACTCTTGTCCTTGGCGATCGCCTTCAGCGCGGCGCGCTTGTCGGCCATCTGCGCCACCATCTTCTGGCGCTTCTTGTTGCGGTAGATCGAGCTGGTCTTCGCCATTCGATTGATGCCTCTGCCTTGTCTTAGGTCCGGCGTATTAAGTTCTAAAGGGCATGCCGAAGCTCGCGAGGAGCTCCTTGGCGTGCTCGTCGTTGGTCGCCGTGGTGCAGATGATGATGTCCATGCCGCGCACCTGGTCGACCTTGTCGTAGTCGATCTCTTGGAAGACGATCTGCTCCTTCAGGCCCATGGCGAAGTTGCCGCGACCGTCGAAGCTCTTGCCGTTGAGTCCGCGGAAGTCGCGCACGCGCGGCAGCGCCATGTTGATCAGGCGGTCGAGGAACTCGTACATGCGCTCGCGGCGCAGAGTCACCTTGACGCCGATCGGCATGCCCTCGCGCAGCTTGAAGGTCGCGATCGCCTTGTTGGAGCGAACGACCTGCGGCTTCTGGCCCGAGATCGCGGTCAAATCGTTGACCGCGCCGTCGATGAACTTGCGGTCGTTGACCGCCTCACCGACGCCCATGTTGATGACGATCTTGTCCAGCTTCGGTACCGCCAACTTGTTGGCGAAACCGAACTTCTCGGCCAGCTTGGGCCGAATGTCCTTTACGTAGCGTTCGCGAAGGCGCGCCGCCATAACCAGCTCCTAGAGGTCGATTACTTCGCCGGACAGCTTCGCGACACGTACCTTGCGGCCGTTCTCGAGAAACTTGTAACCGACGCGGGTGGGCTTGCCGAGCTTGGGATCGACCAGCGCAACCTTGGAAATATGCAGCGGCGCTTCCTTTTCGAGGATGCCGCCGGGACTCGTTTGGCTCGGGCGGGTATGGCGCTTGATCATGCGCACGCCCTGAACGAGCACGCGCTCTTCCTTGCGCAGCACGCGCAGCACCTTGCCGCGCTTGCCCTTGTCCTTGCCCGAGAGGACGACGACTTCATCGCCCTTCTTGATGCGGAACTTTGGATTGACCTTGGCTTCCATGATCGCGGCGCTTCCTAGAGGACTTCCGGGGCCAGGCTGACGATCTTCATCTGGGCCTTGGCGCGCAGCTCGCGCGTCACCGGCCCGAAGATGCGCGTGCCGACCGGCTCGCCCTGGGCGTTGACCAGCACCGCGGCATTGCGATCGAAGCGGATCGAGGTGCCGTCGGCGCGGTGAATTTCCTTGGCGGTGCGTACGACGACGGCGCGCGAGACTTCGCCCTTCTTCACGCGGCCGCGCGGGATCGCTTCCTTGATGGCGACGACGATGATGTCGCCGACCGTTGCGGTCTTGCGGCGGGTGCCGCCGAGCACCTTGATGCACTCGACGCGGCGCGCGCCTGAGTTGTCGGCGACATCGAGATTGGTTTGTGTACGGATCATGGCCTTACATCGGCTGCGTCGTTAGACGCGCTCGACGACCTCCCAGGTCTTCAGCTTGGAGAGCGGACGGCATTCGCGGATGCGAACACGGTCGCCGACCTTGTACTCGTTCTTCTCGTCGTGGGCGTGGAACTTGGACCGCCGGCGGATGAACTTCTTGTACTTCGGGTGCGCGACACGGCGCTCGACCTGCACAACAACGGTCTTGTTGGGCTTGTCGCTCACCACTTCGCCTACGAACTCGCGTGCCGTCACTTGCTATCTCCTACTTCGCCGACTTCTTCTTCGCCTTAGCCGGCGCGGCGGTCTTGACTGCCTCGCGCGAACGCTGACCGACGATGGTCTCGATGCGCGCGATGTCGCGGCGCACCGTGCGGATGCGCGCGGTGTTGGTGAGCTGGCCCGACGACTTCTGGAAGCGCAGGTTGAACGCCTCCTTGCGCAGCTGCAGGACTTGCGTTTGCAGCTCGTCAGCCGACTTACCCTTGAAATCTTCGCCCTTCATCGTCGTCTTCCTTAGGCGGCGGCGTGGCCCGGGCGCACCACGATCTTGGTGCGCACCGAGAGCTTCGCCGCTCCCAGCATGAATGCCTCGTTGGCGAGCGTCGACGGCACGCCGTCGAGCTCGAACATGATCTTGCCGGGCTCGATGCGCACGACCCAGTACTCGGGCTGACCCTTACCCTTGCCCATGCGCACTTCGGTCGGCTTCTTCGATACCGGCACGTCCGGGAACACGCGGATCCACATGCGGCCCGAGCGCTTGATGTGGCGCGTGATGGCGCGGCGGCAGGCTTCCAGCTCGCGCGCGGTGACGCGACCGGCGGTCAATGCCTTCAGGCCGAATGCGCCAAAGTTCAGCGCAGAGCCGCCCTTGGCCTTGCCGTGGATACGGCCCTTGTGCGCCTTGCGGAATTTGGTGCGTGCGGGTTGCATCATGACAGTAACTACTCGGTTTCTTTAGCGCTGGACCTGTTGCTCGGCGCGACGCTTGTCTTGGGCCATCGGGTCGTGGGCGAGGATCTCGCCGCGGAACACCCACACCTTGACGCCGCAAGTGCCGTACGCGGTCTTGGCGGTGGCGGTGCCGAAGTCGATGTCGGCGCGCAGGGTGTGCAGGGGCACGCGGCCCTCGCGGTACCACTCGACGCGGGCGATTTCGGCGCCACCCAAACGGCCGGCGCAGTTGATGCGGATGCCTTCGGCGCCGAGGCGCATGGCCGACTGCACCGCGCGCTTCATGGCGCGGCGGAACGCGACGCGGCGCTCGAGCTGCTGGCTGATGCCTTCGGCGACGAGCTTGGCGTCGATCTCGGGCTTGCGGATCTCGACGATGTTCAGGTGCACGTCCGAGCCGGTCATCTTGGACAGGTCGGTGCGCAGCTTCTCGATGTCGGCGCCCTTCTTGCCGATGACGACGCCGGGGCGCGCGGTGTGGATCGTGATGCGCGCCTTCTTGGCCGGGCGCTCGATCACGATACGCGACACGCCGGCCTGCGCCAGCCGCTTCTCGAGATAGGAGCGGATGCCGAGATCCTCGTGGAGGATCCTGGTGTACTCATCGCCCGCCGCGTACCAGCGCGAGTCCCACGTCCGGTTGATACCGAGGCGCAGCCCGATCGGATTGACCTTTTGACCCATGCGATTCTTATTCCTCAGCTTCCGCGCGCTCGCGCACAACGACGCGGAGCTTGGAGAACGGCTTTTCGATACGCGCGCCGCGACCGCGGGCACGCGCGTGCAGACGCTTCATCACCATGCCGCGGCCGATCGTCGCCTCCGCGACATAGAGGCGGTCGACGTCGAGCTGGTGGTTGTTCTCGGCATTGGCGATCGCCGACTGCAGGACCTTCTTCACGTCCTTGGCGATGCGCTTCTTGGAGAACGACAGCTCGGCGACGGCGCGGTTGACGTCCATGCCGCGGATTTGCTCCGCAACAAGGTTCAACTTGATCGCGCCCGTGCGCAGAGACTCGGCGGTAGCTACCGCCTCGTTCTCGGCCAAATCTCTCGGTCGTGCCTTCTTGCTCATCGCGAGTCTATGTCCCTTGGTCCTTAGGCCCGCTTGGCCTTCTTGTCGGCGGCGTGACCGGTGAAGGTGCGCGTCGGCGAGAACTCGCCGAACTTGTGGCCCACCATCGCCTCGGTAACGAGCACCGGCACGAATTTCTTGCCGTTGTAGACGCCGAACGTCAGGCCGACGAACTGCGGCAGGATCGTGGACCGGCGCGACCAGATCTTGATGATGTCGTTACGACCCGACCCTTGCGCCTTCTCCGCCTTGCGCAGCACGAAGCCGTCGACGAACGGGCCCTTCCAGACAGAACGAACCACGTGCCTACCTCTTCCTCTTGCGCCGCGTCTTTAGAATGAAAGCTTCGGTGCGCTTGTTCTTGCGCGTCGGCTTGCCCTTGGTCGGCTTGCCCCACGGCGTCACCGGGTGACGGCCACCCTTGGTGCGGCCTTCGCCGCCGCCGTGCGGATGGTCGACCGGGTTCATCGCGGTGCCGCGCACCGACGGACGAATGCCGAGCCAGCGGCTGCGACCAGCCTTGCCGATCTTCTGATTCTTGCGATCGGGGTTGGACACCGCACCGATCGTCGCCATGCACTCGCCGCGCACCATGCGCTGCTCGCCCGAGTTCAGCTTGATGAGGGCGTAGCCCGCATCCTTGCCGATCAGCTGGGCGTAGGTGCCGGCGGACCGAGCGATCTGACCGCCCTTGCCAACGCGCATCTCGATGTTGTGGATGATCGTGCCGACCGGGATGTTGCGCATCGGCATGGCGTTGCCGGGCAGAATGTCGACGCGCTCGCCCGAGACGATGGTGTCGCCGATGCGCATGCGCTGCGGCGCCAGGACGTAGGCGACCTCGCCGTCCGTGTACTTCACCAGCGCGATGAACGCCGAGCGATTGGGATCGTACTCGAGGCGCTCGACCGTCGCCGGCATGTCGAACTTGCGGCGCTTGAAGTCGACGGTGCGCAGCAGCTGCTTGTGACCGCCGCCCTGATGACGGGTCGTGATACGGCCGTGGTTGTTGCGGCCACCGCTGTTGGTCTTGCCCTTGGTCAGCGCCTTGACCGGACGGCCCTTGTAGAGCTGCGAACGGTCGATAAGCACCAGGCCACGACGACCGGGCGTTGTCGGACGGTATTGCTTCAGTGCCACGGCTAGATCCCCGCCGTTACGTCGATGGACTGGCCCTTTTTCAGGGTAACCATCGCTTTCTTGGTGTCGGAACGACGCCCCACGAAGCCGCGGAAGCGCTTGACCTTGCCCTTGGTGCGCAGCGTGTTGACCGCCACGACCTTGACGTCGAACAGGCCTTCGATCGCCGCTGCGATCTCGGGCTTGGTCGCGTCCATGGCGACTTCGAAGGTCACCTGGCTGTGCTCGGAGCCCATCGTCGACTTCTCGGTGACGACCGGCGCGCGGATGATTTCGTACATCCGTGCCTTGGAAATCTTCTCGGACTTCATGACAGGCGCTTCTCGAGTTGCTCGACGGCCGCCTTGGTGAGGACCAGGACGTCGCGGCGCAGGATGTCGTAGACGTTGGCGCCGATGGAGGGCAGCACGTCGATGCCCTTCATGTTGTGGGCGGCGCGCGCGAAACCCTCGTCGACAGCCTCGCCGTCGATGATCAGCACCGAGTCCCAACCCATCGCCTTGAACTTCTTGGCGAGGCCACTGGTCTTGCCGTCGGCCAGCTTAGCCTCGTCGACGATGAACAGCTTGCCTTCGCGCTGCTTGTCGGACATCGCGGTCTTCAAGCCCAGCGCGCGGATCTTCTTGTTGAGCGAGAACGCGTGGCTGCGCACGACGGGGCCAAAGATGATGGCGCCGCCGCGGAACTGCGGCGAACGCATCGAGCCCTGACGCGCGTGGCCGGTGCCCTTCTGCTTGAACGGCTTCTTACCGGTGCCCGAGACCTCGGCGATGTCCTTGGTCTTGTGCGTACCGGCCTGGCGCTTGGCGAGCTGCCAACGCACGACCTGGTGCAGGATGTCGGGACGCGACGGCAATCCGAAGATCGCGTCGGCGAGCTCGACCGTGCCGGCCTTGCCGTTCTCGATAGTGACGACGTTGACCTTCATGATCAGCCCTCCGCCTTTGCTTCGGCAGCAGGCGCGTCGGCCTTCTTACCCTTACCCTTCACGGCGGCCGGGAACGGCGCCTCGGGCATCTTCTTCTTGGTGGCCTTCACAGCATCGGTGATGCGCACCCAGGTGCCCGGCGCGCCCGGCACGGAACCCTTGATCACGATCAAGCCGGTGTCGGGCTCGGTCGAAACAACCGCGAGGTTCTGGATGGTGGCGCGCACCTGGCCCATGTGGCCGGCCATGCGCTTGCCCTTGAAGACGCGACCCGGATCCTGGCGGTTGCCGGTGGAGCCGTGCGAGCGGTGCGAGATCGACACGCCATGGCTCGCCTCGAGGCCGGCGAAGTTGTGCCGCTTCATCGCGCCGGCAAATCCCTTGCCGATCGTGATGCCGCACACGTCAACCAGCTGGCCGGCGACGAAGTGGCCCGCCGAGATCTCGGCACCGACATCGACGAATGCGTCGGCGGAGATGCGGAACTCGGTGAGCTTCTTCTTCGGCTCAACCTTGGCCTTGGCGAAGTGGCCGCGCATCGGCTTCGACGTGCGGCTGGCGCGCTTCTCTCCAGCGCCGAGCTGCAGTGCGTCGTAGCCGTCCTTGTCCTTCGTCTTGTGGGCGACGACTTGGAGCGACTCGACCATCAGCACGGTGACGGGAGTTTGGGAGCCGTCGTCGTTGAAAACGCGCGACGCTCCCAGTTTCTTGGCGATCAGACCGGTACGCATGGCTCTAGGGCCTTCGTCCTTACAGCTTGATTTCGACGTCGACGCCGGCCGCAAGGTCGAGGCGCATCAGCGCGTCAACCGTCTGCTGGGTCGGATCGATGATGTCGAGAAGGCGACGATGAGTCCGAATCTCGAACTGTTCGCGCGACTTCTTGTCGATGTGCGGCGAGCGCAGCACGGTGAACTTCTCGATGCGGGTCGGCAGCGGGATCGGGCCACGCACGGCGGCGCCGGTGCGCTTGGCCGTGGTGACGATCTCGGCGGTCGATTGATCGAGCACGCGGTGATCAAACGCCTTCAGGCGGATCCGGATATTCTGATTGTCCATATGTCTAGGTCCGCCTGGGCCCTGATTTCCGAGAAAACGTGGCTACTTGATGATCTTGGCGACGACGCCGGCGCCGACGGTGCGGCCGCCCTCGCGGATGGCGAAGCGCAGGCCTTCATCCATGGCGATCGGGTTGATCAACTCGACCTCGATCTGAATGTTGTCGCCCGGCATCACCATCTCGGTGCCTT
>CAMDPO010000010.1 GCA_945904955.1 Rhizobium sp. Q54
CGCGCTGGTGGCCATGGCATTCCGTGTGGTGGCGACGCTGCCGCCCGGCATGCCGATCGCCGGTGGCGCGGCCGCGCTGGTTTCTGCGCTTACCACGGCAGGCCTGTCGTACGGCATCTGGCAGAACTGGTGGATCGCCGTCTTGGCACTGATGGCGATGACCATCCGCTCGGCTCTGCCGGTGCCCGCGCCGAAGCCGCCGGCCAAGAAGCCGGCGCCGAAGAAGAGCGCGCCGGCGGGGCAGCCGCTCGCCAAGATTCCCACCGCCCAGGTTCCGGCGGCGCTCGCCAAGAAATGACAGCGTTCAACTGGCTCGGCCTGCTCACCGCGCTGGCCGTCGTCGTCACCTGGATCGGTACAGGCGCCGCGATCTGGGCGCTGCGCCGCGTCGGCGCCCTGGTGTCGCCCAACGCGCGCTCCAGCCACGTGCAGCCGACGCCCAACGGCGGTGGCGTCGCCGCCATCGCGGTGGTGCTGGCGCTATGGTGGTGGAGCGACGCCGCGCTGAGTTCATCCTGGGGCGTCATCGCGTGGGGCATGGGACCGGTGCTCGGATCGGCAGCGGCGCTTGGCCTGTTGTCGCTGCTCGACGACGTGCGCGGCGGCCTCTCGCCGTTCGTGCGTCTGCTGGCGCAGACTCTCGCAGCGGTCGCCGGATTGCTGACCCTGCCCGGACCGGTGTTCTACGGGCTGCCGTTCTGGGCGGACGCCGCGCTCACCATCCTTGCCTGGGTGTGGTTCATCAACCTGTTCAACTTCATGGACGGCATCGATGGCCTCGCCGGTGTCGAGATCGCCGCCATCGCCATCGGCGTGGCGCTGACCGCCACCCTCGGCGGCATGCCACCCATCGTCGCCCTCTACGGCATGACGGTCGCCGCGGCAGCGATGGGATTCCTGCTGTGGAACTGGCAGCCGGCGCGAGTCTTCCTGGGCGACGTCGGCAGCATCCCGTTCGGCTTCCTGCTCGGGTGGCTGCTGCTCGTCATGGCGGCGCGCGGCTACTGGGTGCCGGCGCTGCTGCTGCCGCTCTACTTCGTTGCCGACGCGACGCTCACCCTGCTCCGGCGCGTCGTGCGTCGCGAGCGCCTATGGGAGGCCCACCGCTCCCACGTCTACCAGCGTGCCGCGCGCGCTCTCGGCAGCCATGCCGCCGTCTCCCTGCGCGTCGCTGCCCTCAACATCGCGTTGCTGGCCTTGGCGATGATGGCGGTGCGCTACCCCGACAAGGACTGGCTGCCCCTCCTGGCGGGGTTCGCCCTGACCGCCGCGCTGTTGTGGTACTTTGAGCGCGTCGCTGCCACGCCAAAGGCCCCCGGCGAGGCTTCCGGCGCGCCACCCAGAACATGATGGCTCCCGCGTTCAACCGCCGCATCGCCACCGTCGCCGCCCACGACCTGTTCATGGCGGCGCTGAGCTTCGAGCTCGCCGTCAAGGTGCGCTACTGGTTCACCGGTGCGCCCCAGGATTGGGGTTTCCTCTGGCACGGCACGGTGCTGTTCACGCTGACCTGCGCCGCCGTGTTCTGGCGCTTCGGCCTCTATCGCGGCATCTGGTACTACGCGTCGGTCCGCGACCTCAGCGCCATCGTGCGCGCCGTGACGACCGCGGTGCTGCTGCTCGTGCCGGTGCTGTTCGTCTTTACTCGCCTCGAGGACTACCCGCGTTCCGCCCTGCCGTTGCTGTGGGGCGTCCTCATCGTGCTGCTGACCGTGCCGCGCTTCGCCTACCGTGCGCTGAAGGACGGCAACCTGCGCGCCGCGTTCGGACACAATGAGCCGGCGCGCGTGCCGGTGCTGCTGGTCGGTGCCGGGGACGCGGCGGACGCTTTCATCCGCGAGATGTCGCGCTCGCGCGCCGCTCCCTACGAGGTCGTCGGCATCGTCGATGACCGGCCCGGGCGCATCGGCCGCGACATCCGCGGCGTGCGCGTCATGGGTGCGATCGACGACATCCCGGCGGCGCTGGAGCAGCTGGTGCGCAAGGACCGCCGGCCCCACCGCCTCGTACTGGCGGGCGAGTTTGAGGGGCCGCTGGTGCGCAAGCTCGTCGACCTCGCCGAGAAGAGCGGCATGAGCGTCGGCCGCATCCCGCGCCTCGCCGACCTGCGCGAGGGTCATGTCGAGGTCCGCACCGTCGATGTCGAAGACCTGCTCGGTCGCGCCCAGAAGGTGCTCGACCGCGACGCCATGCGCCGCCTTGTCGCCGGCCGCCGCGTGCTGGTGACCGGTGCCGGTGGCACCATCGGCTCGGAGCTGGCGCGTCAGGTGGCCGAGTTCGGGCCCGCGTGCATCGCCCTGGTCGAGAACAGCGAGTTCAACCTCTATGTCATCGACCGCGACCTGTCCGAGCGCTGGGCCGACGTGCCGCGTTCGGCGATCCTCGCCGACGTGCGTGATCCCAAGCGCCTAGCCGGGGTGTTCGCCCGCGAGCGGCCCGAGATCGTCTTCCACGCCGCGGCCTTCAAGCATGTGCCGCTCTCGGAGCAGAACCCCGAAGAGGCGATCCTCACCAACACCATCGGCACGCGCAACGTCGCCGAGGCGTGCCGCGCCGCCGGGACGGCTGCGATGGTGCTGATCTCGACCGACAAGGCGGTCAACGCCTCGAGCGTGATGGGCGCGTCCAAGCGCGCCGCCGAGCTCGCCTGCCAGGCGCTGGCGCGCGGCGAAGGCCCGACCCGCTTCGTCACCGTGCGATTCGGCAACGTGCTCGGCTCGACCGGCTCGGTGATCCCGCTGTTCGAGCATCAGCTGGCCGCAGGCCTGCCACTCACGGTCACGCATCCGGACGTGACGCGCTACTTCATGACGGTGAAGGAAGCGGTCGAGCTCGTGCTGCTCGCCACCGCCATCCCCGTTGAAGAAGCCAGCCGCGATGCCATCTTTATCCTCGACATGGGTGAACCCGTCCGCATCCAGGATCTCGCACGCCAAATGGTGCGCTTGTCGGGCAAGAAAACCGGCCGCGAAACCGACATCGTTTTTACCGGCCTGCGCCCGGGCGAAAAGCTTGCCGAGGAGCTCGCCCACGCCGCCGAAGACCTGCGCGCCTCGCGCTACGAGGGCATCCACATCGGCCTCGGCGGTGCCATGGACTACGAACTTCTGAAACCGAGACTGGAACGTCTGGAACGCGCCGCCCGCGAGCGCCGTACCAACGAAGCCTTGAGCGTGCTGGGCGAGTTGGTGCCCGAATACCGCGCGGCGACGCCGACATCGGCGACCGCCGGTTGATCGGAACGGGAGGCGGCAGATGAACGTGCGCACCAAGACTTTCGTGCTGGCGGCACTGCTCGCCGTTTCCGCCCCGGCCGCTGCACAGGATCGCGACGGCGCCGTCGCGGTGGTCGCCGGCCACCTGTTCGCCGCAGGCGACGATGTCCGCACCGCGGGGGGTGCCGAGGACGACGCGTTCCTCGCCGGCGGTCGAATCACCGCCATCGGCGCCTTCCAGCAAGGGCTCTACGCGGCCGGCCGCGACGTGCGCGTCGGCGGCACTGTCGGCGACGACCTCTTTGCAGCCGGTCAGACGGTGGTGATCGAAGGCACGGTCGCCGACGACCTGTTCGCCACCGGGCAACGCGTCGAGTTGCGCGAGGGCGCCCGCGTCGCCGGCGACGCCTTCCTTGCCGGCCGCACCATCGAGCTGTTCGGCGAGATTGGCGGCGGCGTTTACGCCGGCGCTGGCACGCTCATCATCACCGGGACCATCAACGGCGACGTGCATGCGCGCGTCGAGCGCCTGGTGATCGGACCGCGCGCCCGCATCAACGGCGTCCTCGACTACCAGGCCGAGACCGCCGAAATCAGCCCGGCCGCGGTCATCGGCAGCACGCGCGTCCGCGCCGCAGAACCCGCAGCGCGCGAGACCTTCCAGGAAGAGATTGCCGAGGACGCTGGCTGGTCGATCGGCACCATCGTCGGTCTCACCATCATGGCGGCGCTCTTGCAGCTGGTGATCCCCGGCGTGCTCAACGATGCCGCCGACGTCGTCAGCGCCCGGCCCTTGCGGGCCTTCGGCTGGGGCCTGGTGGCCCTGATCGGCCTGCCGATCATCGGCGTGTTGCTGCTCATCACCATCCTCGGCATCCCGCTCGGGCTGCTGCTTTGGCTGGTGTTCGCGGTGCTCATGGGGGCAGCGACGGTGGCGAGCGCCTACTGGCTGGGCCTGCGCATCCGCGGCCTGTTCGATTCGACCCTCGAGGACCCCGCCTTCGGCGCGCGCCTGCTGTGGAGCGTGGTCGGCCTCGTGGCCCTGGCCGTCATCCTGTGGGTGCCGATCCTCGGCCCGCTGTTCGTGTGGCTGCTGTGGGTCGCCGCGCTCGGCTCGCTCGTCATGACGATCGGCGCACGCTTCCGCGCGCCGCGCCCCGTCTCTGCGAGTATCTAAGGGATCAGCACTATCGCGCCGACGCTCCGGCGCGATTCCAGCGCGCGGTGCGCCTCCGCCGCGTCCTTGAGCGCGAAGCGGCGCGTTACCTCGGGCCGGACCTTGCCGTTGCGATAGGCCGCGAAGGTGCGCGCCGCCATCTGCTCCAGGCGCCCGCGGTCGGCGGTGTAGTGGAACAGCACCGGGCGCGACACGGTAAGCGAGCCGGCCGACAGCCTGCCGAGGTCGAACGGCTCGACTGCGCCGGACGACGCTCCGAAGCACACCAGGTGTCCGAGCGTCGCCAACGAGTCGAGCGACTTGAGGAAGGTCGCCTTGCCGACGCCATCGTAGACAACCTGCACGCCGCGCCCGCCGGTCAGCGCTTTGGTGCGCACCGCAAAGTCGTCCTGGGCGTAGAGGATCACCTCATCGGCGCCGTGCTTGCGCGCGAGTTCGGCCTTCGCCGGTGTCGACGTCGTGCCGATGACGCGGGCACCCAGCGCATGCGCCCACTGGCACAGCAACAATCCGGTGCCGCCCGCTGCCGCATGCACCAGGACGGTGTCGCCGGCCTGCACCGCATAGGAGCGGTGCAGGAGGTACTCGGCCGTCATGCCCTTCAGCATCAGGACCGCGGCGATCTCGTCCGGAACGTCGTCGGGCAGGGGCACCGTCATCGCTGCCGGCACGACGCGCTGCTCGGCGTACGCACCGGGCGCGCGCATGGCGTAGCCGACGCGCTGGCCGCGGCGCAGCGCGGTGACGCCGCCGCCGACCGCCTCGACGGTGCCGACGCCTTCCGACCCGATGATCGAGGGGTACGCGCCGACCGGATAGCGCCCGAGCCGCTGATACACGTCGATGAAGTTGACGCCGATCGCCGTGTGCCGCACCAGAACCTCGCCGGGTCCGGCGGCGGGCACCGCCTGCGCTTCCCAGCGCATCACCTCGGGGCCGCCCGGCTCGTGGATGACGATCGCCTTCACAACGCCTGTTCCTTGTCGCTGCCGCCTGGCTCCTATATAGCCCGGAGCACGCCGCCCGCGATCCAGCCTTCGCCCTAACCCATGCGCCTGATCCGCTCCCTCGAGACGCCGCCGCCTTCGGCGCGCGGGGCCTCGGTTGCCCTCGGCAACTTCGACGGCGTGCATCGCGGGCACCAGGCGGTCCTGGATGCGGCGCGGGCGGCAGCGCGGCCGTTGGGCGCGCCGCTGGGCGTGCTCACCTTCGAGCCGCACTCGCGCCAATTCTTCCGTCCCGACGATCCGCCGTTCCGCCTTACGCCGCTGCGCGCCAAGGTCCTGCGCCTGCGTGCCCTCCGCGTCGACCTGCTCTACGTCGCGCACTTCGACCGCAATTTCTCCCAGCGCACGGCCGAGTCGTTCGTGCGCGACGTCCTCGTGCGCGGCCTTGGCGTCCGTCATGTCGCGGTGGGCGAGGACTTTGTCTTCGGTCACCAGCGCCGCGGCAACGCCGCCCTGCTGCGCGACATCGGCGCTCAGGAAGGCTCCTTCGAGGTCACCGTCGTCGGCACCATCGGTGCCGCCGCCACGGTGAAATCGAGCCGCGTGCGCGCCCTGCTCGCGGAAGGGCAACCGCTGCCCGCGGCGGAAATCCTCGGCGCCTGGTGGCGCGTCGCCGGTGTGGTGCGCCATGGCGACGCCCGCGGCCGCCTGCTCGGCTATCCCACCGCCAACCTCGCCATGGACGGCCTGGTGCGGCCACGCTTCGGCATCTACGCGGTGCGCGTCCAGATCGAGGGCGAAGCCGCCCTGCGGCCGGCGGTCGCCAGCATCGGCATCCGCCCGACCTTCGGCGGTGGCCGGCCGCTGTTCGAGGTCCACCTGTTCGACTTCCAGGGCGACCTCTACGGCCGGCACTTGTGCGTCGACGTGGTCGAGTTCCTGCGCCCGGAACTCAAGTTCCCCGACGTCCCCTCATTGCAGCAAGCGATGGCCGACGATTCGGCCCGGGCAGGGGCCATCCTGGCCAGCCCGCACTACGCGGCGGACCGCTTTCGTCTTGGCCCCGCCTAGGGTACAACCGGCCCGCATGGCGCTTCTCGGCACAGGTGCGACGCGAATTACCAGCCCGGCCCTTTAGTGGGGCCGGAGACCGCGAGCGTTTCCCTGCGTTGCTGAGACCATAGGTCCGCCATGTCCGACGCCACCAAGCCGGGCGACTACAAGTCCACCGTGTTTCTGCCCAAGACCGCCTTCGCCATGAAGGCGGGCCTGCCCGAGCGCGAGCCGCAATGGTTGGCGCGCTGGGCGAAGATGGACCTGTACGCGCGCCTGCGCACCGAGTCCAAGGGCCACCCGAAGTTCGTGCTGCACGATGGCCCGCCGTACGCCAACGGCCACACCCACATCGGCCACGCCCTCAACAAGATCCTCAAGGACGTCATCAACCGCTCCCAGCAGATGATGGGCATGGACGCGCCCTACGTGCCGGGCTGGGACTGCCATGGTCTGCCCATCGAGCAGGAGATCGAGAAGGAGTACCGCAAGGCCGGCAAAGACAAGGACAAGGCGGTGCTCGAGTTCCGCGCCGATTGCCGCAAGTTCGCGGCGAAGTGGATCGACATCCAGCGCGAGGAGTTCAAGCGCCTCGGCGTCGCCGCCGATTGGGACCGCCCCTACACGACCATGGCGTTCGCCTCCGAAGCGAGCATCGCCGCCGAGCTGCACAAGTTCCTGATGAACGGCGGCCTCTACCGCGGCACCAAGCCGGTGATGTGGTCGCCGGTCGAGAAGACCGCGCTCGCCGACGCCGAAGTCGAATACATGGACCACAAGTCCACGACGGTGTTCGTGCGCTTCCCGGTGGTCCACGGACCCACGGCCGCGAGCGGCGCGGCCATTGTCATCTGGACGACGACTCCGTGGACACTGCCGGGCAACCGTGCCGTCGCCGTGGCACCCACGCACGACTACGTGCGCGTGCGCGTCACTGCGGTCGGCGAGAAGAGTCTCGGCCGTGTCGGCGAAGAGTTCGTCGTCGCCGAGCCGCTGCTCGAGTCCGTAAAGAAAGAGACACGCACCGAGCTCGAGGTCGTCGCGCGCGTGCGCGGCAAGGACCTCGCCGGCGCCACCCTCGCGCACCCGTTGCGGGGCCAGGGCTACGACTTCGAGGTTCCGCTGCTGCCGGCGGACTTCGTCGACATGGAGACCGGTACCGGCTTCGTCCACATCGCGCCGGGTCACGGTGAGGACGACTTCTATCTCGGCCAGGCACACAAGATCGAAGTGCCGCAGACGGTCGGCGTGGACGGCCGCTTCTACGAGCAGGTGCCGCTGTTTGCCGGCAAGCACGTCTACGACGTCGCCGACGATGTGTGCGCGGCGCTGAAAGGGCAGGGCGCGCTCCTGGGTCGTGGCACGCTCGTGCACTCCTACCCGCATTCCTGGCGCGCCAAGGCACCGCTGATCTTCCGCACCACGCCGCAGTGGTTCATCAGCATGGACACCAACGATCTGCGCGCCAAGGCATTGCGCGCCATCGAGCAGGTGCGCTGGGTGCCACCGCAAGGCCGCAACCGCATCTACGCCATGGTCCAGTCGCGCCCGGCCTGGGTTGTCTCGCGTCAGCGCACCTGGGGCGTGCCGCTCGCCGTGTTCATGCACAAGGACTCCGGCGAGCCGCTGCGCGACCCCGAGGTCAACGCCCGCATCATCGCTGCCTTCGAGAAGGAAGGCGGCGATGCCTGGTGGGCGCACCCGCCGCAGTTCTTCCTTGGGCCCAAGTACGACGCCGCCAAGTTCGACCAGGCGATGGATACCCTCGACGTGTGGTTCGACTCAGGGTCGACGCACTCGTTCGTGCTGGAGCGCAATCCCGAGCTCAAGTGGCCGGCGTCTCTCTACCTCGAGGGCTCGGACCAGCATCGCGGCTGGTTCCACACCTCGCTTCTGGAGGCATGCGGCACTCGCGGTCGCGCGCCCTATGAGGCGGTGCTGACTCACGGCTTCGTCATGGATGGCGAAGGCCGCAAGATGTCGAAGTCGCTCGGCAACGTCGTGGCGCCGCAAGATGTCATGAGCAAGCTTGGCGCCGACATCCTGCGTCTGTGGGTGGTGTCGTCGGACTACTCCGAAGACCTCAAGATCGACCAGAACATCCTCCAGGCTCAGGTCGACTCCTACCGCAAGCTGCGCAACACGCTGCGCTATGTGCTCGGCAGCCTCGATGGCTTCACCGCCGCCGAGAAGGTCGAGGCCAAGGACATGCCCGAGCTCGAGCGCTGGGTGTTGCACCGCCTTAGCCAGATGGATGAGGTCGTGCGCCAAAGCTGCAACGACTTCGACTTCCACCGCCTGTTCGTCGAGCTGTACACGTTCTGCACCAACGACCTGTCCTCTTTCTATTTCGACGTGCGCAAGGACTCGCTGTACTGCGACGCGCCCAGCACGCTGCGCCGCAAGGCGGCCCGCACGACGCTCGACCACATCTATGCGTGCCTCACCGCCTGGCTCGCGCCGGTGCTGTGCTTCACCGCGGAAGAGGCGTGGCTGGACCGCAATCCCGGCGAGCAGGAGAGCATCCACCTGCGCCAGTTCCCGACCGTGCCGCCGTCGTGGCGCGACGACGCGCTAGCGGCGCGTTGGGACAAGCTGCGCACGCTGCGCCGCGTCGTCACCGGCGCCCTCGAGGTCGAACGGCGCGACAAGCGCATCGGCGCGTCCCTGCAGGCGCACCCCGAGGTGTTCGGCGTGGCGGCGTATCGCGACGCGCTCAGGGGCATCGATTTCGCTGAGATCTGCATCACCTCGGGCATCACCCTGCACGACGCCGCGCCGCCCGAGGGCGCCTTCACCGATGCGGAAGTCGCCGGGGTCGGCGTGCGCTCCGGTCTCGCCGGCGGCGACAAGTGCCAGCGTTGCTGGCGCGTATTGCCGGAAGTCGGCCCAGGGACGGGCAAGGCTCACGACGATCTTTGCCGTCGCTGCACCGACGCAGTCGCGACGGCCTAGGCCGTGCTGCGTCTCGGCCTTCTCGTCGCTGCCGCCACGTTGGCGCTCGATCAGGCCACCAAGTGGTACGTGCTCGATGTGCTCGACGTCGCCCGGGCGCCGCTGCCGCGCGTGCTGCCGTTCCTCGACATCGTCCTGGTGTGGAACCCCGGCATCAGCTTCGGCATGCTGCAGAGCGGCTCCGACCTCGCCGCCTGGCTCTTGATCGGCTTTGCGGTGGTGGTCACCGTGGGCCTGATCGTCTGGATGGCACGCGCCCGTAGCGCGCTGCTGGGCTTGGCCCTGGGCCTCGCGGTCGGCGGGGCCATCGGCAACGTCGTGGACCGCCTGCGCTTCGGCAAGGTCGTGGACTTCCTGTTCGTCCACCTCGGCCCCTTCGACTGGTGGCCGGTCTTCAATGTCGCCGACGCGGCCATCGTGGCGGGGTTCATCGGCATCGTCCTCGACGGCTTGTTCGCCCGGCGGCGGCAGGCTATCTAGGCAGGTATGGTGGATTACCTCCCTCGGTTTGGCGCAGCCGCCGCGGTTCTTGCCGCGGCCCTGGCCCTTGGTGGTTGCGGCAACGTGCGCGAGAGCCTCGGCCTCGTGCGCCAGTCGCCGGATGAGTTCACGGTCGTCGCCAAGGCTCCGCTGGTGCTGCCGCCCGACTTCGGCCTGCGCCCGCCCATCCCCGGCGCGCCGCCCATCACCCAGGCCGTCGATCCGCAGGCGCAAGCGCTCGCAGCACTCGGCAACCCGGGCGGACGTGCGGCCGCCGGCACACCAGCGCCGGTGCGCGCCGACCTCACGGTGGGCGAGAACGCGCTGCTCGGTGCGGCGGGTACGGCAGTTGCCGAGCCGGGCATCCGCGCCCGCGTCGATCTCGAGGCACGTCAGCTCGCCGAGCGGGATCGCAACGCCGTCGAGGCGCTGCTGTTCTGGCAGAACCCGCAAAAGAACCCGGCGCTCGATCCGATCGCGGAAGCGGCGCGCCTGCGCGCGCAGGGACAGCCGGCCACCGGCGGCGCCGACGCGCCGACCGCGCGCCGCGTAGGCACCGGCCTGTTCAACTAGCAGGCCCGCGCAACCACTCGCTCCGTTGATCGCTGAGACCAAGCGATCGTGATTGCCTCACCGCTTGCCTTCCGCGGCGGCGGGTCCAACTTCCCGGCGATGCTCCAACGGACACCTTCGGCTCGCCGTGCACCCGCGACGGGGCGTGCGCAGAAGGCGAATGTGACCGTAAATCGCCCGTATTGTCGGTCGTCTGAGAAGCATCGAAGTGCCCAACCCGCGCTGGCGGGCCGGTTTGTAAGGCCGGGACGGCTGCCTTATGCTTGCCCCTGGCCGACGCGTCCTGCGCAGCTCACGGCAGGCGCCCCCGCACCGGAACAGGACTTGAAGTGATGATGGTACGGCCGCTCCATTCCCTCGTTGCTGTGCTCGGCTCCCTGATCGGCGCCACGACGGCGCTCGCTGCCGACTTCCAGGTCTCCACGGCGTTGTTGGACAACGGCCTGTTCGTCGCGGTGGTCGAAGACCATCGCGCGCCGATCGTCACCCAGATGCTCTATTACCGGGCCGGCTCGGCCGACGAGTTGCCCAACCAGCGCGGCATCGCGCACTACCTCGAGCACATGATGTTCCAGGGCACCAGCACGACGCCGGGGCCTGAGTTCCGCGGCGTCATCGCGCGCTTCGGCGGCCGCGAGAATGCCACCACCAGCCAGGACACCACCACGTACTTCCAGACGGTCGGTAAGGAGGCGCTCGAGCTCGTCATCCGGCTCGAGGCCGACCGCATGCACAATCTCACGATCAGCGAGCGCGCCTTCAACTCCGAGAAGGAAGTCATCAAGGAGGAGCGCCGCGGCCGCTACGAGAACGAGCCCGGCGGTGCGTTCGCAGAGCAGTACACGGCGGCGCAGTACCTCGTTCACCCTTACGGCAACCCGATCATCGGCCACATGCACGAGATCGAGGCGTTGACGGTGCAGGACGCACTCGACTGGTACAAGAAGTGGTACGTGCCGAACAACGCGACCCTGGTGATCGCCGGCGACACGACCATGGACGAGGTCCTGCCGCTGGCGAAGAAGTACTACGGCGCCATCCCGCGCGGGGCCGAGCCGGTACGCTTCCGTCCCAAGGAGCCGCCTCAGCTCGCTGAGCGCCGCGTCATCATGTACGACTCGCGCGTGCGCACGCCGAGCCTCTCGCGCAGCTACCTGGCGCCGAGCCAGACCGCGCGCGACGGCACCGCTGAGGCCCTTACCATCCTGGCCAGCGCCCTGTCGGGCAGCACCGGCCGCTTCTATCAGAAGCTCGTCGTCGAGCAGGGCGTTGCGTCCGGCGCCGGCGCCGGCTACGGCGGCGCAGCTCTCAACGACACGACCTTCGGGGTGTCCGTCTCGCCGCGCCGGGGCGTTGACATCGCCGTGGCCGAGCGCGCCCTCGACGCCGAGATCGACCGCCTGCTGCGCGACGGCATCACCGCCGAGGAAGTCGAGCTTGCCAAGTCCGGCATCGTCGACGGCCTCATCTTTGCCCGCGACAACGTCATGGGTCTGGCGCGCCGCGTCGGCAACGGGCTCTCCATCGGCATGACCGTCGAGGAGGTCACCTCTTTGTCCGATCGCATGAAGGCCGTCACGGTGGCGCGCGTCAACGAAGCCGCCAAGCGGGTCTTCGACAAGCGCCGTTCGGTCACCGGTATGCTGCTGCCGCCACTCGCGGCGCCGACGCCGCCTGCTGCGGTCACGCCGGCCGCGGCGGTGACGCCATGATCCGCGTCCTGTTCGTGGCGCTCGTCGCGCTCGCCGGCGTGGCTCTTGCGCCGCGCGACGGCGCCGCCATGGACATCCAACGTATGACGACGCCGATCGGTATCGACCTTTGGTACGTCCGCGAGCCGTCCTTGCCCATCATAGCCGCCAACATCGTCTTCACCGAGGCTGGCGCCGCCACGGTCCCGGCCGACAAGCTGGGCATCGGCTACTTCGTCCAGGTGCTACTCGACGAGGGCGCTGGCGACCTCACCTCACTGCAGTTCCAGCGCAAGCTCGACGAGCTGTCCCTCGACATGAACTTCGACGTCGGCACGGACACGTTCGGCGCAACGTTGCGTGTGCTCACCGAACGCCGCGAGGAGGGGTTCACGCTCCTCGGCCTCGCCCTGTCCAAGCCGCGCTTCGATGAAGAGCCGGTCCAGCGCATGCGCGCGGCGCTCAACGCCGACCTCACCAACCGCATGGACGATCCCGACGACATCATCAACCGCGCCTTCGTCCAGCGCATGTTCCCGACCCACGGCTATGGCCGCTCGGCGCGCGGTACGCCCGAGATCCTGGAGACCCTCACGCGCGCCGACCTGGTCGACTTCGTGCAGACGCGCTTCACCCGCGACCGCCTGGTCGTGGGCGCGGTCGGCGACGTGCCGATCGAAGAGATGGCGCGCCTGATCGACCTTGCCGTCGGCGGCCTGCCGGCGACCGGGCCGAAGCTCACCATCCCGGAGGTGACGCCGGTCATCGCCGACGAGGTGCAAGTCATCCGCCGCGATATGCCGCAGAGCACGGTGCTGATCGGCTCGTACGGCATCAAGCGCGAGGACCCCGACTACTACGCCGCCGCTGTCCTGAATGCGACCCTCGGTGGCACCAGCTTCATGTCGCGCCTGTGGGACGAGCTGCGCGAGCAGCGCGGCCTGGTCTACTCGGTGTCGACCTCCAACGCCGTGCTCGAGCACACCGCCTACTTCGTCGGCTACGCCGCCACGAACAACGAGCGGGTCGCCGAGTCGATCGACCTGATGCGCGCCGGGATCGAGCGCGTGCTGCGCGAGGGCATCACCCAGGCCGAGCTCGATTCCGCGCGCACGTATCTCCTTGGCTCGTTCGCCTTGTCTTTGGACACCAACGCTCGTATTGCCCGCACGCTGGTTTCGATGCAGGTTTCCAAACTCGGCCCCGAGTACATGGACCAGCGTGCCGCGCTCTACGGCGCCGTGACGCTCGACGACATCAAGCGCGTGGCGCGCCGCATGTTCCTCGGCGACGCCAACGCGCAAGGGCCGGCCAAGCTCAGCACCATCGTCATCGGCGATCCCGCGCGGGTCGGCAAGGGCGGCTAGGGCAGCGTTCGACGTTTCTTGGCGGGGGTCTTTGGGTTGCCGATTCGCAGGCTGCCGGACGAGTTGATCAGCCGCATCGCCGCGGGCGAGGTCATCGAGCGGCCCGCCGCTGCCGTCAAGGAGCTGGTCGAGAACGCCCTCGACGCCGGCGCGCGCCGCATCGACGTGACGCTGGCCGGCGGTGGCCAGCGCTCGCTCATCGTCAGCGACGATGGCCACGGCATGTCGCGCGCCGAGCTGCTGCTGGCGGTCGAGCGCCACGCCACCTCCAAGCTGCCCGAGGACGACCTCGTCAACATCCGCACCCTCGGCTTCCGCGGCGAGGCCTTGCCGTCGATCGGCGCCGTCTCGCGGCTGCGCCTGCAAAGCCGTGCACGGGGGGCAGGGGAGGCATGGGCGCTCGACGTGGATGCGGGCGCCGTTGGCGCGCCTGCGCCGGCCGCGCAGCCGGGCGGCACGCGCGTCGAGGTGCACGACCTCTTCTATCCGGTACCGGCGCGGCTCAAGTTCCTGAAGAACGCGCGCACCGAGTCCGGCCACGCCTCCGACGCCATCAAGCGACTGGCGATGGCGCACCCAAACGTCGCCTTCAGCCTGGTCGATGACGAGCGCACGGTGTTGACGCTTCCCACGACCCTCGGCGACCAATCCGAGCAGCGCCTGGAGCGCTTGGGTCGCGTGCTCGGCCGCGACTTTGCCGACAACGCGCTGAAGGTCGCCGCCGAACGTCCCGGCGTGAGGCTGTCCGGCTTCATCGGTCTGCCGACGCTCAATCGCGCCGGGGCTCAGTGGCAGTACCTGTTCGTCAACGGCCGCCCGGTGCGCGACCGCCTGTTGCTCGGGGCCGTGCGCGGCGCCTACCAGGATTTGTTGGCGCGTGACCGCCACCCGATGGTGGCGCTGTTCCTCGACATCGATCCCGCCGACGTGGACGTCAACGTCCATCCCACCAAGGCCGAAGTGCGCTTCCGCGACGGGGCGCTGGTGCGCGGCCTGATCGTCGGCGCGCTGCGCCACACCCTCGCCGAGGCCGGTCACCGTGCTTCGACCACCGTCGGTATAGCCACCGTCGAAGCGGCGCGACCTGCCTTCTTTCATCCCGGCGGCAACTACGGCGGCGGCTCCCAGCCCCGCCTGGCCGACGCCATGCGCTTCCAGGCGCCGTCCGGCATGGCGGCGGGGCGGCAGGCCGGATACGACGCTCCGGCGGGCCGTCCCGAGGCGGTCGCACAAGTCAACGGCAGCGCCTATCCCCTGGGCGCCGCGCGGGCGCAGCTGCACACGACCTACGTCGTCGCCGAGACGGCCGACGGCGTCGTCATCGTCGACCAGCACGCCGCCCACGAACGCCTCGTCTTCGAGCGCATCAAGGCGGCCCTCGCCTCCACCGGCGTCGCCCGCCAGCTTCTGCTGGTGCCTGAAATCGTCGAGCTCGGCTCCGCCGAAGCCGACCATCTGCTGGCACGCGGCGAGGAGCTGGCGGCTCTTGGCCTCGTCATCGAGGCGTTCGGTGACGGTGCGGTGGTCGTGCGCGAGGTGCCGGCGCTGCTGGGGGACACCGACCTCCAGGGCCTGTTGCGCGATCTCGCCGACGACCTGGCCGGTTTCGACCAGGCCCTGTCGCTGCATGACCGCCTGTCCGAGGTGTGCGCCACCATGGCTTGCCATTCCAGCGTGCGCGCCGGCCGGGTACTGTCGTCCGCCGAGATGAACGCGCTGCTACGCGAGATGGAGGCGACGCCCCACGCCGGCCAATGCGGCCACGGGCGCCCGACCTACGTCGAGCTGAAGCTCAGCGACATCGAGCGGCTGTTCGGGCGCCGTTAAGGGGGAGTCTGCGGTGGGGAAGTGGGTTGCGATCGTCGTGGGCGGCATTGCCGTCGTCGTCGGGGGGGCGTTCGCCGTGCTGTACACGGTATTCCCGATGGTCTCCGAGGCGGAGTCGATCCGCATCGAGCGCAGCACCGATCGGGTGACGCGCGGCCAGTACCTCGCCCAGCATGTCTTCGTCTGCATCGACTGCCATTCCGAGCGCGAGCCCGACCTCTACTCGATGCCGCCGATCCGTAGCCTGGAGTTCGGCGGCGGCGTTGCCTACACGCGCGAGATGGGCCTGCCGGGCACCATTGTGTCGCGCAACATCTCGCCGGGCGCGTTGCGCGAGTGGTCGGACGGCGAAATCGTGCGTGCCATCGCCGCTGGCGTGTCCCGTGACGGCCGCCCGCTGTTCCCGCTCATGCCGTATCACGCCTACGGAACCCTCGATCGCGAGGACATCAACGCCGTCGTGGCATATATGCGCGTCATCACACCCGTGAACCGGCCGATCCCGGATACCAAGGTCGACTTCCCGGTGAATCTGTTGATGCGCCTGATGCCGCGCGACCCGACCTTCCGCACCAAGCCGCACCCGCGCGACCCCGTCGCGTATGGCCGTTACCTGGTGACCTCGGCCGGCTGCGGCGACTGCCACACCCAACGCGATGCGCAGGGCAACCTGACCGGACCCGAATTCGGCGGTGGCCAGGAGTTCCTCGTGCCCGAGCGCCTCCTGGCGCGCTCGGCCAACATCACGCCGGATACGGACACCGGCATCGGCGCCTGGACCAAGGACGCCTTCATCGCCCGCTTCAAGTCACGCACCGAGGCGGACTACCGCGCCATGCCGGCGCCACGCGGCCAGCCCAACACCGTGATGCCGTGGTGGGGCTACACGGGCATGACGCCCGAAGACCTCGGCGCCATCTACGAGTACCTGCGCACCGTTGCGCCAGTGAAGAACCAGGTCGTGACGTTCGAAGCGAGGTAGGGGCGAGTCGCGCTAGGTCGCGGCCTGCAGGAACACGAGCCGAGTCCCGCCGTAGCGCCGGTCTTCGATCAGGTCGAAGCCGGCCGGCGCGACGAACTCTTCCTTGGCCTCGACCTCGATCGCGGCGACGGCGCGCGGCAGCAGCCAGCCTTCGCGCGCGATCGCGGCCAGGGCTTTGACTCCCAGGCCGGACCCGTACGGCGCATCCGCCAGCATCAGGCCGAAGCGCTTGCTGCCCGGCAGCGCGCCCGGGCGTGTCGCATCGCGCGGCAGCACGTAGGCGCGCTGAATCTCATCGATCTCGGTGAGCGTGCGTTCCAGGGCCTTGCGCACGCGCGCATCGTTCTCCAGGAACAGCGCCTCGGTGGCGCCGCGCGACAGGGCTTCGATGCCGAGTGCGCCGGACCCCGCAAACGCGTCGAGCACGCCGGTGCCGCGCGGCAGCGGCCCGATGTCGGCCCAGTCGCGATGGCCAAGGATATTGAACAGGGCCGCCCGCACCTTGTCCGATGTCGGCCGCACGTCGCCGGGCGGCACCGGGATACGCCGGCCGCGATGCACGCCACCGCCGATGCGCACGAAGCCGGGCGCGCTCACTTGCGCGCCTGCGGCTTGGCAGGGGTGCGCACGTCGTCGCGCGCCACGCCAACTTGCTCGCGCAGAACCTTGCCCGGCACCTCGCGTACTTCGCCGGATTCGAGGTTGCCGAGCTGGAACGGGCCGTAGGCGACGCGAATGAGGCGCGTCACCTTGAGGTCGAGCGCCTCCATGACGCGGCGCACCTCGCGGTTGCGTCCCTCGGTCAGGCCCAGCATCAGCCAGGCGTTGCTGCCGACCTGGCGTTCGAGTTCGGCCTCGATCGGTCCGTAGCGCATGCCTTCGACGGTGATGCCGTGGGCGAGCTTCGCCAGCGCCTCTGGCTGTGGCTGGCCGTGCACGCGCACGCGGTAGCGGCGGCGCCAGCCGGTGGCCGGCGACTCGAGCTTGCGCGCCAACTCGCCCGAGTTGGTCAGCAGCAGCAGCCCCTCCGAGGTGAGGTCCAGGCGCCCGATCGAGATGACCCGCGGCAGGTCCTTCGGCAGGCTCGCGAAAACCGTCGGGCGCCCCTTCTCGTCGCTGTGGGTCGTCACCAGCCCGGCGGGCTTGTGGTAGCACCACAGCCGCGTGCGCGCGCGACCGGGCAGCGGTACGCCGTCGACGACGACCAGGTTGTCGTCGGTCACCGTCACTGCCGGGGTGGTCAGCTTGACGCCATCGACCTCGACGCGCCCCTGAGCGATCCAGCGTTCCGCTTCGCGGCGCGAGCACAGGCCGGCGTCGGCCATGCGCTTGGCGATGCGCTCGCCCTTCTTGTCGCCATCGGCATTGCTCTTGGCTACGGTGTTCATGAATGAAGCCGTCCCCGCACATGGAGCGCGCCCTCGTCGAAGCCGAGGCGGCTGAGGCGCGTGGCGAAGTGCCGATCGGCGCGGTGCTCGTCGACGCCAGCGGCACGGTCGTCGCCGCCGACGGCAATCGTGTCATCGAGCAGCACGATCCCACCGCCCACGCCGAGATGCTGGTGCTGCGTGCTGCCGCCGCCAACTTTGGCAGCGAGCGGCTGTCGCACCTCGACCTCTACGTGACGCTGGAGCCGTGCGCCATGTGCGCCGCCGCGCTCGCCCTCGCCCGCGTCCGTCGCGTCGTCTACGGCGCCTCCGACCCGAAGGGCGGCGGCGTCGATCATGGTGCGCGCATCTTCCAACAACCAACCACCCATCATCGTCCCGAAGTTGTCTCCGGCGTCGGCGAAGGCCGTGCCGCCGAGCTCCTGCGTACGTTCTTTCAAGCCAGACGCTAGCGCCTAGGGTGCGCCCCGCCGCGCAATCGCGCGGAAACCAATATCGCGGCGGTAGAAGCCGTCCGGCCAGCGCACGCGCTGCACCGCCGCGTACGCTCTCGCTTGCGCCTCGGCCGCGTCCTTGCCCAGCGCCGTAACACCCAGCACGCGCCCGCCCGTGGCGATCCACGCGCCGTCCTTACGGGCGGTGCCGGCGTGAAAGATGGTCACGTCCGGCAACGTCGCCGCCTCTTCCAGTCCTTCGATGACCGAGCCCTTGGCATACGCCCCCGGGTAGCCGCGCGTCGCCATCACGACGCACAGCGCGGTGTGCTCGCGCCAGCGCGCGTTGACTTTGTCGAGGGTGCCGTCGCGGGTCGCCATCAGCAGCGTCAAGAGGTCCGACTTGAGGCGCGGGATCAGTACCTGGCACTCCGGATCGCCGAAGCGCGCGTTGTACTCGATTAGCTTGGGCGCCCCGTTGTGGACCATCAGTCCGGCGTAGAGCGCGCCGACGTACGGCCGCCCCTCGGCCACCATTGCTTTGGCGGTCGGCCGGATGATCTCGTCGAGGATGCGCTTCTCCAGCGCCGGCGTGTGCAGCGGCGGGGGCGAATAGGCGCCCATGCCGCCGGTGTTGGGTCCCGTGTCGCCATCGCCGACGCGCTTGTGGTCTTGAGCCGCCGCGAGCGGCAGCACCTGTTCGCCGTGCACCAGGGCGAAGAAGCTCAGCTCCTCGCCGGGCAGGAACTCCTCGATGACGATCTCCTGGCCGGCCGCGCCCAGGGCGCCGCCCAGCATCTCCGCACACGCCTGGTCGGCTTCCTCGCGCGTCCCACAAATGCGCACGCCCTTGCCCAAAGCGAGGCCGTCGGCCTTCACCACGATCGGCGGCGTTGCGCTGGCGATGTGGCGCTTGGCGGCGTCGAGGTCGGTGACCCGCGCGAATGCCGCCGTCGGGATGCCATGGCGCGCGCACAGCTCCTTGGTGAAGGCCTTGGAGCCTTCCAGGGCGGCGGCCTTGGCGGACGGCCCAAAGGTAGGGATGCCGGCCGCTTCCAGGCGATCGACGAGGCCGTCGACGAGTGGCCCATCGGGCCCGACCACGACGAAGCCGATCTTCTTGTCCTTGCAGAAGGCGATCAGCCCCGGGGTATCGGCCACGGCGATCGGCACACAGGTGGCGTCCGCGGCGATGCCGGCGTTGCCCGGCGCGCAGTACAGGGCATCGACCAGGGGCGATGCGGCCAAGCCCCAGCATAGGGCGTGTTCCCGGCCGCCGCCGCCGACTACGAGGACGTTCATTGTGATGGGTGCGTTGGTGGTGCGGTTCGCCGTCTTGTAACATAGGGACAGTGGCACAAGCAGCCGATAGGGCAGGGGCCGAGTCCCCAGAGGCGTCCGCGCCAAACGAGTTGCCCGAGATCCCGGGCGCGCGGGCCAATCCTGGGATCCCCGAGTACACCGTTGCCGAGCTGTCGATGGCGCTCAAGCGCACCGTCGAGGGTGTGTTCGGCCGCCTGCGCGTGCGCGGCGAGATCACCAACCTGAAGCGGCCGTCGAGCGGCCACTGGTACTTCGACCTCAAGGACACCGACAGCGTCATCGCCGCGGTGTGCTGGCGCTCTACCGCCATCCGCCTGCGCGCCAATCTCGAGGACGGCCTCGAGATGATCGTCACCGGCCGCCTCACCACCTATCCGGGCCGCTCGCAGTATCAGCTGGTCGTCGACCACGCCGAGCTCGCTGGCGCCGGCGCGCTGCTCAAGATCCTCGACGCGCGCCGCAAGAAGCTCGCCGCCGAAGGGCTCTTCGACCGCACGCGCAAGCGCAAGCTGCCCGTGCTGCCCCTCGTCATCGGTGTGGTGACCTCACCGACCGGCGCCGTCTTCCGCGACATCCTGCACCGCCTGCGGGATCGCTTCCCGCGCCGCGTGCTGCTGTGGCCGGTCTCCGTCCAGGGCGCCAATGCCGCGCCGGAAATCGCCGCCGCCATCCACGGCTTCAACCGCCTCGACGGCGAGGGCGCGGTGCCCAGGCCCGACCTGCTCATCGTCGCGCGCGGCGGTGGCAGCGTCGAAGACCTGTGGGCCTTCAACGAAGAGATCGTCGTGCGCGCCATCGCCGCGTCGGGCATCCCGGTGATCAGCGCCGTCGGCCACGAGACCGACACCACGCTCGCCGACTTCGCCGCCGACGTGTGCGCGCCGACGCCGACCGCGGCCGCCGAGCTCGCCGTGCCGGTGCGCGCCGAGCTCATCACCGGCGTACGCAACCTCTCCGCACGCCTGTTCGGCGCCACCACGCGCCTGCTCGATCGCCGCCGCGAGCGCCTGGCGGGCCTGGCGCGCGGCCTGCGCAGCCCGCGCGAGGTGCTCGACAATGCCACCCAGCGCGTCGACCACGCCGGCATGCGCCTGGGCCGCGCCCAGGGCGCGCTCCTCGCCACCTACGGCCAGCGCCTGACCGGCGCTGCCCGCGCCTTGGCCCCGCGCACCCTGCGGCGCGCCCTCGACGACGCCACCCGCCGCCTGGCCCGTGGCGATGCCGCCCTGCGCCGCGAGGCAACCCGCCGCCTCAAGGAGCACGAACGCCGCCTGACGGCCCTGGGCACGCTCCTCGAGAGCGTCAGCCACAAGAGCGTGCTCCAGCGCGGCTACGCGGTCATCCGCGACGCCGAGCAGCGCCTGGTGACGACGGCCCACGGGCTGTTTCCTGGGATGCCTCTGGACATCAAGCTGAAAGACGGCCACATCGACGTGGTGACGGGCACGGTGCGTACCGCGCCGGTCCGGCCAAAGAAGAGGGGCCGCGACGACGGCTCAGACCAAGGGAGCTTGCTATGAGAGATACGCCCGAGCCGCGTCCCGAAGGACCGGAAGCCAAGCTCCTCTATGGTCCGGGCGGCTATCAGGTGATCAAGCCGGGGACGTTCGTCACGTGCTCGGTGACCGGCCGCCCCGTCCCGCTCGAACAGCTGCGCTACTGGAACGTCGATCGCCAGGAAGCGTACTTCGACGCGGCCGCCGGCTTCCGTCGTCACACCGAAATCGAATCCAAGAAGTGACCCGCGGCCTCGCGGCAGCGCTGCTTGCTGTGCTGCTCAGCGCGGCGGCTGCGCACGCGCGTGACATCACCTACAGCGCCGCGTTCGTACAGGGCGGCCTCGTCGTCGCGCGTGCGCCCGGCGCCCAGACCGCGGCTCTCGATGACCGCGCGCTGACCGTCGCGCCGGACGGCACCTTCGTGTTCGGCATCGGTGCCGAGGCGAAACCGGAGGCGCGCCTCATCGTCCGCTACGCCGACGGGTTCGAGGAGATGCACACCTTGCGCGTGACGCGCCAGATCTGGAAGGTCGAGCGCGTCGCTGGCCTGCCGCCCGCCATGGTCAACCCGCCCCAGGCCGTACAGGCGCGCATCGCCCGCGAGAACACGCTGATCGCCAACGCGCGCAAGGACCAGACGCAACAGACTTGGTTCGCCGGCGGCTTCGCCTGGCCGGTAGTGGGACGCATCAGCGGCGTGTTCGGCTCCCGCCGGGTGCTCAATGGCCAGCCCATGTCGCCCCATTGGGGTCTCGACATCGCCATGCCGACCGGCACGCCGGTCCTGGCGCCGGCGCCTGCTCGCGTTGCCCTGGCCGAGGCAGACCTCTACTACACCGGCGGCACCATCATCCTCGACCACGGCTTCGGCGTGACCTCGACCTACGCCCACCTCTCCAAGGTCGGCGTGAAGGTCGGCCAGATCGTCCAGCCGGGCGAGCAGATCGGCGCAGTCGGCGCCACGGGGCGCGTCACCGGCGCCCATTTGCACTGGACCATCAATTGGTTCGACGTGCGCATCGACCCGGCGCTCGTCGTAACACCCGCGCGCTAGTCGCTAGTCGCCCCAGCGGTTGTGTAGCCAGAGCCATTGCTCGGGCCGCGCGCGAATCCAGCCTTCCATCAGGGCGTTGACGCGCCGCATCGTCTCGGCGACGTCGGCGGCGCGGTCGCCGGTGCGCGGCACATCGAGCGGCGGATAGAACGTGACACGGAACCGCGCGCCGCGCAGGCGCTCGCAGCGCGCCGGCAGCAGCGGCACGCCGTCGCGCACCGCGAATTGCGCCATCGCCGGGGCCGTCATCGCCGGCCGGCCGAAGAACGGCACGGCGATACCGTCGCTCAGCTTCTGGTCGACCAGCATCGCGAAGTGGCGGCCCTCGCGCAGGCCTTCGATCATGGTCTTGGCCGCGCTGCGCCCCTTGTTGTGGAACGCGCCCATCGGCGTGCGGTAGTACGCCATGATGCGGTTGAGTACCTGGTTGTTGATCTCGCGATAGATGATCGTTGCATCGACGCCGCGCTGGTGCACCGCTACCGGCGGCAGATCCCATTGGCCGATGTGGCCGGCGAAGAAGATGGTGGCACGGCCACCGGCCTTGATGGCGTCGAGGTGCTCGGCGCCGATCACCTCCACCGGCCCACCCGGCGCGTAGCAGTCGATGGCGCGCAGGTGCGCGCTTTCCAACGCCAGGCGGCCGATGTGGTCCCACATGGCGCGCACGGTCGCGCGCACCTCCTGCGGCGACTTCTCCGGAAACGCCCGCGCGATGTTGCGCACGGCGATGCGCGAGCGCGGCAAGTGGGGTCCGACGGCACCTGCAACCGCGCCGCCCAACGCGGACGCCGCGCCGAGCGGCAGCCGCGCGCACAGCCACAGAAGGCCACCCGCCAACGCCGCCTCGCCGTACTCGGCGATGGCAGCGCGCGCCCGGTACTTGCGGCGAGCCGGCAGCGCCTCGCTCACGTCCTGGACGGGGTTCGGGGCAGCGCCGGCGCCAGCACGCGGTCGAGGGCCGCGGTCTCGGCGAACTCCAAGGTCACGTCGAGCACGTCGATGCCGGAGCGGTCGGAAAGGCGCATCCAGTCCTTCGTGGTCGTCACCAGGCGTGCGTTGGCAGCGTACGCCTCGGCGCGCAGGCGCGTGAGCTCGCGCGGCCGGTAGCGGTAGTGGTCGGGGAAGTTGCAACGCGTCACCACGGTACAGCCGATCGATTCCAGCGTATCGAAGAACTTGCCCGGCCGCCCGATGCCGGCGAACGCCACGACCCGCGCGCCGGCCAGGCGCGCGCGCGCATCGGCGGTCGGTAGCAGCGCCGCGTGCAGCACCGGCACCGTGCCCGCCGCGACCGGCGGCGCGTCACCGCCGACAACGATGAGCGCCGACGCGCGTTGCATGCCGAACGCGACGCTCTCGCGCAAGGGACCCGCGGGCAGGGTGCGCCCGTTGCCGAGGCCGTAGGTCCCGTCCACCACCACCAGCGACACATCCTTGGTGAGGCCGGGATTCTGGAAGCCATCGTCGAGGATCACGGCGGTCGCGCCCGATGCGGCGGCGAGATCGGCGCCTGCGGCGCGGTCGCGTGCGATCCAGGTCGGCGCCACCGCCGCCAGCAGCAACGCTTCGTCGCCGACTTCCTTCTCGGTGTGGCGGCTGGCATCGACGCGCAACGGGCCCGCCGCGCTGCCGCCGTAGCCGCGCGACAGGAAATGCGGTGTCGCGCCTCGGCTGCGCATGTAGGCCGCGATGGCGAGCGCGACCGGCGTCTTGCCAGCGCCGCCGGCGACAAGGTTGCCGACGCAGACTACGGGTACGGGTGCCCGTGCCGGCCGGGCCAGGCGCCAGCGCAAGCGATGCGCGGCGGCGTAGGCCCACGCCGCCGGCGTCAGCGCCGTCGCGGCCAGCGAGAAGCGCCCGGTGGAGTCATCCCAGAAGGCGGGAGCGCGCATGGTCACGACGCCGCAGCGGCAGCTTTGTCCGCGACCGCGCGCGGCTCCGGCTCGACGGGCGCGTGTCCCGTCAGGCGATCGGCAGTATCGGTGACGGCGGTGATGGCCGCCTCGATACGCAGTTGTGCCGCCGCGCACGCATCGCGGTCGGCATCGCGCGGAATGACGATCGGCTCGCCCCACACGAACACGCCGCGCGAAAAGGGCAGGGGCAGCAGGAAGCGGTCCCACGAATTGAGCAGGCGTCGCCGCGACGTGCCCACCGCCATCGGTATGACCGGCACGCCGGCCAGGCGCGCCGCCGAGACGATGCCCTCGCTGGCGCGCATGCGCGGGCCGCGCGGCCCGTCCGGGCTGATGGCGACGTAGGCGCCGCGGCGCAGCAGGCGCACGATTTCGCGCAACGCCTGGGCGCCTTCGCCCTCCTTGGACGACCCGCGTACCGTACCGACGCCGAAGTTACCGATGGCGCGCGTGATCAACTCGCCGTCACGGTGGCGCGAGATCAGCACGTGCATCGGATGGCGCGTGTCCCAGGCGAAGCACGGCATCAGCAGGCGTCCGTGCCAGAAGCCGAGGATGAACGGCTCCTTGCGATCCCAGAATCCTTGCGGGATGTCGCCGTTGCGCACCTCCCAACGGCTCGTCCGGAAGGTCAGGCCCATATAGAGGGTGGCGAGCCGCACCACGACGCGGCGCACCCACTCGACGTCCATCAGCCGTTTGGCCAAAGGCCTTGCTCGTCTCATGCCCGGGCGGCGACGGCTCCCTCGGCGGCGACGGGCTCGCCGTCCTGGGCCGCATAGAGGCGCGCGTAGAGTCCGCCGCGCAGCACGAGTTCGGCATGGGTGCCGGACTCGGCGATGCGGCCTTCCGCCAGGACGTGGATCACATCCGCGTCGACGACGGTGGTGAGGCGGTGTGCCACGACAATGGTGGTGCGGTTGCGCGCCAGGCGCGACAGCGCGAGTTGCACGTGGCGCTCGGACTCGGCATCGAGCGCCGACGTCGCCTCGTCGAGCAGGAGAATGGGCGCGTCCTTCAGCATGGCGCGGGCGATGGCGATGCGCTGGCGCTGGCCGCCCGACAGCAGCACTCCGGATTCGCCCACCACCGTGTCGTAGCCCTGGGGAAGGGCCAGGATGAAGTCGTGGGCCGCGGCCGCCTTGGCGCAGGCGACGATCTCGTCCTCGCGCGCGCTCGGTTTGCCGTAGGCGATGTTGGTGCGCACCGTCTCGTTGAACAGGCTCGCCTCCTGGCTCACCAGCGCGATCACCTGGCGCAGGCTGGAGAGGGTCACCTCGCGCACGTCCATGCCGTCGATGCGGATCGCGCCGGCGCTCGCTTCGTAGAAGCGCGGGATCAGGTTTACCAAGGTGGACTTGCCGGCGCCCGACGGCCCGACGATGGCGACGCGCCGCCCCGGCTCCGCGGTGAACGAGACGCCTTCCAGGGCAGCGCGGCCGTCGTCATAGCGGAACGTGACCTTGTCGAACCGCACCTCGCCCCGCTGCACGGCGAGGGCCCGCGCGTTGGGCGCATCGACGATGGCCGGCTCGATGTCCAAGATGGCGAAGATGCGCTGGGCGGCGGCCAAGCCCTCCTGCAGCGCCGAGTTCAGGCTGGCGAGGCTCTTCATCGGCTGGTAGGCGAACAAAAGCGCGGCGATGAACGAGAAGAACGTGCCCGGCGTGGTCTCGCCGGCGATCACCTGGCCGCCGCCATAGACGATGATCAGCGCCACGGCGATACCGCCCAGCGCCTCCATGAACGGCGTCGATGCCGCTCGATTGCGCACCATCTCGTTCCACGAGGCGAGGCGCTCGCCGATGGCCCGCGTGGCGCGCGCGATCTCGTATTCCTCGTTGTGGTTCGCCTTGACGTGACGCGCGCCCTGCAGCGTCTCCGACACAACGGCGGCAAAATAGCCGGTACGCTCCTGCATCGTGCGGGACGCACGCCTCATCCGACCGCCGAGTAGCCGGATGGGAATCAGCGCTACCGGGAACACCAAGAACGCTATCAGCGCGAGTTGCCAGTTCTGCCAGAACATCACGGCAAGCAGGATGCTGAGCTTCATCACGTCCATCACCATGCCGGTGATGGCGCGCGCCACGGCGTTGCGCAACAGGTCGGCGTCCTGCAGGAACCCGGACAGCAATCGTCCCGACGTGGCGCGATGCAAGTATGCGAGATCGGCACGCATCAGATGGGCGAACATGCCCACCTGGACCTCGGCGACGATGCGCTGGCCGGTGACACCCATCAGCGTCGCCTGGCCATAGGACGCGAGGCCGCTGGCGATCGCCACGGCGACGATCGCCAGCGGCACGACGTACAGCATCGTGCGGTTCTTGTTCAGGAACACGTCGTCGAGCATCGGCTGCATCAGGTAGGCGTTGATGCCCGCCGCCCCCGCCACCACCGTCATGCACAGCGCGGCGAGCACCAGCGTCGGCCAATGCTTGCGCACGTGGAGGCGCACCAGCCGGCGCACCAGCGCCAGCGACGTCGCGTCGGTCGGCGGGGATCGTTCGATCGGATTCACCATCGCAGAGTCGCGGAAAGCCTAGCACGGCGGCCCCCGTCGGGGCAGCGCTGGGCTCAGCCCGCGGTGGCGGCCCCGGCCGCGAAGCGGCCGAGCAGCTGCCCGTGCAGCGTCGGCTTGGCGGCCAACACGCCGACGTGGCGGGTGTTGGCCTGGTTGTAGACGATGTCCTGGCCGTCGCTGCCGGTGACGCGCCCGCCGGCGGCGCGCACCAGGGCGTCGGCGGCGGCAATGTCCCAGTCGCAGACCGGCGACATGGCGACTGCGGCGTCGTACTTGCCCGCGGCCACCAGAGCCATGCGATAGGCGATCGAATGCACGGTAAAGAACTCGCACCCCGTGAGCTCGCCGCACGCCCGCTCGATGGCGCTGCGGCTGCCCAGGATGCGCGCCGACGTGAGAGTTGCGGCCGGCGCCGGCGCGACCAGCTTGCCGTTGGCCCGCACGCGCCCGCCCTTGCAGGCCGTGAACACTTCTTCGGTGGCCGGGTTGGCGACCACGCCGGCGATCGGCTCGCCGTCGGCGACGAGGCCGGCAGCAACCGCGAACTCCGGATGGTGGCGAACGAACGCGCGCGTGCCGTCGATGGGATCGACCACCCACACGTACTTGCGGTCCAGCCGCTTGCCGTCGTCCGGAGTTTCTTCCGACAGCCAGCCGTAGTCGGGGCGCGCGCCGAGCAGGCGCCTTTTCAGAAGGTCGTCGACGGCAAGGTCCGCCTCGGTGACCGGATTGTTGGGACTCTTCTCCCAGACCTTGGCGCCGCGGTCATAGAACCGCCGCGCCACCACCGCCGCCTCTTCGACGGCGTCGCGCAACAGCTGGAAGTCTTCGCGCAGGCGCGCGCCGCTCACGCGCCGCCCACCGTCATGCCGTCGATGCGGATGGTCGGCGCGTCGAAGCCGTAGCGAAACACCAGGTCGTTGGCCGGCACCAGGTTGCGGAACATGTCGCGCAGGTTGGCGGCGATGGTGAACTCCGAGATCGGCACCGTCCGCTTGCCGTCCTCGATCAGGAAGCCGGCGGCACCGACGCTGTAGTCGCCGGTCAAAAGGTCGATGCCGTCGCCGTACAGGTTGGTGACGTAGGCGCCGAGCCGGATGCCGGCCATCAGCTCCTCCGGGGTCCGTGTCCCCGGCTCCAGGTAGAGGTTGGTCGGCGAGGGGCCGGGGGGCGATCCGAGACCACGCACGGCGTGGCCGGTGCTGCGCAGGCCGAGCTGGCGTGCATCGGCGGTCGATAGCATCCACGTCTTCAGGACGCCCTTGTCGACCAAGGTCAGCCTCTTGGAGGTCACGCCTTCGGCGTCGAACGGACGCGAGCCGAGACCGCGCCGCCGCAACGGATCGTCAACGATGGTGACGTCGGGGCCGAAGATGAGCTTGTTCAGATCGTTGAGCAGGAAGCTGCTGCCGCGCGCGATGCCAAGCCCGTTGATCGCGCCGGCCAGGCACCCCAGCAGGCTGTTGGCGACGCGCGGCTCATACACGATCGGCATCACCATCGAATCCGGCTTGCGCGGGTTCAAGCGGCGTACGGCGCGCTCGCCGGCTTCCGTGCCGACGCGCGCCGGCGAATCGAGGTCGGCGCGGAAGTGCGACCCGGAGGATGCGTAGTCCGTCTCCATCGCGGCATCGCTCCCGGCCATGACGGAGACTCCGATGCCGAAGCTCGACGACGCCATGCTGCCGATGAACCCGTCGCTCGTCACCAGCGTCAGGTCGGCCCGGCCCCAGTTGGCGCCGGCCCCACCCGAATTGACGATGCCCGGCACCGCCAGCGCCGCGGCCTCGGTCTCGGCGGCGAGGGCGAACAACTCATCGCCGCTCGGCTCGTGGCTGTCGTTCAGCTCGAGGTCGGGAAAGGTCGTCGCCAACTGGTCCACTTCGGCCAGCCCGCAATACGGATCTTCCGGCGATACGCGGGCGATCGCCACCACACGCTCGAGCAGGGAGTCCAGTGAGTCGCGGGTTAGCTCCGATGACGACGCCATGGCCTGGCGTTTGCCGAAGAACACGCGCACGCCGACGCCGCCGCCTTCCGAGCGCACGGTGTCCTCGCGCGCCCCCATACGATGACTGACGGAAAACGAGATTCCCTTGATCAGCGCCGCTTCCGCCGCCGACGCTCCGTGCCGCTTGGCGCGGGCCACGAAGTCGCTGAGCAGGTCGATCGTTTGCGCTGCGTGCGGGCGCGAGATGGCCTCGACGCGCATCGCTACGGCTGCGCCGCGACGGCGGCGCGCGTCACTTGCCGGCCACCGTCATGCCGTCGATGCGCAGCGTCGGTGCGTTGGAGCCGTAGCGGAACTCGAGGTCGTCGGCGGGTACGATGGCAGCGAACATGGTGCGCAGGTTGCCCGCGATGGTGAACTCCGAGATCGGGCTGGTCTTCTTGCCGTTCTCGATCAGGTAGCCGGAAGCGCCGCGGCTATAGTCGCCGGTGATCATGTTGACGCCGAAGCCGATCAGCTCGGTCACGTAGACGCCGAGCTTGATGTCCGCCATCAACTCCTCCGGCGTCACGTCGCCCGGCTCCATGTACAGGTTGCTCGCCGACGGTCCCGGAGGTGCGGCGCCGCTGCGCGCGGCATGTCCGGTGGTGCGCAGGCCGAGCTGGCGCGCCGGCGCGCTCGACAGCAGCCACGTCTTGAGGACGCCGGCGTCGGCAAGCGCCATGGTGCGCGTCGTCACGCCCTCGCCGTCGAAGGGGCGCGAGCCGAGCCCGCGGATGCGATGCGGGTCGTCGACGATGGTGACGTCCTTGGAGAACACCGCCTTGCCCATGTCCTTGCGCAGGAAGCTGGTGCCACGTGCGATCGACGCGCCGGAGATGGCGCCGGCGAAATGACCGAGCATCGAGTTGGAGATGCGCGGCTCCAGGACGATCGGCAGCGAGGCGGACTCGATCTTGCGCGGGGCGAGGCGGCGTACGGCGCGCTCGCCTGCTTCCTTGCCGACCGCGGCGTTGTCCTCGAGGTCCTCCTCGAAGCGCGCCCGCGTCGACGAATAGTCCGTCTCCATGCCGGTGCCCGTTCCGGCTACCACCGAGACGCTGGACGAGAACATCGACGTCGCGTAGCTGCCGACGAAGCCGTCCGAGGTCACAAGGGTGTTTTCGCCGCGGCCCCAGCTCGCGCCGGCGCCGTCTGAATTGGTGACGCCCTTCACGGCGCGCGCCGCGTCCTCGATCTCGGCGGCGCGCTCGTACAGGCGCTCGCCGTTCGGCTCGGTCGTGTCGAGCAGCTCGAGCCTGGGAAACGATCTGGCCAGCAGCTCCGGCTCGGCCAAGCCGCAATACGGATCCTCGGGCGCGATGCGTGCCATCGACAGGGCGCGCTCCAGCAGCGAGTCGAGAGTCGGCGCCGACAGGTCGGTGGACGAGACGATGGCCTGACGCTTGCCGATCAGCACCCGCAGGCCGACGGTCTGACCTTCCGAGCGATTGAGGTTCTCGCGCTCGCCGAGGCGCTGGGTCACCGACATCGACGTGCCGTGGATCAGCACCGCATCGGCCGCCGTGGCGCCCTTGCGGGTGGCGCGCGCGATCAGGTCCGAGAGAACTTCGGCGGGACGGGTCTTGTCGGCGGTAGACGCGCGCATGGAGGCACTGCCTTGGCTGGTGGGAACCTGCCCGCCTGGGGCGAGTCCACTATATGGGGCGGCCGTGGCCGCGCGCCAGGACGCCTAGAGGTGGGCCGGCAAGTGGCACAGCCGGGCGCTCACGTCCCACAGGCGCGCCGCGGCCTGGTCATCCTGCGCCGCCGCCGACGGTGTCACCAAGGTGCGCCGCTCGTAGTACCCGCCGCTGGTGCCCCCGAGGTCGGCGGCACTCGCCAGCCACAGCGGTGTGTCGGCACCCTTTGCCGGCGACAGCATGAACATCTTGGCGAGGGGCGCCACCAGCGACACCCATGGCCCGATCTGCCAGATGTCGGTGCCCACCATGCCCGGGTGGCAGCAGGTGGCGGTCACCGACGACCCGGCCAGCTGCGTTGCCAGCGCGCGCGTGAACAGCACGTTGGTCAGCTTCGACTGCGCGTACGCCTCCCACGACGAGTAGCCGCCGCGCTCGCGGTGCAGGTCGTCGAAGTCGACGCGTCCGCGAAAGTGTGCACCCGACGACACCGTGACGATGCGCCCCTGCGGCGACGCGAGCAGCCGGTCGCGCAGCAAGTGCGTCAGCAGGAACGGCGCCAGGTGGTTCACCGCGAACGTCGTCTCATAGTGATCGGCCGAGACGGTGCGGCGTCCCACGGCGACGCCGGCGTTGTTCACCAAAATGTCGATGACCGGGTAGCGATCGACCAGCTCGGCGCCGAGGTGGCGCACGTCGGACAGGCGCGCAAAATCGACGAAGAACGCGTCCGCCTTGCCGCCCGCGTCGTTGATGCGGACGCGCACATCGTGGGTGCGCTCGATGTTGCGTCCGACCACCGCGACCGTCGCACCGAGCCGTGCCAATCCGCGCGCGATCTCCGTGCCGATGCCGGCAGACGCGCCAGTGACGACAGCGACCTTGCCGGCGAGGGTCACAAGCTGGCCCGCAGGGCCGCTCGCGGCAAGGTCGCGACCGAGTCGGGCGCGATCCTTGTCACGTCTTCCAAATCGGCTTGCCGCTGCCCGGCAGGCCGAGGCGCGGCCACTTCTCCGTCACCGCGCGCACCACGTCGTCATCCATCCGGATCGGCGTGCCCCAGGTGCGGTGGGTTTCGGGCGGCAGCTTGGTGGTGGCATCGAGACCGATCTTGCCGCCGAGTCCGGATTCCGGCGAGGCGAAGTCGAGGTAGTCGATGGCGGTGCGCTCGGTCACCAGGATGTCGCGGGCGGGGTCCATGTTGACCGACACCGCCCACATCACGTCCTTCCAGTCGCGCACATCGACGGTTTCATCCACGACGATGATCCACTTGGTGTAGAGGAACTGGCGCAGGTACGACCAGATGCCCATCATGATGCGCCGCGCCTGGCCGGCGTAGCGCTTCTTGATCGACACGACGGCGATGCGATAGCTGCACGCCTCCGGCGGCAGCCAGAAGTCGACGATCTCCGGGAACTGCTGCTGCAGCAGCGGCACGAACACTTCGTTGAGCGCGGCGCCCAGGATGCTCGGCTCGTCCGGCGGCCGCCCGGTGAAGGTCGAGAGATAGATCGGCTGCTTGCGCATGGTGATCGCCGACACGGTGAACACCGGGAACGGCTCGACCGAGTTGTAGAAGCCGGTGTGATCGCCGTACGGCCCCTCGTCGCGATAGTCCTCCAGAGACACCGTCCCCTCGATGACGATCTCCGCCTCCGCCGGAACTTTCAGCGGCACCGTCTTGCAGTCGACCAGATCGACGCGCGCCCCGCGCAGCAGTCCGGCGAATTGGTATTCCGACAACGTGTCCGGCACCGGCGTCACCGCCGCCAGGATGGTGCCGGGATCGGCGCCGATCACAGCGGCCGCCGGCAACGGCTCGCGCTTGGTGGCCTTCCAGCGATCGTGATGCTGCGCGCCGCCGCGGTGCTTGAGCCAGCGCATCAGCGTGGTGCGCTTGCCCGTCACCTGCATGCGGTAGATGCCGAGGTTGAACGAATCTTCGGCCGACTCGCCGGGGCCCTTGGTCACCACCAACGGCCACGTGATCAACGGCGCCGGCTCGTTCGGCCAGCACGTCTGCACTGGCAGGCGGCCGAGGTCGATGGCGTCGCCCGTGAGCACGATTTCCTGACACGGAGCGCCGCCGCGCCGGGTGTGCGGCCGCATGCTCATGGCCTGCTTGAACAGCGGCAGCATGTCGAAGGCCTCGCGCCACCCTGCCGGCGGCTCCGGCTGGCGCAGGAAGGCGAGCGTCTGTCCAAGCGCGCGCAAATCCTTCGGCTCGCGCTCCATGCCCCAGGCCACGCGCTCGACCGTGCCGAACAGGTTGACCAGCACCGGCATCTCGGACCGCGTGCCGTCCGCCTTCAGCACATGCTCGAAGATCACCGCCGGCCCGCCTTCGGCGAGCAGGCGCGTCTGGATTTCCGTCATCTCGAGATTGGTGGAGACCGGCTCACGCACGCGCACCAGCCGTCCGCTGCTCTCGAGGCGCGCGATGAAGTCGCGCAGGGAGGTGTACGCCATCGGGCTAGCGGAACATCAGGAAGCCGCCGTACACGTTGGCGATCACGACGGCGGCGAATACCAAGATGCCGAAGGTGTGGTTGGAGCGGAACTTGGCGAGGCAATCGTCAGGGTCGTCGACCTTGAGGTCGGTGACTTGCCAGGCGAGGTGCATGCCGGCCGCAATGGCGAGCGCGGCGAAGGGCAGGGTCGGCACGCCCGACAGCCAGGCGGCGAAGCTGATGCAGATGAACGCGACGCCATAGAATCCCGCCAGCCACTGCTTGACGCGGGCGCCAAACAGCAGCGCCGTCGACTTCAGGCCGATCAACTGATCGTCTTCCTTGTCTTGCAGAGCATAGATCGTGTCGTAGCCGATCACCCAGGCGACGCAACCGACGTAGAGCACGACGGGCGCCCAGCTGAGTTCGCCGGCGAACGCCGCCCAGCCCAGCAGCGCGCCCCACGAGAACGCGAGGCCGAGGATCGCTTGCGGCCAGAATGTCACGCGCTTGGCGAATGGATAGATCGCCACGATCACCAGCGACGCGAATCCGAGGCCGATGGCGAATCGGTTGAAGGTGAGCAGCACGGCCAAGCCGAGCAGCAGCAATACGACGAGCCACACCGTCGCGCCGCGCACCGTGACCGCGCCGGACGCCAACGGTCGCGTCGCCGTGCGCGCCACCTTTGCGTCGATATCGCGATCGACCAGGTCGTTCCATACGCATCCAGCGGCGCGCAAGGCGAAGGCGCCAATCAGGAACAGGACCATCAGGATCGGATCGGGCAGGCCCTCGCCGTTGGCACCGGCGCCGGTCACCGCCCAGCGCCAACCGCTCGGCGCTTCGCGCGCGGCGATGGCGATCGACCACCAGCAGGGCCACAAGAGGAGCCACGCGCCGATCGGCCGATCGAGGCGGGCGAGGCGCAGGAAGGGGCGCCAGCGCTCGGGCGCCGCGCTGTCCACCCAGTTGCCCGGGCGGGCATCGGGAGCCGGCGAGGGGGCGGCGAGCGTCTCTTTGGATTGCTCCACCCCGTATGTGTAGCGGGAACCGGGGGAGGGCTCAAACCGCGGCGATCCGCCGCCCTGGAGCGGTAGCCCACGATCAACGGTTGAGATTCCGCCTCGGCCCCCTTACCTCTCGCACGGTCGATCCCCTTCCCGGGGATGGTCACGCCCGCCGCCCGCCGTATTGGCTTGTTGGGGCGCTAGACTGGAGAGCAGAGCCGCGCATGGGAATCATCCAGTCACTCTCTCCGCCGGTCGAGTCGAAGGCCGACCTCATCGCCCACATCGCCGCCGGCTCCAAGCCGCGCAACGATTGGCGCATCGGTACCGAGCACGAGAAGTTCGGCTACCGCGCCTCCGACCTGTCGCCGATGCCCTACGAGGGTGAGAACGGCATCAATGCGATGCTCGAGGGACTCATCGAGCGCTATGGCTGGCGGCCGGTGCGCGAGCGCGGCAACATCATCGCCCTGTCGTTCGGCAAGCAGACGGTGACGCTCGAGCCCGGCGGCCAGCTCGAGCTGTCCGGCTCGCCCCTCAAGACCATCCATGACACCTGCGTCGAGGTGAACACCCACCTGCGCCAGGTGAAGGCGATTTCCGAGGATATCGGCGTCGCGTTCCTCGGCGTCGGCTTCCAGCCCAAGTGGAAGCTCGCCGACATCCCGGTGATGCCGAAGCAGCGCTACGAGGTGATGCGCAAGTACATGCCCACCAAGGGCACGCACGGCCTCGACATGATGTTCCGCACCTGCACGGTGCAGGTGAACCTCGACTTCGAATCCGAAGCCGACATGGTGAAAAAGTTTCGCACCTCGCTGGCGCTGCAGCCGGTGGCGACCGCGCTCTTCGCCAACTCGCCGTTCACCGAGGGCAAGCCCAACGGCTACCAAAGTTTCCGCAGCCACATCTGGCAGGACACCGATCCCGACCGCACCGGCATTCCGGCATTCGTGTTCGAGAGCGGCATGAGCTTCGAGCGCTACGTCGATTGGGCGCTGACCGTGCCGATGTACTTCGTGGTGCGCAACGGCACCTACATGCCGATCTACGGCAAGCAGACCTTCGCCGACTTCATGCAGGGACGCCTCGACGTGCTGCCCGGCCAGCGGCCCACTGTCGATGATTGGGCGACGCATCTCACCACGCTGTTCCCCGAAGTGCGCTTGAAGCAGTTCCTCGAGATGCGCGGCACCGACGGCGGCCCGTGGGGGCGCCTGTGTGCGCTCCCCGCCCTATGGGTCGGCATTCTCTACGATACGACGGCGCTGGAAGCCGCCTACGACCTCGTTAAGGGTTGGACCCAGGCCGAGCGCGACGCCCTGTACCGCACCGTCCCGCGCCTCGGCCTCGACGCACCCGCGCCCGGCGGCGGCAAGGTGCTCGACCTCGCGCGCCAGATGCTCGCCATTGCCGAGGCCGGATTGCACGCTCGCGACTGCTGCAGCCAGCGCGGCCGCGACGAGTGCATCTACCTCGACCCGCTCAAGGAGATTGCGGCAAGCGGCAAGACCGCCGCGACCAATCTCTTGGAGAAGTTCCACGGCCCCTGGGGCGGCTCGATCGATCCCATCTTCCGCGAGTACGCGTACTAGAACGCGCGCGATGGATCAGGCACCGAAGTGGTCGGCTGACCCGTCCGACAGCCCGCGCCGGCGCAGCAACTCCGGCTGCTTCGTCGTCACCGACATCGAGACCGACGGGCCTCAGCCCGGCCAAAACTCCATGCGCAGCTTCGCGTCCGTCGCCGTCACCGAGGCCGGCGAGGTGATCGGCACCTTCGAAGCTTCGCTCGCCGAGCTCGAGGGGGCCGCTCCGCTGCCCGAGACGCTCGCCTGGCTGCAGAGCCAGCCCGCGGTGTGGGCGGACCTCACGCGCGATCCGCGCCCCGCGGTCGAGGTGATGTCGAGGTTCGCCGAGTGGGTGCGCGCGCTGCCGCACGAGCCCGTATTCACGGCGCACCCGCTCGCGTTCGACGGCTTCTGGATCGATTGGTACCTGCGCCGCACCCTCGGCCTGCGCATGGATCGCGGCCCCTATCCGGGCGAGCGACTGTTCTACGGCGCTGGGCTCGACCTGCCCACGCTCGTCATGGGCGTCACCGGGTGGGAGTATGCGCGCTGCCGCCGCGAGAACTATCCCGCCGTATGGTTCGGCGGGCATGCGCACACCCACCGGGCCATCGACGACGCCATGGGCTACGCCAGCATCCTCATCGAGATGTTGCGGCGCATGCGCGCCAAGGTCCCCGCTTGATCGAGCCGGAAGCGTTCATTCGCGCCCATACCACCATCGGCACCGCGCCGCTCGTCCCCGAAATCCAGCTCTGCCTCGCCGACGAGATCACGCCCTTGTGGCAGGACCTCGAGACGTGGCTCGGCACCCCCAACGTGGCGCCGCCCTATTGGGCGTTCGTCTGGCCGGGCGGTCAGGCCCTGACGCGCTACCTGCTCGATCATCCCGAGCTGGTGCGCGGACGCCGCGTACTCGACCTCGCGTCCGGGTGCGGGGTCGCCGCCATCGCCATGGCGAAGGGTGGCGCGCGCGTCGATGCCAGCGAGATCGATCCCGTCGCGTCAGCGGCGATCGGTCTCAACGCCGCGCTCAACGGCGTCGCGATCGACGTGTTGACCGAGGACCTGACCGATCGGCACGCGGCCGCCTGGAACGTCATCGTCGCCGGCGACATCTGCTACGAAAAGGGAATGACCGAAGCGGTCTTCCCCTGGCTGCAGCAAGCGGCGCGCAACGGCGCTACCGTGCTGATGGCCGATCCCGGCCGCGACTACCTGCCGCGCTCCGGCCTCGTCGAAGTCGGACGCTACCTCGTGCAGACCAGCCTCGACCTCGAACGCGGCGAGCGCCGCGACACGATGGTCTACCGGGTGGGCGACTAGCTCAGCGCGCCGCCGCGGCGGTGCCGCCGACCGTGAGGCCGCGGATCAGCATGCTCGGCTGGCCGACGTTGGTGGGCACGCTCTGGCCGTTCTTGCCGCACGTGCCGATGCCGCGATCGAGCTTCATGTCGTTGCCGATCGCTGCGACCTTGGTCAGCGCGTCGGGTCCGTTGCCGATCAACGTCGCGCCCTTGATGGGCCGGCCGACCTTGCCATCCTTGAGCTCGTAGGCCTCGGTGCAGCTGAACACGAACTTGCCCGACGTGATATCGACCGAGCCGCCGCCGAAGCCGACGGCGTAGATGCCGTTCTTCACCGAGCCGAGCAGTTCCTTCGGATCCTTGTCGCCGCTCAGCATGAAAGTGTTGGTCATGCGCGGCATCGGCATGTGGCCGTAGCTCTCGCGCCGGCCGTTGCCGGTCGGGCCGACGCCCATCAGGCGCGAGTTCATGCGGTCCTGCATGTAGCCCGTCAGGATGCCGTCCTCGATCAGCACGTTGCGCTGGGTCGGGGTGCCTTCGTCGTCCACCGTGAGCGAACCGCGCTCCTCGCTGAGCGTGCCGTCGTCGATGACAGTGACGCCCTTGGAAGCGACACGCTGGCCCATCAGGCCGGAGAACGCGCTCGTCTTCTTGCGGTTGAAGTCGCCTTCGAGGCCGTGGCCGACCGCTTCGTGCAGCAGCACGCCGCACCAGCCGGAGCCGAGCACCACGTCCATCTCGCCGGCCGGCGCCGGAATCGACTCGAGGTTGACCAGCGCGATGCGCAGCGCCTCGTCCACCTCCGCCTGCCAGTTCTCCGGCTCCATGTAGCGTCCGTAGCCGATGCGGCCGCCGCCGCCCGAGAATCCGCTTTCCTGGCGGCCGTTGACCTCGACCTCGACCGAGACGGCGAAGCGCATCATCGGGCGGATGTCGGCGACCCGCAGCCCGCCGGCGCGCACCACCTCGACCACCTGCCAGCTCGCCGCCAGCGATGCCGAGACCTGGCGGACGCGCGGGTCCTTGGCGCGGGCATAGGCGTCCACCGCCTGCAGCAGCGACACCTTGTCGCCGAACGCGACCTCTTCGAGTGGGCTCAGGTCCGTGTACATGGCGCGGTTGGTGCCGCGCGGGGCCGATGAATAGGTGCCGCCGCGGCCGGTCTTCACCGACTGCACCGCCGCCGCAGCGCGCTTGATGGCATCCTCGGAAAGGTCGGAGGCATGGGCAAATCCGGTCGCTTCGCCGACCACGGCGCGCAGGCCGAAGCCCTGGGAGGAGTCGAAGGTCGCCGCCTTCAGCTTGCCGTCGTCCCAGGCGAAGGTCTCGGTCTGGCGGTGCTCGAGAAAGAGCTCGCCGTCGTCGGCGCCATGCAGGGATTCGTCAACGATGGACTGGACTTTGCGCTGATCGAGGCCCGTGCGGCGGAACAGCAATTCCTCGGCCTTGGCGAGGTCGGCCATCAAGCGACTCCTGGGATGGAAGGGCAGGCGACTCCGCCAAAGATAGGGAGTCCATGGCCGCATTACCATGATAGCCGGGCCGGCTCAGGGCCACCGTGCGGGCGTCCGGCCGACGCCTGGGTGCAAGACCTTCCAGCCCAGCGATGCGTCACTATGTCGCAATGATGAATCGCCTTGAAAACTCTCGTTTTTCCGCCCTTCAAGAGGAAGTGCGCGGGACGGGCCGACGCCTGCGACACTAGGGAATGTGGTGCCTTGGGGACAGACCCTGATGTACTCTCGACCGCGGTCTGCCGGTGTGCCCTCGGGGGCGCGCCCGCGCGGACGTTGGCGGTCGGGCTACGCCCACGGTGGGGGTGCGGCAAGGCTGAGCTTGGGTCGAATCGGTGCGTCCGCTCGGGACGTGGCCGGCGGCGCAAGACCAAGAATGGTCAGCTCAGGACCAAGGGGAGAGGGCGTTCATGATGATGGTACGTAAGGCAGCGGGCGCTTTTGTGGCCGTTGCGGTCGCAATGCTGGCCATGGCCCGGTCGGCTCTGGCGCAGGCCGGGTTTGGTGCACCCACACCCTGGCAGATGAATTTCCAGGAGGCCGCCACGCCGGTCATGGCCGAGATCGTGACGTTCCACAACTTCCTGACCGTGCTGATCACGGTGATCTGTCTCTTCGTGCTCGGGTTGCTCCTCTACATCGTCTGGCGCTTCAACGCGAAGTCGAACCCGGTCCCGTCGAAGAACACCCACAATACGATGTTGGAGGTTGTCTGGACGGTGATCCCGGTCGCCATCCTGGTGATCATGGCGATCCCGTCGTTCCGTCTCCTCTACAAGTCGGACGTCGTCCCCGACGTCGCGAAGGTTCGCGAGTGGTACCCGGAGATCAACGTCGCCGCGAACCCAATCGACATCAAGGCGACCGGCAACCAGTGGTTCTGGTCCTACGAGTATCCGACCGAGCGCGTCCGCTTCGACTCGTTCTGCGGCATGGGCCCGATCGAAGGCGCCTGCTTCGAGCAGCCGGGGCCGCAAGGCGCTCCCGCCAACCGGCCGCGCCTCCTCGAGACTACCGAACACGTCTTGGTGCCGGTCAACACGCTGGTCCGCTTGCTGGTCGTCGGTCAGGACGTCATCCATGCGTGGGCGATGCCGGCGTTCGGTGTGAAGATCGACGCCGTGCCGGGCCGCACCAACGAAGCGTGGTTCATCGCAACCCGCGAGGGAACCTACTTCGGGCAGTGCTCCGAACTTTGCGGCCAGGGTCACGGCTACATGCCGATTACCGTCGAGGTCGTCAGCCGAGCCCGCTACGACGCGTGGGTTGGGCAAAAGCGCGCTGACCTAGCGGTCAAGGACGGCATCAAGTTCGCGGCCAACTAAAGATTTTGGGGCGAGGGAAACCAACATGAGCAGCGCATACGGCGGAGCGCACGACGCACACGCCCATCACGGCCCGACGGGCTGGAAGCGGTGGGCCTATTCGACGAACCACAAAGACATCGGCACGATGTATCTCATCTTTGCCTGTATCTTTGGCTTGGTCGGCGGGTTGATCTCCCTGCTGATCCGGTACGAGTTGCAGGAGCCGGGCATGCAGCTCCTGGCCGAGGGCGACTACCACCAGTTCAACGTCTTCACGACCGCCCACGGCCTGATCATGGTGTTCTTCCTGATCATGCCGGCCCTCATCGGCGGCTTCGGCAACTGGTTCATTCCGCTCATGATCGGCGCGCCCGACATGGCGTTCCCGCGCCTCAACAACATGAGCTTCTGGTTCATGATCCCGTCGGCGATCATGCTGGTGGGCTCGGTATTTGCGGGCGACGGCGCCGGTACGGGCTGGACGGTCTACGCGCCGTTGTCGACCTCCGGCCACTCGGGCCCGTCCGTCGACATGGCGATCCTGGCGCTGCACCTTGCCGGTGCGTCGTCGATCCTATCGTCGATCAACTTCATCACGACGATCTTCAACATGCGGGCGCCGGGCATGACCCTGCACCGCATGCCGCTGTTCATCTGGTCGCAGCTGATCACCACGTTCCTGCTGCTGCTGTCGCTGCCGGTTTTGGCGGGCGCCATCACCATGCTGCTGACGGACCGTAACTTCGGTACCGCCTTCTACGACGCATCGCGCGGCGGCGACCCGATCCTGTACCAGCACTTGTTCTGGTTCTTTGGCCACCCCGAGGTGTACGTGCTCGTGCTGCCGGCGTTCGGCATCATCAGCCACGTCATCGCGACGTTCTCGAAGAAGCCGATCTTCGGCTACCTCGGCATGGCGTACGCGATGCTCGCGATCGGCGCGGTCGGCTTCATCGTGTGGGCGCACCACATGTACACGGCCGGCATGAGCGTCGACACCGAGGCATACTTCCTCGCGGCGACCCTCGTCATCGCAGTGCCGACCGGCATCAAAATCTTCAGCTGGTTGGCCACCATGTGGGGCGGCTCGATCGAGTTCAAGACGCCGATGCTGTGGGCGGTTGGCTTGATCTTCATGTTCACCGTCGGCGGCGTCACCGGCGTCGTGCTGGCGAACTCGCCGGTCACCACCGCGTTCCACGACACGTATTACGTGGTGGGTCACTTCCACTACGTGATGGCGATGGGCGCGCTCTTCGGCATCTTCTCCGGCTGGTACTACTGGATCGGCAAGATGAGTGGCCGCCAGTACAACGAGACGCTCGGCAAGTGGCACTTCTGGTTGACCATGATCGGCGTCAACCTGACGTTCTTCCCGATGCACTTCTCGGGCCTCGCCGGCATGCCGCGCCGTATTCCGGACTATCCGGATGCGTTTGCGGGCTGGAACTACATCTCCTCGATCGGCTCCTACGTCGCGTTCGCGTCGGCCTTGCTCTTCGTCTACATCGCGATCAAGACGATCACGAGCGGCGAGCGCGTCGGGGCGAACTACTGGGGTGAGGGCGCGACCGGCCTCGAGTGGACGGTCGACTCGCCGGCTCCGCACCACACCCACGAGACGATGCCGCAAGTTCGCTAGAACACTGCACGCATAGTCTCAGGTGTCATGAGTACTGCTCCGACGTCCGGAGTGAACGTTGTCCGCGGTGTCGCTTCCCAAGGTTGGGTAGGCGACGCCGCGGTCGGCGATTACTTCGCCCTGCTGAAGCCACGGGTGATGAGCCTCGTGGTGTTCACCGCCATCACCGGCTTGGTGATCGCGCCGGGCTCCATCCATCCCATCCTCGGCTTCGTCGCCATCCTGAGCATCGCGCTGGGCGCCGGTGCCTCTGGCGCGCTGAACATGTGGTACGACGCCGACCTCGACGCGCGCATGGCGCGCACGGCCAATCGTCCCATTCCTGCCGGCCGCGTGCCGCGCGGCGACGCGTTCATCATGGGCATCGGCTTGTCGGTCGCGTCGGTCGTCCTGCTCGGCCTCGCTGTCGATGTGACGGCGGCCGCGCTGTTAGCCTTCACGATCTTCTTCTACGTGGTCGTCTATACGATGTGGCTCAAGCGGGCGACGCCGCAGAACATCGTCATCGGCGGCGCCGCCGGCGCTTTCCCGCCGATGATCGGCTGGGTTTCGGTGACCCACTCCATCGACCTCGGCGCGATCGTTCTGTTCCTGATCATCTTCCTGTGGACGCCGCCCCACTTCTGGGCGCTGGCGCTCTTGAAGAGCGAGGAATACGCGAAGAACGGCATCCCGATGATGCCGGTGGTAAAGGGTGTCGCCCGCACCAAGATCGAGATGGTCGTCTATAGCGTGCTGGTCGCCGCGACCGCCGTGGCGCCGAGCTTCCTCGGCATGGCCAGCATGATCTACGGCGCCTTCGCCGCGCTGCTGGGCGCCGCGTTCGTCGCCTTCTCTCTCATCGTCCTGCGCACCACCGATCCGGTGTGGCCGAAACGCATGTACGGCTACTCGATCCTCTACCTGATGCTGCTGTTCGCTTTCCTGCTGGTGGAGGGCGGAGCGCAGGCTCTGGCGTCGTGACGAACGAAGGGGACGGCCGCAAGGAAGTGCGGCGCCGTTCGAAGAATCTGGTTGTCGGCCTCGCGCTGGCCGCGTTCGTGATCTTGGTTTTCTTGGTGACGCTGGTGAAGTTGGGACAGCAGAACTGACGATGGACAAGCAGATGGTACTTGCGCGCAAGAACGGCCGCGTCGGCGTCGCCTCCGCCCTGATGGCGGTGACGATGCTTGGCGTCACGTTCGCGTCGGTGCCGCTCTATCGCCTGTTCTGCCAGGTCACCGGCTACGGCGGCACGCCCCAGATCGCCCTCGCGGCGCCGGGTGCCGTGGATGAGCGCGCCTTCACGATCGTCTTCGACGCGAACGTCGGCACCGGCCTGCCGTGGGAGTTCCGCCCGGCGCAGCGCCAGGTGACCGTGCGCGCCGGCGAAGAGGGCCTCGCGTTCTACGTCGCCCACAATCCGACCGATCGCGCCATCAAGGGCCAGGCGGCGTTCAACGTGACGCCGCTCACCGTCGGCAAGTATTTCAGCAAGGTGCAGTGCTTCTGCTTCGAGGAGCAGCTGCTCGCACCGGGCCAGACCATTGATATGGGCGTGTCGTTCTTCGTCGACCCTGCGATCCTCAAGGACCGCAACATGGTCGACCTGAAGATGATCACGCTCTCCTACACGTTCTACGAGGTTCCCGGCCAGCAGGCCGGCCTCGCGGGGGCAGCAACTGCAGCGGGCGGAGTTACGCCTGCGCCGGTTCGCTGAGACGAGGGACCACTAGTAGAGGCTCAAGAAGCGGGAGACGACATGGCACACGCGGGAAACCATCCGTACCATCTAAGCGATCCAAGTCCGTGGCCGATTCTCGGCTCCATCGCCGCGTTGGTGACGGCTACTGGCCTCATCTGGTTCATGCACGACGTGACGCCGTGGGTGCTGCCCATCGGCCTCGTGCTCGTCGCCTATACGATGTTCGTGTGGTGGCGCGACGTCGTGAACGAGGCGACGCACCAGAAGGTGCACACCTCCGTCGTGCAGCTCGGCCTGCGCTACGGCATGGCGTTGTTCATCTCCTCCGAGATGATGTTCTTCTTCGCCTGGTTCTGGGCCTTCTTCAACGCCGCGCTCTACCCGACCGACCAGATGGGCGGCACCTGGCCGCCGAGCTCGCCGGAGATCGGCGTCGAGATCTTCAACCCGTGGGGCATCCCGCTCCTCAATACCGTCATCCTGCTGACGTCGGGCGTGACGGTGACGTGGGCGCACCACGGCCTGCGTAAGGGTGACCAGCAGACCCTGATTCGCGGCCTGTGGCTGACCGTGATCCTCGGCGCGATCTTCACCGGGTTCCAGGCGTACGAGTACATGAACGCCCCGTTCGACTTCACGGGCGGCATCTACGGCACGACGTTCTTCATGGCGACCGGGTTCCACGGCGCCCACGTCATCATCGGCACCATCTTCCTGGCGGTGTGCTTGGGGCGGGCCTACAAGGGCCACTTCACCCCCGATCACCACTTCGGCTTCGAAGCGGCCGCTTGGTACTGGCACTTCGTCGACGTGGTGTGGCTCTTCCTGTTCACCTTCATCTACTGGTGGACGTCGGTGCAGCCGAGCGCAGTCCTGGCGGCCCACTAAGACGACGGACTTACGGGCGCGGGGACATCCCCGCGCCCGTTTCCTTTTCCGGCCATGACCAACCCGCGTCCTTCCCCTTTCCGTACCGGGCTCACCTTTCGGTGCCCCGCCTGCGGCAAGGGGAAGTTGTTTTCCAAGTTCCTCACGGTGCACGAGAACTGCCCGGCTTGCGGCGTGAAGCTCGGTTCGGGCGACGCCGGTGACGGACCGATGGTGTTCGTCATCCTGATCCTGGGCTTCGCCGTGGTCGGCGGCGCCCTGGTCGTCGAGGTGAAGTACCAGCCGCCCCTGTGGCTGCACGCCGTATTGTGGGGGCCAACCATCCTGCTCGGGTCGCTCGCTCTCATGCGGTTGCTCAAGTCGCTGTTCTACGCCCTGACCTACCACTACGACGCGCGCGAGCAGGTCACCGTCGAGCAGAACCCCAAGCCCAAGATCGAGCCATGAGCCGCGGCGCCAAGGCCGCTGTCGCCACCCTCATCGCCCTGCCGATGTTCGTCGTGCTGATCAGCCTTGGCGTGTGGCAGCTACAGCGCCTCGAGGTGAAGGAGCAGTTCATCGCCCAGCGCGAGCGCGGCTTCGGCGCCGAAGCGATCGAGCTGCCCGCCCGCGACGGCAACCTGCAAGGCCTCGCCTGGCGCCGCATCTCGGTGAAGGGCCGCTTCGACCACGCCAACGAGTTCCATCTGTGGAGCCTGCGCGAAGGCCCCGGCTATGAGGTGCTGACGCCGCTGGTGCGCACGGACAGCGCCGCCGGCCAGGTCGTGCTGGTCGATCGCGGCTGGGTGCCCGTGGAGCGCAAGCTGATCGCCACCCGCGCCGAGGGCGCCCCCGCCGGCGACGTCACGCTCAACGGCTTCGTGCGCATCGATCTCGACGCGCGCTCGGCCGTCACGCCCACCAACGAGCCCGACAAGAACATCTGGTTCACCGTCGACTACGCGGCGATGGGCACCGTATCCGGCCACTTCCTGCGCCCGTTCGTGGTCGTCGCCGATGCCACCCCCAACCCGGGCGGGCTGCCCATCGGCACCGCCACGCCGCCCTCGGTGCCCAACCGCCACCTCGAATACGCCATCACCTGGTTCAGCCTGGCCGCGGTTTTCGCCTTCATCTACGGATTGTCCCTCCGCCGGCAGTTCGCAGCGCCGGCGCCGAACGTCTAAACTCCGCGCCCATGGGCGCGATCCAACCTCCATCGCCGGCCTACACCGCACTCGAAGCGCGCTTTCGCCGCATCGGCCTTCTGGGCGGCGTGCAGGCGTTCCTCGATTGGGACACCGCCACCATGATGCCGCGCGGCGGCGCCGAGGCGCGCGCCGAGCAGCAGGCGGCGATCGCGGCCGTCGTGCACCGCGAGGTGTGCGCGCCGGAGCTCGGTGACCTGCTCGAACGCGCCGCGACGGAGTCCCTCGACCCCGGCCGCGCCGCCAATCTGCGCGCCATCCGTCACCGCCGCACCCATGCGGTCGCCGTGCCCGAGCATCTTGTCGAGGAGGTCAACCGCGCCACCGCGAAGTGCGAGATGGCGTGGCGCGATGCGCGGCCCGCCAACGACTTCGCCGCCCTCAAGCCACATCTCGAGGCCGTCGTGCGCTTGGTGCGCGAGCGCGCCCGTGCCAAGGCCGAGGCGCTGTCGGTATCGCCCTATCAGGCGCTGCTCGACGAGCACAATCCCGGCCTGACCGAAGCCACCGTCCGCCGTTTCTTCGACGCCGTCGAAGCGTTCCTGCCCGACCTCGCCCGCCAGGTGATGGAGCAACAGGCGCGCGAGCCCGCGCCGCTGGCGCTGCCCGCGCCTATCGCCGCCGACGTCCAGCGCGGCCTCGGCGAGCACCTCATGCGGCTGCTCGGCTTCGACTTCGCCCACGGCCGTCTCGACGAAAGCCGCCACCCGTTCATGAGCGGCGGCGGCGACGACGTACGCATCACCATGCGCACCGATCCGAACGACGTCCTCTCCGGCCTGCTCGCCGTCGCCCACGAAACCGGCCACGCCCTCTACGAGCGCGGCCTGCCGGTCGCCTGGCGCTGGCAGCCGGGCGGCGACGCCGCCGGCATGGCCATGCACGAGGCCCAGGCGCTGCTGTGGGAAATGCAGATCACCCGCAGCCGCGCCTTCCTCGGCTACTTCGCTCCCGTCCTGCAGGAGCAGCTTGGCGTGCGCGCCCCGGCGCTGGCGGCCGACAACCTCGTGCGCGTCGTGCAGCGCGTCGAGCCCGGCATGATCCGCGTCGACGCCGACGAGTGCACCTATCCGCTGCATGTCCTCCTGCGCTACCGCCTGGAAACCGCGCTGTTCGACGGCAGCCTCGACGTCGCCGATCTGCCTGCGGCGTGGGGCGATGCCATGCAGCGCTACATCGGCGTCCGCCCGCGCACCGACGGCGAAGGCTGCATGCAGGACATCCACTGGATGCTCGGCAACTTCGGCTACTTCCCGTCGTATGCGCTGGGCGTCACCGCCGCGGCGCAAATGGTCGGCGCTGCGCGCAAGGAGATCGGCGACCTCGACGCCGCCATCGGCCGCGGCGAGTTCACCGGACTACTGGGCTGGCTGCGCACCCACGTCCACGCCCATGGCTCCCTGCGCTCCATCGACGAGCTGCTCACCACCGCGACCGGTCGCTCGTTCGACCCGTCCGCGTTGGAAGCGCACCTGCGCCGCCGCTACCTGGAGCGCGCGAGCTAGCTCCGCCGCCTTCTTCTCTTCCGGCCACAGCCACGGCCGCAGCATTCCCATCGGCTTCTCGTCGATGGTGGCGACGCGCTCCGCCGTCATGGACTGGCGCGCGACGTCGCGCGAGTCCTTGCGCTGCCGCTCCGGCGGGCGGCGGTCCTTGAGCCAATAGGTCTGCATCAGGCCCATGCCCTTGACCTCGACCTCGCCGCGCGGCTCGATCATGTGCTCCGTGGCGATCTTGTTCATCGCCGCCTCGGACACCTGCACCTTGCCGGGCTCCGACGTCGATTCCATGCGGCTGGCGATGTTCACCGTGTCGCCCCACACATCGAAGATGAACCGCCGCCGTCCGATGACGCCGCCTACCACCGGCCCGACATGGATGCCGACGCGCAGGCGCACGCTGATGCCGCACGCCGCCAAGAACTCGTCGCAGAACGCCACCATGGCGAGGCCCATGTTGGCCACGGCGCGCGTGAAGTCGGGGCGCGGGTCGGGCAGGCCGGAGACGACCATGTAGGCATCGCCGTCGCCGAGCAGTCCCGTCGCCAGCGTCCCCCAGATGCCGGCGGCGAGATGCACCGGCACCGCGCCCACGGCGTCGTCGATGCGCAACCGCTCCAGCCACACTCGCGGCCCGACCGGACCCAAAGGTCTAGTCGGCTGCCTCCAACTCTCGCCTCTTTTGCTGCTGCATCCATAGGGCGGCGTAGCGGCCGCCGTCGCGCAGCAGCGAGTCGTGGGTGCCGCGCTCGACGATGCGGCCCTCCTCGAGCACCAGGATTTGGTTTGCGTGGACCACCGTCGAAAGACGGTGGGCGATGATGACCGTCGTGGTGCCGCGCGACACTTCGTACAGGTTGTCCTGGATGGCGCGCTCGGTGTGGCTGTCGAGCGCGCTGGTGGCCTCGTCGAACAGGAAGATGCGCGGGCGTTTCAAGATCGCGCGGGCGATGGCGACGCGCTGTTTCTCGCCGCCCGACAGCTTCAGGCCGCGCTCGCCGACGACCGTGTCGTAGCCGTCCGGCAGGCTCGCGATGAACGTATGCAGCTGGGCCAGCCCGGCGGCGCGCTCGATCTCCTCGCGGCTGGCGCCGGGCGCGCCGAACGCGATGTTGTAGGCCAGGCTTTCGTTGAACAGGACGGCGTCCTGCGGCACCACGCCGATCGCAGCGCGCAGGCTCGCCACGGTGACCTTGCGCAGGTCGTGCCCGTCCACCTCGATGGTGCCCTGGCTCGGGTCGTAGAAGCGGAACAGCAGGCGGCCAATGGTCGTCTTGCCGGAGCCCGACGCGCCGACCAGGCCGATGGAATGTCCCGGCGGCACTTCGAAGCTGACGCGGTCCAGGATCGGCCGCCGCACGTCATAGGCGAACGACACGTCCTTGAATGAGATGGTGCCGCCGCCGGCGGGCAGGGGCACCGCGTCGGGCGCGTCGCCGACCTCGTTCTCCTCCAGCAGCAAGGCCATCATCTGCTCGACGTCGGTGAACGCCTGCTTGAGGCCGCGGTACAGCATGCCCATGCGGTCGAGCGGGCGCAGTACCTGCATCAGGTAACTATTGACCAGCACGAAGCCGCCGACCGTCATGTTGCCGGCCAGCGCCTCGCGCCCGGCCAGCAGCACCATGGCGGTCAGGCCCACGCCCTGGATCACCACCTGGACGACGCCGGTGAGGCTGCGCGAGTACAGCGCCTTGAGCTGCAGCGACTCGACCCGCTGCAGCGCCTCGTCGTAGCGATCGTTCACGTATGCTTCGTTGCCGAAGTACTTCACCGTCTCATAGTTGAGCAGGCTGTCCACCGCCTTGCCGTGCGCCGCCGCGCTCTCCGCCACCGCGGCGCGCTGATGCACGCGCAGGTACTCCGAGCCGATCACCAAGGCGGTGCCGTAGACCACGAACGTGACGAACAGGATCAGGGTGTAGATCGGCGTGAAGCCGCCCAGCAGGACGCTGATGACGATACTGAGCTCGACCAGCAGCGGCAGGATCATGAACACCAGCGAGTTCAGGATCTGCTCCATCCCGCGCATGCCGTTGTCGACGATGCGCGACAGCTGCCCGGTCTTGCGCGTCAGATGGAAGCGCAAGCTGAGCTCGTGAACGTGGCGCAGAGCGGCGAGGCGCATACGCCGATTGAGGCGCTGCTCCATCGGGCCGTAGAGAACGACTCGCCACTGGTCGACAACGCGGCCGACCGTGAACACCACGCCGTACGCCAGCAGCAGGGAGAACGTGAGGACCGAGGTGTTCTGCGGCCCGTCCGCCAGGGTGTCGACGACCTTGGCCATCACCACCGGCGTCAGCGTGTTCAGCACGGAGGTGGCGACCAGCAGGAACAGCGTCGCCAGCAGGCGCCCGCGCAGGCCCCAATCGTCCTTGGGCCACAGGAACGGCAGGGCCATCTTCAGGACGCGGACGTCCTGCGGCCGTTTCAGGTCCATGGTTTCGGGATCGAACCGGCCCATACCGCGCATGGCTGCCTACATCCCACACCGCCTAGGGGGTGGGCAACGCGGACTGTCGATAGATTGAACGGCCGATCCGAGATCGGCCAGGATAGAGGGGCCGCGCTACTCGGCCGCCCGGCGGCGGACGTAGGACATCCCGTACCAGCCGATCAGGCCCAGTAGCGCTGCGGCGATGACGTAGCTGATCCAGCCCAGGTCTTCGACCGTCATCCAGATGCGCTCGCCGCCGCTCGCTTCCGCGCGCTGGCGCTCGCGCAGTGCGCCCTGAACTTGGCGGGCTAGCTCGGCGTTGCCGCCGGCAGTGGCCGCACCGGCCAGTTGCGTGTACGCCTCGACATCGGTGCGGGTGGTGCCGTTGAGGCGCGCCAGGATCCACTGCGCCACCGGCGGCGACGCGCGATCGACGCGGAAGTCGCGCGCCTCGGTGGCGGCAGGCCACGGATTGGGTGGGGTCAGCGCGCCTGCCGAGGCGCCGCTCAGGTCGATGCGCACGCTCTGCGGCCAGGCGCCGCGCGCGGCCAGGACGAGTTCGCCGCCGACGCGCGAGCTGGCGAGATGCACGGACTTCGTGGCCGGGCCGTCCATGCTCAGGCGGGCGTCGCCGCCGATCAGCATGCCACCGAGCACCACCTCGGACACCTTGGCGCCGTCGAGGTCGAGCGTGCCGCGCATGCGCGCGCCGCGCCCCACCACGGCGCCGAAGGATGCGCCCGCCGCGCGTACGTCGCCCTCGATGACGGCCGCGCCGAGGTCGAGCGCCCCGTCCATTTGCGTGCCCGTGACGTCGATGCCGCCGTCAAGGACCGCCTGCCGCGCCGATATGCCGCCGGGTGAGTAGCATTGCTTGCAGGCGAATGTGCCGGTCACGTGGGCCTCCACGAGGATGATGCCCTCGAGGAAGTGCGACTGCTCGAACGTCACGCGCATCGGCACGGACCGCTTATTCAGGTCCACCGGGCCGACCACCATCGCCCCGGCGATCGTGATGCTTGACAAGGCGTCGCGATAGGGCAGGTCGCTCAGGATCTGCCGCACGAACATGCCGGACAGCAGGTTCTCCGGCGCCGGCTGGCCCGCCTGGGGCGGCTCCATGCGGCCGTAGGGCGGGGTGATGTCGGCGGTGCCGTCCTCGCACAGCTGTTGCCAGACCTTGGTCTCGGTCTCAGTCCAGTTGGCGGCGGGACGCGGGCAGGTGGCGGCCTGGGCGAACGCCGCAGGCGCCGCTGCAAGCGCGAGCAGCATCAAGCCGAAAACGAGGGCGACGAAGCGCATGGGGGACATGACGAGGGGTTAGAAGGCGGTGCGCTAGTCCTTGCGGAAATGCTTGCTGAGCGTCAAGGCCTGGCGGCCGTAGGACGACCCAATGGAGGCACCATACAGCTGGTCCGGCTCCTCGGTCATCCGCTCGTAGACGAGCCGTCCCACCACTTGTCCGTGTTCGAGCACGAACGGCACGTCGTGCGAGCGCACCTCCAGCACGGCTTTGGTGCCGTGGCCGTCCATCCCGGCATAGCCGAAGCCAGGATCGAAGAACCCCGCGTAGTGGACTCGGAACTCCCCCACCAAGGGGTCGTACGCCACCAGCTCGGCGGCAAATCCCGGCGGCACCGATACGCGCTCGCGCGACGCCAGGATGTAGAAGTCGTCTGGATTGAGGATGAGCGTGCGGTCGTCGCCCTGGGCGTGAATCGGCTCCCAGAAGTCCCGCGGCCGGTAGTGGCCGATCTTGCTGAAGTCGATGAGGTCGGCATGGTGCTTGGCGCGATAGCCGAGCAGCGCCTGCGGCCCAGACCCTTCGAGGTCGACAGAGATGGCGACGCCGCCGTCGATGTCGGCGCCCGCGTCGCCGCCCTGCACCAGCGGCATGCGTGCATGGAGCTCGCGCAGCGCCGTATCCGACGACGGCGGGTTGCCGAGCCGGAAACGCAACTGGCTCAGGCGGTCGCCGGCGCGCACCAGGATGCTGAACGTGCGCGGCGAGATCTCGGCGTACAGCGGTCCTTCATATCCAGCGCGCACCCGGTCGAACTCGGTGGTCTGATCGGTGATGAGGCGCGTGAAGACGTCGAGACGCCCCGTCGAGCTCTTCGGATTGGCGGCGCCCGACAGACCCTTGGCAAGGCGCACACGCTCCTGCAGCGGCACGATGTAGACGCAGCCGCGCTCCAGCACCGCGCCGTCGGTCAGCGACATGCGATGCATCTCGAGCGTCTTGACCTTGTCCATCACCGTCGCGGTGGCGCTCGGCAGGAAGCTCGCGCGCACGCGGTAGGCGACCGCGCCCAGGCGAAGGTCGATGCTGGCAGGCTGGACCTGCGCGTCGGTGACCGCGGCGTCCGCCGCGATGGCGCCGTCGGCGATGAGCTTGTGGATTTGCTGCGAGGAAAGGATGCCGCTGGTGCGGCGGCGCGTACCGGAGGCGCCGGCGACCGCGTCCACGCTCTCAAAGCGGTTGTTCAATTGCACCAGCCTGGAAATACCTCGCGGCGGCCGAACCAGGCCGGATCCAAACCTAACTTGGTTGGAGCCTATGGGCCATTGGCATGGAAACGGGATTTGCAGGCCCCGCGAGCCAAGCCCAAGGTTGGCCGCCGCGAGAGCAGGGAGCCACCCCGCAGATATCGTAGCATGCGACCCGACTCTGCTAAGTGAAATCTAGTTCATGACTTGTCCGCATACTTATCCCGATGCGGCATACCGAATATCCTCTTTCACGGCCAGCGATTTTCTAGTTATCCCCACTATCCTCAGCTCATGAGTTCTGCGGTTCCGCATGCCCGGGTGTGGCGGCGGCGCACATTGCCTCGTAGGGCGCGCTTCCTTAGTTTGGCGGTCCCCTTCGCGACCGCCGGAATTCCAGTCCTTTGCGTTACACCAGCACCCGCGGGCAGGCGCCCGCCCTCGACTTCGCCGATGTCCTGCTAGCCGGGCTCGCCCCAGACGGCGGCCTCTACGTGCCCGAACGCTGGCCAACGGTCTCGCCCGACGAAATCGCCTCGTTCGCGACGCGCCGCTATGCCGAGGTCGCCACCGACATCATGGCGCGCTTCATCGGGGACTCGATCCCGAGGGCCGACCTTGCCGCGATCGTCGACGCCGCCTACCGCGACTTCGATCATCCGGGCATCGCGCCTTTGCGCCAGCTCGACGCCGGCGAGTGGATCCTCGAGCTGTTCCACGGCCCGACGCTGTCGTTCAAGGACTACGCGCTGCAGGTCGTCGGCCTGCTGTTCGACCACGTCCTGCGCCGGCGCAAGCTGCACATGACGGTGGTGGGGGCGACGTCGGGCGATACCGGCTCCGCCGCCATCGAGGCGGTGCGCGACCGCGACTCGATCACCGCCTTCATCCTGCATCCGGAAGGCCGTGTCACCGACGTGCAGCGCCGCCAGATGACGACGGTGACGTCCAAGAACATCCACAACATCGCCGTCCAGGGCAATTTCGATGACTGCCAGGCGCTGGTGAAGCAGATGTTCGGCGATGCGGCGTTCCGCGATCGCCTGCGCCTGACGGCCGTGAACTCGATCAACTGGGCGCGCGTCATGGCCCAGGTCGTCTACTACTTCACGTCCGCCTCGGCGCTCGGCGCACCCAACCGGGTGCCGGCGTTCGCCGTGCCGACCGGCAACTTCGGCGACGCCTTCGCCGGCCACGTCGCACGCCGCATGGGGCTCGCCATTCCCCAGATGATCATCGCCACCAACCGCAACGACATTCTGGTGCGCTTGCTCGCCACCGGCACCTATCGCAAGGGCGCCGTGTTCGCCTCGGTGACGCCGTCCATCGACATCCAGGTGTCGAGCAACTTCGAACGCCTGCTGCTCGAGCTCGAGAACAACGATCCCGCCGTGGTCAAGGCACGCATGGGCGGCCTCGAGCAGAGCGGCGAGTTCCAGATCAGCCCGGCGGCGTTGGCCAAGATGCGCGCCGAGTTCGACGGGTGCGCCGTCAGCGAGAACCAGACGCTCGCCTGCATGCGCGAAGTGCTGACCGCGAGCGGCATCCTCATCGACCCGCATACCGCTGTCGGCGTGGTGGCGGGCCGCGCCCTGTGGCGTGAGCGCAAGACGCCGATGGTTTACCTTTCCACGGCGCACCCGGCCAAGTTCCCGGACGCGGTCGCCGAGGCGACGCGGGGCGAAGCGCCGTTGCCGCGCCGGCTCGCCGACCTACATCAGCGGCCCGAGCGCTTCGACGTGCTACCCAACGACCTGGCGAAAGTGAAAGCCTACGTCGAAGCGCGCGCCACCTCTTGAGGAGAGCATGAGCGTCGAGATCACCCGCCTGCCGAACGGCCTCACGGTCGCCAGCGACTCGATGCCCGGCTTCGAGACGACCTCGGTCGGCGTCTGGGTGGCGGCGGGCACGCGCTACGAGGCGGCCGACCTCAACGGCGCCGCCCACATGCTCGAGCACATGGCCTTCAAGGGCACCAAGCGCCGCTCGGCACGCCGCATCGCCGAGGAGATCGAGGATGTCGGCGGCCACCTCGACGCCTACACGACGCGCGAGCAGACCGCCTACGTCGCCCGCGTGCTCAAAGACGACCTGCCGATGGCGGTCGACCTGCTGTCCGACATCTTGCAGCACTCGGTGTTCGACGACGACGAGCTCGCCCGCGAGCGCACCGTCGTCCTGCAAGAGATCGGCGAGGTCAACGACACCCCCGACGACATCGTCTTCGATCAGCTCCAGTCGGTGGCGTTCCCCGATCAGCCGATCGGCCGCACCATTTTGGGTCCGCCCGAACGTGTCTCGACCTTCGCGCGCGACGACCTGCTGCGCTTCATCGGCGCGCACTACCGCGCGCCGCGTATGGTCGTGTCGGCCGCCGGTGCCGTCCGCCACGCCGACCTCGTCAAGCTGGTCGAGGATCGCTTCTCTGATTTGCCCCCCAGCGAAGGCGACGGCCGCGCCGCTGCGCGCTACGTCGGGGGCGATTCGCGCCAACGCCGCCAGCTCGAGCAGGCCCACCTCGTGCTCGCGTGGGAGTCGGTGCCCTACGGCGATCCCGACTACTTCGCCACCCAGGTGTTCTCGACCATTCTCGGCGGCGGCATGTCGTCGCGCCTGTTCCAAGAGGTCCGCGAGAAGCGCGGCCTCGCCTACAGCATCTTCTCGTTCGCCCACTCGTACTTGGATTGCGGCATCTTCGGCGTCTACACCGGCACCAGCGGCAAGGACGCGGCCGAAGCCGCCAAGATCATCGCCGACGAGATCCACGGCGTCGCCAACGGCATCACCGAGAGCGAGATCGTCCGCGCTCGCGCCCAGCACAAGGCAGCCATCATGATGGCGCTGGAAAGCTCTTCGGCACGTTGCGAGCACCTCGCCCGCCAGCTGCTCATCTACGGCCGCCCGATGCCGCCGTCCGAAGTCATCGAGCGCATCGACAACGTCGACGCCGCTGCCCTGGCGCGCGTCTCCGGCCGCATCGCCAAATCCAAGCTGTCGCTCGCGGCGCTTGGGCTCGTCGGAAAGCTGGAGGGCTTTGATAAGCTCGCCCAGCGCTTCCACTAGGCGCTGACGGAGGGCAGGGGGAGCCGTGTTCCCGATCCTCGACCGCATGACGCGCCCGCCCTTGTGGCGGCGCTACGACGGCGAGACCACATTCGTGCGCCCGCCCGAGGCGCGCGATTGGCTCCCGTGGGCGGAGCTCCGCGCCGAATCGCGCGCCTTCCTGGAACCCTGGGAGCCGACCTGGCCCAAGGACGCCTTGGTCAAGGACGCCTTCCGCCGCCGCTTGCAGCGCTACACGCGCGACGCCCGCGACGACGAGGGCTACGCCTTTCTGGTGTTCCGCAAGTCCGACGATTTTCTCATCGGCGGCCTCAACCTGTCCAACGTGACGCGCGGCATTCGCCAGTCGTGCTCGGTCGGCTACTGGATCGGCCAGCGCTTCGCCCGCCAGGGCCTGATGACCGACGCCGTGCGCACGTCCGTCACCTTCGCCTTCGACCAGCTGCGCCTGCACCGCGTCGAGGCCGGCTGCGTGCCGACCAACCTCGCCAGCCGCCGCCTGTTGCTGAAGTCCGGCTTCCAGGAAGAAGGCTTCGCCCGCAAGTACCTCAACATCAACGGCCGCTGGCACGACCACTTGCTGTTCGCGATCCTGGGGCCCGACCCGCGCTAGCTAGGCGTGCCCCGCCGCGCTCGACAGCGCCGACAGATCGAGGCCGATCTTGCGGATGGCGCCGTGCCACTTGCCGTCGACGTTCTGGCCGAACAGCAGATCCTCGTCGGCCGGAGCCTGCAGCCACCCGTTAGCCTGGATCTCCGACTCGAGTTGACCCGCCGCCCACCCGGCATAGCCGAGCGCCAGCAAGCTGCGGCGCGGACCGTTGCCCGCGGCGATGGCGGCGAGCACGTCCATGCTCGCCGTAAGCGCGATCTCCTCGCTCACCACCAGCGTCGTCTCGCGCACGTAGTCGGCGGAATGCAGCACGAACCCGCGCGCCTGCTCGACCGGCCCGCCGACGTGCACCCGGATTTCCTGGCTCGGCGCCGCAGCGATGCCGAGTTGGCCGAGCAGCTCGGAGAACGAGATGTGGTCCGCCAGCCGGTTGATGATCAGCCCGAGCGCGCCGGCGCTCGAATGCGCGCACATGTAGATGACCGAGCGCTCGAAGCGCGGGTCGTCCATGGCAGGCATGGCCACCAGAAGCTGGCCGGTAAGGTATCCGTCGATGATCGCCGTCATGGCGCGATTCGCGGCTGATTCCCTAGGAATCTCGACAACGTGAAACTACCATGGCACCCGCGGGTTTAGTATTTGTTTCCCCGCCGCTCGTTCGGAAAGGGCGCGCGCTTTGTCTGCCAACCGACTCTGCGCGTGCGGCCCGCGTTGTGATCCTTGTCCGCTGCAATGGTGCGGACATCGTGGGCAAGATGCCGGAGGCATTGTTGTGACACTCTTGAGGGCGCGATGCGTCTGAGGGCGTTCATATGGCTGGCCACAGCGCTGCTCTTGCTCGCATGCGCCGCCGTGCCCGCGCGCGCGCTCGAAGGCGCCTGGGCGCCGAAGGCGCACAGCTCGGTGCGCTTGCTCGCCCTTGGACCATCCCCCACCGATCCCGACGCGGTCATCCTCGGCATCCACATCCGCATGCAGCCGGGCTGGGAGACGTACTGGCGCTCGCCCGGCGATGCCGGAGTGCCGCCCGACTTCTTCTTCGACGACACCGAGAACGTTGATGAGCTCTACGTCGACTGGCCGCTGCCCACCAAGAAGGTGACGGCCGGCATGACCACCTACGTCTATCAGGGCGACGTGCTGCTGCCGATCACCGTCTACCCGCACGACCGCACCCAGCCGATCAAGCTGCGCATGAAGATCACCTACGCCGCGTGCCGTGAGGTGTGCATGCTGGAAGAAGCCGACCTCGCCCTCGACGTCGCCCCAGACCACAACGACGATCGCCTCGCCGAGCTGTTCGCCAAGAACGCCGCGCGCATGCCGGTGCTCGACAATACGCCCGACGTCGCCATCGAGCGCGTCAACGCCGCCGCCGGCGACGGCAAGCAGCGCCTCGAGGTCTTGGCGCGCGCAACGTCGCCGTGGATTGATCCCCAGGTCATCATCGAGGCGGAGCCCGGCTTCGCCTTCAAGCCGGCCGTCATCACGCCGATCATGGATGGCCGCCGCATCATCGCGCGCGCCGAGTATACCCACGCTGCCGGCCTGCAGATTCCCGAAGGCGCCACGGTGGTCGTGACCGTCTACGACGGCACCCGCGCCATCGAGCGCATCATGCTGGTATACCCGCCGGAGTGATCCTCACTCGCGTAGTTCCACGCGCACCGAAGGGTGTGATAAGCACCTGCCGCAGTGGCACACGGACGGAGGACTTCATGATCAAGGTCGGCGACACCATCCCCGAGGGCAAGGTTGCCAAGATCGCCGCGCAAGGCGCCGGCCTGATCAATACGCGCGAATTCTTCGCCGACAAGAAGGCGATCCTGTTCGGCGTTCCCGGCGCCTTCACGCCGGTCTGCTCGGAAAAGCACCTTCCCGGCTTCCTGGCGCTCGCCGACAAGCTCGCCGAGAAGGGCATCAACGCCATCCTGTGCCTCTCGGTCAACGACCGCCACGTCATGAACGCCTGGGCCAAGGATCAGAACGTCGGCGACAAGGTGATCATGCTGGCCGACGGCAAGGCCGACTTCACCAAGGCCCTTGGCATGGACATCGACATCGACAACATGGGCGTGCGCTCCAAGCGCTTTGCCCTCGTCATCGACCACGGCAAGGTCAAGCACCTCGCTCTCGAAGAGACCACCGGCGCCCACTCGGTCTCCTCCGCCGAAACGCTCCTGAAAGCGCTCTAGCCCGAAGGGGCTGGATCGCCACGTCGCGCGTATCGCACGCTCCTCGCGATGACGAACTTTCGTCATTGCGAGCGAAGCGAAGCAATTCGGGTCTAGTCTTTCCCCCCGGACTGCACGGCCTTCGCCGCGGCGAACGCGAGAGCGTCGGCGCGCTCGTTCTCGACATGACCCGAGTGGCCCTTCACCCAGTGCCACGACACCGTGCGCTCCGGCCCCAGGGCATCGAGGCGCTGCCATAGGTCGATGTTCTTCACGGGGTCCTTGCCGGACGTGCGCCAGCCGTTGCGCTTCCAGCCGTGGATCCACTCCGTGATGCCCTTCTTCACGTACTGGGAGTCTGTGTGGACGCGCACCGTGCTGCCCTTGCGGATCGCCTCCAGCGCGCGGATCGCCGCCATCAGCTCCATGCGATTGTTGGTGGTGGGGGTCTCGCCGCCGGACAGCTCCTGCTCCTTGGTGCCGCGGCGCAGTAGCGCGCCCCAGCCGCCTGGCCCTGGATTGCCGAGGCACGCACCATCCACGAACGCGTCGATGACTTCCTCGGCCATGCTCAGGCGAGACCGTACAGCTTCGGCGACTTGACGCCCTGGTGGAACGCCAGCCGGCGCAGGTAGGCGAGGGGATCCTTGGGCGTCGTGCCCTTCGGGTGCAGCTTGTCGTACAGCCGCGTGATCAGGAACCGCATCGCCGCGCCGCGCAGCAGCAGCGGCAGCAGGTGCTTCTCTTCCGCCTGGAGTGGACGCACCTGGGCGTAGGCGTTGAGCAGCCGCTCCCCCTTGGTGAAGTTGAACGTGCGGTCGTTATCGAAGCACCACGCGTTCAGGCACACCGCGATGTCGTAGGCGAGAAGGTCGTTGCAGGCGAAATAGAAGTCGATCACCCCCGACACGCCGTCGCCGACAAAGAACACGTTGTCGGGGAACAGGTCGGCGTGAATGACTCCCGCGGGTAGGCCGGTCGGCCAGTGCGCCGCGAGATATTCCAGCTCGCGCTCGATGGTCTCGCGCATCCCTTCCTGCACCGTGTCGGCGTTGGTGCGGCATTTGGCGAAGTCGCGCTGCCAGCCCTTCACCGAAAGGTCGTTGGTGCGGTGCCCGCCGAAGTCCGCGCACGCCACGTGCATCTCGGCCAGCGTCGTGCCGAGCGCCTTGCAGTGCCACGCCTCCGGCACTGTCACTGAATGCCCATCGAGAAAGCTGAAGATCGCCGCGCGCTTCTTGGCGAGCGTGCGCAGCGCCTCGCCGTCGCGCCCCACGATCGGCTTCGGGCAACGGATGCCGACGCCGTCCAGATGCTGCATCAGGTCGAGGAAGAACGGCAGGTCTTCCACCCGCACGCGCTTCTCGTACAGCGTCAGGATGTAGAGGCCGGTCGTCGTGCGCAGCCGGTAGTTGGAGTTCTCCGAGCCCGCGGTGATGCCGTCGCATTCCACCAGCGTGCCGATGGCGTACCCGGCCAGGAACGCTGCGACCTCAGCACTGCTGAGTTTCGTGAAGAACGCCATGGTGCGCCGACGAGAAGAAGCCTCAGGCTTCTTCCAGCACCCGCGGCAGCTTGAAGCGCACGTCTTCGGTGGTCACCACGACCGGCTCGATGGCCACGTCGTAGCGGTCGCGGAAGGCATCGATGACTTCCTGCACCAGCCGCTCCGGCGCCGAGGCGCCCGCCGTGATGCCCACCGTCTGCACGGTACCCACCGCGCTCCAATCGATCTCGCCGGCGCGCTGCACCAGGAAGGCCTTGGCGCAACCCGACCGCTTGGCGACCTCGACCAGGCGCACGGAGTTCGACGAATTGGGCGCACCCAGCACGATGATGGCGTCGCAGCGCGGCGCCATCTCCTTCACCGCCAGCTGGCGGTTGGTGGTGGCGTAGCAAATGTCCTCGCGCTTGGGCGCGCCGATCGCCGGGAAGCGCCGGCGCAACACGGCCAGCACGGCCTCCGTCTCGTCAACCGCGAGAGTCGTCTGGGTGGCGTAGGAGAGCTTGCTGGGATCGCGCGGCGTGAACGCCTCGGCGTCGGCGACATCCTCGATCAGGTGAATGCTGCCGGCCGGCAGCTGCCCGAGGGTGCCGATCACTTCGGGATGCCCGGCGTGGCCAATCAGCACGACCTCGCGGCCCTCGCGCCAATGACGCTCCGCCTCGCGGTGCACCTTGCTCACCAGCGGGCAGGTGGCGTCTACGGCGATCAGCTTGCGATGCTTGGCGTCCATCGGCACCGACTTCGGCACGCCGTGGGCGGAGAAAACGACGGGCGCCCCCTCCGGCACCTCATCGAGCTCGTCGACGAACACGGCCCCCAAGGCCTGCAGGTCCTCCACCACGGTGCGGTTGTGGACGATCTCGTGGCGCACGTAGACCGGGGCGCCGTACTTCTTCAGCGCCATCTCGACGATCTGGATGGCACGGTCGACCCCGGCGCAGAAGCCGCGCGGGCTGGCCAACAGGATGCGGAGCGACGGTCTCGCCATGTGAGTCGATGCGGTGAACGATGCGTGGGTTGCGGTTGCCGCTCGTATAGGCGCGGGGTAGTCTCGGCCCCGCGGCGGGCCGCACGAAATCGCCCGCACTCTAGACGAACGGGGCCCTCCGGGCCAACGGCCCCCAACACTTCGGCCAACGCCCCCACACCGCAGGGCCATCATCCGCACCGTGAGCCTGACCTTATCGATCGCGCCCCTGCGCAGCGTCATGGCGGTCCTCGCCCTGGCTGGCGCCCTCTCGCTGGGCGCCTGCACGCGCTACTCCGAGGGCACCAACCTCACCTGTCCGCGCGCGGTCATGCTGGCCGGCACCGAACGGCAAACCCGCTTTGCGCCGGGCACGGGCCGCAGCGATGCGGACGTCGTCGCCGTGATCGAGCTCGACAACATCCAATACTCTTGCCAGGTCTCCACCCGCCGCGCGCTCGCCGGGGTCACCTTCGACGTCAAGGGTGTGCGCCGCGACGCGGGCGTGGTCGCCGACATCGACGTGCCGTACTTTGTTGCGGTGACCGACGTGAACGGCGCCGTCGTCAACAAGCAGACCTTCACCACGCGCCTGCATTTCCTGCCTGGGGTCGCCACGGTGACGATGCGTGAGCAAATCGAGGAGACCATGCCCCTCGCGGCGGGCCAAAAGGCCGTCGGCTACGAGATCGTCGTCGGCATCCAGCTCACCCGCGAGGAACTCGACTACAACCTCGCGCGCCGCTAACCGCTGCGTCGTCATTGCGAGCCTAGCGCGTTCCGCGCGCGGGCGCGCGGAACGCGCCTTCGGCGCGACGCGAAGCAATCCAGGGGAGCGAGACGCCAGCGACCGGATTGCTTGGTCGCTCCGCCCCTCGCAATGGGGTCCCTCGAAGCTCCTCAAATCTCGCCCATTTCCGCGACTTCACGGTTGGTTGACTCAGGGGGCGTGCCGACTAATATGCCCGCCATCGAACGGGCTTGAGACAGCCTGATCGACCATACTTCGCCTCTGCGGGAGAGACCGGCTTTTCGCTTTTGATGCCGGCGCCGAAGGAGCAACCGCCCCGGAAACTCTCAGGCAAGCGGGACCGCAGGGGAAGACAAGCTCTGGAAAGAGGGCAGGAGGCCGCGAGGTCGCTTGCCCCACCGACGGAGTAAACCGTGGCGCCCAAGGGAGCAAATCCCCGTTGCGCGCTGCGGTGAATCTCTCAGGTCCTAGGACAGAGGGGGCGCGAGCCGCAAGCATTGCGGCAGCGAGCCTCTGTCTGGGTGACCATGAGCGAAGCTGCCGCCGACCTTCGTAAGACTGCTTTGCATGCGCTGCACGTCGAGCTCGGCGCGCGCATGGTGCCGTTCGCCGGCTACGACATGCCGGTCCAATATCCTGCCGGCATCCTCACCGAGCACAACCACACCCGCACCAAGGCGGGACTCTTCGACGTCTCGCACATGGGCCAGGCGCGCCTGTGGGGCGTCGGCGCCGACAAGGCGATCGAGGCGCTGGTGCCCGGCAACATCGTCGGGCTGGCGCTCACCCGCATCCGCTACACCGTCTTCACCAACGACAAGGGTGGCATCCTCGACGACCTGACCATCGGCCGCGCCGGAGACCACCTCAGCGTCGTCGTCAATGCTGCCTGCAAAGAAGCCGACTACGAGCACATGCGGCGCGGCCTGCCCAAGAGCATGCGCCTCGAGATCCTCGAGGATCGCGCCCTGCTCGCGCTGCAAGGCCCGGCCGCCGAGGCGGTGATGGCGCGCTTTGCCCCCGACGCTTCGAAGCTCACGTTCATGGCCTTCGCCGGCATGAAGGTCGCCGGTCTCGACTGCACGGTCTTCCGTTCCGGCTACACCGGCGAGGACGGCTACGAGATCTCGGTCGCCAACAAGGATGCCGAAGGTTTCGCCCGCAAGCTCCTCAAGGAGCCAGAGGTCATGCCCATCGGCCTCGGCGCCCGCGACAGCCTGCGCCTGGAAGCCGGCCTCTGCCTCTACGGCCACGACCTCGACACCACCACCACGCCGGCCGAAGGCGACCTCGGCTGGACCATCGCCAAGCGCCGCCGCGAAGAAGGCGGCGGCTTCCCCGGCGACAAGATCATCCTGAAGCAACTGGCCGAGGGCCCGTCGCGCCTGCGCGTCGGCATCAAGCCCGACGGCCGTGCGCCGGCGCGCGAGGGCACCGTCGTGCTCGACGCCAAGGGCAAGGAGATCGGCAAGATCACATCGGGAGGGTTTGGCCCGACCGCGAACGGCCCCGTCGCCATGGGCTACGTGACCAAGGGCAACACCACCGTCGGCACCCCGCTCGGCCTCGTCGTGCGCGGCACCACTCTTGGCGCGAAGGTGGCAGCGCTGCCGTTCGTGCCGCATCACTACAAGAAAGCTTAGGCAAGGAGACGACCATGGCGGAACGCCGCTTTACCAAAGACCACGAGTGGATCGAGCTGAACGGGGCGGTCGCCACCGTCGGCATCACCAACTACGCCCAGGAACAGCTTGGCGACGTCGTGTTCGTCGACCTGCCGGCCGCCGGCAAGAAGATCACCAAGGGTGGCGAGGCCGCCGTCGTCGAGTCGGTCAAGGCCGCCTCCGAGGTCTACGCGCCCGTCTCCGGTGAAGTGGTCGAGAGCAACGCCGAGCTCGCCAAGAACCCGGCGCTGGTGAACTCCGCCGCCGAATCCGGCGGCTGGTTCGTCAAGATCAAGGTCGCCGACCCCAAGGAAGTGTCCGCCCTGATGGACGCCGCGGCCTACAAGAAGTTCGTCGACGGCCTGCACTAGGAAACTGACCTCGTCCTTCGACAAGCTCAGGACGAGGACGTTTGGTTGGGGCCATCTCACGGTCCTCATGCTGAGCCTGTCGAAGCATGAGCGAGTGAGTCACTGAAGTTGGAGCACATCTGAATGCGTTACCTGCCGCTAGGCCCCGACGACCGCGCCAAGATGCTGGGCGTCATCGGCGCCAAGTCCGTCGATGAGCTGTTCAAGGACATCCCGCAGAAGGCGCGCATCACTGGTCTCTTGGACCTGCCGATGCACGCCGGCGAGCTCCAGGTCGAGCGCACCCTCGGCGCCATGGCCGCGAAGAATCGCGCTGCCGGCGCAGGGCCCTCGTTCCTCGGCGCGGGCAGCTACCGCCACCACATTCCGTCCGCCGTCGATCACCTGATCCAGCGTTCGGAGTTCCTGACCTCCTACACGCCGTACCAGCCCGAAGTGGCACAGGGCACGCTGCAGTTCCTGTTCGAGTTCCAGACTGCCGTCGCCATGCTGTCCGGCATGGAGGTCGCCAACGCCTCCATGTACGAGGGCGGCTCGTCGTGCGCCGAGGCCGTGCTGATGGCCGGCCGCGTCACCGGCCGCTCCAAGGCGGTCCTGTCGGGCGCACTGCACCCGCACTACCGCGACACCGTGCGCACGTTCTGCCAGTTCTCGCCCGTCACCGTCGAACACGGCGACCCGGTCATCGACGGTGTCGAGGATCTCGCCGGTAAGCTCGGCCCCGACGTCGCCTGCGTTGTCGTCCAAACCCCCGACTTCTTCGGCAACCTGCACGACTACACCAAGCTGGGCGCCGCCTGCCGCGCCGCTGGCGCGCTGTTGATCGTTGTCGTCACCGAGGTCGTCTCCCTCGGCGCGCTCAAGTCGCCGGGCCAGATGGGCGCCGACATCTTCGCCGGCGAAGGCCAGAGCCTCGGCGTCGGCCTGAACTTCGGCGGCCCGTACGTCGGCCTGTTCGCCACCAAGAAGCAGTACCTGCGCCAGATGCCCGGCCGCCTGTGCGGCGAGACCACCGACGCCGACGGCCGCCGCGCCTACGTGCTGACGCTGTCGACCCGCGAACAGCACATCCGCCGCGAGAAGGCGACGTCCAACATCTGCACCAACTCCGGCTTGTGCGCGCTGGCCTTCGGCATCCACGTCTCGCTGCTGGGCGAAGAGGGCATCCGCCGCCTGGCCGCGCTCAACCACGCCGCCGCCGTGCAGCTCGCCGACGCGCTGGGCGCCATCAAGGGCGTCAAGGTGCGCAACAAGACCTTCTTCAATGAGTTCACGGTCGAGCTGCCGGGTTCCGCCACCGACGTCGTCGAGAAGATGGTCGGCCAAGGCGTGCTCGCCGGCGTGCCGGTGCAGCGCCTCTACCGCGACCGCCCGGACCTCGCCAACCTCCTGCTCGTCGCCGCCTCTGAGACCAACACCGACGCCGACCGCACGGCCTATGTCGCCGGTCTGAAGAAAGTCCTCGCATGAAGACCGATACTGTTTCCGGCAACCGCGGCCTCGACCTCGAAGAGCCGCTGCTGTTCGAGCTCGGCCGCAAGGGCCGCACCGGCGTCGACATGCCCGACGCACCCAAGGTCGCCTCCAGGCTCGGCGGCCTCGAGCGCGAAGGCGAGATCGGCCTTGCCGGCGTGTCCGAGCCCGAGGTGATCCGTCACTTCGTGCGCATGTCGCGCAACAACTACTCGATCGACGCCAACCTCTACCCGCTCGGCTCGTGCACGATGAAGCACAACCCGCGCCTCAACGAGAAGATGGCGCGCCTGCCGGGCTTCGGCGATGTCCACCCGCTGCAGCCGGAGTCGACCGTCCAAGGCGCTCTCGAGCTGATCAACACCCTCGGCCATTGGCTGAAGACCATCACCGGCATGCCGGCCGTCGCCATGCCGCCTGCGGCCGGCGCCCACGGTGAGCTGTGCGGCATGATGGCGATCCGCGCCGCCCACGAGGCCAAGGGCGACACCAAGCGCACCCGCGTGCTGATCCCGGAGTCCGCTCACGGCACCAATCCCGCCACCGCCGCCCAGTGCGGCTTCACGGTGGATCCGATCCCCGGCAACGAGCGCGGCCGCATCGACCTCGCCGCCGTCAAGGCCAAGCTCGGCGCCGACGTCGCCGGCATCATGCTGACCAACCCGAACACCCTCGGCCTGTTCGAGAACGAGGTGATCGAGGTCGCCCAGGCGATCCATTCGGTCGGCGGCTACTTCTACGCCGACGGCGCCAACTTCAACGCCATCGTCGGCAAGGCGAAGCCCGGCGACATGGGCGTCGACGCCATCCACATCAACCTCCACAAGACGTTCTCGACCCCGCACGGCGGCGGCGGCCCCGGCTCCGGCCCGGTCGCCTTCTCCGCGGCCCTCGCCCCGTACGCGCCGCTGCCGATGGTCGTCGAGAGGCAAGGCCGCTTCCACCTGATCGAGCATCGCGGCGACAAGGGGGAGCCCGGCGAGAAGTCGTTCGGCCGCATGCGCACCTTCAACGGCCAGATGGGCATGTTCGTGCGCGCGCTGGCCTACATGATGAGCCACGGCGCCGACGGCCTGCGCCAGGTCGCCGAGGACGCCGTGCTGTCCGCCAACTACATCATGGCGTCCTGCAAGGACGACATGACCTCGCCGTTCCCGGGCCCGTGCATGCACGAAGCCCTGTTCGACGATCGCTTTCTGGAGGGCACCGGCGTCACCACCCTGGATTTCGCCAAGGCGATGATCGACGAGGGCTACCACCCGATGACGGTCTACTTCCCCCTCGTCGTCCACGGCGCCATGCTCACCGAGCCGACCGAGACCGAAAGCAAGGAAAGCGTCGACCGCTTCATCCACGTGCTGAAGTCGTTGGCCAAGAAGGCCAAGTCCGGCGACGCCCAGTTCTTCAAGGACGCCCCGCGCTACGCCCCGCGCCGCCGGGTGGACGAGACGGCGGCCGCCCGCAACCCGGTCCTGCGCTGGACCCCGCCCGCGCCCAAGGCCCAAGCCGCCGAGTAGGCTCACCGCTCCTCGCGGCCGAACGGCTCTTCCTCGCCGAACAGCGCCTGGGCCATCGCCCGGCGCTTTTCGGCGTAGCGGGCGTCCTCCGCCGCGCGTCGCGCTTCCAGCTCCTGGGCGCGCAGGACGATGCGGCGCTGCTCGACAACGCTGTGCAATACCGCGCCTTCGCGCGGCGCGAGGACGCCGTCGGCGATCAACGCCGGAATGGCGTTCGCCGCCTCGATGGCATCCTCCGGCGTGGCGATGTCGGGCAGGTCGAAGGTGAGCGGCGCATCGCGCCGGCGCGGCGCCAGGCGCTCGAAGCACAGCCGGCGCGCTTCGGGGTCGC
>CAMDPO010000011.1 GCA_945904955.1 Rhizobium sp. Q54
TCCGCCACCAACTCCGGCCTGATCCTGACGCCGATGGTGATGGGCGTCGTCGTCGCCAGCGCCATCGGTGGTCAGCTCGTCTCGCGCACCGGCCGCTACCGCGCCATTGCCGTCGTCGGCATGCTCGTGACGACGCTCGGCATGTGGCTGTTCACGCGCATCACCATCGACACTACGGCGATGCAGCTAATCGTCGCCATGTTCGTCACCGGCCTTGGCATGGGCGCCACCATGCCGGTGTTCGGCGTGGTCGTGCAGAACGCGTTCCCGCACTCGCGCCTCGGTGTGGTCACCGCCAGCAGTCAGCTGTTCCGCAGCATCGGTGGCACCGTTGGCGCCGCGCTGTTCGGCGGATTGCTCAACGCCCGCATCGCGGATGGCCTAGCACCCCTCGCCAGCGACCCGTTCCTGCAGCGCGTGGGCACGTTAATTCCGGGCGCGGGGCAGGGGCCCCTCAATGCCAATGCCATCCAGGGAGTGCTGGGGCCGCGCGGTCAGGAGGCGATCAGTGCGGCGCTTGCGCGCCTCCCGGCCGACGTGCAGGCGCAAATCCTGCCGCAGATGCAGCACTTCCTCACCGAGGTGCGCATCGTCATCAACGACGCCGTCGGCGACGTCTTCGTCGGCGGCGCGGTCCTGATGGCGCTCGCTACCGTGCTGGCGTTCTTCCTGCCGCACGTCCCGATGCAGAAGTCCGAGACCTCGGCGACACGCTCCGGCAAGGAGCTCGAGGCCGAGCTCGGCCAGCTCGATGCCGAACGCGAGCCCGACCTCACCGGCACGGTCGCGCCAGCGCGCTAGTCTTCGCGATAGCCGTAGAGCGGCTGGTTGCCGGTGGCGCCGTAATATTTGTACGGCAGGAACTTGCCCGACAGGGTGATCTTGACCCGATCCCCTTTCGGATCGGGCTGGCGCTCCATCTGAAAGTCGAAGTCGATCGCCGACATGATGCCGTCGCCGAACTCCTCCTGAATCAGCTCCTTCCACGTGGTGCCGTACACCAGTACGAGCTCGTAGAAGCGGTAGATGAGGGGATCGGTCGGCGGCATCGGGAACGAACCGCGGTACGGCGTCTCGTTGAGCAAGCGCTCCTCGGCAGTACTGAGCTCGAACAGTTTCGCTGCCGCGGCCGCTTGCGGCTTGGTCAGCTTCATCTGGCCGAGCAACGCCGCCGTGATCAGGACGGGCGAGTGCCCGCCGATCTCGCTGGTGATGTGCTTCCAGGTCCAGCCGTTCTCGCGCTTGATGTCGAGAAGCTTCTCCGTCAGGTCCGTGCGCAGCATGGGTGCTCTCCCTCATAGGTTGCGAGGAACGAGAGCAATTGAGGTGCCAGCCCGAGGGCAGGGCGCTGCGCGTCTTGACGACCGGCGCGGTTCGTTCGCGCCCAATCCGCGGGCAGCGTGCGCGCTAGTAGGGCAGCTCCGCGGGCGCAGGGCCAAGCTCGATCCACACCGGCGTGTGGTCCGACGCCTTCTCCCGGGCGCGCGGCTTCTTGTCGATGTCGGCGGCGACCAGCCGGTCGGCGAGGGCTGGCGACAGCAGGAAGTGGTCGATGCGCATGCCTTCGCCCTTGCGGAACGAGCCGGCGCGATAGTCCCAGTAGCTGTAGGCGCGCGCCTCGTCCGGATGCAGGGCGCGGAACGCGTCCGTGAGCCCGAGGTATACCAGCTCGCGCCAGGCCGCCCGTGACTCCGGCCGGCACACGGCGTCCATCGCATTGGCGACCGGGTTGTAGACGTCGAAATCGGTTGGCGTGACGTTGAAGTCGCCGCCCAGCACGAACGGCTCCTCGCTTTCCAGCAGCTCGCGCGCGTGGAGGGCAAGGCGCTTCATCCAGGCGAGCTTGTACGAGAACTTCGGCGTGTCGATCGGGTTGCCGTTCGGCAGGTAGATCGACGCGACGCGGATGCCGTTGGTCTCCGCCTCGATGTAGCGCGCGTGCTCGTCCGCGTCGTCGCCGGGCAGATCGCGGCGAATGTCGGCGATCGGGAACTTCGAGAGGATGGCGACGCCGTTGTAGGTCTTCTGGCCCAGCACCGCCGCGTTGTAGCCAAGGTCGCCGATCTCGAGCAGCGGGAAGTCCTCGTCCGTGGCCTTCAGCTCCTGCAGCAGCACGACGTCCGGATTGTTCTCGCGCAGGTACTCGACGACGTTGGGCAGCCGCGCCTTGATGGAGTTGACGTTCCAGGTGGCCAATCTCATCCGAGAGTCCTCATGCCGCCACCGCTGGCTTGCGTTGGGTCATCAGCCACAGCGTCGCGGCCGCCGTCAGCACCACGAACGGCGCGACGATCAGGTTCAGTCCGCCCCAGCCGACCGCGGCGAGCAGCGGGCCCGAGACATACGTCGCCGCCGTCACCGTGCCGAAGATGACGAAGTCGTTGGCCGCCTGCACGGTGGCCTTCTCGGCCGGCCGATACGTCGACGTGAGCAACGTGGTGCCGCCGACGTACAGGAAGTTCCACGCGAGCCCGAGCAGGAACAGGCCCGTCCAGAACTGCGAGACGTTGGTCCCCGACAGGTTCACCGCGATGCATCCGGCGAACAGCGCCGCTCCCGCCAAAAGAATCCGCGGTGCCCCGAAGCGCGCGATCAGGCTGCCGGTCACGAACGACGGCGCGAACATCGCCAGGATGTGCCACTGGATGACGAACGCCGCCGACTCGAACGAATGGTTGTGGCTCGCCATCGCCAGTGGCGTCACCGTCATCACGAACGCCATGCCGGCATATCCGACCAGCGCGGCGCCGAGGGCGACCAGGAACGCGGGGTTGCGCGCAATGGTGCCAAGCGGGCGCCCCTCGGCGGTCCGCTCGGCCGCGGTCGGCTTCGGGATGCGGATCAGCTGCAGGATCAGGAGGGCGAGGATCGAAACCCCGATCAGCGCCGCGAACGAGCCGGCAAACTCGGCGTCGGGAATCAAATTGCGCGTGCGCTTGGCCATCTCCGGCCCGAGGATCGCGGCGATGACGCCGCCGGCAAGCGTGAACGAAATGGCGCGGCTCTTCCACGAGTCGATCGAGCCGTCCACCGCGGCAAAGCGATAGAACTGCCCGAAGCCGCCATTGATGCCGCTCAACATGGCGCCGGCGCAGAACGTCCAGAACGAGCCCTGCAGGATGCCCCAGGTGGCGACCGCTGCGCCGGCAACGCCGAAGGCGGCACCCAGCGTGAACCCCGCCCGCCGTCCGACCCGCGCCATCAAGAGCGATGCCGGAAACAGCGTCAGCATCACCGCGAGCTGCTGCAGCGCCGTCGGCACCGTTGCCATGGCGGGATCGCCGGCCAGCGCGCTGCCGATCAGCGCCGCCGAGGCGATCATGGTGGACATGACGACGGTGAACAGCCCTTGCGCCACCGCCAGCACAAGGACGTTGCGCTGCGAGGTGCGCAGGTCGAGCGTCATGGTGTGGTCATAGCCCCCGCGACCGCCGCGGGGAAGGGCCAGGGGCCCGGGCTCGCGACGCTAGATCGCGAAGCTCGATCCGCAGCTGCAGGACGAGGTCGCGTTCGGGTTGCCGATGGTGAACTGGCTGCCGATCATCTTCTCGACGAAGTCGATGCGCGAGCCCGCCAGGTACATCAGCGACATCGGGTCGATGGCGACGCGGGCGCCGTTCTGCTCGATGATCTCGTCGTCCTTGGCGATCTTGTCGTCGAGGCCGAAGCTGTACTGGAAGCCCGAACAGCCACCGCCCTTCACCTGAACGCGCAGGGCCGACTTGTCGGTGTCCTTGCTCATCAGGAAAGCGATCCGCTTGGCGGCGCTCTCGGTCATGCTGACGGGTGGTTCGCGGGTCGGGCGCATCGGTACTCCGGGGTCAGGGCCCGGTCGCAAACGATGCAAACCCCGGACCGGACGCTAGACCTTGAATGTAAGGTCGGCCCCGGCGCTGTCAATCCAGGGCCAAAAGTGGTGGGCTTTCCTTGCCCTGTGGGCGGGCGCGGACTAGGTTCCGCGCCAATGTCCAGGCCGAGGATCGTGCAGAACGCGGCGGCTCCCTATGCGAGCCGGCCCGAGCAGAGTCGCGGCCGGCTCCATGCCGAGCCGCCGAGTTCGACCCGCACCGAGTTCCAGCGCGACCGCGATCGCATCATCCACGCGGCCGCCTTCCGCCGCTTGCAGCACAAGACTCAAGTCTTCATCTACAACGTCGGCGACCACTACCGGACGCGCCTGACGCACTCGCTGGAAGTCGCCCAGATCGCCCGCTCGGCGGCGCGCGCCCTCGGCCTTGACGAGGACCTGGCCGAAGCGGTGGCGCTCGCCCATGACCTCGGCCATCCGCCGTTCGGTCATGCTGGCGAGGACGCCCTCAACGGCGCCATGAAGGATTGGGGCGGGTTCGACCACAACGCCCAGGCCCTGCGCATCGTCACGCACCTGGAGCGCAAGTACGCGACCTTCGACGGCCTCAACCTCAGTTGGGAAGCTCTCGAAGGCATGGTGAAGCACAACGGTCCGCTGCTCGGCCCCAACAGCCGCCACAAGCCACTCCCGGCGGCGCTCGCCGCCTACGCCGCGAGCCACGACCTCGAGCTTGCGACCTTTGCCGGGCCCGAGGCGCAGATCGCCGCGCTTGCCGACGACACGGCCTACATCAACCACGACCTCGACGACGGCGTGCGTGCCGAGCTGTTCGGCCTCGACGACTTGAAGGACGTGCCTCTGGTCGGCCCCATGCTGGCCGAGGTGACGCACCTCTATCCCGGCCTCGATGTCGCTCGTGCCATGCACGAAGCCGTACGCCGACTCATCGACCGCATGATCGGTGACATCCTCGCCGAGACGACGCTGCGTGCCGCCGAGGCGCGGCCGCAGTCCGCCGCCGACGTGCGCGCCATGGATCGTCCGCTGGTCGCCTTCTCGGCGCCGATGGCGGCCGAGGTGAAGACCCTGCGCGGCTTCTTGTACGAGAACATGTATCGCCACAGCCGCGTCAGCCGTGACGCCGCCGAAGGTGCCACCGTTGTCGCCGAGCTGTTCCGGCGCTACATCGCCGACCCGGTGGCGCTGCCCGACGACTGGCGGCCCGACGCCAACGTGGGTGTGACCGAGCGTGCGCGACGAGTCGCCGACTTCATCGCCGGCATGACCGACCGCTTCGCCCTGTTCGAACACGAGCGTCTGTTCCACTCGCGCGGACGTCAGTTCGCAGTTAGATAAATGAACTATTTCAGCCTATTACTCAGCCGTATTAAGACCGAGCTAGAGGCTCTCCAGGCGGCCGGAACGCTGCCCCCAGGCCTCGATTTCGCCGCCGTCGGCCTCGATCCGCCCAAGGATCCGAAGCACGGCGACGTCTCCACCAACGCCGCCATGGTCCTCGCCAAGCCTGCCGGCAAGTCGCCGCGCGACATCGCCACGGCGCTGGTCGAACGGCTGAAGGCGTATCCCGACACCGAGGCCGCCGAGGTCGCCGGTCCGGGCTTCATCAACCTGCGCCTCAAGGCGCCGTTCTGGTACGCGCGCCTGGGCGAAGCGCTGCTGGCGGGTGACGCCTATGGGCGCTCTCAGTTCGGCGCACCCAAGGGTGCGATCAACGTCGAGTTCGTCTCGGCCAATCCGACCGGTCCGATGCACGTCGGCCACGCCCGCGGCGCCGTGTTCGGCGACGCCCTGGCGACGCTCCTGGAGTTCACCGGCCACGACGTGACTCGCGAGTACTACATCAACGACGCCGGCGCCCAGGTCGAGGTGCTGGCCCGTTCCGCCTACCTGCGCTACCGCGAGGCGCTCGGCGACACGATCGAGATTCCCTCCGGCCTGTATCCCGGCGAGTACCTTAGGGATGTCGGCGAGGGCCTGGTCGCGCTCTACAAGAGTCGCTTCCACAACGCGCCCGACTCCGAATGGCTGGAGCCGTTCCGCGAGTTCGCCGTCGCCGAGATGATGGGCGAGATTCGCGACGACCTCGAGCTGCTCGGCGTGAAGCACGACGTCTTCGTTTCCGAGCGCGCCCTGGTGAAGGAGGGCAAGGTCGACGCCGCCCTTGGCGCACTCAAGGCCAAAGGCCTCATCTACGAAGGCGTGCTCGAGCCGCCCAAGGGCAAGGAGCCCGAGGACTGGGAGCCGCGCCAGCAGACCCTGTTCAAGTCGACCCAGTTCGGTGACGACATCGACCGCCCGGTGCAGAAGTCGGACGGCTCATGGACGTATTTCGCCACCGACATCGCCTACCACGCCGACAAGATCCGGCGCGGCTTCGGCACCCTCATCGACGTGTGGGGCGCCGACCACGGCGGCTATGTGAAGCGCATGCAGGCGGCTGTGAAGGCCACGTCCGACGGCCGCGTCGGCCTCGACATCAAGCTCTGCCAGCTGGTCAAGCTGATGGAGCGCGGCGAGCCGGTGAAGATGTCCAAGCGGGCAGGGACCTTCGTCACCCTCAAGGACGTGGTGGACCGCGTCGGCCGCGACGTCGTGCGGTTCATCATGCTGACGCGCCGCAACGACGCCCAGCTCGACTTCGACTACGCGGTGGTCACCGAAGAGTCGCGTGAGAACCCGGTGTTCTACGTGCAGTACGCGCACGCGCGCTGTCACTCGGTGCTGCGCAACGCGGCGAAGGAGATGCCCGGCGTCGATCTTTCTGCGTCGGCACTGGCCGGGGTCGAGCTTCCTCGCTTGACCCACCCGGACGAACTCGCTTTGATAAAAGTGCTCGCTAGCTGGCCGCGTTCGGTAGAATCCGCGGCCGAGGCACACGAACCGCATCGTGTCGCTTTTTGGCTGCGCGATCTTGCGGCGACGTTCCACGCACTGTGGAGCCGCGGCAAGGAGGAGGAAGCACTGCGCTTTCTTGTCGATGGCGATCCGTCGTTGACCCTGGCCCGCATGGCACTCGTGCGCGGCTGCGCCCTTGGGCTTGCGGTTGGGCTACGCATCATGGGTGTCACCCCCCTCGAGGAGCTGCGCTGAATGACTCCGCTCGCGCCCGTCCCCGTGCCCGCCGACTTCGATCCGCCGCCCGAGTACCTGCGCCAAGGCCCGACACCCGTACCCACCCCGCCGCCCGAGGCGAGGAGCGGCATCGGCCGCATCACGACGGCGCTGCTCGCGGTAGTGACCCTCAGCGCCTTCGCCGGCGGCGTCTGGTTCGCCTACGACTTCGGCGTCAGCCGCGGCCTGGAATTGTCGCCGCCGCTGGTGCGCGCCGACACTTCGCCGACCAAGATGGTCCCCGTCGAGCCGGGCGGCATGGTGGTCGCCAATCAGGACAAGCGCGTCTTCGATACCATCGCTGCGTCCGCGCCGCAGGCACGCGTCGAGCAGCTGCTGCCGCCGCCCGAGATTCCGATGGCGACGCCGATGGCCGAGCCGCGCATCGTCGCCCCGCTCAATGCGATTCCGCCCACCACCGTCGCAACGACGCCGGCCCAGACCGCGACAGCGGTGGCGATGGTCACTCCCATCCAGGACGCGCCGCCACCGGCCGCGCCCGCGCCGCGGGCCGACGCGCCCAACGGCGTGCCGGTGCCGCCGCGCGCCGCCGTGCTCGAACCGATGCCCAACGACGGCCGTCCGCTCGCGCTGGTGCCGCCGACCACCGCAGCGCCTGCCGCTGCCGCGCCACCCGCTGCCGCCCCGCGCACCGCGACTCAGACGGCCGCCGTGACTCCGCCAGCCGCGACCGGCGCCGTCTACCGGGTCCAGCTCGGCTCCTACGGCGACGCCAAGGCCGCCCTGGATAACTGGGCGCTGCTCCAGCGCCGCAACGGCCCGACCCTCGCCGGTCTGACGCCGACCGTCACCGCCGCGACGGTGAACGGCCGCACGTTCCACCGCCTGCAGGCAGGCCCGCTCTCGTCCACCGCCGCCAACGAGCTGTGCACCCGCATCAAAGCCAACGGCACCGACTGCCTCGTCGTCCGCCCGTAGGGACGCCACGCGACTCCCTCATGCTGAGCTTGTCGAAGCATGAGGCTCATCAGCCTCACCGTTCGACCAGCGTCAGGTGAGGCTGCCCGCACTTCTCGTCGTGGGCCTGCTCGCCACGCTGCTTTCGGCCTGCTCCGGCGCGAACCTCATCGACGCGCTCACCCCGCGCAGCGGCTACCGGCTCGTGTCCGACATCCCGTACGGCGAAGGTCCGCGTCGCACGCTCGACATCTACGTTCCGACGCGCCCGCTCACCGGCCCGGTCCCGGTCATCGTGTTCTTTTACGGCGGCCGCTGGGACTCCGGTTCCAAGGACGTCTACCGTTTCGTCGCCCAGGCATTCACGTCGCGTGGGTACGCCGTCGTCATCCCTGACTATCGCCTCTACCCGGAGGTCCGCTTCCCGGAGTTCATCCGCGACTCCGCCGCCGCGGTCGCCTGGACTCACGCCCATGCCGCCGAGCACGTACCGAACGCCGGACCCCTGGTGCTCGCGGGGCATTCCGCCGGCGCTCACATCGCCGCGCTGCTGCACCTGCATCCGACGTGGCTCGCGGCCGACGTGCGCGACGCGATCGCCGCGGCCGTCGGCATGTCAGGCCCCTATGACTTCCTGCCGATCACCGATCGGACCGCTCTCGAGGTGTTCGGCCCCGGCCCGGCCGGCCCCGACACCCAGCCGATCACCTTCGTCGACGGCAGCGCCGCGCCCATGCTGCTGATTCACGCCCGCAACGACACCACCGTCCGCCCGTACAACACGGAACACCTCGCGGCACGCATCCGCGAGGGTGGCGGCATCGCCGAAGAGCGCTACCATGACCGCCTCGCCCACGTCGGCGTGGTTGCCGCGCTGGCTGCGCCGCTCCGGACCCTCATCCCCATATTGGACGAGATCGACAGCTTCCTGCGCCGGCACACGGCCCCCAGCGCCCTGCGGTAAGGCCCCGCCCCGAGGTAACGCACCATGGATTTCCTACAAGCGCTCTCCGTCTGGGCGCTGCCCGTCCTGTTCGCCATCACGCTGCACGAGGCCGCGCACGGCTACGCCGCCCTGCGCTTCGGCGACGACACGGCTTTGCGTGCAGGGCGCATCTCGCTCAACCCGCTGCGTCACGTCGATCCCATCGGCACGGTGATCTTGCCCGGGATGCTGCTGCTGCTCTCGAACGGCGCCATCATGTTCGGGTTCGCCAAGCCGGTGCCGGTCGACTTCAGCCGCCTCAACAACCCCAAGCGCGACATGGTCTGGGTGGCGCTCGCCGGACCCGGTGCCAACCTGTTCATGGCCCTCGTCGCTGCCGTCGGCCTGCATCTGTCCGGGCTCATCGGCGGCGATACGGCGTCCGAGTGGGTCACCCGGAATCTGCAGAACGCCATTGTCATCAATGCGCTCCTGGCGGTCTTCAACATGATCCCGATCCCGCCGCTCGACGGGGGCAGGGTGGCCGTCGGCATCCTGCCGACCCGGGCGGCGATCGCGCTCTCGCGCGTTGAGCCGGTCGGCATCTTCATCGTGCTCGGCGTCCTGTTCCTGCTGCCCCAGGTCGGCCTCGACCCGTTTGGCGCGATCATTTGGCCGGGTGCCGAATCCCTGATAAGGTTCGTGGCACTCGTGACCGGCCATCGCATGGCCGACCTTGTCTGACAAGAATCGCTCGTAACCCTTTGGGACGCTGGCAATTTCCGTGAGCCGTGAGACTCCTGAGTCGGCTTCCAAGCTGACAGGCGTAGGGTCCGGGTATCCGAATCCCCTGGTCGTGGACCTCGAGGGCTACGAAGGCGCGCTCGACGTCCTGCTGGCGCTCGCCCGCACCCAGAAGGTCGACCTCGCCAAGATCTCGATCCTGAAGCTGGCCGACCAGTACCTCGCGTTCATTACCGAGGCGCGCGAGCTGTCGCTGGAGATCGCCGCCGACTACCTGGTCATGGCGGCCTGGCTTGCGTACCTCAAGTCGCGCCTCCTGCTCCCCGAGCCCGAGGAAGACGACGAGTTGTCGGGGCCTGAGCTCGCCGCCAACCTCGCCTGGAAGCTGCAGCGCCTCGAATCCATGCGCGAAGCATCCGGCCGGCTGATGCAGCGGGACCGCTTGGGTCGCGACGTCTTCCTGCGGGGCATGCCCGAGGGCATCCGCTCCATCCGGCATCCCAAGTGGGAATGCACGATGTTCGAGCTGCTCGAGGCGTACGCCGCCGTCTCGCGCCCTGCGTCACCGCACCCGCTGGTGGTTGGCCGCTTCGACCCGTACACCATTCGCGACGCCATCGAGCGCATCGGCCGCCTGCTCGGTGTCTCCGCCAACTGGGAGCGCATCGAGTCGTTTCTGCCCAGCGGCATGAGCGGCAGCGGCCTCGGCCAGAAGTCGGCGATGGCCTCGACCTTTGCCGCCACCCTGGAGTTGTCCAAACAGGGCCGTCTGCGCCTGCGCCAGGACCACGCTTTCGGCCCCATCCTCATCCGCGCCCAGAGACCGGAATCCACGGAAACATGAACGCGTCTCCCGAGCAGTCTGCTCCCGCCGAGACTCCTGCGACCACCACCGACGCTGCCCCGTCCGCCGACTCGGAGCTTGTCCGCATGGCCGAGGCGCTGCTGTTCGCCGCGTCCGAGCCGTTGGACGAGGAGAGCATTGCCGCGCGCTTGCCCGAGGGCGCCGACGTGCCCGCGCTGATCGCCGCGCTCGTCGCCACCTACGAGTCGCGCGGCGTCAACCTCGTCCAGGTCGCCGGCAAATGGCAGTTCCGCACGGCGGCCGACCTGCGCCACCTGCTTGAGCGCCACATCACCCAGGCGCGCCGCATGTCGCGCGCCGCCGTCGAGACGCTGGCGATCATCGCCTACCATCAGCCCGTGACCCGCGCTGACATCGAAGACATCCGCGGCGTCTCGCTCAGCACCGGCTCTCTGGAAGTCCTGCTCGAAGCCGGTTGGGTCGTGCCCAAGGGCCGCCGCAAGACCCCGGGCCGCCCGGTCCTGTACGCCACGTCGGAGAGCTTCCTCGAGCACTTCGGCCTCGAATCCATGGGCGACCTGCCCGGCCTCGACGAGCTCAAGGCCGCCGGCATGCTCCAGCGCGAGCCGCCGGTTCCAACCGCCGCCGAGTCGGCTGCGGCGGACGGTGAGCACGACGACGACGGCGGGGAGGAGGGCGACGACGATGTCGACGCCGGCGACGAATCGCCCCAGCGCACCGACTCCGTCGTTCCCCTGAAGCCCCGCTAGATCATAGAGTTACCGGACGATCCTCGGCCGGTACTTGATTCCCCCATCGGCCGGGCTTTGACCCGGCAGACGAGCCGAGCCTCGGGTTCGGGCGTCGCCTGCGCCTGCGCGTCCTCGCCGCGGTTGCAAAGCATTCGCAACTTCGCTAAAGCTTGTGCGAGTGATTATCAAGTACAGGTGAGCGACACATGCGAGGAGTTCCTTTGCGCAGGTTTGCCGGGTTCGCCGTCGTGGCTTCTGCCCTCATCGCGGCAGGTCCCGCCGCTGCCCAGGGCCCGGCCCCGGGCGAAGTCAACGTGTACTCGGCGCGCCAGGAGGCGTTGATCAAGCCGCAGCTCGATGCGTTCGCCAAAGCGACCGGCATCCGCGTCAACCTCATCACCGCCGGCGAAGACGCCATCATCGAGCGCATGCGCGCCGAGGCCCGCAACAGCCCCGCCGACGTTCTCCTGACCGTCGACGTTGCCCGCCTGATCCGCGCCACCGACGCCGGCCTGCTGAAGCCGATCCGCTCCGAGGAGTTGGAGAAGGCGATCCCGTCTCAGTATCGCGAAAAGGACGGCCGCTGGTTCGCCCTCGGCCTGCGCGCGCGGGTCTTCTACTACAACCCCGAGAAGGTCAACCCGGCCGAGCTTTCGACCTACGAGGCGCTCGCCGATCCCAAGTGGCGCGGCCGCGTGTGCATGCGTTCGTCCAGCGCCACCTACAACCAGTCGCTGCTGGCGTCGTTGATCGCCCACAAAGGCGCGGTCGCGGCCGAGGCGTGGGCGCGCGGCATCGTCGCCAACATGGCGCGTCCGCCGATGGGCGGCGACCGCGACCAGATTTCCGGCGTGGCTTCCGGCCAGTGCGACATCGGAGTCGCGAACACCTACTACTTCGTCCAGATGCAGAACGGCACCGATGCCGAGAAGGCGGCGGCCGGCAAGGTCAAACCGTTCTTCCCGGCCCAGCCCGGCGGCGGCGCTCACGTGAACGTGTCGGGCGGTGGCGTCGCCACCAACGCGCCGAACGCCGCCAACGCCCAGAAGCTGCTGGAGTTCCTGGCCAGCCCCGAGGCGCAGAAGATCTACGCCGAGGTCGTCTTCGAGTATCCGGTGCGCGCCGGCGTAGCCGTAGCGCCGCAGCTCCAGGCGATCGGCACCCTCAACCCCGACACCCTCGAGCTGTCTCTGCTCGCCGCCCATCAGGCCGAAACGATCCGCATCTTCGACCGGGTCGGCTGGAAGTGATTCGGTCCTGAGTTGCTCCCTCCCTCACCGACCGCAATCGGGGCTGGCCTGCCATGGCCGGCCCCGAGCGCGTTCGTGAGCTGTCATGACAAGCCTCGCTGACACCGGACTGCAGGTCGCGAAGCGGCGCGCGCGCCTGGACGGCTGGACCGTTGCTGCGCTGCTCGTCGCCGCGCTGGCGATGCTCCCTGTGGCAGTGGTCGCCGCATCGATCTTCGTCCCGAGTGGCGACGCCTGGTCGCACCTCGCCGGCACGGTGCTGGTCGACTACGTCGTCAACACCTTGTGGCTGGTGGCCGGCGTCGCGGCGCTGACCTTCATCGTCGGTGTCTCGACCGCGTGGCTGGTGACGATGTGCGCGTTCCCCGGCCGGCGCATCCTGGAGTGGGCGCTGGTGCTGCCCCTCGCCATGCCGGCCTACGCGGTGGCCTACACGTACGCCGAAGTGCTCGACTACTCCGGCAGCGTGCAGTCGTGGCTGCGCGCCACCTTCGGCTGGGGCCGGGGCGACTACTGGTTCCCCGAGGTGCGCTCGGTCCCCGGCGCCGTCCTCATGCTCGGCCTCGTGCTGTACCCCTACGTGTACATGCTGGCCCGCGCCGCGTTCCTGTCCCAGTCCGTGTGCCTGTTGGAGATCAGCCGCACGTTGGGTTCCGGGCCGTGGCACACATTCTTGCGCGTCGGCCTGCCGATGGCGCGCCCAGCCATTGTCACCGGCATCGTGCTGGCACTGATGGAGACCATCGGCGACTACGGCGTCGTCCAGCACTTCTCGGTGAGTACGTTCTCGACGGGCATCTTTCGCACCTGGTACGGCCTCGGCAACCTGACCGCAGCCACCCAGCTCGCCGCGCTGCTGCTCGGAGTCGTGTTTCTGCTGCTGGCAATCGAGCGGCTGGGACGGGGAGGGGCCGTGTATCACCACACCACCACCCGCTACCGTCCGCTGCCGGCCTTCGTGCTGCGCGGCGCCAGGGCGTGGGGTGCGATCGCCGCGTGCGTCCTGCCGCTCCTGCTCGGTTTCCTGGTGCCCGCCGGACTGTTGGCGGCGTGGGCGGCGCAGACGGCGCCGCGGGTCGTCGATGACGGCTTCTGGCGTGACGCCCTCAACAGCGTGACGGTCGCGGCGCTCGCAGCGGTGCTCGCCGTCGCCGTCGCGCTCCTGCTCGCCTTCGCCGCTCGCCTGCGCCCAGGCCCGGTCACCACCTGGGCCACGCGCCTCTCGACGCTGGGCTATGCGGTGCCTGGTGCTGTCGTTGCGGTCGGCGTGATGATCCCGTTCGGCTGGTTCGACAACGCGGTCGATAGCTGGATGCGCGACCACGTCGGCATCTCCACGGGCCTGCTGCTGTCGGGCACGCTGGCGGCGATGCTGTTCTGCTATGTGGTGCGGTTCCTGGCGATCTCGTTCAACGCGGTCGAATCGGGCATGAGCAAGATCACCCCCAACATGGATCGCGCCGCGCGCGCGCTCGGCGCCGGTCCGTGGGCGGCCCTGCGCCGCATCCACGCGCCGCTTCTGCGCGGCAGCCTGCTCACCGCGGCGGTGCTGGTCTTCGTCGACACGATGAAGGAGTTGCCGGCGACCCTGATCCTGCGCCCGTTCAACTTCGACACCCTGGCGATCCGCACCTACGAGCTTGCCTCCGACGAGCGCCTCGCCGACGCCTCGACCTACGCGCTGTCGATCGTCCTGTTCGGGCTGCTGCCCGTCGTCCTATTGTCGGCCGCCATTGCACGCTCCCGCCCAGGTCACAGCTAACGTGCTCGAACTCGCCGGAGTGAGCCGCGACTTCGCCGGCATGCAGGCGGTCGACCATGTCGACCTCGCCGTCGCGCCGGGTGAGGTCGTCTGCCTGCTCGGACCTTCCGGCTGCGGCAAGACCACGACCTTGCGCATCGCCGCCGGCCTCGAAGCGGCCGACAGCGGCGAGGTGCGTATCGGCGGCAAGGTGGTCGATGGCGGCGGCGCGTTCGTTCCGCCGGAGCGTCGTCGCGTCGGCCTGGTGTTCCAGGACTACGCGCTGTTCCCGCACCTGACCGTGCTCGACAACGTCGCCTTCGGCCTCCCGGCGGGGCTCGATCGAGCCGAGAAGGCGAGGGCGCTCCTCTCCCGCGTCAATCTCGCCGACCGCGCCACCGATCACCCCCACAAGCTGTCGGGTGGTGAGCAGCAGCGCGTCGCACTCGCCCGCGCGCTCGCCCCGTCGCCGCTGCTCATGCTCCTCGACGAGCCGTTCTCCGGCCTCAACTTCCGCCTGCGCGACCGCATCGGCGAAGAGTCTCTTTCTCTACTGCGCGCCGCCGGTACGGCCACGCTCATGGTTACCCACGATTCCGACGAGGCCATGCGTCTAGCCGACCGCATCGCCGTCATGCGGGCCGGGCGCATCGTCCAGGTCGGCCGCCCGCTCGACCTCTACGATCGTCCGGTGGACTTGTTCGTCGCGGAATTTTTTTCCGAGATCAACAAGATAGAGACCGTTGTTGAGGGCGGGGTTGTGGATACGGGCCTCGGCAAGCTGCCCGCTTCCGGCCTTGCCAACGGCACTTCCGTCATCGTCGCCATCCGCCCCGAGGCCATCCGCCCCGGCGGTTCCGAGCCGGCACAGGTCGCCGCCGTGCATCCGATGGGCGCCTACGCCCTCGTGAAGTTGAAACATCCCGTGCGCGATATCAGATACCTCCTGCGGGTAGAGCATGGTGCCGCCCCCGAGTTCTCGGCCAAGGTCGGGGCACGGGTAGGGGTGTCGCTCGATCCGCGCGGGTGTTTTGTCTTCGCCAGCGAGGGCGACGCGTCGGGTCACGCAGCCGTCACGAGACGGCGCTAGGGTCCCTGTCGTCCCTCGATGGTTGGCCGCTAAGCACGCGGTGGCCAAGGCGGGGAGCCTGTCGCGACGCGCATTGCGCTGCGGCTAGGCATTCTGCGATGATGCGTGGAATTTCCACAGGTTTCGTAGGGTCCAGGCTGGGCCTGGAAGCCTCGGTGTTTTAAGAGGGGCCATCCAAGAGGGTGGAGTACGATTAATGTTCGGACCAGGATCCTTCAGCATTTGGCACTGGCTCATCGTCCTCGCGGTCGTCGTCCTACTGTTTGGCGGCGGCGGCAAGATCTCCCGCATCATGGGTGACTTCGGCAGCGGCCTGAAGGCCTTCAAGAAGAGCGTGAAGGACCCGGAGGAGCAGGAGGCCGAGAAGCGCAAGCTCGAGAGCGAGCGTTTGGCGAACGAGACCGCCAAGGAAGAGACCGTCAAGGGCTAGCGGTCGAACCCGAACCGGGGTCGCGCGCACTCTGGCACCGGGCGGAGAACAAACACATGTTGGGAGTCGGCTGGCCGGAGCTGATGGTCGTCGCCGTGGTCACCGTGCTGGTGGTCGGGCCGAAGGAGTTGCCGCGCGTCCTGCGCACCTTCACCATGTACGTGCGCAAGGCCCAGGGCCTTGCGCGCGAGTTCACCTCCGGCATGGAGGACTTGGCGCGCCAAGCCGACCTCGACGACCTCACGAAAGAGGCCACTTCGCTCCAGAACCTCAGCCAGAAGCAGTTCGAGGGTCTCGATAGCGCCCTCGATCCCAATAACACCGTCGCCGGCATGTTCACCGGCACCGCCATCGGCGGCCCGCCGCCCGGCACCCAGCCCATCGGCACGCCGACCGCCGGCTCCAACCAGGTCACCGGCGGGGCCAGTGGCTCGACAGTCGGACCCATGGTCAGCGCCGCGAACTCGACGCCCGTGGCGGCCAGCAACGTAAAGTCCCTCGATAAGCCGGCCCAAGGGACCAACACGGCGCCGGAAGCCGAGCCCCGCATCGCCGGCGTCCAACCCGGCGCGGAGCCGATCCCGCTCGAAAAGCGCCGCGCCGGCGCCTAGCACCCACGACGATCGATGGCGAACCGCACCCTGGATGACGCGCAGGTCGAACAGGCCAAGATGCCCTTGCTGGAGCATCTCGCCGAGCTGCGCCGCCGGCTGCTCTATTCGATGGTCGCGTTCCTGGTCTGCTTCTTCTTCTGCTTCTACTTCGCCAACGACCTCTTCAACTTCCTCGTCGCGCCGCTGGAGAAAGTTCTGCGCGCGCGCGGCGAGGCCGGCCAGCCCGGCGAATACAAGCTGATCTACACCGCGTTGACCGAGAAGTTCTTCGTCAACGTCAAGGTCGCCTTCTTCGCCGCCGCTATGGTGGCGTTCCCGGTCATCGCCTCGCAGATCTGGATGTTCGTTGCGCCGGGCCTCTATCGCAGCGAGCGCAAGGCGTTCCTGCCGTTCCTGTACGCGACGCCGCTGCTCTTCCTGCTTGGCTCGGCGCTCGTCTACTACTTCCTCATGCCGGTGGCGTGGAAGTTCTTCGTCGATTTCCAGGATGCCGGCACCGACGGCGGTGCGCCCATCGAGCTGCTGCCGCGCGTCTCCGAGTACCTGAACCTTTCCATGCGCCTCATCTTCGCGTTCGGCCTGGCGTTCGAATTGCCGGTGGCGCTCACGCTGATGGTGCGCGCCGGCCTTACCAGCGCCAGCGGCCTGGCGTCGAAGCGCCGCTACGCCATCGTCATCGCCTTCGTCGCCGCCGCGGTGCTGACCCCGCCGGACCCGCTCAGCCAGATCAGCTTGGCCATCCCGATCATCATCCTCTACGAGATCTCGATCTGGACCGCGCGCTTCATCGAACGCCAACGCGCTCGCGAAACCGCAGCCGCCACCGGCGCCGCCGAGTAATCAAACCAAAGCCCTCCCCCATACCTTGGGGGAGGGCTGCGAAGCCTTGCCCGAGCGCAGCGAGGCTAGGCGTAGCTGGGTGAGGGGAGGGAGACTCCCGCACTAGCCAAACTCCCGCACTCCGGCTACCACACCGCCCCATGCTCGATATTCGTTGGATTCGCGAGGAGCCCGAGGCGCTCGACCGCGCGCTTTCCCGCCGCGGTCAGCCCCCGCGGGCCGACCTCGTGCTCGCCCTCGACAGGGCGCGCCGCGACCTGCAGACCCGTCTCCAAGAGCTGCAAAGCGAGCGCAACCGCCTGTCCAGGGAGATCGGCGCCGCCAAGGCAAAGAAGCTCGACGCCGGCGACCTGATGACCAAGGTCGCCGCGCTCAAAGACGACACCGCACGCCTCGAAGCTGAGGAGCGCGCCAAGGCCGCCGAGCTCGACGCGCTGCTCGCCGTTGTCCCGAATGTCCCCGACGCCTCGGTCCCCGACGGCAAGGACGAGACCGCCAACGTCGAGGTCCGCCGACACGGCACGCCGAAGAAGTTCGCCTTCGCGCCCAAGGACCACACCGCCCTCGGCACCGCGCTCGGGCTGATGGACTTCGACGCCGCCGCCCGCATGTCCGGCGCTCGCTTCGTCGTGCTGAAGGGCGCGCTCGCGCGTCTCGAACGCGCCCTCGGCTCCTTCATGCTCGACCTGCAGACCGGCGAGCACGGCTATTCCGAACACAACGTCCCGCACCTGGTGCGCGACGAGGCGGTGTTCGGCACCGGCCAGCTGCCCAAGTTCGCCGACGATCTGTTCAAGACGACGCTTGGCAACTGGCTCATCCCCACCGCCGAGGTGTCCCTCACCAACCTGGTACGCGAGCAGATCGTCGACGACGCGGTGCTGCCCATGCGGCTCACGGCCTACACCCCGTGCTACCGCTCCGAGGCCGGCGCGGCGGGCAAGGACACCACCGGCATGATCCGCCAGCACCAGTTCACCAAGGTCGAGCTGGTCTCCATCACCCGGCCCGAGGACTCCGACGCTGAGCATGAGCGCATGACCCGGTGCGCCGAGACTGTTCTGGAGCGCCTGGAGCTGCCGTACCGCACGATGCTGCTGTCCGCCGGCGACATGGGCTTCTCTTCCCGCAAGACCTACGACATCGAGGTCTGGCTGCCCGGCCAGGACCGCTACCGCGAAATTTCCTCGTGCTCCAATTGCGGCGACTTCCAAGCGCGGCGCATGAATGCGCGCTTCCGTCGCGGCGAGCAGAAACCGGAGTTCGTGCACACCTTGAATGGATCGGGACTCGCTGTCGGCCGCACCCTGGTCGCGGTGCTGGAGAACTATCAGAACGCCGACGGCTCGGTGACCGTGCCCGCCGCCCTGCGTCCGTACATGGGCGGCATGGAGAAGATCGCTCGTGCCTAACACCAGCGCCGGCACACGTACCGCGGGCCTGGGCCCGCGCATCCTGCTCGCCAACGACGACGGCATCTCCTCGCCGGGCCTCGCCGTGCTGGAGGAGATCGCCCGCGGCATCTCCGACGACGTCTGGATCGTCGCTCCCGAGGACGAGCAGTCGGGCGCCGCCCACTCGCTCACCATCAACGAGCCGCTCCGCCTGCGCACGGTCGGCGAGCGCCGCTATGCCGTCCGCGGCACGCCGACCGACTGCGTCATGCTGGCCGTGCATCACATCCTGCGCGGCCAGAAGCGCCCGGACCTCCTGCTGTCCGGCATCAACATGGGCGCCAACCTCGGCGAGGACGTCACCTACTCGGGCACCGTCGCAGCCGCCATGGAAGGTTGCCTCCTGGGCATCCGCTCCATCGCCTTCAGCCAGCTCATGCGCCTCTCGCATCCGGTGCAGTGGGGCACGCCGCGCAAGTTCGCCCCCGGCATCATCCAGCGCCTGCTGTCGGCCGACTGGCCGCCCGGCGTCCTGATGAACGTCAACTTCCCCGACCTGCCGCCCGAAGCGATCACCGGCGTCCACGCCGTCTATCAGGGCGTCCGCGACCCGGCCGACCTCATCATCGACGAGCGCACCGACGTGCGCGGCGTCCCGTACTTCTGGATCGGTTTCCGAAGAAACCCACACAAGCCATTGGAAAACACGGATTTTGCGGTGATCGAGCAGGGCGCCATATCGGTGACGCCGCTGCGCATCAACCTGTCCGACGACGCCACCCTGGCCCAGATCAAGCCGCTGCTGACCGGCCTCAAGTGACGCAAAGCCCCTCCGGCGGAGATCAGATCCGTCTCGTGATGGAGCTGCGCCGCGCCGGCATCGACGATACCGCCGTCCTCTCCGCCATCGAGCGCCTGCCGCGCGCCGCCTTCGTCACCGACGCCGAGCAGCCGCGCGCCTGGGACGACGTGGCACTCGCCGGGCTGCCGCGCCCGCTGCATGCCGCCACCTACCTGCGCGCCCTGGCCCTCGCCGGCCGCGAGCGCGTCCTCCAGGTGCCGACCGGCAGCGGCTACCTCGCCGCGCTCGTCGCCGGCTCCTGCCGCATGCTCTACACGGTCGATGAACGCCGGCAGCGCCAGGCCGCCGAGGCACGCATCCGCGCCCTCAAGGTCCGCAACGTCGTCGGCAAGGACGGCGACCCGCTCGCCGGCTGGCCCGACCAGGCGCCCTTCGACCGCATCCTGCTCGACGGCGTCGTGCCGACCATCCCCACAGCCCTGCTGTCGCAGCTGCGCGCCGGCGGCACCATGATTCTGGCACTGGGCGACGAACGCCTCGCGACGATCACCCGCATCGTGCGCACCGGCGACGAGTACGAATCCGAATCGATTCTGCGCACGTCGTTCGCGTTGTCAGCGCGTCACTGAGACTCGTCATTACACTCGGACGCTGACACGCGCCGATTTGACAGCGCGACTCCTCATGACTCATTGTCACCGACCATGAGAGCAGGGGGATGTTTCGCACTCGCGGCGACGCTCGCACTTTGTGCGTGTGCAATGCCCGCTCCAACTGCGTTCGTCATCGACCGCAATGCGCAACCTGCGCCCCCGCGCGCGACGCTCGCCGGCGCACCGTCCCAAGAACCGATTTCGCGCGGCGGCACCTACGTCGTGCGCTTCGGCGACACGCTATCTGAGATCGCCGAGCGCGCCCGCATCGACATGGGCCAGCTCGCCCGCCTGAACGGCATCCCTGCGCCCTACAACATTCGCGCCGGCCAGACCTTGGTGCTGCCGGGCGCGCTGACCGCCAGCCTGGCGCCGACCGGCCAGCTGCCGCTCCTGCCCACCACCATCCAGGGCCAGATCGAAGTTCTGAGCCGTTCACCCCAAGGCTTCGCGCCGAGCACGGCTGCGCCGACTCAGGTCGCTCAGACCACGACGCGCGCCAATACCGCGCCGGGAGTTCTTGACGGCCGCGCCGGAGGCGCGCCGCGCAACGCCACCCCGCTGCCGACACCGCCCGCGCGCTCCGCCGGCGGCCTTACCTGGCCGCTCAAGGGCCAGGTGGTCTCCACCTTCGGCAGCAAGGGCGGTGGCGTCAGCAACGACGGCATCGATATCCGCGCGCCGCTCGGCACGCCGGTGGTCGCCATCGACAACGGCGTCGTCGCCTACGCCAGCGACGAGCTGAAAGCCCTCGGCAACCTCGTGCTCATCCAGCACTCGGGCGGCTGGGTCAGCGCCTACGCCAACGCCGGCAGCCTCGCCGTGAAGCGCGGCGACACCGTCACCCGCGGCCAGCAGGTCGCCACCGCCGGCCAGACCGGCAACGCCAAGGCCCCCGGCATCCACTTCGAGCTCCGCCGCGGCACCACCGCCGTCGACCCGATCCCGTACCTGAACGGCGGCGGAGTGGCGCTGGCGGCGCGCTAGCGACCTTTCGTCATTGCGAGGAGCGCAGCGACGAAGCAATCCAGGCTTTGTGTTTTGTCCTGCGGGAGCGTCGCCAACCCTCCGGATTGCTTCGCTACGCTCGCAATGACGACCGAAGCTATGTCAGCTTCGCGCCGAGCCGCCCCGCCAAATCCTGAATGAACTGCCACGCGACGCGCCCCGAGCGCGCGCCGCGCAGCTGCGACCATTCGACCGCCTGGGCGTGCAGGCCGTCCGCGCGCAGCCCGTAGCGCTGCGCATAGCCATCCACCATGGCGAGGTAGTCGTCCTGGCTGGCCGGATGGAACCCCAGCCACAGGCCGAAACGGTCCGACAGCGAGACCTTCTCGTCCACCGCCTCGCCGGGCCGGATGGCGGTCGACGCCTCGTTCTCGATCATCAAGCGCGGGATCATATGGCGCCGGTTGGACGTCGCGTAGAACAGCACGTTGTCCGGCCGCCCTTCGATGCCGCCCTCGAGAATCGCCTTCAGCGAGCGATAGCTTTCGCCGCCGTCGAACGACAAGTCGTCGCAGAACACCAGGCACCGCCGCGTGCCGTTCGCCAGCACCGCGAGCAGGGCGGGCAGGGTGCCAATATCGTCGCGCTGCAGCTCCACCAGCGCGAGCGCGCGCGGCTGCTCCGCATTCACCGCCGCATGCACGGACTTCACCAGCGAGCTCTTGCCCATGCCTTTGGCGCCCCACAGCAATGCGTTGTTGGCCGGCAGGCCGCGCGCGAAGCGCTGGGTGTTGACGAGCAGGGTGTCGCGCTGGCCGTCGATCCCTTTGAGCAGCGCGAGCTCGGTGCGCGACGTCCGCGTGGCGGCGCGCAGGTGCGGCGCTTCCCACACGCCCCGGCGCTCCGCGCCGGCTTCCCACACAAACGCATCGGCCGCGCTCAAGTCAGGCGCGGCCGGGGCAGGGGGCGCGAGCCGCTCCAGCGCCGCGGCGATGCGCCGCAGCAGGTCCGCCTGTTCCCCGTCCGCGGGGTCCGCAGCGGGTGCCGGGGGCTTGAATTCGGATGGGCGCGCCATACCTGGGTGCTAGCTCCGACTGCCTGAATTCGCCCGGATTTCCGGCCCAAATCGCCCGGGCCACCGTAGGCAAAGCAGGTGCCGGGGGTTATAGTCCGCCCCTCGTTTCAGTTCCATTCCAGAGCACCGCATGTTCGTCACACCCGCCTATGCCCAGGCACAAGGCGCGACAGGCATTGAGACCCTGTGGTCCTTCCTGCCGATCATCCTGATCTTCTTTGTCCTCTACTTCCTGCTGTTCCGGCCCCAGCAGAAGAAGCAGCGCGAGCATCAGGCCATGGTCGACGCCGTGAAGCGCGGCGACCAGGTGGTCACTGCCGGCGGCATCGTCGGCAAGGTCGTCAAGGTGGGCGAAGAGGGCCGCATCACGGTCGAGATCGCCCCCAACGTGAAGGTCGAGGTGCTCAGATCGACCCTCGCCGACGTCTTGTCCAAGCCTATTCCCGCCGACGCCGGCAAGGGCAGGGGCAAGGACAAAGACAAGACCGTGCCCAAGGCGGCGGAGCCTGAGCCCGCGGCCGACGACACCCAGAAGGCGAACCCCTAGGCCCCACCCATGTTGTATTTCGCGCGCTGGAAGGTCCTGGCGATCATTGCCGCTCTGGTTGCCGGGTTCGTGTACCTGGCGCCGAACTTCATGCCGGTGGCGACGCGGGCCTCGCTGCCCGAGTGGTTCCCTCACAAAGCTATCAATCTGGGATTGGACTTACGGGGCGGTTCTCAGCTTTTGCTTGAAGTCGATACGCGCGCCGTGGTGCGCGAGCGGCTCACCGCCGTCGTCGACGACACCCGCACCGCGCTCCGCGAAGTTGGCATTGGCTACGCGCCGGCGCCGGCCGTGGGCGCCGACAACGTCATCCGCTTCAGCCTGGTGAAGCCGGAGGCCATCGCCGAGGCGCGGACGAAGATCGAGGCCCTCGCCCTCGCGGTGCAGACCGGCGCGTTCGGAACCAACCAGCCCGACATCGCCGTCACCAACAACGGCGTCGAATTCGAGATCCGCCTGTCCGAGGCGGCGGCTACCCAGCGCGCCCTCAACGCCGTCCAGCAGTCCATCGAGGTCGTGCGCCGCCGCATCGACGAGACCGGCACCGCCGAGCCGTCCATCCAGCGCCAGGGCACCGGCCGCATCCTCGTCCAGCTGCCCGGTATCGACGACCCCGACCGCATCAAGCGCCTGCTCGGTCGCACCGCCAAGCTGACCTTCCAGATGGTCGACGACGGCATCTCGATCGCCGACGCGGGCGCCGGGCGCCTGCCGCCCGGCTCCGAGATCGTCGTGTCCGAGAACGAGTTCAACCTCGACGGCACGCCCATGCGCTATGTCCTGCGCAGCCGCGCCATCATCACCGGCGAGATGCTGGTCGACGCCCACCCCACCACCGACGGCCGCACCGGCCAGCCGGTCGTGTCGATGCGCTTCGATCCCACCGGCTCGCGCCGCTTCGGTGACACCACCACGGAGAACGTCGGCAAGCGCTTCGCCATCGTCCTCGACGGCAAGGTGATCAGCGCGCCCGTCATCCAGGAGCCGATCTTGGGCGGCGTCGGCCAGATTTCCGGCAACTTCACCATTGCCTCGGCCAACGAGCTTGCCGTGCTGTTGCGCGCCGGCGCCCTGCCTGCCCCCCTCGTCGTGCTCGAGGAACGAACGGTCGGCCCGGGCCTTGGCGCCGACTCCGTGCGCGCCGGCCAGATCGCCTCGATCATCGGCCTGGTCGGCATGATCGCGTACATGTTTGCCACCTACGGCCCGTTCGGCTTCTTCGCCAACATGGCGCTCGTCGTGAACATCGTGCTGATCATGGCCGTCATGACGGCCCTGCAGCAGGCCCTGACCTTGCCGGGCATCGCCGGCATCGTGCTCACCATGGGCATGGCGGTGGACGCCAACGTGCTCATAAACGAACGCATCCGCGAGGAAATCGCCGCCGGACGCACCGTGCTGTCGGCCCTCGAGGCCGGCTACAAGCGCGCCATGACGACCATCATCGACTCGAACCTGACGGCCTTCATCACCGGCGTGATCCTGTATTTGCTCGGCACTGGCCTGGTGAAGGGCTTCGCCGTGACCCTCTGCATCGGCATCATCACCTCGATGTTCACCGCGGTGACGTTCTCGCGCTGGCTGACCTCGATGTGGGTGATGCGCGCGCGCCCCCGCACCATCGAGGTCTGAGCCATGGCCTTCCGCCTCAAGCTCGTCCCGGACCGCTCCAACTTCAACTTCATGAAGTGGCGCCAGGTCGGCTTCCTGTTCTCGGCGCTGCTGACCTACGTCTCGCTCGGCATTCTGTTCACCAGCGGCCTCAACCTCGGTATCGACCTCAAGGGCGGCCTCATGATCGAGGTGCGCACCATGCAGACGCCCGATCTCGGCGCTATGCGTGCCGCCGTCGACGGCCTCAACCTCGGCGAAGCCGGCATGCAGCAGCTCGGCGCCGACAACGACGTGCTGCTGCGCCTGCCGCAGCAGCCCGGCGGCGAGCAGGCCAACCAGGAACTCGCCGCCCGCGTCAAAGTCGCCCTGGAAGAAGTGGTCGGCGCCGTCGAGTACCGCCGCGTCGAGTTCGTCGGCCCGCAGGTGTCGGGCGAGCTCATCGTCAACGGCGCGCTCGCTGTCGGCCTCGCCATCACGGCGATGCTCGCCTACATCTGGATCCGCTTCGAATGGCAGTTCGGCATCGGCACGACGATGGCGCTGGTCTTCGATGCCGTAACCACGCTCGGACTCTTTTCGCTGCTGCAGCTCGAATTCAACCTGCCGATCATCGCGGCCATCCTCACGACCATCGGCTACTCGATGAACGACAAGGTCGTGATCTTCGACCGCGTGCGCGAGAATCTGCGTAAGTACCGCTCGATGCCGCTGATCGATCTGCTCAACCGCTCGATCAACGACACCCTCGCGCGCACCATCAACACCAGCTTCACCACCCTCATCGCGGTGCTGGCGCTGCTGTTCTTCGGCGGCGACGTGCTGCGCGAGTTCAACCTCGCCATGACCTGGGGCGTGTTCATCGGCACGTTCTCGTCGATGTACATCGCCGTGCCGGCGCTGCTCTACCTGAGCCTCAATCGCGGTGCGGTGGCGCGCGAGCCGTCGTCCGCCGCCACTCCGGCAGCTTCGCCGGCCGAGTAGATGGCGGTCGAGGCCATCCCGCTGGTCGCGCGGGGCCGCCAGCAAGTCATCCAGAGCTACGGCGGCGGCGGCTTTGCCATCGCTGGCCAGCGCCATCGCGGCGACGTATTGGTCTTCCCCGAGCGCACCGTCGCCTGGGCCGGCAGCGCCGACCCATCGCTCGAGTCGCTCGCAGCGATCACCGTGGCCGACGCCGACATCAAGCTTCTTTTGCTCGGCCTCGGCGCGAGCGGCGGCCTCGCCACGCCGGCCCTGCGCGCCGCGCTCAAGCAGTCCGGCATCGCGGTCGAAGCCATGACGACCGCCGCCGCGTGCCGTACCTTCAACGTTCTGCTGGCCGAGGAACGCCGCGTCGCCGCCGCTCTATTGGCTATCGACTAAACGAAACCCTCCCCCATGCCTTGGGGGAGGGTTGCGAGACTTGGCGCGCAGCGCCTAGTCGCAGCTGGGTGAGGGGAGAGTGAATCGCGTGATGAACAAGTCCAAGTGGTCCGTGGTCATCTTCCTCGTCGTTGCGGTCCTCTTGGTCGCCAGCGCCGTCGGCGTCACCCATTACCTCGCAGGCACTGTCATCCTGCCGGACGAGCAAGCCGACCCGCACGCGCCCTAAGGTCCGCGACCTAGCATCGCAACGTCCGGTTGTGGTTTTCCCGCCGCCGCTTGTTGAATGCTAGACTTCGTTGTCTCGGGTTGGGAGACCTGGGTGGGAGTAGCGCGTTCGCAAGGCGCGCGCAGGGAGTTTGGGCATGGTCAGCCGCGGCAGGACGTGGCGGCGCGGAGTCATCTGCGCGGCGGCATTGGCTGTCTGTGCCTCGTCGCATCCGGCAGCGGCGCGTGACGTCACCGACACGCGCCTCGTCAACGCCGATGCCGAGCCCGACAACTGGCTGCATCACCACGCGAACTACGCCGGCCATCGCTTCGGCAACCTGACCCAGATCAACGCCGGCAACGTCCGCACCCTCAAGCTCGCAGCGATGGTCCTGCTCGCCGGCCAGACCCGCGCCGAGGGCGGCCGCCAGGGTATGACGCGGCTCGAGGGCACGCCGCTCGCCGAAGACGGGTTTGTCTACGTCACCGACGGTTGGGGCTCGCTCTACAAGCTCGACTTGCGCAGCGGCAGCCGCGCCGACTTCGTCTGGAAGATGGACCCGCGCCTCGACAAGGTGTGGGCCGGCGACGTCGCCTGCTGCGGTGTCAACAACCGCGGCGCCGCGCTGTGGAAGGACCAGGTCATCTCCATCGCCTTGGATGGCCGCCTGTTCGCGGTCCACAAAGACTCCGGTCAGATCACCTGGGAGCGCAAGGTCGCCGATCCCGGCGTCGCCGAGACGCTCACCACCGCGCCCCTCGTCATCCGCGACATGGCAATCGTCGGCCCCGCCGGCGCCGAGTACGGCATCCGCGGCTGGTTGGAGGCCACCGACCTCGTCAACGGCACGCCCATCTGGCGCACCTACACGATCCCGGCCAAAGGTGAGAGGGGTAACGCGACCTGGGCGGACACCTACAACGCCTGGGAAACCGGCGGCGGCTCCATCTGGGTGACCGGCACCTACGATCCGCAGATCAACCTGATGTACTGGGGCACCGGCAATCCGGCGCCGCAGATCGACGCCGAGTATCGCCCGGGCGACAACCTCTACACCGACAGCCTGCTGGCGATGGATCCCAACACCGGCGCCATCAAGTGGTTCTTCCAGTACACGCCCAACGATCCGTTCGATTACGACGAGGTCGCCGAGCATCCGCTCATCGACCTCGACATTGGCGGCACCATGCGCCGGCTGGTCACCCACGCCGGCCGCAACGGATTCTTCTACGGCTTCGATCGCGTTTCCGGCGAGTTCCTCTACGGCCGCCAGTACCCGAACCTCGTCACCTGGACCAACGGCCTCGATCCCAAGACCGGGCGCCCGCTCGCCTACAACCCGAACACCGCGGTGCAGCAATACAACCTCGGCACGGTGCCGCGCCGCGGCGTCGTCGGCGTGTTCTGCCCGGCGCTCGCCGGCGGCAAGAACTGGGAGCCGTCGTCCTACAGCCGCACCCTGCGCACGGTGTTCACGCCGTCCACCGAAGGCTGCTCGGCCTACGTCGCCGAGAACGACGGCCACTTCGAGGGCAAGCTCGGCGGCACCTTTCGGAAGCGCGCCATGTGGGACGGCCGCGCCCCGGCGCCGCCCGACACGCCGCTGCCGCTGGCGCAGACCGCGTTCTCCCTCAACGCCATCGACCCGCGCACCGGCGAGGTGCGCTTCAAGCTGATGCAGGACGTCAAGACCTGGGGCGTGCTCGCCACTGCCGGCGGCATCGTGTTCGGCGGCAACCAACTCGGCGACGTCTTCGCCCTGGACGCACGCACCCTCAACACCCTGTGGACCTTCAACGTCGGCACCCCCATCCAGGCGCCACCCATGACCTTCGCGGTCGGCGGCCGCCAGTACGTCGCCATCATGGCCGGCGGCGCCGCCGGCGCCGCCCAGCGCGTCCTGCGCAACTCCACGGCGTTCTTCACGCCATCCAACTACGTCTTCTTTTTCGCGCTATAACAGATCGTTGTCATTGCGAGCGAAGCGAAGCAATCCAGTGATGGCTAGATCATTCGCCTTCGGTGCGGCTGTGGCCGCGGCGCTGTGGATCGCTCCCGCGTCCGCCAACCACGAACCCGACTACGCCGAGCGCGTGCGCTACTGCGCGACCCTGTCGTACGCCCTGGTCGAATCGATCATCACTTTCCGGGAAAGCATCGACGTCGCCATCGACGCGACCGGCGTGCTGCCCAACGCCACCGACCAACGCATCATGGACGTCGTCGCGCGCGCCACCAGCGCCGGGGCCGGACGCATGTTCGACAATCTCAGTGAATGCTTGATCGCGCTGGGCGACGACCTCGAGCGCGAGGAGAACGCCAACCTCGCTGCCCAGGGCATCGCCGTCGAGATCGACTTCGCCATCGAGGAAGTCGGCGCGGTGTTCACCACCATCGAGGAAGGCGAGGGCACCCTGCGCCGCAAGTGGGGCGCCGCCGGTGCCGCCCAGGCCGCGAGCGCCCTGCAGACGTTCCGCGACTTCGCCCTCGACCTCGAAGGCTACCTGGAAGAGGCCCGCGATTTCGTCGCCGTCCTCGTCGAGCGCACCGCGCCGGAAGGCGTCGTGCCGCCGCCCGACACCCCGCTGCGACCGCTCTAGCGCCACTTCGCCTTCCCGGCACGGGGGGAGGGCAGGGTGTGAGGAGCAACCAACGCGCGCGGCAGCGCGCCCTTGCGTCTACCGCGCTGTCCCCGCTACCTCGCCGTCCGGCATCACCGTGTCGACAATCGTCGCACCGGCAAACACCGTGTCGATCGTCGTCGCGCCCTGTAGCCGCGCGTTGGTGAGATTGGTGTCCATGAGATTCGCGCCCGTCAGGTCCGCCCCATAGAGGTCCGCGTCCGTCAGGTTGGCGCCCTCCAGATTGGTGCCGCGCATCGTCGCGAACGGCAGGTCGGCGACTTCCAGGTTGGCGCCGCGCATGTCGAGGCGCCCGAGGTTGACCTGATCGAACCGCGATCCGCCCAAGTACGCGTTGCGGAACACCGTGCCGCCCACCGCCGCGTTGCGAAAGTCGGCGTCGATGAACTTGGCGCCTTCGAACGTCGCGCGCTGCAGCCGCGCCCGAATCAGAATCGTCTCGACGCCGTACGCCCCGCCGAAGTTCGCGCCGGTGCCATCCGCCAGGTACAGGTTGGCGCGCGTCAGCGTCGCCTCGCTCAGGTCGGCGCCGCGCACGTTGGCGCGCGACAGGTTGGCGCCCTCGAGGTCCGCGCCCTTCAGGTTGGCGCCTTCCAGGTTGGCGAGATAGAGGTTCGCCGCACCCAGGATGGCGCGCTCCAGGTTGGCGCCCTTCAGCTGGCGCCGCTGCAGGTCGGCGCCCTCCAGCGCACATCCGGCGCAATCATTGCTGTGCCCTGACAGGAACGCCGCCTCGCGCTCGCCAACCGGAGGAGTGGGTGGGGCCGGGGCCTGCGCAACGGCAGAGCCTGCGGCGACCGCCGCCGCGAGAGCACATCCAAGGAATCGAGCCGGCGCCATCGCTCCATCGTACCGGGCGGCCCCTGTTTGACCCACCCCCAGGCGGATGAAATAGTCGCTCGCAATGACCCGGGCATTTCTCACCTCGACGGTTGCCGCTTTGGCGCTCGCCTTCGCGTTGCCCGCCACTGCCCGCGACATGACCCAGGCGCGCCTTGAGAATGCCCACACCGAGCCCGACAACTGGCTGGTGGTGAACGGAACCTATGCCGCGCAGCGCTACGCCAACCTTGGCCAGATCACCACGGCCAACATCCGGGATCTCACGCCGCGCATGATGGTGCTGCTCGGCGGCCAGATCCCGGCCCAGGGCGGCCGCTATGCCGTGACGCGCCTTGAAGGCACGCCGCTTGCCGAGGACGGATTCCTGTTCGTCTCCGATGGCTGGGGCGCCATCTACAAGATCGACGTGCGCTCCGGCACGCGCGCCGACTTCGTCTGGAAGTATGAGCCGCAGGTCGACAAGGTGTGGGCCGGCGACGTCGCCTGTTGTGGCATCAACAACCGCGGCGTCGGTCTGTGGAAGGACAGCGTCATCTCCGTCTCCCTCGACGGCCGCCTGCACCGCATCCACAAGGAGTCGGGGCAGGTCATCTGGGAGCGCAAGATCTACGACCCCGGCATCGCCGAGACGCTCACCGTGGCGCCGCTCGTCATCCGCGACCTCGCCATCGTCGGCTCGGCCGGCGGCGAGTACGGCATCCGTGGCTCCCTCGACGCCACCGATCTCAATACCGGCAAGCAGGTTTGGCGCACCTTTACGGCCGGCGGCAATGACCGCGACCCCAACGAGAAGGCCAAGGCCACCTGGCTCGACACCTACAACGCGTGGGAATCCGGCGGCGGCTCGATCTGGCAGACCGGCACCTTCGATCCGAGGCTCAACCTCACGTACTGGGGCACCGGCAATGCCGGGCCCGACTACGATCAGGAGTACCGTCCCGGCGACAACCTCTACGTCGCCTCGCTGCTGGCGCTGAATCCCGACGACGGCTTCATCAAGTGGTTCTTCCAATACACGCCGGGTGATCCGTTCGACTTCGACGAGGTCGCCGAGCACCCGCTCATCGACATCGAGGGCCGCACCCTCGTCGTGCACGCCGCGCGCAATGGCCACTTCTACGGCTTCGATCGTGCCACCGGCGCGTTCCAGTACGGCAAGCAGTATCCGACCGTGGTGACCTGGTCGGGCGGCATCGATCCGAAGACCGGACGTCCGATGACCTACGTGCCGGGTGCGCCGCTGCAAAAGTACGCGCCGGGCACGGTCGCCGACCGCGGCGGCGCCGTCGGCATGTTCTGTCCGGCCATCACCGGCGGCAAGAATTGGGAGCCGACGTCCTACAACCCGCAGCTCCGCACGATCTTCGTCACCTCGAATGAGGGCTGTACGGGCATGCGCACGGTGACGCGCCTCAACCACTTCGAGGGCAAGCTCGACGGCACCAGCAAGAAGCGCTCGGCGTGGACCGGCGGCGCCACGCTCAACAACCAGCAGATGCTGGAGCGCGGCGTTACCGACACGCGTCCCGTCACGATGGCCGGCAACTCGCTCAACGCCATCGACGTCACCAACGGTGAGGTGAAGACCAAGATCATCGTCAAGGCGAAGCTTTGGGGCACGGTCTCCACCGCCGGCGGCCTGACCTTCGGCTGCGACCAGTTCGGCGACCTGATGGCCTACGACAGCACCAACCTCGCGCCCTTGTGGTCCTTCAACGTGGGGAGTCCGTGCGGCGCGCCGCCGATGTCGTACGCGTTCGGCGGCAAGCAGTACGTTGCCGTGCTGGTCGGCTACTCGCCGCCCAACACCCAAACCGCCACCCAGGGCGGCCGCCCCGGCGCCAACCTGATGACGCCGTCCAACTTCCTCGTCGTGTTCGGGCTCTAGGGAGCTACGACCCGTTCCTTCCCAGCAGGCGCAGCAGGACTAGCGGGAGGTTTGGCGCGCAGGCGTACCCCGCCCAGAAGCGCGTAGAATGCACGCATGTGCAGGGTTTTCTCGTACGCCTCCGTACTCTTCGTTGCGCTGATCGCGGCGTCCGCCTTCGCGCAGGATGCCGCCACGCCGCCGCTCGTGCGTGCGCCGGATGCCGCCCGTCCCGTTGGCGATCTGCGCGAGCTTGCGGTAGGGAAGCACGCGCGCGAACTTCCGCTCGAAGGCTACTACGCCTTCGCCTGCGGCTCGAACGGCGGCACGCCCTTGGAGCAGCTCGACGACTGGACTGGATTCGCCACCTGCGCGCGCGATCGCGCCACCGACCTCTACGAAGTCTACGTCGAGTACGATGACGAGGGCGAATACGCCGCGCGCATGCTGCTCGAGTTGTTCGGCGAGCAGGACGGCCGCCTCGGCCTGCGCAAGTATTACGGCACCAAGGTCGCCGGCCACCCGGTCGTGCTCTCGGTGCTGTTCGACGAACGCGGCACCGCCCAGGCGATCCGCGCCGTCACCGACCAGCGCGCCGACCTCGACTACCGCCGCAACGCCTACCTGCTGCGCGTGCCCCTGATGAATGCCTTCGGCGCCGAAGGGTGGGGCTGCCAGAATCCGCCGCTAGCGAACGGCGAAACGCCCATCGGTGAGTTCTTCGTGAAGATGCGCTGCGAGAAGATCGCTCCCAGCGGCCGCCGCATGGTGGTCGAGGCGCACCTCTACCGGAAGCCAGGCCAGACCGGCTACGACCGCACCGGCACCACGCTCGAGGGCGACTTCTTCAGCCAGGGCCGCTGGGAGATTTGGAACCCGGAATACCGGCCCGCGCCCTAGACCCGCGCGGCGAGAGCGTCAGCGGGGGATTCACGAGGCGCGTGGTCCGCGAGAATTGCGCCACGGACAACTCCGACTTCATCGCCCATCGAGTTTAACAAACTGCGGGCTACGAGTAATCTGCGTCCTACTGTGAACTCCAGTTTCGGACCGTCGAGGAATTCAGATGGACGTGACGAATGCCGTAGATGCCGCGAAGACTTGGTTCAGGGCGACGATGAAAGACGAGAAAATTGAAAATCTCGGCCTCGAAGAGGTTGAGTTCAACCCTGTGGATCGCGTCTGGCAGATAACTCTGGGCTTTAGCCGACCGTGGAACAGCGTCCGCGACGCAGTCACTACGATCACCGGGGAGGCACTCCCCAAGCGGACCTATCGGGTGATCACGCTGCAGGACCATGACGCAAAGGTTCTCGCGATGAAGCGTCGCGAGGCAGCAGAGTAAGTGTCGAAGGTCGTCGCCCTCGACGCCAATCTCGTCGTACTGCTCGTGGTTGGCCTCGCCAACCCGGCGTGGATATCCACCCACAAGCGCCTTCGAGCGTACGGCACACGAGACTACGATCTCTTGGTGCGACTACTGCAGAACGCCCGAGAAGTAGTGGTAACCCCCAGCGTCCTGACGGAAGCGTCCAACCTGGTCTCCCAAATCGAAGGCGACCGCAGGACGAAGGTCATGAAAGAGTTCCGCGCCTTCATTGGGAGGACGAAAGAGCTATTCCAGGAAAGCGCGTCAGTTTCGTTAAGAAAAGAGTTCGTCCGCTTGGGATTGTGCGACTGCGCCCTTCTTGAGTTGAGCAAGGACGACACGGTGGTCCTTTCTGCAGATCTCGATCTGTATTTGGCGGCCAGCCGCGCCGGGTACACTGCGGTCAACTTTACTCATGCGAGAGTTGAAGCTGGAATTCTGGACCGACCTTAGCCAAGCGCGGCGAGAGCGTCGTCCAGAACGGCGACCAGGCGCGGATCGTCCGGAGTGACATCGGGCGCGAAGCGCGCCACCGCGGCGCCGTCGCGGCCGACCACGAACTTTTCGAAGTTCCACAGGACGTCCGATGCCGAGGCGGGACCGAGGCCGTGTCCGCTCAGCTGCTCGCGCAGCTTGCCGCCGCCCTCGTGCTGCGGCCGCGCGGCGATCATCGCGTCGTACAGCGGGTGGCGGTCGGGCCCGACGACCGTGATCTTCTTGAACATCGGAAACTCGACGCCGTAGTTGATGCTGCAGAAGGCAGCGATTTCCGACTCGGTGCCCGGCTCCTGGCGGCCGAAATCATTCGCCGGAAACCCGAGGATCTCGAGTCCGCGTCCGCGCTTCTCGACATAGAGCCGCTGCAGCGCCTCGTACTGCGGCGTCAGTCCGCACTTCGAGGCGACGTTGACGACGAGCAGGACTTTGCCGCGGTACTCGCCAAGGGTCGCCGCGCGCCCGTCGATGCGGGCGACGGGGATCGAATAAAGGCTGCTGGTCATGTTGTTCTCAGGCCGAGGCGTTCGGCAGCCCCGGCTAGCAGTTCTGAAAGTTGGCCTTCTTGCACGCTGCCGCCATGTCGCGGGCCTTCGCCTGGTCCGGGCGCGTGAGCTTGGGCTCGAGTCCGACGCGGTCGATCTCGCGCTCCTCGTCCTTCTCGGCGGCGAGCGTGTACCACATCAACGCCTTGACGAGGTCCTCTGCGACGCCCGCGCCGCGCTCGTACATCACGCCGACCAGGGACATTGCCTGCACCTCGCCCTGGGCGGCCGCGAGCCCATAGAGTCGCGCCGCCTCGGACAGATTGCGCTCGACGCCGCGGCCGAAGGCGTACTGCAGGCCGAGCGCGATCTGGGCGCCGGGGTGGCCCGCTTCGACCGCGATCTTGAACAGCCGCTCGGCGTTGGCGTAGTCGCCCTTGTCGTAGGCGTCGAGGCCGTCCTCGTAGGGACCGGCGATCGCCGGCCCAGCAATCAGCCCGGCCACCAGCAGAGCGAGCAGCCGGGCGCGCATGGCTACGAGATCAGGTCGGCGAAGTGGCGCATGCCGAGCATCGCGAACAGCATCGGCAGCGACAGCATCAGGTTGGTGCGCGAGGCGAGGAACGCCATGCGCGCGGCCTTCTTCTTCTCGTCGTCGGTGGCGGTGACGATGCCGAGCGCCTTCTTCTGGTTCGGCCAGATGATGAACCAGACGTTGAAGGCCATGATCAACGCGAACCAGATGCCGAAGCCGATGATCGACGTATCGGCGCCGCGGTCGGTGAGGCCGAGGGCGAGGGCATCGACGATGTAGCCGCCGGCGCCCGCCAGGACCACGCCGAACAGCACGGTCGAGGCGGCCGCCCAGCGGAACCACCACAGCGCGCGCGGCGCGATGAACTTGCTGACCGCCGGTTTCAGCTCGGCGGGAATCTCCGCCATGCTCGGCACCTGCACGAAGTTGAAGTACCAGAGCAAGCCGATCCACATGATGCCCGACACCACGTGCGCCCACCGCGCCACGAACATGGCGATGCCGCCATGGCCTTCGGGCAGCGGCGCGCCGACGCCATGGTCGGCGATGCCCATGACCAGGAACACCATCACGACGGTGAGCACCAGGCCGAGCACCACGGTGGTTTGCAGCGAATCGAACGGACTCTTCATGACGGAACACCTCGTTGCGCGGACGCGCGCAGGCGGCGATGGTAGTCACAAAATGTAGTGCCCCGCAAGGATAGGGCCGCCGCTATGTGGTATGCAGAACCGTGACAAAGGACGTGATCTCCGACCTGGTTCGCGACGGTGATCGCGACCGCTTCTGGTGCGTCCAGTTCGCGCCACCGGCCGCCCGTCCCGCCCTGCTGGCGGTGCTCGCCTTCGCCCTCGAGGTGAACGCCGTGTCGTCGCGCACCACCCGCGAGCCGATGATGGGCGCCCTGCGCTTCGCCTGGTGGCGCGAGGCTCTCGACGCGATCTTCGCCGAAGGTCGCATCCCGTCGCACCCGGTTCTGGAGGCGCTCACCGCCGTCGTGCGCACCCACGGCCTGGCGCGCGAACTCCTCGACCAGCTGATCGACTCCGCCGAGATGACCGCCACCGGCGGCGCCCAGGATTTCGAAGGCCTGGTCGCCCGCTGCACCACCGAAGGCGCCGCGCCGCTCTCGCTGTGGCTGCGCATCCTCGATGCCGAGAGCCGCGCTACCCAAGCGGCCGTCACCGCGGCCGGCACCGCCTGGAGCCTGACCCGCCACGCCCACGGCCGCACCGATCGCGACGCGGTGCTGGCGCTCGCTGCCGAGACCATCGCGCGCGGCCGCTCCCAGCGCCCGGATATATTGGACGCCGCGATCCCGGCGCTGCTGCCGATGCCGCTCGCCGCGCGCTCCCTGCGCCTCCTGAAGAAGGGCAGGGACCCCGCCGCCGACAACCGCGTCCTGCGCCAGCTCAGCCTGCTCGGCTACGCGCTATTCAGCAGCTACTGAAGCCTCACCGGCCGCGAGCCACCCACCGAAATCCGCCCGCGCCCGTTTGACCATCGCACTCTTGCGATCGTCCTTGCGCCCGGCGCCCGGCACTTCCGGAAACAACCCGAAGTTCGCATTCATCGGCTGGAAGTCGCCGATCGACCCAAGGGTGATGTGATTGACCAGCGCGCCCATCGACGTCGTCGCCGGCGGCGCCACCGGCACCGCGCCGCGCCGCTCGGCCGCGGCGAAGCGTCCCGTCAGCAATCCCATCGCCGCGCTCTCGACGTAGCCCTCGACGCCGGTGATCTGCCCGGCGAAGCGAATGCTCGGCCGCGCCTTCAGCCGCAGCGTCCCGTCGAGCACCTTGGGACTATTCAGGAAGGTATTGCGATGGATGCCGCCGAGCCGCGCAAAGTTCGCGTCGGCCAGTCCGGGAATGGTGCGGAACACCCGCACCTGGTCGCCGTACTTCATCTTGGTCTGGAAGCCGACGATGTTGAACAGCGTGCCCAGCGCGTTGTCCTGGCGCAGCTGCACCACCGCCCACGGCCGCCGCCCGGTGCGCGGATCGTCGAGTCCGACCGGCTTCATCGGCCCGAAGCGCAGCGTCTCGCGCCCGCGCTCGGCCATCACCTCGATGGGCAGGCAGCCGTTGAAGTACGGCGTGTCCTTCTCCCACTCCTTGAACTCGGTCTTCTCGGCGGCGAGCAGCGCGTCGATGAACGCCTCGTACTCGTCCTTGTTCATCGGGCAGTTCAGGTAGTCCTTGCCGCCGCCCTTGTCGTAGCGCGACTGCATCCAGGCGATGCTGCGGTCGACGCTCTCGCCATGCACGATCGGCGCGATCGCATCGAAGAACGCCAGCGAGCCCTCGCCCGTCAGCGAGCGAATGCCATCCGCCAGGGCCGGGGAGGTCAGCGGCCCCGTCGCGATGATCACCGAGTCCCACTCCGCCGGCGGCAGTCCCGCCACTTCCGTGCGCTCCACCGTGACGCGCGGATGGTCCACGAGCGCACGCTCGACTGCTTCGGCAAACCCGACTCGATCCACCGCCAGCGCCGCCCCCGCCGGCACCCGATGCGCATCCGCCGCGCGCAGGATCAACGACCCCGCCCGCCGCAGTTCCTCGTGCAAGAGTCCCACCGCGTTGGTGTCCGCATCGTCCGACCGGAACGAGTTCGAGCACACCAGCTCGGCCAGGCTCGCCGTCACATGCGCCTCGGTCTTCTTCACCGGCCGCATCTCATGGATCACCACCGCCAACCCCGCTTCGGCGATCTGCCATGCGGCCTCCGACCCGGCCAGCCCGCCGCCGACGATGTGGACGGGTTGGATGGGAACGAGGGTCATGAGTTCGTGCCGCCCGAAAATGGGGAAACGCCAGCGACGCGATTGTGAGCTGTCCGTGTAGCTAGATCCTCTTTGCTCGGAACTAGCGGGCGGCCATCAAAGATCGGGCGCTGGATAGAGAAATTGTTGCACAGGTGGTCAACGAAAAGTCGGGCGTCTCGGCAAAGGCCATTCGCATTCTCCAAACAAATCATGGCCTCCGGCGCGGCTGAACGGCCGTCGTTCGATAGCGCAGTGAGTGGTTCCGCGGGCATTCGGTCCGCGGGTACTTTGCGAGCCATTGACGCAAGCATTCGGAGCCGCGTGTAAAACTGGATCACCTTTTCCGCTGTTCCGGTTTGGAGCAGCCCGAGGTTGGGCAAGGTCGCCTCATAGACGACCGTGTCCTCATCGACCGTGCGTAGGACCTTGATTGCCAGGCGAACAGGCAGGTCTGGCTCAGAGAACATCATCTGCGAATATGCGCCCATGATTTCCGCCGTCAGCACGACGGCTATTGAGCTGGCCTCGGCCTTGTGCCGCGTGTTCAAGATGTGGAGTTCATGCGCTCGTTGTTGCGCATTGAGATGGACATTTTGTCGATTCGTTAGCCAGCTGGCCAAGAACGCAGCGCCAATGGCAGAAAGCGCGCTGACGAGCGCGGCTCCCCAGATCGGCGCAGAGGCGGGGTCAAATGCCGCGGCCAAGAACTGGTCTATCGCCGCAGCGCCGGGCGTTTCCGATACCGGTGGAACCAGTCCGCTCTGGTTGCTCATCTTGGTCTCACGACGCTATCGCAGGCCGATCGCGACCAGACCGTTCCCGCGGTCTTCAAAGATGACACTCTCAAGGCCTCCCACGGGTGGGGGAAGTTCACCATCGCGCATCTTCTCGTATAGCGTGCGATACCGCGTCTCGTCGGTTACAGGCCAAGCGTCCGGAACAAGCAGTCCGAGCGCAGGCCAGATGGCCCCCACAACGGACTCTCCCGCTATCAACGAATTGTTGGGGGCCTCCACCGGGGAGGCATCGGCGCACACTACCCCGCAGGCGGCAACTGCTTCGCCGTCGCGCCACCGGTAAACGAAACCGCCGCTCATTCCGGCTGCGGCGGGTATCGACGTGGTGAAGCACGGCCAAGACCCTAGTCTGTGGCCGTCCGGAAGGTTCGCTGTGACGACTCCCATTCGCACACTTACCAGACGGTAGACTGACAGCGTCTGACCTCTGCCAGTTGCAGCGTCGGGGGCTCGCGTTTCGTCGAGAGACATGTCTGCGAAAGACACCATTCCAACGCGATCACCTACGTCTGGGACAGCCAGATCAAGCGGGATGTGGACCTTGTTGAGCGGTGGGGCCTTCTGGTCCGGCGGCGCTCCAACGATGCACGTAGCGATATCCAGAGGCTCGTCATAGTAGCCGTGGTAGACGGCAAGCATCGCGCCCTGCTCGCGATCGGGAGTCCACAGCGCGCGCAGCTTGTGCAGCAACGGAGATGGTCGAGCCTTGTTGAAGAAGATGGCTGAGGCGGCGTGCTTCTGTGCGGATTGCTTCCGCGCCACTCCATCCTCCAACACGTGCTTCGCGGTAAGGGCGACCGCCCACTGTTCCGTGCCAGTCACGAAGAACCCCGTGCCCTCAAGGGAAGGCTCCTTGGATGGTCCAAAGGCCACGAAAGAAATCAGCGCGGGCCGGAACGCGTCAATGAGAGGTCCGTTCGATGTCTCGATCCACCACCGACCGCGCCGATCCCCGGGAATAGGCACGGCGACCCTACGACGCCTTCCGCCGCTTGCCCTGAATGTCCGTCTTCTGGACCGTGCGCGTCCCCGCGCCGCGCGCCAGCACCGGCGCCAGGTACTGCCCGGTGTAGCTGCCGCTCGTCGCCGCCACTTCTTCCGGCGTGCCGACCGCGACGATGTGGCCGCCCTTGTTGCCGCCCTCGGGCCCCAGGTCGATCAGCCAGTCGGCGATCTTGATGATGTCGAGGTTGTGTTCGATCACCACCACCGTATTGCCGGTCTCGACCAGAGCCTGGATCACCTCGATCAGCTTGCGCACGTCCTCGAAGTGCAGCCCCGTCGTCGGCTCATCCAGGATGTACAGCGTCTGCCCGGTGCTGCGCCGGCTCAGCTCGCGCGACAGCTTGATGCGCTGCGCCTCGCCGCCGGACAGCGTCGTCGCCTGCTGGCCGACGTGGATGTACCCCAGGCCCACCTTCTGCAGCATCTCCATCTTGTCGCGGATGCTCGGCACCGCGCTGAAGAACTCCGTCGCCTCGTCGATGGTCATCTCGAGCACATCGGCGATCGACTTGTCCTTGAAGGTGATCTCCAGGGTCTCGCGGTTGAAGCGCTTGCCCTTGCACACGTCGCACTGCACGTATACGTCGGGCAGGAAGTGCATCTCGATCTTGAGCAGGCCGTCGCCCTGGCACGCCTCGCAGCGCCCACCCTGCACGTTGAACGAGAAGCGCCCCGGCTTGTAGCCGCGCGCCGTGGATTCGGGCAGCTGCGCGAACCAATCGCGCATCGGTGTGAACGCGCCGGTGTAGGTCGCGGGATTGGAACGCGGCGTCCGCCCGATTGGCGACTGGTCGATGTCGACGACCTTGTCGAGGAACTCCATGCCCTCGATCGCTTCGTGGACGCCCGGCGCATCGCGCGTGCCCATCAGCCGCCGCGCCACCGCCTTGTAGAGCGTCTCGATCACCAGCGTGCTCTTGCCGCTGCCGGAAACGCCCGTCACGCACGTCAGCGTTCCCAGGGGAATCGCCGCCGACACGTTGGCGAGGTTGTTCTCCTTCGCCCCGATCACCTTGAGGAACTGCCCGGGCTTGCCCGGCCGCCGGTGCGCCGGCAGCGGCACCTGGCGCACGCGGCTCAGGTACTGCCCCGTCAGCGACTCCGGACTCTTCAGGATCTTGGCCGGCGGTCCTTCGGCAATGATGCGGCCGCCGTGGATGCCGGCGCCGGGCCCCATGTCGATGACGTGGTCGGCAGCCATGATCGCATCCTCGTCGTGCTCCACCACGATCACCGTGTTGCCGATGTCGCGCAGGCGCACCAGCGTCGTCAGCAGCCGCGCATTGTCGCGCTGGTGCAGCCCGATCGACGGCTCGTCCAGCACGTACAAGACTCCCGTCAGCCCCGAGCCGATCTGCGAGGCCAGGCGAATGCGCTGACTCTCGCCGCCCGACAGCGTCCCCGATTGCCGCGCCAGGGTCAGGTAGCCCAGGCCCACGTTGAGCAGGAACCCCAAGCGCTCGTTGATCTCCTTCAGCACCCGCTCGCCGATCTCGTTGTGCTTGCCCGACAGCTTCTTGGGCAGTTCATTGAACCACTTGACCGCCGCCTCGATCGACATCGACGACGTGTCGGCGATGTTCATGTTGGCGATCTTCACCGCCAGCGCCTCCGCCTTCAGGCGGTCGCCGTGGCACGCCTCGCACGGCGCCGTGTTCTGGAAGCGCGACATGTCCTCGCGCGCCCAGTTCGATTCGGTGGTGCGAAAGCGCCGCTCCATGTTGGGGATGATCCCCTCGAACGGCTTCTTCGAGCTGTACTTGTTGTTGCCCTCGTTGAAGCTGATGGTGATCGGGTCATCACCCGATCCGTGCAGGATCACGTGCTGCGCGGCGTCGGACAGCTCGCCCCAGGGCGTGCGCATGCTGATCTTCAAATGCCGCGCCAGGCTCTGCAGCGTCTGCAGGTAGAAATGCGAGCTCGACCGCTGCCATGGCGCGATCGCGCCGTCCTCCAGGCTCAGCCGCGTATCCGGCACCACCAGGTTCGGATCGAAGAAGATGCGCGTGCCCAATCCGTCGCACACCGGGCAGGCGCCGTACGGATTGTTGAACGAGAACAGGCGCGGCTCGATCTCCTCGATGGTGAAGCCGGAGACAGGGCAGGCGAACTTGGCCGAGAACACCGTGCGCTCGCCGGTATCCACGTTCTCCGTGAAGATGATGCCATCGGCGAGCCCCAGCGCCTGCTCGACCGAGTCGGCCAGCCGGTTGCCGAGGTCCGGCTTCACCACGACGCGGTCCACCACGACCTCGATGTCGTGCTTGATCTTCTTGTTGAGCGCCGGCACCGCGTCGATCTCGTAGACCGTGCCGTCCACCTTGACGCGCTGGTAGCCGCGCTTCTGCAGGATCGCCAGCTCCTTGCGGTACTCACCCTTGCGGCCGCGCACCAGCGGCGCCAGCAGCAACAGCTTGGTGCCCGCCGGCATCGCGTTGATGCGGTCCACCATCTGGCTCACCGTCTGGCTCTCGATGGGCAGGCCGGTAGCGGGCGAGTAGGGGATGCCGATGCGCGCATACAGCAGGCGCAGGTAGTCGTGAATCTCCGTGACCGTGCCCACCGTCGAGCGCGGATTCTTCGATGTCGTCTTCTGCTCGATGGCGATGGCCGGCGAGAGGCCCTCGATCGACTCGACATCCGGCTTCTGCATCAATTCCAGGAACTGCCGCGCATACGCCGACAAGCTCTCGACATAGCGCCGCTGCCCCTCGGCGTAGATCGTGTCGAACGCCAGCGTGGATTTGCCCGACCCCGACAGCCCGGTGATGACCACCAGCCGATCGCGCGGAATCACCACGTCGATGTTCTTGAGATTGTGCTCCTTGGCACCGCGGATGGTGATGTTCTGCATCAGGCTGAGACGTGAGGGTTTGGGCGGCTTCACAAGCGCCCTTAGGTAGACCGGAACCGGTCATTGTAAAGGTTCGCGGCGACGAATTGCGAATCCCGGACCCACCTATTAGGGTGCTCGAAACTCGCGCGGGGAAATCACATGGCAGGCAGCGTCAACAAGGTCATTCTTGTGGGTAACTTGGGCAAGGACCCGGAGGTCCGCCGCACCCAGGAAGGCTCACCCATCGTCCACTTGAGCGTGGCCACGTCCGAGTCCTGGCGCGACAAGAACAGCGGTGAGAAGAAAGAAAAGACCGAGTGGCACCGCGTCGTGATCTTCAACGAGAACATCGCCAAGGTCGCCGAGCAGTACCTGAAGAAGGGCGCCAAGGTGTACATCGAGGGCCAGATTCAGACCCGCAAGTGGCAGGACCAGTCCGGCGTCGACAAGTACACCACCGAGATCGTCGTCCCCCGCTTCAACGGCGTCCTCACCATGCTCGATAGCCGCGCCGGCGGCAGCGGTGGCCCCAGTGGCGGCGGCGGCCGCGACTTCGGCGGCCCCCCCGACGACATGGGCGGCGGTGGTGGCGGCAACGGCCCGAAGGGCCAAGCCCCCGACCTCGACGACGAAATCCCGTTCTAAGAATCCCTCCCCCTTTCAGGGGGAGGGCAGGGTGGGGATAGCCGACACAGTCACGGTGCCCCACTCGATCGGAGACTCCGCATGGCCAAAGTCGGCAACATCGTTATCTACCGCCCAAAGGACGGCCACGAGAGCGACCTCCTCGAGCTGGTGAAGAAGCATTGGCCCGCCGCGCGCAAAGCCGGCCTCACCACCGACGATCCCGCCCGCGTCTGGCGCGCGACCGACAAGCGCACCGGCAGGGTCTCCATCCTCGAACGCTTCTTCTGGGCAGACGCCGACTCTTCCTCGCGCGCCCACCACACCCCTGCCGTGCAGGCCGTGTGGGGCCCGATGGACGCAGTCCTCGAAGACATGACGATCCTCGTCATCGAAGAAGTCGCCGGCCACCCGCCCGCGAAGAAGTCACGCGCAAAGACCGCCGCCGCACCGAAGCGCGCCAAGAGCGCCGCCAAGCCGAAGCCCGCCAAGAAGAAGGCCGCGGCATCAAAGCCCCGCGCCAAACCCCGCCGCAAAGCGAAGCCCGCCAAGCCGCTCGCCAAGCGTCGCGCGATCAGCGCAGCAGGGGCGCGCAGCGCCCCTCCGGGGCGCCGCGCCCCTTCGGCGCGCGGCCGCGGCCGCCGCGCCACGCGCACCACGCGTAAAGGCACCCGCCGCCGCTGAGGTCGATCGCCGCCGCCTTGACTTCGGCATTTTCGTATATACGTTAAATAACGAGCTGGGACGAGCGGAAGCGCCGCAAGACCCTCGCCGAACGCGGCCTGGACTTCGCGGACGTCGATGACCTATTCGCGGGAATTCATTTCACGCGCCGCGACGATCGCCGTGACTACGGCGAAGCGCGGTTCATCACCGCGGGCTACGTCGGCGAGCGCTTCGTGGTCGTTGTCTGGACTCCGCGCGGCGTCGACCGGCGAATCATCTCGATGAGACATGGGCATGCCGAAGAAGAATCCCTCCACCAAGCGAGCATGGGTCGATCCGGATGACGCACCGGCCCTCACCAAGGAGTGGTTCGAATCCGCGGCCGCCTTCGAAGGCGGCAAGCTGGTTCGCCGCGGCAGGCCGTTGTCGGCGGCGCCAAAGCAAGCGGTGAGCATTCGCCTCGATCCCGATGTCCTCGCGTTCTACCGCGCGACCGGTACCGGCTGGCAATCCCGCGTCAACCAGACGCTTCGCAAAGCAGCGAAGCTGAAAGCGCGACCGTAACTCCGATCCCTCCCCCGCTTCAGCGGGAGAGGGTTGCCCTCAGGCTTTGGCGCTTCAGCGCCTAGCGAAGGCTGGCTGAGGGTGCTGGGTTATTTGTCGGCGGCGACGAATCCCGCGACTACGCCATCGCCGGCCGCACCACCGCCGCTGCCCGGAACCGCGTGCGGATGATCCACTCCGCCACTGCGATGTTGATTCCCCACCCGGCCGCCATGCACACCGTCCGTCCGAACTCGTTCTGGATGCTCGAGAACACGAAATACGGAATGTGCGTCAGCACCTGTGTCCCCGCGCCGATTCCCAAAGCGTAGGCGCGGATCATGTTGGCGCGATGCGTGGGAACATCGCGCCGCCGCGCGGCGGCGAACCCCATGACCAGGAACGCGACCATGGCAACGCCCACCGCCATGCGGATGGCATAGAGCGTCATGCCGGTATCGAGTGGCGGCGGCGGATAGAACTGCGTCATCCACAGCCCCGTCAGCGCCGCGACGAGTCCGAACGGAACCAGGGTCCGGCCTGCGCCGCGATGCCACTGCGGCCGGCTGCGCCGCAGCCCTGGATGGAACTGGAATGCGCCGAGCACGCAGTAGATCGTGACGGCGATGATGTGCAGCACGACGGGCAGCGGCGCGCTGACGAACCGCGCGTTGGCATCGGTGATCTCTGCTCCCCCGGCCAGCTCCACGACGCGCGCCGTGCCGGCGATGACCGGGACGATGCTGAGCAGGATCAGCCCGGCCGGAATCAGCCAATAGGGCCTGGTGCTCGTTGCCATGTCTCGGACGCTCCCCTGGTGTCTCCGGGCATGCTTCTCCCGGCGCGGCCCTACAGTTCGATCGTCGTACTGTTTGAGAGTTCGGAGAGGCTGCGGCTGCGCTAGCGCCCGTTCAGTCTCTGCTCCGCGCTCGATCGTTGCTGTGGCGAGAGTCTCGCGCCCACCAGCGCCAGCATCTGCCGGGCGCCTTCGTGTCCTTGGCCCGCCGCGCGCGTCAACCACACGAACGCTTCGACGTCGTCTGGCGGAATTCCATTGCCGCCGCGCTCGTACAGCGAGCCGAGGTTGTACTGTGCATCGGCGAGCCCTTGCCGGGCTGCCTGGCCGAACCATTTGGCCGCCTCGTCGCCGGTCACCACCGGAACGCGCCCATCGGCGAACAGCACGCCGAGATTGTTCTGTGCGCGCGCATTGCCGGCAGCCGCCGCCGCCTCGTACGCGCTCCGCGCCGCCGCGAAATCCCCGGCGCGCTCGTGCAGAACGCCCGCCGCGGCCGCCGCATCGGGGAACTTCTGCGCTGCCGCCGCCGTGTACCAGCGCAGCGCTTCGCCATTCTGTCCGGCAAGCTCCAGCGCGCGCCCATACCAATACTGACCCTCGGCGTGGCCGTGATCCGCCGGCTCACGCAGGAACGCGGTCGCTTGTGCGGTCTGCGGCGCACCGGCAGCACCACTCAGCAGCAAATCGGCGAGCAGGTACTGCAGACGATGCGGCGCCACCGCGGCGGCCGGCGCCCACGCCTTCGCCGCGCCGGCGAGATCGCCGCGCCGATAGAATTCGTATCCGTCGAGAATTGCTTGCAGAGCGGAGTTGGGCAGGCGGCGCGCCCGGTCGGCATCCGCGTCGGCCCACGCGCCGCTCAGCGGCGCGAGAGCCGTGCACAGCAGCAAAAACGCCGCGCGCATGGACGTACGCATACTAAATGCTGAGCCCCCGAAGCCCCGTGTCTCAGCCTGTAGCGTAGCCCTGGGCCCCTCGCAAGCGGTTTTGGGCCCGGCTGTTCACCGCGCGCACCCCCGTCTTGGCTTATCACGCCTTCGGCGTGCGGCGCCGCCGGGCAGAGGAGTAGGCTCCTCCCGCATGCTCTTCCCCGTGCGCCCGCCCGACGACGAGGGCCTCGAAGGCAGCGCGATCTCTGCGAGGCGCGCCCTGCGGTCCGCCTATCGCATGGACGAGCGCGCGTGCGTGCTCGAACGCGCCGAACGCGCGCGACCGTCCGCTGCCGAAAAAAGCAGCACCGACCAACTCGCCCGCGAACTGGTCGCCGCCGTGCGCGCCCGCCACGCCGGAGGCGTGCTTTCCGCACGACGCACCTTCGGCATCGAGGCCTTCCTGCGCGAGTACGGCCTCGATACCCGCGAGGGCATCGTCCTGCTGTGCGTCGCCGAGGCGCTGTTGCGCATCCCTGACGCCGCCACCGCCGATCGCCTGATTCGCGACAAGATCGGTGGCGCCGAATGGGATCGCCATCTCGGCCAGTCGCCGTCGCTGTTCGTCAACGCTTCGACCTGGGGCCTGATGCTGACGGGCAGCATTGTGCGCTTCGAGCCCGGGGATGGCGCCGTGCGCCGCGTCCTCGGCCGCGCCGGCGAGCCGGTCGTGCGCGCCGCACTGCTCCAGGCGATGAAGATTCTGGGACATCAGTTCGTGCTCGGCCGCACCATCGCCGAAGCGATGTCGCACGCGTCCGCCGACGAGAAAAAGGGCGTGCGCTTCTCCTACGACATGCTTGGCGAAGGCGCGCGCACCGAAGGCGACGCTCAGCGCTATCTCGAACGCTACGCCCATGCCATCGCCGCCCTCGGCGCACCCAACCGCGGCACGACGATTGCCGACCGCCCCGGCATCTCCGTCAAGCTCTCCGCGCTGCACCCGCGCTACGAGTTCGCCAAGCGGCACCGCCTGCACAACGAGCTGCTGCCGCGCATCATCGAGCTCGCCGCGCTGGCGCGTACCCACAACGTCGGCCTGTGCATCGACGCCGAGGAAGCCGACCGCCTCGAGCCGTCCCTCGACCTCATCGAACGCCTCGCCTACGACCCGGCGCTGGCGGGCTGGGACGGCCTCGGCCTCGCCGCCCAGGCCTACCAGAAGCGCGGCCTGCCGCTCATCGCCTGGCTCGACGATCTCGCCGTCGCTACCCGCCGCCGCCTCATGGTGCGCCTGGTAAAGGGCGCCTACTGGGACACCGAGATCAAGCGCGCCCAGGAATCCGGCGTCGAAGGCTACCCGGTGTTCACGCGCAAGGTTTCAACCGACGTTTCGTACCTCGCGTGCGCGCGCGCCTTGTTCGCTGCTGGTGATCGCCTCTACCCGCAATTTGCGACCCACAACGCTCATACCGTCGCGGCGGTGCTGGCCATCGCGGGACGTCGCACCGACTTCGAATTCCAACGCCTCCACGGTATGGGCGAAGCGCTCTACGAAGAACTTCGGTCTCGCCGCAAAGTCTCCGTGCGCGTGTACGCCCCCGTCGGCGCCCACGAAGACCTGCTGCCGTATCTCGTGCGCCGTCTGTTGGAGAACGGCGCCAATACCTCGTTCGTGAATCGCATCCACGACGAGTCGATTCCCATCGAGAAGCTGATCGCCGACCCCGTCGACCACGTCGCGCAGCTGAAGTCGATCCCGCACCCGCGCATCCCGCTGCCGCGCGACCTCTACGCACCCGAGCGCGCCAATGCCCGCGGTCTCGACCTCACCGACCCCGACCACATCGCCACCCTGCGCAAGCAACTCCCCGAAAAGCACGCCTGGCGCTCCGCTCCCATCGTCGCCGGCAAGCGCATCGAAGGGCCGGGCAGGCCGGTGAACAACCCTGCCACCGGGGAGACCATCGGCACCGCAATTCCGGCGAACGCGGCGACCGTTGACCGCGCCATCACCATCGCCCACGGCGCGGCAGACGCTTGGGATCACACGCCTGCCGCCGAGCGCGCCGCCACCCTGCGGCGCGCCGCCGACGCGATGGAAGCGGCGATGCCTGAATTCCTCGCCCTGTGTGTGCTCGAAGGCGGCCGCACCTTCCCCGACGCCGTCGCCGAGACGCGCGAGGCCGTGGACTTCCTGCGTTACTACGCCGCCCGCGCCGAAGAGTTGTTCGCGCGCCCGCGTCCGCTGCCCGGTCCCACCGGCGAGAAGAACGAGCTGTGGCTGCACGGCCGCGGTGTGTTCGCCTGCATCAGCCCGTGGAATTTTCCCCTGTCGATCTTCATCGGCCAGGTGGCCGCCGCGCTCGCCGCCGGCAATGCCGTCCTCGCCAAGCCCGCCGAACAAACGACCCTCATCGCCTGCCGCGCCGTCGAGCTCCTGCACGCCGCCGGCATCCCCACGGATGTCCTGCACTTCGTCCCCGGTCCCGGCAGCGAAGTCGGCGCGCGCCTCGTCGCCGACCCCCGCGTCGCCGGCGTCAACCTGACCGGCTCGACCGAAACCGCCGCCAGCATCCATAAGAGTCTCGCTTCGCGATCTGGTCCGATTGGCGTGCTGCTCGCCGAGACCGGCGGCCTCAACGCCATGATCGCCGACTCGTCCGCACTCACCGAGCAACTGGTGGACGACGCCGTTCTCTCCGCCTTCGACTCCGCCGGCCAGCGCTGCTCCGCGTTGCGGCTCTTGTTCATCCAGGACGAAGTCGCCGACAAAACTCTCACCATGCTCGCCGGCGCCATGGCCGAGCTCGCCGTTGGCGATCCGCGCTGGCTCGCCACCGACGTCGGCCCGGTCATCGACGCCCGCGCCCGCGACCAACTGCTGCAGCACATCGAAGACATGCGCCGCACCCAGCGCGTCGTCTTTCAAACGCCCGTCGCCCCCTCGCGCGGCTCGTTCGTCCCCCCGACTCTCGTCGAGATCGACTCCCCGCGCGCGCTGACGAAAGAAGTGTTCGGCCCCATCCTCCACGTCGTCCGCTTCGCCGCCGGCCGCCTCGACGAGGTGTGCGCCGCCATCAACGCCAGCGGCTACGGCCTCACCCTCGGTGTCCACAGCCGCATCGACGAAGTCGTCCACGAAGTCCGGTCGCGCACCAAGGTCGGCAACCTCTACGTCAACCGCTCCATCATCGGTGCGGTGGTAGGCGTGCAGCCATTCGGTGGCGAAGGGCTTTCCGGCACTGGGCCAAAGGCCGGCGGCCCGTATACCCTGCTGCGCTACGCCACCGAGCGCGTCATCAGCACCGACACGACCGCAGCGGGCGGCAACGCCACCTTGTTCGCGGTCGCAGGAGAAGAAGAACCATGAGCGACCCGCGCGACGTCTCTCTCATCGGCGTGCCGACCGACATCGGCGGCGCCCAGCCCGGCTGCTCGATGGGCCCCGAAGCCCTTCGCGTCGCCGGCATCGACGTGGCGCTGCGCCGCCTCGGCCATCGCGTCACCGACATGGGCAACGTCTCCGGACCGCCCAATCCGAAAGCCGAGCCGGTCGATGGCTACCGCCACCTCGACGAGGTGCGTCAGTGGTGCCGCGCCACCCGCGATCTCGTCTACGAGAGCCTCGCCGCCGGCCGCCTGCCCATCGCCATGGGCGGCGACCATTCCGTCACCATCGGCTCGATCGCCGGCATCGCGCGCTGGTGCGCCAAGCAGCAAAAGCCCCTGTCGCTGCTCTGGCTCGACGCCCACGCCGACTTCAACACCCCCGAGACGTCGCCGTCCGGCAACATCCACGGCATGCCCGTCGCCATCGTCGCGGGGCAGGGGCCGCGCACTCTCGTCAGCCTCGCCACCGTCGTGCCCATGGTGCAGCCGTCGCGCATCCTGCAGGTCGGCGTGCGGTCTATCGACGCGAGCGAGAAGCCGCTCGTCCTCGCAAGCGGCGTGCAGATCTTCGACATGCGCCAGGTCGACGAGAGCGGCATGCGCCATGTCATGGACACCGTCCTCGACCAGCTCTCCGGCCACGGCGGCCATGTGCATGTGAGTCTCGACGCCGACTTCCTCGACCCGGTCATCGCGCCCGGCGTCGCGGTGCCGGTGCCCGGCGGCCCGACCTACCGCGAGGCGCAGCTGTGCATGGAGATGATCTACGACTCCGGCCTGATGGGCTCCCTCGACCTCATGGAGGTCAACCCCGCCTACGACGACCGCAACCGCACCGCCACCGTCATGGTCGAGCTGGTTGCGTCGCTGTTCGGCCAGCAAATCCTGTCGCGCCGCCAGGTCGTCTACTGATGCGCACGGCGAGCGACCTGATCGACCTCGAACGCCAATTCGGCGCGCGCAACTACCACCCGCTCGACGTGGTCCTCACGCGCGGCGAGGGCGTGTGGGTGTGGGACGTCGACGGCGAGCGCTACCTGGATTGCCTGTCGGCGTACTCCGCCGTCAACCAGGGCCACTGCCACCCGAAGATTCGCGAAGCACTCATCGAGCAGTCCCAGCGCCTGACGCTCACCTCGCGCGCCTTCCGCAACGATCAGCTGCCGCTCTTCTACGAAGAGATCTGCGCGCTCACCAACTCGCACAAAGTCCTGCCGATGAACTCCGGCGCCGAGGCCGTCGAGACCGCCATCAAGGCCGTGCGCAAATGGGCCTACGAAGTGAAGGGCGTTCCGCAAGACCGGGCCGAGGTCATCGTCTGCGCCAACGCCTTCCACGGCCGCACCATCACCATCGTCGGCTCGTCCACCGACCCGCTCGCGCGCACCTCGTTCGGCCCGTTCACCCCCGGCTTCCAGGTCGTCCCGTTCGGCAATGCCGATGCCCTCGCGGAGGCGATCACCCCCAACACCGCCGCGTTCCTGGTGGAACCGATCCAGGGCGAAGCCGGCGTCATCCTGCCGCCGCCCGGCTATTTCAAGCGCGTGCGCGAGCTGTGCACGCGCCACAACGTCGTGCTCGTCCTCGACGAAATCCAAACCGGCCTCGGCCGCACCGGCAAGCTGCTCGCCGAAGAGCACGACGGCATCGAGGCCGACGTCACGCTCATCGGCAAAGCCCTCGCCGGCGGCTTCTATCCGATGTCGGCCGTGCTCTCGAATCTCGAAGTCCTCGGCGTGCTCAAGCCCGGCGAGCACGGCAGCACCTTCGGCGGCAACCCGCTCGCCTGCGCCATCGCCCGCGCATCGCTGCGCGTCCTCACCGAGGAGCGCATGATCGACAACGCGGCGGAGCAGGGTGCCTACTTCCTGTCCGAGCTGCAAAAGCTCCGCTCCAACGTCGTGCAAGAGCTGCGCGGCCGTGGCCTGATGATCGCTCTGCAGCTCGTCCCCGATGCCGGCGGCGCCCGCCGCTACTCCGAGGCCCTCAAGAACGCCGGCCTCCTGTGCAAGGAGACCCACACCGACACCCTGCGCTTCGCCCCGCCGCTCGTCATCACGCGCGACCAAGTCGACTACGCGCTCGAGGCGATCTCGACCGTCTTGAGAACCCTCGCCCCGCACGGGGAGAGGGCAGGGTGAGGGGCAACAGAATCGTGGGTGCGTGGCAGCAGTTTGTTTGACCCTCACCCCGGCCCTCTCTCCCTTCGCAGGGAGAGGGAGCAGGCCGCCCCAGGCGTCCCGATTCCCTTAGGTGGATCAACGGCTTGGCGCTGGCCCAAACCCCCAAACTCTGGTAGTCTGACGTCAGCAGATTCGCCACATCTGGCGCGCCCGCCGCGCCGCCGTTTTCAGGCCCTGATCGTTTGACCGATACCCCGCCGCCACCCGCCGCCCGCGACGTTTTCCCGATCAGCGTCGAGGAGGAGATGCGGCGCTCGTACCTCGATTACGCCATGAGCGTAATCGTGTCGCGCGCGCTCCCCGACATCCGCGACGGCCTCAAGCCGGTGCATCGCCGCGTCCTCTACGGCATGCGCGAGGGCGGCTACACGTCCGACAAGCACTACCGTAAGTGCGCCCGCGTCGTCGGCGACATCATCGGCAAATACCATCCGCACGGCGAGTCGTCGGTCTACGACGCCCTCGTGCGCATGACCCAAGACTTCTCCATGCGCCTGCCGCTGCTCGACGGCCAGGGCAACTTCGGTTCCATGGACGGCGATCCGCCGGCGGCCATGCGCTACACCGAGGTGCGCCTGCTCCCGGCCGGCGAGGCGCTGCTCGCCGACATCGACCTCGACACCGTCGACTTCCAGCCGAACTACGACGAGACCGAGCGCGAGCCGCTCGTGCTGCCCTCGCGCATCCCGAACTTGCTGGTCAACGGCGCCGGCGGCATCGCCGTCGGCATGGCGACCAACATCCCCACGCACAATCTCGGCGAGGTGATCGACGCCATCTTCGCCTACATGGAGAAGCCCGAGATCACCATCGACGAGCTGATGGCGTTCATCCCCGGCCCGGACTTCCCGACCGGCGGCGTCATCCTCGGCAACGCCGGCGCGCGCAGCGCCTACCACACCGGCCGCGGCTCCATCACCATTCGTGGCCGCGTCCATATGGAGGAGCTCGCCAAGGAACGCACGGCCATCATCATCGATGACATTCCGTTCCAGGTGAACAAGGCCAAGATGATCGAGGCGATCGCGCTCGCCTCGCGCGAGAAGCGCATCGAGGGCATCTCTGAGATCCGCGACGAATCCTCGCGCGAAGGCGTGCGCGTCGTCATCGAGGTGCGCAAGGACGCGACGCCCGAGATCGTCCTCAACCAGGTCTACCGCCTGTCCGACCTGCAGACCAACTTCAGCTTCAACATGGTGGCCCTCACCGAAGGCCGCCCGTCGCTCCTCGACCTCAAAGCATTCATCGCCGCCTTCGTCGCCTTCCGCGAAGTCGTCATCACTCGCCGCACGCGCCACGTGCTCGACAAGGCGCGCGAACGCGCCCAGATCTTGGTCGGCCTCGCCATCGCCGTCGCCAACATCGACGAGGTCGTCAAGCTCATCCGCCGCTCGCCCGACCCGGCCGAAGCGCGGCGGCTCCTGATGGAGCGCGACTGGCCGGCCGCCGACGTCACCGGGCTCTTGGAGCTGATCGACGATCCGACTCAGCGCCTCAGCCCGAAGGGCACGTACCGGCTGAACGACGCCCAGGCGCGCGCCATCCTCGACCTGCGCCTGCAGCGCCTCACCGGCCTCGAGCGCACCAAGATCGACGAAGAGCTCAAAGAGCTCGCCGACAAGATTCGCGGCTACCTCGACATCCTCGCCAGCCGCGCGCGCCTGCGCACGGTGATGCGCGACGAGCTGCTCGACGTGAAGAAGAAGTTCGCCACCCCGCGCCGCACCGAGATCGGCCAGGCAGTCGGCGAGACCATCGACGAAGACCTCATCGAGCGCGAGGACATGGTCATCACGGTGACCCAGTCCGGCTACATCAAGCGCACGCCGCTGTCGGTCTACCGCGCCCAGCGCCGCGGCGGCAAAGGCCGTACCGGCATGGCGACGCGCGAAGAGGACGTGGTGACGGAAGTCTTCGTCGCCAACACCCACACCGAGGTGCTGTTCTTCTCGACCATCGGCAAAGTCTACAAGACCAAGGTCTACAAGCTGCCGCTCGCCAGTCCGCAAGCCAAGGGCAAGGCGATGATCAACCTGTTGCCCCTCACCGAGGGCGAGATGATCGCCGCCGTGATGCCGTGGCCAGGCGGCGCCATGGCCGGCGGCGAGACGATTGCCGACCGCGTCAGCGGCATGGGCCTGTTCTTTGCCACCGCCAAGGGCAACGTCCGCCGCAACGCGCTCGCCGACTTCGCCAACATCCGCCCCTCCGGCGTCCTCGCCATCGACACCCGCGAAGGCGACCGCCTCATTGGCGTGCGTCCGTGCAACGCCGACCAGGACATCCTGCTCGCCGCGCGCAACGGCAAGTGCGTGCGCTTCCCCGTCGCCTCCATGCGCATCGCCCGGCGCGGCCGCTCGTTCGGCGTGCGCGGCATGCGCCTGACCGAGGGCGACGAGGTCATCTCCGTGTCCGTGCTCGGCCACGTCAAGGCCGAGACCGAGCAGCGCGACGAGTACCTGAAGGCCGTCAGCGCCCGTCGCCGCCTCGCCGGCGGCGACTACACCGGCCGCGAGGACGACCGCGCCCGCGACGCGGAGACCGCCGCCAAGCTGGACTCCGACGAAATGAAGGCGATGGGGCAGAAGGAAGAGTTCGTCCTCTCCGTCACCCAGAACGGTTTCGGCAAGCGCACGTCCGCCTACGAGTACCGCATCACGTCCCGCGGCGGCTCCGGCATCACCAACATCGACACCTCGGCGCGCAACGGCAAAGTGGCTGCCTCGTTCCCGGTCGAAGACGGCGACCATGTCGTCATGATGTCCGACGGCGGCCGCATCATCCGCATGTCGGTGGACGACATCCGCGTCGCCGGCCGCAACACCCAGGGCGTCACCCTGTTCACGACGGCCGAGGGCGAAAAGGTCGTGTCCGTCGCCCACCTGTCGCGCCCCGGCGACGACGACGCCGCCGCCACCGAGAAGCCGCCGGAGAGCGCCGCACCCGAAGAAGAATCGGTGGAAGAAGAGATCGTCGAGGAGGAGATCGAGGAGGACGTCCCCGACGCCGAAGTCGAGGAAGAGGACTCCTAGTGGTTGGCCCGAAGGTCGTCCGCGCCGAAACGTCGCGCGGGCCGCGCGCCATCGGCGCGACTCGCGCCGCCGGCTCCCGGCGCGGCAAGCGCGTCGCGGTCTATCCGGGCACGTTCGACCCGATCACCAACGGGCACATGGACATCATCAGCCGCGCCACCAAGGTCGCGGACCACCTGATCATCGGCCTCAGCGAGCACTCGTCCAAGACGCCGCTCTTCAGCCGCGACGAGCGCCTGGAGATGATCTCCGCCGAGATCGAACCGGTGCGGGGCCTCAACGGCGCCGAGATCGAAGTCCGCATCCTCGACCGGCTGCTGATGACGTTCGTGCAAGACGTCGGCGCCAGTTTCGTCATCCGCGGCCTGCGCGCCGTCTCCGACTTCGACTACGAGCTACAGATGGCCGGCATCAACGCCCGGCTCAACCCCGAAGCCGAAACCATCTTCCTCATGGCGTCCGAACAAAACCTGTTCATCGCCTCGAGCCTGGTGCGCGAGATCGCCGCCCTGGGCGGCGACGTCTCCAGCTTCGTCTCCCCCCGCGTCCACGAACGCCTGAAATCCCGCTTCGCCGAGAATCAGACCCGCGCCCAACGCGCGCGCTAGGTGGATCGGAAGCGCGCGCGGCGCGCGCGACAAGTCTCTCCTGCGGCGTCATTGCGAGCGCAGCGAAGCAATCCAGCTCTGTCCACGCGCGCCAGTCTCCCGCTGCTCCTCACCCTGAGCCCGTCGAAGGATGAGCTCGTGAGCCGCGCCGCCGCGACCCTCACTATGACCTGTGCCACGGCACGCTCCATCAGGTCACGGCCTTAACGCACCTCCGCATGCAACGACGGCAACCCGGGCAACGACCTCCAGCTGCCCGCCGACAAGCTCATGGGCGACATGAGCGGCGACGCCAACGCGCCGGACGAGGACAACGAGTCCGAGGAGCCGGGCGAGGGTGACGACGAGTCCGGCGACGACGAGTCCAAGGACAAGTCCGAAACCGCTCAATGGCACCGCGGACCCCGCATCCAGCCGCCGTCGCGCGGCTGGATGCGCCGACGCGCCCACGTACCTTAGAAATCCCTCGTCCGCTCCACGTTCAGTCCCTCGCCCGCTTCAGCGGGAAAGGGTTGCCGCAGCTTGGCGCGTCAGCGCCTAGCGCAGGCTGGGGGAGGGTGTGTTGTCTTGTCGCTCATGGAGCACCGGACCCGCTGACTACGAGTTCGCGGCTCCATCCCCCAGCAGAGCACCCCTCACCTTCGCCGCGGTCACCAAACAGTCTGCCAGCACGTTCGCCCCGAGACCGGTCCCGGATCGAGCGCACGCCGCCCGATCGGCGACGAACCTCTCCATTGCCACCGCATTCCGCGCGCCGATCACGTTCGACCACGCGAATCCGATCACGGTCCCAACAAGCGCAGTGACGAGCAGCAGACGGGCAGGGGTCATGGGAGCCTCCGGCAACGCTACGGCTAGATGTTCATGAAATGTTCACTATGTCAAATGCAGCGCAGTGTGTATTGACAGCGATACATATCGTAGTATATCCATGCGGTAACTCAACGCTTTCCGGAGCCGCCTCCCATGCTCACCCAACACGAATCGTCACGCGGCCGTGATCTGCATATCCACGGCATATCCAATGCGCCCGAACCCCCACTCGCCGCCCCGCCGAGCCGCAAGCCGCGCGGCAAACCCTTCGGCACCGATGGCCACTACGGCGGCCGCCCGCCCGGTTCGCGCAACAAGACCACCCTGCTCGCCGAGTCGTTGCTCGACGGCGAGATGGACAACATCGTGCGCCGCACCATCGACCACGCCATGGCCGGCCATCCCACCGCCATGCGTCTGGTGGTGGAGCGCCTCGTGCCGCGCCGCAGCCGCCGAGCACCGTTCGAGCTGCCGCCCATCCACACCAAGGACGACGCCATCGAAGCGATGAAACGCGTGCCGGCCCTCGTCGCCGCGGGCGAGCTCGATGCGCGCGAAGGCGCCTCGCTGGCCGCGACGCTCGACCAGACCTACCGTGCGCTGCAGCACGCCGAGAACAGTGCCCAAGCCGCAGAACTGATCCGCAACCTCCGGTTCGGGCAACCCACGCAGGAAGAAGAAGTCAGCGCGGAACCGCCGCCGGCCGCCTCCGAACCCGCGGCGGAAGAGGTGCCCCAGGCCGAGCCCGAACCCGACGCGGTCGTCACTAGCGCCGCCGATGCCGACGCCCTGGAGCTGCCGACCAGCTACATGGACGGCGACGGCGCCGAGCGCGCCCGCCGCGAGCTCGGCCTCGACCCGCGCGCCGACGGCATGCTCGCCGTCCTGGAGAACCCGGACCTGGTCGCGCCGCGCCTCATTTCCTGGAACCGGCAGCGAAGCACGTCCGCAGGCACGGGCTAGCCGCCGCAACGTCCCCACGGTGTGCTAGGAAGCGCCGCCCATGGACGTGAGCACCTTCGACTTCGATCTGCCGCGCACTCTCATCGCCCAGCGCCCGGCGCGGCCGCGCGACGCGGCGCGCCTGCTCGAAGTCCGTCCCGATGCGCTCGTCGACCGCCGCGTCACCGAGCTGGCCGAGTGCCTGCGCCCCGGCGACCTGCTCGTTTTCAACGACACCCGCGTCCTGCCCGCGCGCCTGACCGGCACCCGGGCCGCGCCAAGCGTCGCGCCGGAGGCGCGCAACCAACGCACGACCGCCAGCATCGAAGTGACCTTGAACCGCGCGCTGGGAGGAGGGCAGTGGAGCGTCCTCGCTCGCCCCGCCAAGCGTCTGCGCCCCGGCGACGTGGTGACGTTCGATGATCTCCGCGCCGAAGTCGTCGATCGCCACGAAGGCGAAGTCATCCTCGCCTTCGCCGGCGGCGACACCGCCTTGTTCGCGGCTGTCGAGCGCATCGGCGCCATGCCGCTGCCGCCCTACATGGGCCGCGACGCCGACGCCGCCGACCGCGACGACTACCAGACGATGTTCGCGCGCGTGCGCGGCGCAGTCGCCGCCCCCACCGCCGCGCTGCACTTCACCCCGCGCGTCATCGCTGCGCTCGAATCCGCCGGCATCGCCCGCACCTTCGTGACGCTCCACGTCGGCGCCGGTACATTCCTGCCGGTGACCGCCACCGACACCGACCAGCACCACATGCACCCCGAGTGGGGCGAGGTACCGCCGTCCTGCGTCGCCGCCGTGCGCGCCACCCGCGACCGCGGCGGCCGCGTCGTCGCCGTCGGAACCACTGCCTTACGCCTCCTGGAAACCGCCGCGTCGGACGATCGCACCGTGCGCACCTTCCAGGGCGACACCTCGATCTTCATCACCCCCGGCTACCGTTTCCGCGCCGTGGACCTGTTGCTCACCAACTTCCACCTGCCGCGCTCGACCCTCTTCATGTTGGTCTGCGCCTTCGCCGGCACCGCGCAAATGCAAAGCGCCTACGCCCACGCCAAGTCGAGCGGCTACCGCTTCTACTCCTACGGCGACGCAACCCTGCTGCACCCCGCGTCCCCTCCCCCTGCGTCGCGCGGGACGCGCGCTGGGCGCGCGGAGCGCGCCTCCGGCACGACGGGGGAGGGCTAGGGTGAGGGTCAAGAAAATGTCTGACCTGACTCCGATCGCGCGTCGTTTGCGCGCGGACCCGACCGAGGCCGAGAAGCGCCTTTGGTCGCGCCTCCGCGCTGGCCAACTCAACGGCCTCGTCTTCCGCCGCCAGGAACCCATCGGCCCGTACGTCGTCGACCTCGTCTGCACCCGCGCGCAGCTCGTCGTCGAAGTCGATGGTGGCCAACACGCCGACAGCCCCAGCGACGTCGAACGCGACGCCTACCTGCGCGACCGCGGCTACCGCGTCCTTCGCATTTGGAACAACGACGTCATGAGCAACACCGACGGCGTGCTGCAGCGCATCGCCGAGGTCGCAGCGGAACAATGAGTTCTCTTGCCCCTCTCCCTAACCCTCTCCCCATGCGGGGAGAGGGGACTCCGTCCCGACTCCCTCCCCCTGCAAAGGGGGAGGGCAGGGTGAGGGTCATGCAAACTTGCGCGCAGCGCACATGACTTCCTTCCACTTCACCCTCCACAAGACCGACGGCCTTGCCCGCCTCGGCACCCTGCACACCGCTCATGGTGCCGTGCAGACGCCGACCTTCATGCCCGTCGGCACCGCGGCGACCGTGAAGGCGATGGCGCCCGACGACATCCTCGCCACCGGCGCCGAGATGATCCTCGGCAACACCTATCACCTCATGCTGCGCCCGACCGCCGAGCGCATCGATCGGCTCGGCGGCCTGCACACGTTCATGGGTTGGTCGCGTCCCATCCTCACCGACTCCGGCGGCTACCAGGTCATGTCCCTCAGTGCGCTGCGCCGCATCGAGGAGTCCGGCGTCACCTTCCGCTCCCACATCGACGGCAGCGAGCATGTGCTGACCCCCGAGCGCGCCGTCGAGATCCAGCGCCTGCTCGGCTCCGACGTCACCATGGTGCTCGACGAATGCCCGCCCTTCGGCGTCTCCGAGGACGAGCACGCCGCCTCCATGCGCCGTTCCATGCGCTGGGCCGAGCGCTGCCGCGCCGCCTGGACGCCGCGCGACGGATACGGCCTGTTCGGCATCGTCCAGGGCGGCACCTTCCCCGATCTGCGCGCCGAGTCGGCCGCCGCCCTGCAGGCCATTGGCTTCGAGGGCTACGCCATCGGCGGCCTCGCCGTGGGCGAGGACGCCGCCACCATGCTGTCCACCACCGAGTCCACCACGGCCCACCTGCCGGCCGACCGGCCGCGCTACCTTATGGGGGTGGGCAAGCCCGATCAGCTGGTAGGCGCGGTGCTACGCGGCATCGACATGTTCGACTGCGTGTTGCCGACGCGGTCCGGACGCACCGGCCAGGCGTTCACGCGCCACGGCACGTTGAACCTGCGCAATGCCTGCCATGTAGACGACACAAGTCCACTCGATGCTGACTGCCGGTGCCTCGCCTGCTCAAACTTTACGCGCGCCTACCTCAGTCACCTGACGCGCACCGGGGAGATTCTGGGAGCGATGCTGCTAACCCGTCACAACATCACGTTCTACGAGGATGTGATGGCCGAACTTCGCACCGCCATCGCCGCAGGCAATGCTGCAGCGTGGTCGGAGACATTCTTGGCGCGCTACCGTGAGACGCCCCGATGACGGATGCAGCAGAGTTTCGCCGGCATTCGCAGGACGCCTTGGCGCGCGGCAATCTCGACCTCGCCGTAGCGTACCTGCAGACCGCCCTGCGACAGGATCCCGCCGATCGGGAGTCCTATCACACACTGGGGCGCCTACTGCGGTTGGCAGGACGCGGGGACAGTGCGGCTGCTTGGTACAAAGCGTGCCTGCATCGCTACCCCGATGACTCGGTAGCGCGCATGGGCCTTGCTGCGTTGGGTCAGGGACCCGCCCCCGACCGTCTGCCCGACGATGTCGTCTTGTACATCTTCGATCGCAACGCCAAAGTCTACGAGACCAACATGGAAGGGTTGGCGTATCGGATTCCCGAAACGCTCACCCCCATGTTGGCGGCGGAGAAGGGCACCGCGCGCGGCGATCTCGACATCCTCGACTTGGGGTGCGGCAGCGGCTGGTGCGGACCGCTGTTGCGTCCATTCGCGCGTCGCCTGGTCGGCCTCGACCTGTCGCCCGCCATGCTCGACCTCGCCCGCGCCAAGAACGCCTACGACGAGCTTGTCGAAGGCGAGATTCTCGGTGCTCTGCAGGGTGGCCGCCTCGGCACGTTCGATGCCATCGTCGCCGCCAACGTCGTCCTCTACTTCGGCAAGCTGGAACCGCTCGCCGAGGCCATCACCAAGAGCCTCAAGCCCTCCGGCGCCTTCGTCTTCGACGTCGAGAAGGGCGCCACCGATCGCGCCGAGTTCCACTCGGCCGGCCGCTTCACCCACGGCCGCCAGCTCCTGGAGCGCGTCTTCGCGCCGCCGCTCTACGCCCGCTCCCGCATCCAGGAAACCGTCATGCGCACCGAGGCCGGCCGCCCGGTGCACGCTCTGTGCTGCGTCGCAACCGCGCCCGCCGCCTAGCCACTACCCCTCGCCCCGCATGGGGAGCGGGCAGGGTGAGGGGCAAGAGAATCATCGTTCTCGCGCAGCTTGTTGACCCTCACCCCGGCCCTCTCCCTATGCAGGGAGAGGGGGTAGTCAACCCCGCGGCGGCACGCAAACCCTCACGCTGAGCTTGTCGAAGCGGGAGGCTCAATACGCTAGAGTAGGCGAGGTTTTTTTCTGGAGATTCGATGCGCACGACTGTTGCAGACGTCCTGCGTCGCCGCACCGGCAAGGTCGTCACGACCACCCCCGGCGTCCTCCTCGGGGACGCCGCCCGTGACCTCGCCGCGCGGGACATCGGCTTCCTGCCGGTATGTGATGCCAAGGGCGCCCTGGTCGGCGTCCTGTCCGAGCGCGACATCGTCAAGGTGCTCGCCAATGAGGGCGCCAAGGTCGCCACCGTCAAAGTGGAAGAGGTGTTCACGCGCGAGGCGGTCACCTGCACGCCGAGCACCGACGTGCACGGCGCCATCGCCGTGATGCACGAGAAGCGCATCCGCCATCTGCCCGTCATCGACGGCGGCAAGCTGATCGGCGTCGTCAGCCTCAATGATCTCGTCATCCACCTGCTGCGCGAGGCGGAGCAGGTGGTCGAACCGTTCGTTTTGTAGTGGAGGAGGGTACCGTGCCTGACATGAAGGGCAACGTCATGTCCGCCGACGTGGCGCGCCGCTGGTCCGATGATCTGCAGCGCCGCGTCTTCGCCGGCACCCTCAATCGCTTGTCGGTCGAGGACTGGAACGAGCTGCTGTGGCGCGCCCGCGTGCGCGAGTACAAGTACAACGACCAGCTCTTCAAGCAGGGCCAGGTGCCCGACGGCCTCTACATCGTCACCGACGGCGAGGTGCGCATCGAGCGCACCGACCACCAGCGCTCCGCCCATCTGGCGCGCCTCGGCCCGGGCAGCGTGCTCGGCGAGATGTCGTTCCTCGACCAGTCCGGCGCCTCCGCCTCGGTCGCCGCCGACGGCAAGGTCGAAATCCTCTACGTCGAGTCCAAGGACCTCACGGCCCTGCTGGAGGGTGACCAGGGCTTCGCCGCCCGCTTCTACCACTCGCTGGCCACCACCCTGTCGCGCCGCCTGCGCGCCACCAACGAGTTGATCCTGGGACGCTTCTAGGGCTATCAGACAGCGACGGGCGCGTAGCTCAGTGGTAGAGCGGCAAACTTTTAATTTGTAGGTCCCGGGTTCGAACCCCGGCGCGCTCACCAAGTCTCCTCGCCGGCGGGCGTGAGACACCCCAGATAGAGATCAGGCTGGAACGCTCTCCCGTCCGCCGGACCGTGTGCCGCCATTCCCGTCCCGAGGCCAGATTCCCGCGCCGCCTACGCCTTGCGGAAGGACAGCACCACCTCGCCCAGCCGGAAGCCGAACTTGCTCATGACCGAGTGGTTCAGCATCACGCGCGAATCCTGCAGGTACATCCAATCGTCGAACGTGACGTTGTAGGTGCGCCCATCCACCTCGAGCGCGAGGCGGTACACCCACTGCAACGCATTGCCATAGGCTCGGCCCTGCGCGGTGCCGATGACGTCGCCCGCGGTCCCGGTATAGGTGTGCGCATCGGACTTGTGGATGGTCCACACGCGGCGCGAGGCGGTGCCGTCGGCGTAGGTGAAGTTCTCGTCGAGCACCAGCGCGTCGCCCTGAGTCGAACCCTCGATCGCCACCGTGAAACGGCGCACGACGCGGCCGGAACGATCGGCAAAGTAGCCCCACGCATCGACGCGGCCGTTGAAGTACTCGTAAAGATCGAGCGTGGGCTTTTCGGAGGCATATACCTCGGGCGAGACGCCGGCGCACCCTGTAACGAACAGGATCGGCGCGGTCAGCAACGCAAGCAGGCGCGGGTATTTCATGGCAACGCTCCTTGGGGTCGGGGGCGAACGGTGAGGGGAAGCAGGCCTGCGGCGAAGACCTTGAGCGCGCAAGGGATCAGGCAGTATGCAAGCTGCAGAGGCGCTGCAGAGGCGGGTTGGCCGGGCACGTAGCCAAGCGCGCTGACCAGCGGCAGACCAATGCCCGCCGCGGCCGCCAAGGTCAGCTTCGCGGCCAGGGTCCAGACGCCGAAGTAGCTAGCCGCCGCGGCCTCGTGCCCGCGTTCGCGCAGCGCGTCGGTGAGCAGAGCGGCAGGCAACGCGAGGTCGCCGCCGAGCATCAGACCGCTGGCGACGCACACAACCAGGAATGGCAGCAAGTCTCCGGGGCCAAGGGCTGTTGCCCCCACGAAGGCCGCGGCGCCGAGCAGCATCGATAGCTGCCACGCGCGCCAACTGCCGAGGCGGCGCGCGAGCGCCAGCCAAGCGGGTAGGCCGATCGCTCCACCGGCGAAGTAGGCCAGCAGGAACTGTGCGCCGAATTGCGGTGCACCGAGGACGTCGGCGACGAACAGCAGGGCGAGTGTGGCGGGCAGCGCGTTGGCGATGCCGTTCACGACGAACGCAGCGAGCAACGGTGCGAAGGGGGCGCGGGCGAACTGGCGCAGCGCGTCGGTCCACGACGGGCGCGCCGCGGGCGCCACTCCTTGGCTGGTTGGCACAGCCGACAAGGCGAGGGCGACGCCGAGCGGCGCCACAACCGCAAACACCAGCGAGCTTTGGGCGAGCGCGGCGGCCGCATCGGAGGCGACGAATTGCGGGGCCGCGGAGGCGAGCAGGATGCCCGCCAGGCCGAACCCCTCGCGCCACACGGCAACCCGGGCGCGATCGGCGCTGGTGGCACCGAAGGTTGCGCCGAGGGCGAGGTGCGCGATGGCGGCGCTGCTGTACCCGAGGTAAGCGGGCAGCAACGACAGCATCAGCCACGCAATGCCGGCAGTGCTCCGCCACGGCGGGTGGAACACCAGCACGAGGCCAAGCGCGAGCAGACTGACGCCGGCGAAGATGACCAGCCGCGGGCGTCGCAGCCGGTCGATCAGAATGCCGAGCCAGGGATCGACGAGCGCGTCGGCGGCGCGCGCCACCAGCAGCGCAATGCCGATGCCCGCGAGTTGGGCGCCGTACGAGTCGGAATAGATGCTGGCGACATGGATGTAGAGCGGCAGGGCGCCCGCCGCGAGCGGCAGCGCCAAGACGGCATAGGCGGCCAGCGCGCCGCGCGACAGGCCAGTCACGGTGCGCCCGTCGCAAGAAGCTGGGCGCGGACCCCTGCGTCGCGGGTACGCCGGTCGAGCCAGATACCGAAGAACGCGCGGGAGAAATCGTCCCCCGGCAGATCGGCGCGGACCACCCCGTTGTAGAACAGGCGCATGCCGACCCCGGGAACGTGCATTCCAGCGAGCTCTGTTCCCGCTTCTACGTCGGGAAACGCGGCGAGCATGCGCGCATGCCATTGCGCAAGCTGTTCGGGCGCCGGCGTGTGCAGGCGGCCGATCTCCGCGCGCGATGCGTCGGCAATCGCGCGCCCAGGGATGGCGCGGGTGTAGTGCAGGCGCAGCACGAACGGAATCGAATAGTCCACGGCTCCGGCGGGCATCGTGCGGTCCACCCAGAGCGCCGCGTCATATAAGGCGATGCCGAACCACCGGGCCGTGGCCGTGCCACGTAACTCCGCTGCGGGCAGCGATTCAGCGATGGCGACTGGCAGAGGCTCCGCGCGCGCCGACACCCCGGACAGCAGAAGGCAGGCCAGCACCAGACAGAGGGGCGCGCGGCCCTGCAGAATGCCCATACCCCTGCATACGACCGCAGTGGCCGTATGGATCAGGTGATCCGGACAGAGATCTCGTGCGTATTCAACACATGGTAGCCCCAAAGCGTGTGGCGTGGATCACGGGCGCGAGTTCGGGAATCGGCCGCGCCCTGGCGCTGCGCATGCAGGCCGACGGTTGGACCGTGGTGGCAAGTGCCCGGCGGGCGGACGTTTTGGCCGGTCTTCGCGGCGCCGAGGGTCCCGCGATCGTGCCGCTGGCGCTGGATGTCACGGACGCCGCGGCGGTGACGCAGGCGGTGCAACGCGTCCGCTCCGAAGTAGGGCCAATCGACGTGGCGGTGCTGTCGGCCGGAACGTACGTTCCGATGCGCGCCAAGGAATTTTCCGCCCGCGTCGTGCAGGACACCCTGTCGCTCAACACGCTTGGGGTGGCGCACTGCCTGGAGGCCTTGCTGCCGGGCATGTTGGAGCGCGGCAGCGGGCGCATCGTCGCGGTGGCGTCGTTGGCGGGCTATCGCGGCATGCCGACGTCGGCCGCCTATGGCGCGAGCAAGGCGGCGGTGATCCACATGCTGGAGGCGCTGCAGCCGGAACTGGCCGGGACCGGCGTCATCCTGCAGGTGGCCAATCCCGGCTTCGTGCGTACGCCGCTCACGGACCACAATACGTTCCCGATGCCATTCCGCATGGAACTTGAGGGTGCGGTTGCGGCGTTGTACGCTGGCATGCAGTCGGCCCGGTTCGAAATAGTCTTCCCGCGTTCCCTCGCGCTGATTCTAAAGGTGGCGCGCCTGCTCCCGATCGGACTCTACCTGCGCCTCATGCGCCGGATCGTGCCTAAGGACTGACGCTTGAACGCGACAAGTTCCGCACCCGCGGGTGAGTCACCGCGAAGTGATTCTGCCGCACTCTTTGGGGCCAACGCCCTCATACCAATCTCCCAACGGCACGACCGCATCCGGGCCCCTCTGACGGCGCTGCGCTGCCGCCATGTCGGACCCCTCCGCATCAGCCAGCGCGCCGCTGAAAGGGACTGAGATGGAAACGGGACTCTGGTTCTGGCTTGCGTTCCTGGCATTCACGGGGGCGCTGCTTGCCTTCGATCTCGGCGTGCTGCACCGGCGGGATCATGTCATCCGCGTGCGCGAGGCCCTGCTTCTCAGCCTCTTCTACATCGCGCTAGGGTCCGGACTCAATTGACCCAAGTGGACTGCCTGCAGTTGGTGGTCCGGGAACAATGTTAGTCCAAAGCGCCCGCTGAGGCCAAGCTGGGCGGCAGGCGTAGCGGAGTGGAGCCGAACGGCCAGCTTGGGAGGATCGCTTCCGGCGCCGGCGGCCTGTAGCCGAGCGCG
>CAMDPO010000012.1 GCA_945904955.1 Rhizobium sp. Q54
CGTCGCGTTCGGGCTGCGCGCGCGCCGGCGCACCACCAGCCGCTTCTGGCGCGCCGCCCGCACCGGCGGCGAGCTCGGCGAAGCGGCCGCGGCGATCCTGCGCCGCGTTGGCCTTTCCGGCCGCAGCGGCGTCGATGCCGCCGTACTCAGCCACGGCGAGCAGCGTCAGCTCGAGATCGCCATCGCGCTGTCCACCACTCCCAAAGTGCTGCTGCTCGACGAGCCGCTCGCCGGCCTTGGCGTCGATGAGGGCCGTCGCATGGTCGATCTCATCGCCAGCATCGCCGGACCGATCGCCATTGTCCTGGTCGAGCACGACATGGACGCCGTGTTCGCCCTCGCCGACCGCATCACCGTGCTGGTCGACGGCGCCGTCATCGCCAGCGGCGCGCCCGATGCGATTCGCGCGGACCCGCTCGTGCGCACCGCCTACCTCGGGGAAGGCTTGTGAGGCCGCTCCTGCGCCTCAAAGGGGTCGAGGCCGGTTACGGACCGGCGCGCGTGCTCAACGGCGTCAGCTTCGACGTCGGCGTGGGCGAAGTCGTCGCGCTCATGGGCCGCAACGGCATGGGCAAGACGACCTTGGTGCGATCCATCCTGGGTCTTGCGCCGTGGGTGCGCGGCCGCGTCCTGTTCGAGACCCGCGAGTTGCGCGGCCAGCCGACTTACCGCATCGCCCGCGCCGGCATCGGCCTGGTGCCCGAGGGCCGCCAGACGTTTCCCAATCTCACGGTGCGCGAGAACCTGACCGCGACCGCATCCCCTGGCCGTTCCGGGAAGGATCCGTGGACGGTCGAGCGCGTGCTGGCGATGTTTCCCCAGCTGGCCGCGCGCATGCGCGCCATGGCCAACACCTTGTCCGGGGGCGAGCAGCAGATGCTCGCCATCGGCCGCGCCCTGATGACCAACCCTGCGCTCTTGATCCTCGACGAGGCGACCGAAGGGCTTTCGCCGGCGTTGCGCCAGGAGATCTGGGCGTGCCTCGCCACCCTGCAGGCGCGGGGCCAATCGATCCTGCTGATCGACAAGCACGTCGCGCCGATCCGCCGCATCGCCGATCGCATCGTCATTCTCGAAAAGGGCCGCGTCGCCTGGCGCGGCACCGCCGAGGGCCTGACCGATGACGTCCTCGACCGGACGCTCGGCGTCTAGCTAGCGACGAGGGGCGATCTGGATCGGTGCGCCGGTCGCAATCGTCGGCAACACGACGATCTGCGGCGGGATGACGAACTCGGGCTGCGCGGCCTCCGGCCGCGGCAGGTGCGGCACCACCACGATGGTCGGCGGCAGCACCAACTCGGCGACCGGTGCGGGCGCCGCGGGCTCGACGACCGCCGCGGTTGCGGGTGTCACCGGCGTGGCAACCGCCAGCAAGTCCACCGTAACGACCGCGGGCGTGGCGATGTCGGGCTCCGGGATGCCGAGTGCGCGCGCGACGTGGGCAAGCGCGTTGATGGCGCCGGGATAGGTTTCGGCCGGATTGAGCGGCAACGCCGTCACCGGTCGTGGCGCTGCGCGCCAGGACGCGACGGCGCGCTCCGAGGCGGCGAGCTCGGCCGGCGACAACTGGGCCGCCGTGCGGTCACGGTTGCGCGCCGCCGCCGCGTCGCCGAGACGCCCGGCAATGCCGAACCAGGTGTGGGCGCTCGCCGGATCCGGCGCGCTGCCCTGCCCCAGCACCAGCATGATGCCGAGGTTATTCATTGCGCTCGCGTGTCCGGTCATCGCGGCGATGGTGTAGAGGCGCGCTGCTTCCACCAGATCGCGATCGACCCCGTCGCCGTCCTGATACAGGGTCGCGAGGGCGTAGGCCGCCTCGGCATGGCCCGCCGCGGCTGCCGGCGCCAGCAGCGCTGCCGCATCCGTCGAATCCGCCGCAATGCCGCGCCCATAAAGCAGAAGAATCGCCATGGCGTGCTGCGCCTGGGCGTCACCCAGCTCGGCCGGCCGCAGCCAAGCGCGCGCCGCAGTCTCGAACTCGCCCGCCTCGTAGGCGGTCCAGCCGGCGCGGTAGTCGGCCAGGGCCGGCGCGGCAGCAAGGATCAGACCGAGGGTGATCGCAAGTTTCTTCATCGGCGCGGAAAGGCGCGCACGGCCTTTCCTCCATCCTCGGGAGCCGCGCCCCAGCGCGGTGCCAGCACATTCTCGATGCCGAACAGGTCGAGCACGCGGCCCACCGTGTGGTTGACGATGTCCTCGACACTCTGCGGCCAGCCGTAGAACGCCGGCACCGGCGGAAAGATCACCGCGCCGAGCTCAGAGGCCTGCGTCATGGTGCGCAGGTGACCGGTGTGCAGCGGCGTCTCGCGCACCAGCAGCACCAGGCGGCGGCGCTCCTTCAGAGTGACGTCCGCGGCGCGGGTCAGCAGGTTCGATGTGACGCCTGTGGCAATCTCCGACAAGCTGCGAATCGAGCACGGCGCCACCACCATGCCGTCGGTGGCGAACGAGCCCGACGACGGCGCCGCGCCGATGTCGGTCACCGCGTGCACCGTGTGGGCGAGCGCCTGTACCTCGGCGATCTTGCGCTTGGTCTCGATGGCCAGCGTCTGCTCGGCCGAGCGCGTCATGACGAGGTGCGTCTCGTGGCCGAGGTCGCGCAGCGCCTCCAGCATGCGGATGCCGTAGACAATCCCCGAAGCGCCCGAGATGCCGACGACGATGCGCTTGGTCACGCCGCCTACTTCTTCGCTGCCGGCTTCGTCGGCCGCGTGACAGTGGCCTTGAGCGGAATCCGGTTGCTCTGCGCGGTCGGGCGCGGCGGCACCGGCGCGGCGTGCTTCTTGATGGCGCGATCGAGCACCGCGATCAGCTCGCGGCCGACGTCACCGCCGTCACCGGCGACGCGGTTCTTGATCACGGCGCGCATCACGTCGATATGCGCCTTGACGATCTCAAGATGGTTGTCAGTGATGTTCGCTTCGCGGTCGGTGAACTCGTTCAGCGACTTACCGAACACCGAGATCAACGGGTAGCCGAACGTGCCGCCCTGACCCTTGAGTTCGTGGGCCATTGCGCCGATGTGGCGGAAGCGCTTGCGACGTTCTTCTTCCTCGCCCTCGGTGGCGGCTTTCAGGTCGTCGGCGAGCTCGTTCAACGTGGCGCGCACCCAGTCCGGATAGTCCTCTTGGGACTTCTTCATCTCGGTCAGGGCCTTTTCCAGCGCCTCTACCGCGATGGTGCTGTCGCCCGCGCCGGCGCGGCCGACGCCGGCTTTTTCCTTCAGCTTGTTGCGCAGGCGGAACAGGCGCACCTTGATGCGCTTCGCATCGTGCTCCGCCTCACCCGCGTTCTGTGCCGTCTGCTCAGCGGTCGTCATAGATGATTTCCATCTCCGACTCTTTCATCACGCGGCGTTCCAGCGCTTGCGGCGTGGGACGGCGGCGACGATCCGGACCGAAATAGTTTTCGGTGAGCACGAACTGGCGTGGACGCTCGACGAGTCCCGTCAAGCGACCAAGCAAGCTGTCCACCGAGTATGGCTTCGCGAGAAATTCCGTGACTCCGAGATCGCGACAGATGCTGACGCGTTGGTAGTCGGCGAACCCGGACACGATGATGAAGGGCATGAAGCGATCCGGCGACTCTTTCGAGCGCCGCACCCATTTCAGCAGCATCGTTCCGTCCACTGGTTCCATCTGCCAGTTGGAAAAAATGATGTCGATCGAGGAGACGCCGGCGGTGGCCGGAGCCTCTTTGACCTTGCGCAACAGTTCGATGGCCTCACCGCCATCGGACGCCGTCAGCACGTTGCCGACGCCAACGGCATACAGCAGCGTGCGCAGCATGCTGCGCATGTAGCGGTTGTCCTCAACGACGAGGACGTTGAACATATCGAAGTTGTAGTTCGCCATAAGTCGCCGGCCCTACCCTAACAGGCCGGAATCGTTGACTCCAAGGGTCCAGTTCATCCTTTGTGGAAGGATTCTCCGTTAACCTTACGCAACCTTTGGGCGAACCTGGAGTTCGACCAGGCACCGGTCGATCCACTGGGCGGTCAGCTTCTCTTGCACCGAATTCTGGCGCAAACGCTGGGCCAGAGCCGGGAATTCAACGTGGTCGAGCAGCTGATCCTGGTTGAAGCAGGAGAACACCGCGGTGGTCTCCCCCGTCTCCGGGTCGGTGTGGGGCTGCAAGCACTGCGCGCAGATCTCTTTCATCATGCACTGCATGGGCGAGTTGATGCTGGCGATCGCCACGTGCTCGGGCTTCAGGAACGGCTTGAGCACCCCGTGCCGGGCGGACCCCACCGCCGCCATCATGCGGTCCGAGCCGATGGTGAGGATGCGGTCGACCTCGCCTAGACCGATGGGAGGCTTGCCGAGTTTGCCCTCGGCGTAGGCCAGCATCGCCTGCACGATATTGCCGACGAAGGTGAAGTCGTCCGGCCGTCCCGGCTTGAACGCCGTGCCCTGGTCGACGCACCAGATGATGGTGTCCGCCGCCGCTTCGATGTCGGCGACGTGGTAGCGGTCGATGGCGTTGCGGTAGCCGGCGAAGTAGAGAACCTTCGACCCTGCATCGCGATAGGCGCGGCCGATCGAGAACAGCACCGCGTTGCCGAGGCCGCCGCCGGCCAGCATCACCGTCTCGCCCTTGGCGATCGTCGTCGGCTCACCGGTCGGGCCCATCAGCACGCACGGCTCGCCCTTCTTCATCAGCGCGCAGATGTCGGACGAGCCGCCCATCTCCAGCACGATGAGACCGATGAGGCCCTTGTCGCGATCGACCCATGCGCCGGTCAGCGCGAGACCTTCCATCGCCAGCGTCGTGCCGTTCGCCTTGGGCGCGAGGACCTCGAAGTTCTGCAGACGGTAGAACTGGCCGGGATGGAACGCGCGCGCCGCGGCGGGGGCGTGAACCACCACTTCGATGATGTTCGGCGTCAGGCGGATGACGTCATGCACCGTCGCGCGCCATGCCTCGTTGAGACGCGCAAGGAATGCGGCGCCAGAGTCGCGGCTCGCCGGCGCATGCTTCGCCAGCATCATCGAGACGACGGGGAAGCCCTGCTTGGCGCTCGCCATGGCGCCAACGACGTTGCCCGCGAAGGACGGATGCAAATCGCCGAAGAAGCTGATGGCGCGCCCATCTGAGCGAATGGCGGCGAGCACCTGCGGCACATGCGGCTTGCGCACGTGCTCGGGCTTCACCGGCCGGCCCTGCTCGTCGACGGCGCGGAAGTAGCGGCCGTCCACCGTGACCGACGACGTATCCTCGCGCGCCAGCACCGTGTTGGGCTGCGTACCGGCCGCGATCAGGATGCTGCGCGCCGGCAAGTGCTCGACCGTCTCCGAGGTGATCCACTTGTCGCCATCCTGCTGGCGCACCTGGCGCGACAGCAGGATCGCCTTGGCATGGCCGCGCTCGTCCACCTCGACGGCCACCGGCGACAGGCCTTCTGCGAAGAAGATGCCCTCCTCCAGTGCCTTGCCGACCTCTTCGTGGTTCAGCGTGTAGCTCGGCGCATCGACGAGCCGCTTGCGGTACGCGATGGTGACGCCGCCCCACGACTGCAGCAATTCACGGACTTTTGCCGGACGCTTCTCGCGCGCCGCAGTCGCACGCTCCGCGCGAATAGCGCGCGCGTGGACGAGGAACTCGTCGGCGATCTCGGCTTCCTCGGCGTCCCATTTGGCGCGCACGGCCTTGTCGCCGCGCTCCGCCACCAGCGTCTCGTAGCGCGCCAGGAATTTCTCGACCTGCACCGGGTAGTAGGCGAGCGACTCCGTCGCGGTGTCGACCGCGGTCAGGCCGCCGCCGATCACCACCACCGGCAGGCGCACCTGCATGTTGGCGATGGAATCGGTGCGCGCCGCGCCGGTGAGCTGCAGCGCCATCAGGAAGTCCGACGCGGCGCGGACGCCACGCGCGAGACCATTGGGGAGCGGCAGCACCGTCGGGCGCCCTGCACCCATGGCCAGTGCGACATGGTCGAAGCCCATGGCGAAGGCCTCGTCCACGGTCACCGTGCCGCCGAAGCGGACCGCGCCGAACAGCGCGAACTCAGCTCGCCGCTCCAACAGCAGGCGGATGATCTTGAGGAAATTCTTGTCCCAACGGACCGTAATTCCGTACTCGGCGACGCCGCCGAACCCGGCCATGACGCGCGCATCCAAGGGCTCATAGAGCTCGGCCACGTCGCGGATGGGACGGAACGGCACGCGCTTGCCGTGTACATCGACGCCCGACAGGTCCGCCGCCAGCGGCTCGATCTTCAATCCATCGACGCCGACCACCGTATGGCCGTCGTTCATCAGGTGGTGCGACAGCGTGAATCCCGCCGGACCCATGCCGGCGACCAGCACCTTCTTGCCGGTGTGCGCCTTGGGGAACGGCCGGTGCAAGTCGAGCGGCGTCCACCGCGTTAGCAGCGAATAAATCTCGAAGCCGTAGGGCAATTCGAGCACGTCCTTGAGGACGCGCGTCTCGACCTGCGGAATATCGACGGGTTCCTGCTTCTGGTAGATGCACGCCTTCATGCAGTCGTTGCAGATGCGATGACCGGTGCCGGCCGCCATCGGATTGTCGACCGTGACGATGGCGAGCGCCGCGAGCGAATGCCCTGCGGTCTTCGCCGTGTGCATCTCGGAGATGCGCTCCTCCAGCGGGCAGCCGGCGAGCGTCACGCCGAACGGACTCTTCTTGAACGGCGCCGTCGTCTGCCCCGCTGCCGGCTTGTCCTTCAAGCCGCGCGAGCAGCTGTCCTTGCCCTGGTTGTGGCAGAAGATGCAGTAGTGCGCGTGATCGAGCGCGTGCTCGAGGTCGTGCCCCGGGTCGGTGAGCGCAAACCCTTCGCGCCGGCGCAAGTGATGCTCGCCCAGCGCCCACGCCTGCACGTCCTTGCCGGTGCGCGGCAGGTGGTGCGACTCGAGCGGTAGCAGGTGCTCCGGCTCGACCTTGCCCGGCACCTTGAACAGCACGCCGCCGGCGTGACGATGTTTTCCGGCGTCCGTCAGAGTCGCCCACGCCGCGTACTGGCCGGCCAGTTCGAGACCTTCCGCGTTCGCCGTCTCGTTCTCCAGCATCGTGTTGACGACGCGCGCGAACTCGAGCTCGCTCTCCGCGCCAACGATCGCCAGCTCCAGCATCGACTCGAGCTGGCGCGCGAGCGCCGCGCCGTCGTACGACGCCGCCTGGTCGCCATACTTCTTCACCGCGCGGCGCTGCACGAACAGGCGCTTGCACGCGTACAGGGGCGCGAGCTCGTTGATCTCCGTCGCGAGCTTCTTCGCCTCGGCCTCGACTCCGAACAGCTTGGCGACGAAGTCGTCGAGGTGCGGCGCGATCGCCAGCATCAGCTCGGCGTGCGCCTTGCGATCGACCAGCAGCGGCTCGCCGCGCGCCACCTTCAGCCGCTCGGCCAGGGCCGCCTCGGCGGCGGCCAGCCAGCGCACGAACGCACCGTCGATGCGCTCCACTCCGGCGCGGTCGTACAGGTCCTCGAATTTCAGGCCGAAGGCCAGCGACAACATGATTTCGGCGGCGCCTCGCTAGAGCATTTTCCGGCGAAGTGTGTAGCGGTTCGCCGTTGAAAATGCGTCAGATTTCAAACAGCGCGATCGACGAAGTCGCTCGCGCGTGGCGCTTCACTTAGGCCGGTCGAGCGCCGGCGTCGAGCAGCTGGGAAGAAGCGACGATCAGCCGACGGCGATGATCATCTGCTCGCGGGCGACGATGGTCCCGTTCCACACCCGCCGCGCCTCGGCTTCGAGGTGGATCATGAACGTGTCGTCGTGGCCGGGATCGTGGTGGAAGATCGCCAGTTGCTTAGCGTTGGCGGCCTGACAGAGGCGCACGCCCTCCTGCCAGGTGGAATGTCCCCAGCCGACGTACTTCGGGTACTCGGCGTCGGTGTACGTGCAATCGTAAATGACCAGGTCGGCGCCCTCGATCAGGGCCAGCACGTTCTGGTCCGGCTTGCCCGGCATATGTTCGGTGTCGGTAACGTAGCAGACCGCCGCGCCGTTGTGCTCCAGCCGGTAGGCGGTGGCGCCGCCCGGATGGTTGAGCTTCGCGGTCTTCACCTTGATCTGGTTGCCGATGTCGAAACTGGTGCCCGGCTGGAAATCGTTGAAATCCTTGCGCGCGCCCATCAGCTCGAGGGGCACCGGGAACAGCGGCTGCTCTAGGTGGTCGGAGAGCACCTGCTGGATGCCGCCGCGCTCGTGCAAATGTCCGGCGTAGATCGCCAGGCTGCAGTCCTTGCGGAACACCGGCGCGAAGAACGGAAAGCCGTTGATGTGGTCCCAGTGCGTATGGGACATCAGGATCGTTGCGTGCTTGATCTCGCGGCGCAGGAATTCCGCACCCAAGCCGTGGATCCCGGTGCCGCAATCGAGGATGGCGGCCGGCTGGTCATCGACCATCACTTCGACGCAGCTCGTGTTGCCGCCATACTTCAAATGCTGCTGGGACGGGCACGCGATGCTCCCGCGTACCCCCCAGAACTTGACCATCATGCTCATGCGTGCGGTTCGGTAACGCGCCCCGGCGAAGCTAAAGGGAGGCCAAAGAATCGGCTGAAAAGAAGCCATACAGCCGCTTCCGCCGCGCCCCCGCACGCGTTCGGCTGCACCCTTCATACTGCCCCGGGGGGCTGCGGACAACTGCGAATTATTCTCAAACCCGCCAGAACTGGCTCAAAAGGCCGCGAGCACGAACCTTCCCACGCTCGTTCAGCTCGGGGTCATCTTGCGCAGGCGCTTGGTGAGCAGTCGCACCATGGCGCGCACGAACGGGTCGGACTTCTCCAGACGACGGCTGAAGTCCGTCGGTGTGATGACAATGCACGTCGTATGGGCGGCCGCGACGGCGGTCGCCGAGCGCGGTTGGGAATCGACAAGCGCCATCTCGCCGAACAAATCCCCCGGCGCCAGCGTCCCGACGATCTTGTCCTTGTCCTCGTGTGGCACCGTGATGTTCACGGTGCCGGCTTGGATCAGGTAGGCGACCCGCGGCGGTTCGCCGATACGAAAGATGACGTCGCCCGGCCCAAAGACCTGGCGCTCGAGAATTTCCTTGCCGGACAAGGCACCCCCTGCTGGGTCGCGGCATTTCGCAACCCATCCATCCCCCCGCGCGCAAATCATACCCCGATCCTCGGCCCGCTGTCGTGCCACGACGCCGATCACGGCTGGCTCGGTTGAGTTTTGCGCGCGCTCCGACTATCTCGTTACTCGCACATAGGCTACGACCCACGACCACCGCAGGAGGAACCGCTCGTGGCGGAGATACCGAACACACCCGACACCACCCAGGCCGCACCGCCGCCCGAAGCGAAGCCGGCGCTGCCCGAGCTGCTGCGGGTCAAGGTGCACCGCGTCCGCCACGAGGCGGAGGACATCAAGGGCATCGAGTTCGTGTCGGAGACCGGCGCGCCCCTGCCCGAATTCAAGGCCGGCGCGCACATCGACGTCGTCGTCATCCTGCCCGGGAAGCTGCGGGCGCGGCGCTCGTACTCGCTCGCCAGCCCGCCCGGCGAGCAGCCGTTCGTCTACCACATCGCCGTCAAATACGAGGACGAGGGCACCGGCGGCTCGATCTTCCTGCACGAGAGCATTCGCCTCGGCTACGTGGTCGAGATCACGCCGCCGAAGAATTTCTTCGAGCTCCGCGAGGCCGAGCATTCGATCCTGATCGCCGGCGGCGTCGGCATCGCTCCGATCCTGGCCATGTGTTACGAGCTCGACGCCGCGTCAAAGTCGTTCGAGGTCCATTACACGGGCCGAACCAAGGAACGCATGGGGTTCCGCACCCAGATCGACGGCTTCAAGGACAAGGCGAAGATGTACGTCGGCCGCAACCCGGCCAACGGCGGCATTGACCTGCCCGCCATCCTGCGGACCGTGCGGCCCAACACCCACGTCTACGTGTGCGGCCCTCATTCGATGCTCGAGGAGGTGCACGCCCTCGCCCACCAATTCGGTTGGCCCGATGGCACCGTCCACTCCGAAGCCTTCACGAAACCCGAGCCGCGCCCGGGCGACGGTCCGGTCGAAGTGGTCGTGAAGAGCACCGGCCAGACCATCCAGGTCGCCGCCAAGGTGTCGATCCTCGACGCCCTCCTCTCCGCCGGCGTGAAGACCGACTACGACTGCAAGGTCGGCACCTGCGGCACCTGCTCGGTCCAGGTCCTCGAAGGCACCCCCGACCACCGCGATAACGTCCTTCTCGACGCCGAGCGCGCCGCCAACCGCATGTGCACCTGCGTCAGCCGCTCCCAGACGCCGCGGCTGTTGCTCGACCTCTAGCGCGAGATGTCGCGCCGTCTCATCGTTCGCGAAGAGTCCTGGGACATCGGCGGCAGCTTCTCCATCACGCGGGCGCGCAAGTGGGCGGCCGAGGTGCTGATGGTCGAGATTCATCAGGACGGCATTCGCGGCCGTGGCGAAGGCGTCCCCTATCGCCGCCTCGGCGAAAAACTCGAGTCCGTCGGCGCCCAGATCGAAAGCATGCGCAAGCAGATCGAGGGCGGCATGACGCGCGCCCAGCTGCAGACCGAGCTCGGTCCCGGTGCGGCGCGCAACGCCCTCGACTGCGCGCTGTGGGACCTGGAAGCCAAGCGCCGCCAGGTGCCGGTCTGGCAACTCGCCGGGCTACCCGAGCCGAAGCCGCTCGTCACCGCCTACACCATTGCCCTCGACAAGCCGGCCGCCATGGCCGCGGTCGCCGCCGAGCACGCGCGCCGGCCGCTGCTCAAACTCAACCTCGGTGGGCCCGATGACCTGGCGCGCATCCGCGCGGTGCGCGCCGAGGCGCCCGAGGCCGAGCTCATCATCGACGCCAACGAATCTTGGACGCCGGTGATGTACGCCGAGTACGCGGCCGAGCTCGCCCGCCTCAGCGTACGCCTCGTGGAGCAGCCCCTGCCTGTCGGCCAGGATGCGGCGCTCGATGCGGTCGGCCGCGTCGTGCCGGTGTGCGCCGACGAATCGGTGCACGACACCCACGACCTGGCGACCATCGGCCGCCGCTACGACTACATCAACATCAAGCTCGACAAGACCGGGGGCCTGACCGAGGCGATCCGGATGGTGCAATATGCCCAGGAGCGTGGCATTGCGGTGATGATGGGCTGCATGATCGGCACGTCGCTCGGCATGGCACCGGCATTCTTGCTCGGCGCGTACGCGACCGTGGTCGACCTCGACGCGCCGCTCCTGCTCAGCCACGACCGCACGCCCAGCATCAACTATGCGGACGGCGTCATGTATCCACCGACGCCGGAGCTGTGGGGCTGATGGCCGACTCGCGCGCCGATGGGCGCCCCGAAAGCCGCACGGAAAGCCGCAGCGAGACGCGGCCGAAGCGGCCGAAGCCGGTGCCGGTGCGCATCGTGCTGGCCGACCGCAGCCCGGTCGTGCTCTCCGGCCTCGAACGCATCTTCTCGGAGGACGAACGCTTCCGCGTCGTCGCCGTCGCCGCCGACGGCGAGCGCTTCCTCGAAGCCGTCGACCGCCTCTCCTTCCAGGTCGGCATCATCGGCTGGGCCATGCCCTACCTCGATGGCCGCGGCGTGCTGCAGGCGTTACGTGATCGCGCGGCGGCGCCGCGCATCGTCGTCTACGCCGATAGTCCGGCGGCGGACCTGCCGGGCACCGTCATGTCCCTGGGCGGCGCCGGCTTCTGCATCAACAACGCACCTGCCGGGGAGCTCCTCGACACCGTCGCGGCGGTCGCCGACGGACGCATGGTGTTCCCCTACATCGACGTACGCACCCTCGACACCGACCCGTTTGTCGCGCTGACGCGGCGCGAGAAGGAGCTGCTCGCGCTGCTGCGCGCCGGCCGGCCGGCCGCAAATATCGCCGCCGACCTCGGGATTTCGGTGAACACCGTGAAGTTCCATTTGAAGAACCTCTACGCCAAGCTCGGGGTCAACAACCGCACCCAGGCGGTCACCGCCTACCTGTCGGCCCAGGCGGAAGGCGCCGCGGCGGGCGCGGCCGCGCCCCTACCCGCGACATCACGCCGCATTCCCGAACGCAGATCAAGGGTAGGATAGAGCCCACCCAGAGCTCTGGGTAGGTTCAGGAACCCGCCTGAACGGGTAGGCATGCACTACCCAATCGGGGGTTCTTTCGAGTTCACGAAACTGTATGATGAGTGTGCGTCCGCTCCGTTGGGCACGGAGGGAAGCAGGCGCCAGAGAACTGCGATGGCGGTCGCAACGGCGCAACGGCGCAACGGCGAAGACGACGCATAGATCGTCGCGCCGACATCGGGAGGGGTCAAAATGTTGCATGGCAAAGTCCTTGTCGCGCAAGGCGGCGGACCGACTGCAGTCATCAACCAGTCGATGGTTGGCGTCGCACTCGAAGCACGCCGCTTCGCTTCGGTCACCAACGTCTACGGCGCGCGCCACGGCGTGCGCGGTATCGTTAACGAGGACTTCGTCGACCTCTCGCAGGAGACGGCCGAGAATCTCGAAGCCGTCGCGGCAACGCCGTGCGCCGCTCTGGGCAGCACGCGCGACAAGCCCGACCTCGCCTACTGCCAGAACATCCTGAACGTTCTGAAGGCGCACGCCATCGGCACGTTCTTCTACATCGGCGGCAACGACTCGTCGGACACGGTCCGCATCGTCGCCGACGAAGCGCGCAAGGCGAAGTACGCGCTGACCTGCATCCACATTCCGAAGACCATCGACAACGACTTGATGGTCAACGACCACACGCCCGGCTTCGGCTCGGCGGCGCGCTTCGTCGCATCGGCGTTTGCCGGCATCGACCTCGATAATGAGGCACTCACCGGCGTCTACGTCGGTGTCGTCATGGGCCGCCACGCCGGCTTCCTCACCGCGGCGTCGGCATTGGCGCGCCGTTACCCGGGCTCCGGTCCGCACCTGATCTATCTGCCGGAGCGCGTGTTCGACACGAACAAGTTCCTGGCCGATGTGAAGCGCGTGAACGACCAACACAAGCGCTGCGTCATCGCCGTCTCGGAAGGCATCCATGATGCCGACGGCACGCCGATCATCAGCAAGCTCGCCGGCCCGAACGTCGAGCGCGACGACCACGGCAACGTGCAGCTGTCCGGCACCGGCGCCCTCGCCGACCTGCTCACCGACAAGATCAAGACCGATCTCAAGATCAAGCGCGTGCGCGGCGACACCTTCGGCTATCTGCAGCGCTCGTTCCTCGGCTGCGTGTCCGACTCGGATCAGCGCGAAGCGCGCGAGGTCGGATCGAAGGCCGTGCAGTTCGCCGCGTTCGGCAAGGGCGACGGCACCGTTACGATGCACCGCATCGGCAACTACGCCATCGACTATCGCTTCACCAAGCTCGAGGAAGTGGCCGGCAAGACCAAGGTCATGGACGACTCGATGATCGCGGCGAACAACTGCGACGTCACCGAGGCGTTCCTGAACTACTGCCGCCCGCTCGTCGGCACCACGATGCCGGTGGCGACTCGTCTGCGCAGCAACCCGGTTGCGAAGATCCTGGCGAAGTAAGTTCCGAGTACGGATGGTTTGTCACAGGGAGGGTCGCGCCGCGGGCCCGTAGTTTGGCCAACGCGGAGCGAGACGGCGCGGATGAGCAGCACAGGAAGGTTCACCATGGGCGGCAAGCGGAAGCCACACACGATCCTGGGCATGGTCGGCGACTCGGCCACCGGCAAGACGACGATGACTGCAGGCATTGCCAATATCCTGGGGCCCGACCGCGTCACCGTGATCTGCACGGACGACTATCACCGCTATGACCGCAAGGAGCGCTCCGAGAACGGTCTCTCGGCGCTCGATCCGCGCTGCAACTACATCGACATCCTGGAGCAGCACATCCGCCTGCTCAGCCAAGGCCAGCCGATCCTGCAGCCGATCTACAACCACGATCACGGCACGCTCGACCGGCCGATCTACGTCGAGCCGAAAGAATTCATCGTCTTCGAAGGCCTGTTGGGCTTCACCACGCGCAGCCTGCGCGACCTCTACGACGTGAAGATCTACGTCGAGCCCGACGAGGACCTGCGCGTGCGCTGGAAAGTCGCGCGCGACACCGCCAAGCGGCACTACACCAAGGAAGAGGTGATGAAGTCGCTGAAGAAGCGCGAGAAGGACAGCCCGGCCTTCATCTGGCCGCAGCGCACCTTCGCCGACATCGTCGTCAGCTTCTATCCGCCCGAGAGCAACTCGAAGGAGTCGGGCGCGCACCTCAACGTGCGTCACACCCTGCGTCCGACGCTGCCGCACCCCGACCTGTCGCCGATCCTCGATTCCGGCATCAAGAAGGGCCTGCACCTCGAGCTCGTGCGCGACCGCGACGGCAAGCCCGTCGACGTGCTCGAGATTCCGGGCAACATCGGCGACGACGAGGCAAAGAAGCTCGAAGAGCTCATCTGGTCGCACCTGCCCGAGGCGCAGCACCTGCGCACTAACGTCGGCAGCTACACCGACGAGAAGCAGACTCAGAAGATCAGCCATCCGCTCGCGCTGACCCAGCTCCTGATCGCCTACCACATGGTCAAGGCGCAGGTCGGCGTCCACGCGATCTAGTTGCGAGACGAACCGTCTCACGAAAGGAACACGCCCATGCCCGTCGCAGAGAAGTCGAAGGAGTCGGTGGTCAGCCACAACGACATGGCGAATGCCATCCGCTTCCTGTCCATCGACGCGGTGGAAGCGGCGAACTCGGGTCACCCGGGCATGCCAATGGGCATGGCCGACGTGGCGACCGTGCTGTTCACCAAGTTCCTGAAGTTCGATCCGAGCCAGCCCGAGTGGCCGGATCGCGACCGCTTCATCCTGTCGGCCGGCCACGGTTCGATGCTGCAGTTCGCCCTGCTGTACCTACTCGGCTATCCGAAGTGGACGATCGATCAGCTCAAGCGCTTCCGCCAGCTCGGCTCGATGGCAAACGGCCACCCGGAGTATGAGGGCCACGCCAAGCACCCGGGCATCGAAACGACCACCGGGCCCCTTGGCCAGGGCCTCGCCAACTCGGTCGGCTTCGCCTTGGCGGAGCGCCACCTGAACGCGCTCTACGGCGACGACATCGTCAACCACAACACCTACGTCATCGCCGGCGACGGCTGCTTGATGGAGGGCATCTCCCAAGAAGCCATCTCGATGGCCGGGCACTACAAGCTCGGCAAGCTGATCGTCTTCTTTGACGACAACAGCATCTGCATCGACGGCCCGACCGACCTCTCCGAGTCCGACGACCAGCCGGCGCGCTTCCGCTCCTGCGGCTGGCACGTCGTATCGGTCGACGGCCACAACCCGGCCGAGATCGAGAAGGCCGTCAAGGAAGCTCAGGCCGTCACCGACAAGCCGTCGATGATCGCCTGCAAGACCATCATCGCCTACGGCTCGCCCAATAAGGCCGGCTCCGAATCGGCGCACGGCGCAGCACTCGGCAAGGACGAGGTTGCCGCGACCCGCGCCAAGCTGAACTGGCCGCACGAGCCGTTCGTGATCCCGGAGAGCATTCTCTCGGCGTGGCGCATGGCCGGCACCCGCTCGCTCAAGGCGGCGACCGATTGGCGCGTGCGCCTCGACAAGCTCGACAAGGCCAAGAAGGACGAATTCACCCGCCGCACGTCGGGCACCCTGCCCGCCGGCTTCAAGGACACGGTGCTGGCGCTCAAGCGCAAGTTCTCGAACGAGGCGCCGAACATCGCAACGCGCAAGTCGAGCCAGCTGACGCTCGAAGCCTACAACCCGGCGGTGCCGGAGATGGTCGGCGGCTCAGCCGACCTCACCCACTCCAACCTGACGTTCACCAAGCCCATGGGCGTGATGAACCCGAAGAACTGGGGCGGCCGCTACATGCACTACGGCGTGCGCGAGCACGGCATGGCCTCGGCCATGAACGGCATGGCGCTGCACGGTGGCGTCATCCCGTACGGCGGCACCTTCCTGATCTTCACCGACTATCTGCGTCCGGCACTGCGCCTCTCGGCGCTGATGCACCAGCGCGTCATCTACGTGATGACGCATGACTCGATCGGCCTCGGCGAGGACGGCCCGACCCATCAGCCCGTCGAGCACCTGGCGGCCCTGCGCTGCATGCCGAACGTGCTGTTGTTGCGTCCGTGCGACGCGGTCGAGACCGCCGAGTGCTGGCAGATCGCCATCGAGCACAAGACCGGTCCGTCGGTGCTGGCGCTCACCCGCCAAAACCTCGCGGTCCTGCGCAAGCAGCACACGGATGAGAACCTCTGCGCCCGCGGCGCCTACGAGATCTCGCCGGCCGCCGGCACCGCCAAGGTCACCCTGCTGGGCACGGGCTCCGAGGTGCACATCGCCATCGAAGCGCAGAAGATCCTGCAGGCCGAAGGCGTCGCCACCCGCGTCGTCTCGGTGCCGAGCTTCGAGCTCCTCGAGCAGCAGCCGGAAGCAATCCGCGACCGCATTGTCGGCGTTAACACCGTGCGCGTCGGCGTCGAGGCGATGGTGCCGTTCGGCTGGGATCGCCTGGTTGGCGAGCACGGCGCATTCGTCGGCATGACCTCGTTCGGCGCATCCGCGCCGATCAAGGACCTCTACAACCACTTCGGCATCACCGCCGCGAACGTCGTCGCGGCGGCGAAGGCAAAACTGAAGTAACCGGGAACCTTTCCGGGCGAGCGGACATCGAATCGGGCCAACTAAAATCGAGCTTGGGGAGAGATCGAATGGCGACCAAGGTAGCAATCAACGGTTTCGGACGAATCGGGCGTCTCGCGCTGCGCGCGATCATCGAGACCAACCGCAATGACCTGCAGGTCGTCGCTCTCAACGACTTGGGCTCGGTGGACGCGAACGCGCACCTGTTCCGCTACGACACCGTGCACGGCCGCTTCGCCGGCACTGTCACGACGACCAAGGACACCATGGACGCGGGCAAGGGCGTCATGAAGGTGCTGGCCGAGAAGGACCCGGCCAAGCTGCCGTGGAAGGACCTCGGCGTCGACCTGGTGCTGGAATGCACCGGCCGCTTCACCAAGCGCGAGGAAGCCGAGGCCCACATCAAGGCCGGCGCCAAGCGCGTGCTCATCTCCGCTCCGGCTGACGGCGTCGATCTCACGGTGGTCTACGGCGTCAACCACGACAAGCTCGAGAAGAAGCAGACGATCGTCTCCAACGCTTCGTGCACCACGAACTGCCTCTCGCCCGTCGCCATGGTGCTGCACCAGGCCTTCGGCATCGAGAAGGGTTTCATGACGACGATCCACGCCTACACCGCCGACCAGCGCCTGCAGGACACGCTGCACTCCGATCCGCGCCGCGCGCGCGCCGCTGCCATGTCGATGATCCCGGCCTCGTCGGGCGTCGCCAAGGCGATCCAGCTGGTGCTGCCGGAGCTCAAGGGCCGCCTCGACGGCACAGCCATCCGCGTGCCGGTCGCCAACGTCTCCGTGATCGACCTCAAGTTCACCTCGACTAAGAAGGTCACCGTCGAGTCGATCAACGCCGCCTTCACCGAGGCGTCCAAGAGCGCCAAGCTCAAGGGCATCCTCAACGTCTCGAACGAGCCGCTGGTGTCGTCGGACTACAATCACAGCACCTGGTCCTCGACCGTCGACATGCTCGAGACGCGCACCGTCGGCGACAACTTCGCCCGCGTCATGTCCTGGTACGACAACGAGTGGGGCTTCGCCTGCCGCATGATCGATACGGCGCAGGCGATGGCGAAGCTCGGCTAGTCGGAGCGCAGGATCGACATGGCCAAGAAGGGTTTCGCGACCATCGACGACCTCGACGTAGCGGGGAAGCGCGTGCTCGTGCGCGCCGACCTGAACGTGCCGATGCGCGACGGCAAGGTCACCGACAAGACCCGCATCGAGCGCACTGCCGACACGCTGCGCGAGTTGTCCAAGAAGGGCGCCAAGGTGGTGCTGATCGCCCACTTCGAGCGTCCCAAGGGCAAGCGCGTGCCGGAGCTCTCCCTTGCCCCCGTCGCCAAGGCGGTGGCTGAGGTGCTCGGCCGCCCCGTGCCCTTCGCCAACGACTGCATCGGCGCCGAGGCCGAGGCCGTCGTAGCCAAGATGAAGAACGGCGACGTGGTGGTGCTCGAGAACCTGCGCTACCACAACGGCGAAGAGGAAAACGACCAGACCTTCGCCAAGAACCTCGCCAAGCTCGGCGACATCTACATCAACGACGCGTTCTCGGTTTCGCACCGCGCGCACGCCTCGACCGAGGCGCTGGCCAACCTGCTGCCGTCCGCCGCGGGCCGCAGCATGGAGGCGGAGCTCACCGCCCTCGACAAGGCGCTCGCCAACCCGGTGCGCCCCGTCGCGGCCGTCGTCGGCGGCGCCAAGGTGTCGACCAAGCTCGACCTCCTCGGCAACCTCATCAAGCGGGTCAACGTCCTGGTGATCGGCGGCGGCATGGCCAACACCTTCCTGCTCGCCCGTGGCGTGCAGGTCGGCAAGAGCCTGGCGGAGCCCACCCTCGTCGACACCGCCAGGAAGATCGACGCCGAGGCCAAGAAGGCGGGCTGCGAGATCGTGCTGCCCGAAGATGTCGTCGTCGCCAAAGAGTTCAAGGCCGGGGCTGCATCGCAGGTGGTTGCCACTGGCAATGTGCCGGCGGATGGGATGATCCTCGACCTCGGGCCGAAGACCGCGCAGTCGATCATCGCCAAGCTCGGCACCTGCAAGACCGTCGTGTGGAACGGTCCGCTCGGTGCGTTCGAGATCCCGCCGTTCGACGCCGCGACCAATGCGGTGGCCAAGGCGGTCGCCAAGATGTGCAAGGACGGCAAGCTTCTCGGTGTGGCCGGCGGCGGCGATACGGTCGCCGCCCTCGCCCACGCCGGGGTCGTCGATCAGTTCACATACGTTTCGACCGCCGGTGGCGCGTTCCTCGAGTGGCTCGAGGGCAAAGACCTGCCGGGCGTCGCCGCGTTGATTCGGAGCAGCAAAGCAGCAAAGCACTAGAGAGCAGATCGGTACGCATACGAGGCGCGTCCGCGCGCGGACGAGAGACTTTCGAGACAGAGAATTACAAGGAGAAGGAAATGGCTACGCCGACCGGGGCTAAGAAGGAACTGAAGGGCGCCGACCGCTACAAGGCGGGCGTGCTCGAGTACAAGGTCATGGGCTATTGGCAGCCCGACTACGTCCCCAAGGACACGGACGTCATCGCGCTGTTCCGCATCACGCCGCAGCCCGGCGTTGAAGCCGACGAGGCGGCCGCTGCCGTCGCCGGCGAGTCCTCGACCGCTACGTGGACGGTGGTGTGGACCGACCGCCTGACCGCGGCCGACCTCTACCGCGCCAAGGCGTATCGCGTCGACAAGGTGCCGAACTCGCCCGACCAGTACTTCGCGTACATCGCGTACGACATGGACCTGTTCGAGCCCGATTCGATCGCCAACCTGACGGCGTCGATCATCGGCAACGTGTTCGGGTTCAAGGCCGTCAAGGCGCTGCGCCTCGAAGACATGCGCATCCCGGTCGCGTACCTGAAGACCTTCCAGGGCCCGCCGACCGGCGTCATGGTCGAGCGCGAGCGTTTGGACAAGTACGGCCGTCCGCTGCTCGGCGCCACCACCAAGCCGAAGCTCGGACTGTCCGGCCGCAACTACGGCCGCGTCGTTTACGAGGCGCTCAAGGGCGGCCTCGACTTCACCAAGGACGACGAGAACATCAACAGCCAGCCGTTCATGCATTGGCGTGATCGCTTCCTGTACTGCATGGAAGCCGTCAACCGCGCCTCGGCCGCGACCGCCGAGGTCAAGGGCCACTACCTGAACGTCACGGCCGGCACCGTCGAGCAGATGTACGAGCGCGCCGAGTTCGCCAAGGAACTGGGCTCGGTCATCATCATGATCGACCTCGTGCTCGGCTACACGGCGATCCAGTCGATCTCCAAGTGGGCGCGCAAGAACGACATGATCTTGCACCTCCACCGCGCCGGTAACTCGACCTACTCGCGCCAGAAGAACCACGGCATGAACTTCCGCGTCATCTGCAAGTGGATGCGCATGGCGGGCGTGGACCACATCCACGCCGGTACCGTCGTCGGCAAGCTGGAAGGCGACCCGCTGATGGTGAAGGGCTTCTACGACACCCTGCTCCAGCCGCACACCCCGGTCGCGCCGGAGCTCGGCTTGTTCTTCAAGCAGGAGTGGGCGTCGCTGGGTAAGTGCATGCCGGTCGCTTCCGGCGGCATCCATCTCGGTCAGATGCACCAGCTGCTGCACTACCTCGGCGAAGACGTCATCCTGCAGTTCGGCGGCGGCACCATCGGCCACCCGGACGGCATCCAGGCCGGCGCCGAAGCCAACCGCGTCGCGCTGGAGTCCATGGTCCAGGCCCGCAATGAGGGCGTCGACTATCTGGCCAAGGGTCCCGAAATCCTGGCCAAGGCCGCCAAGTCCTGCAAGCCGCTGCAGCACGGCCTCGATACGTGGAAGAACATCTCGTTCAACTACGAGTCGACCGACACGCCGGACTTCACGCCGCAAGTCACGCCGGCTCGCTAGTTCGCGCTCGGAGCGCGCGACCAAGACAAATCGGAACCTAGGAGAACCCAGATGCACGAAAATCCGCGCAACATGACGCAGGGGCAGTTCTCGTTCCTGCCGCCGCTGACCGACGACCAGATCAAGGCCCAGATCGCCTACGCCATCAAGCAGGGCTTTGCGGTCAGCGTCGAGTTCACCGACGACCCGCATCCCCGCAACACGTACTGGGAGATGTGGTGCCAGCCGATGTTCGACACCAAGGATCCCGCGGCGGTGATGCTCGAAGTCAACGAGTGCCGCAAGACGTGGGGTGCCAACCACTACATCAAGGTGCAGGCGTTCGATAACGCCCGCTGGCGCGAGTCGGTGGCGATGTCCTTCATCGTCAACCGTCCGAAGTACGAGCCAGGTCTGGCACTGGCCCGCCAAGAGGGGCCGGGCCGCAGCATCCACTACACCGTGCACTCCTACGCGACCGACAAGCCGCGCGGCGAGCGCTACAAGTAGGAAGTCGAAGACGACTCCCGGGGCGCCCCACGCGCCCCGGGAGCACTACCCGAGACGGGGCCCAGGCCAACGTCCGATGGCCCCACCACCGCAGGGCCACCATGACCGATCAATCCCCAGAAAAGAGCGAAGGCGCACAGGCCTTCCCCGATTCCTTCGACCTCGAAGGCGAGTTCGCGCGCTCGAACGTCCAGGCGGTGCTCGAGAAGCTCGACCGCGAATTGGTCGGCCTCGCCCCCGTCAAGCAGCGCATCCGCGAGATCGCGGCACTCCTGCTCGTCGACAAGGCGCGCCGCTCCATGGGTCTCGAGACCGGCGCACCGACCCTGCACATGTCGTTCACCGGCAACCCCGGCACCGGCAAGACCACCGTCGCCTTGCGCATGGCCGAGATCCTCAAGAACCTCGGCTACGTGCGCCAGGGTCACCTCATCTCGGTGACGCGCGATGACCTCGTCGGCCAGTACATCGGCCACACCGCGCCCAAGACGCGCGAAGTCATCAAGAAGGCGATGGGCGGCGTCCTCTTCATCGACGAGGCCTACTACCTCTACAAGCCGGAGAACGAGCGCGACTACGGCGCCGAGGCGATCGAGATCCTGCTCCAGGTCATGGAGAACCAGCGCGACGACCTCGTCGTGATTCTCGCCGGCTACGCCAACCGCATGGAAGTCTTCTTCCAGTCGAACCCCGGCTTCCGCAGCCGCATCGCCCACCACATCGACTTCCCCGACTACTCGGAGAAGGAGCTGATGTCGATCGCCCAGCTGATGGTGGACGCCCAGCACTACGTGCTGACGCCCGAGGCGCAGAAGGTGCTGCGCGACTACATCCCGCGCCGCATGAAGATGCCGCACTTCGCCAACGCGCGCTCGATGCGCAACGCCCTCGACCGCGCCAAGCTGCGCCAGGCCAACCGCCTGTTCGGACGCAAGGACCGCACCAACCTGACCCGCCACGACCTCACCACCATCGAGGCCGAGGACCTGCTGCAGAGCCGCGTTTTCCAGGTTTGAACCTTCCTGCTCGCGCGGGGTCCGACCTCCTCACCCGGTGACGGGTGAGGGAGTCGAGCTCGAAAACGGCCGAGCGGTGCGTCTCTTCGACCCCCACCGATAGATCGCGTTCGACAAAACTCCGTCGTACGCCGTAGTGAAAAACACTCCCCCGCGCGCTACATTGACCTCTATGGCGGGCAACGATCACAAGGCACGCAATGTCGCCATCCTCGCCGCGGGCGCAGGGATGGTCGGCTTGCTGACGTCCATGTCGATCGTCTTCCCGCGCATCGACCCGACCTATGTCGCCGCTTACGAGGCGGCCGAGGACACCTCGCCGTTCGTCGAGCTCGACGCGACCCAGAGCCCGCCGCATCCCCTTTCCCTCGCGCTGCTGCCGATGGCGACCGAGCCGGGCGCCAAGCTGTCCGGCCCCCTCGTCGAGGAGCTCGCCCGCGACGTGACCCAGGAGCTCGGCGGCTTGGGCTTGCGCCTCGCCGACGACCGGGCCACCGAGGCGATGCGCGGCGAGACCATCCCGCACCACGAACAGGGCCGCGTGCTTGGCGTGCGCTACGTGCTGGCGACAACGCTCGGCGGCACCGAGGACGACCTGCGCGTCCACGCCACCCTCACCGACTGCGCTACCAAGCGCATATTGTGGAAGGGCACCTTCTTCAAGACCCGCCGCGTCGGTGCTTCCGACGAGACCCAGCGCGAGATCGCCTTTGCGCTGCGCAGCGTGCTGCCGCTCGACCGCGGCACCAAGGGTCCGGAAGAGTGGTGAGCTAAGCTCTCGGGTCACGCCGACCCTTCAGCCCGGGAGCTGCGCTCCCATCCAGTCCAACGCTCTGCCGACCGCCTCGACCGGATCCAACGGCCCGAGGCTCGCCCCCAGCAACGACGCGACCGCCAGACCGGCGACGGCCACCAGCAACACGATCAGCGCGTAGTCGAACTCCTGCACGGGGCGCACCATACACGCGCCGGCTGGTCGCCCGGAACGGGCGCGTCGCCCGGAACAGGCGCGACTCGCGCCCAGCGCGCCTTCGGCGCGACTCGCGCCCAGCGCGCCTTCGGCGCAACGCGCGCCCGGCACGCCTTCGGCGCGACCAAGTTGTGACGGTGATCACACGGTAACAATCGAGGGCTGACTTTCTGCGGCTGCTGTGCGACTTTTCCACCGCCTTATCCACAGGCGATCACCTCACCCAGATGCCGAACGTAACCGTGGCCGAGCACGTCAAAGCGTCCGGCCCCAAAGTCTGGGAGCTGGTTGGCCGCTTCGAGGGCATCCACAAGTGGATGCCGGGCATCAAATCGGCGGAGACTCAAGGGTCCGGCGCCGGCGCCATCCGCACGGTGACCCTGGCCGGCGGCGACGTCCTCATCGAGAGACAGATCGCCCGCGCCGACGACCCGCTCGCCTACACCTATTCGATCGAACAGGGCGGCCTCGGGCTCACCAGCCACATCAGCACCCTGATGGTGATGGACCACGGCGACGGCAGCTGCACCGTCTCCTGGGTCTGCAACTACGAAGCGAAGGACAAGACCCAGACCGACAGCATCGGCGCCGGCATGCGCAACTTCTACAAAACCGGCATCGCCGCCATCAAGAAACGCTTCGAGCCGACCATCCTCAGCGGCCTCACCGCCGCCGCCCAACGGGCCCCCGCTCCCCCGCCCACTCCGCTCCGCAAAAAATAGAGTCCCTCGTCCGCCTTCGGCGGGAGAGGATTGGCGCAGCTCGCGAGCGCAGCGAGTTAGCGCAGCCCGGGTGAGGGCGGGTAAGACCCGCGCGCAAGCAGCGCGCTCATTCCCAACTCTATCGCTCCCCCGTCTCCCAATCCGGCTTCGCCGCGTCGAGAATCGAATAGATCTGCGCCACCTGCGGATCCATCGGATGGCGCACCTCCGCGCCCATCTCGCCCTTCTTCTCGACCCACGTCAGCGCCTCGACCAGCTGCTCGGCGCTGGCGCCGGTGCCGAGGATGGCCGCGATCTGGCTGTCGTCGATCCGCCCGACGATGCGCACGACGTCGGCGTGGTGCAGGGAGTGCTTGGCCGCGTGGTTCATGGGGGGGGCGCCTCCTGGGTTCAGCCCCACCCCTACGGCAAATGGCGCCGCCGCCATACGGCCGTTGCCTTACCCGGACGGTTCCGTCACGCTCAAGCAATGTCGCAGCGCCGTCGCGTCTCTGGCCGTACCCTTGCCGTCGCCACCGTGGCAATCGCGGTCCTGGCCGCCTGCGCGCCCGGACCCAATCCGCTGATCAGCGAGGCGCACGACGCCGGCTTCTGGCTCGGCATCTGGCACGGCATCATCGCGCCCCTCACGCTGATCATCTCGCTGTTCACCGACAACGTGCAGATGTACGAGGCCAACCACGCCGCCTGGCGCTACGACCTCGGCTTCGCGATCGGCGCCGGCATCCTCTTCGGCGGCTTCTGGCGCTCCAATCGCTAACCAAGACTCCCTCGCCTGCCTTCGGCGGGAGAGGCCTGGCGCAGCTTACGAGCGCCAGCGAGTTGGTGAAGCCTGGGTGAGGGCGGGTAAGACATCGCGCGCAGCGCGCCAACCCCCTACGCCGCGCTACTCCGCCGCGCCCACACAATTCCCGCCAGCACCAACGCCGCCCCGGCCGCCTGGAGCGGCCCCAGCGCTTCCTCGAACAGCACCCACGCCAGCACCGCCGCCACCAGCGGCTGCAACAGCAGCGTCACCGACGTGAACGACGCCGGCAGATGCTTGAGCGCCCACGCGATCAGCCCCTGCCCCGCCGCATGGCTGAGCCACGCCACCGCCAACAGCACCACCCACCCGCGCGCCGTCTGCGGCCACAACGACTCGCCCGACACCACGGCCACCGCCAGCAGCACCACGCTCATGGTGACGCCGCTCCACAGCATCACGATCGAGGCCGGCAACCGCTCGCGCAGCCCCTTCACGCACACCAGGTACGCGCCATAGAACACGGCCGTCGACAGCCCAAGCAGATCGCCGACCAGCGCCCCGCCTCCCGCGGCCGCGCTCCCGCGCATCAACAACATCGCTCCCGCCAGCGCACACAGTCCGCCCACCAGGAACCCGGCGGTAATGCGCTCGCGCAGGAACAACCACGCCCCGGCGGTGACGAAGATCGGCGCAAAGTTCGAGAACAGCGTCGCATTGGCGACCGTGGTCAGGTGGATCGACCAATGCCACAACGCCAAGTCCGCCGCGAAGAACACCCCCGCCAGCGCCATCCACAGATGATCGGCCCGCGAAAGCTGCGGCCTCTCGTCCGCCTTGAGGAGCAGCCGCGTCGCCAGCCACAGCACGGGCAGCGCCAGCGTCACCCGATGGAACGCGGTGGCCGACGGCCCGAGCTCGGAGAGCCGCACGGCGATCGGCGAGAATCCGAGCGCCGCGGCGCCGGCCAAAAGCGCGGGGAGAGCGAGACGAGGTGCGATCACCGGCACTCGTGTACCTGTGTCGCGGCGGCGGCGCGAGTGGCGTGCGCGGCCGGCAACGTATCGATTCGCCCGATTGCGCCCGGGTCTTGTCGGCGAACGCGCCCAACTGAAATCTCGAAGGCCGGCGCGCCCGCCTGGAGCCGCAACCGCTGTCCCCAGCACGGAAACCCCACCTAAGCCGGCAGCAACGAGGAGTCCCGCGAACGATCTATCGGAGGAGGCGACTCAGCTTTTGGTGGACGCGACGACGGGCAAAGGCGGCACCATCATGAGGCTGAATACCCTGGGAGGCCGATACATACAGGCCAACGGCAAGATATTTGGCGATCGGTCCGACAGACGGTCGTCGGCCCGGTGGGAGTACGCGCTGGAACAACTCGTCGACCGTGGTTTCGTCGTAGAGCGAAGCGACGCCGTTCTGGAAGTATCGGACGCAGGGTAGGGGCACGCCGACAACCTTCGAGGAGCATCTTGAAAGCAACTCGGCTGCGCGACGCCTCATTCGCGTTCCATAGCGGCAAGCCCGACCTTCGATAACCTACGGCACGTCGGCCGCTCTAGGAGCGCGCGGATGGAAATTCGCAACTCCTCGTGACTTGACGGATTTTCGCTGACGTTCCGGCCGTCAAGCGTCCTGCGATCAAATCTGCAGCGCCCTTTCCATGCATCGTCTCACGCGCCATCTCTCGCGCATGCGCGTGCTGGATGCGAAGAACACTGAAGGTGGTTCGAGGCGCGGACGGATTCGCGTGCGGCACAGCGGCACCGTCTCACGTATTTTCAACGCAATTACGTTGAGACACCCGCAACGGTGCCACCCAGCGGGCCCGGACATGCACGCTGCGACGGGCGCGCTCACGCGCGCGTCATCTGCATATTTCGCGCATATCTTATGCGGAGCGCAGGGTGCCAGAGAGCCGAGTCTACTTTTCCTTCATGATCCACACGCCCTTCCAATCGGGCGGCGTGTGGCCCTTGAGGTACTCGCAGCGCTCGATGTAGGTCTGCGACAGGTGGTCGCTCGGGTTGGCCTTCAGTGCGTCCCCGAAGTTCTTGATCGCCTTGTCGAAGTTGCCGGCGCGGTAGAGCGCGATGCCCTCGCGGAAGTAGTTCACCACGTCCATGAGGTTCGGGAACTGCGTCGGCCCGTAGAAGTCGAGCACTTCCCACACGCCGACCGGCTCGGTCTTGCCCTTGACCACGACATGGTCCACCTCGCGCATGCGGTAGGTGCCCTTGAGCTTGGCCTTGGTGTACTCCGAGATCAGCAGCTTGGCGTGGTACTGCTTGCAGGCGCTTTCCAGACGCGCAGCGAGGTTCACGCCGTCGCCGATCAGCGTGTAGTTCATGCGTTTGGGCGAGCCGATGTTGCCCGACACGATGTTGTCGGTGTTGAGCCCGATGCCTATGTGGATCGGCTTCTTGCCCTGGGTCTGGCGCACCGTGTTCCACTGGTCGAGCTGCGTCAGCATCGAGATCGAGGAGCGCACGGCGCGGTCCTCGTCGTCGTCGTGGGGCAGCGGCACACCGAACGCCGCCATCACGGCATCGCCGATGAACTTGTCGAGCATGCCCTCCTCCTTGACGATGCAATCGACCATCAAGGTGAAGTACTCGTTCAGCATCGCCACGGTGCCCTGCGGCCCGAGCTCCTCGGTCAGCGTCGTGAAGCTGCGGATGTCGGAGAACAGCACTGTAGCGACCGACGTCTTGCCGCCCATCACGTCCTGGCCGGCCGCCATCAGCTTCTCGGCGATGCTGGGGTCGATGTAGCGCGACATCGTCGACTTCATGCGCTTGGCGTCGGAGACGTCTTCGATCATCAACAGCGTGCCGAGCTTCTTGGCCTGGCCCGACGTGTTGAGGAGCGGCAGCACCGTGAGGTTGGCCGATACCTTGCCTTCGCCGACGATGAGGTCGACGTCCAGCATCACCACCTGTTCCTTGGTCTGGTTGACGCGCGTGATCGTCTCCAGAATCCAGGCGTTGCCACCGGCGAAGTAGTCCTTGGCTTTCTTGCCGATCAGGCCGGTCTCCTCGGCCTTAAAGATGCGCACGCCGGCGTGGTTCGACGTGACGATGGTGCCTTCCTCGTCCATCGTGATGACGCCGTTCGACATCGACTCGAGCATGCTCTGGTTGTAGTTGCGCATGTTGGTGACGTCGTCGAAGAGCTTGGCGTTCTCGAGCGCGATCGACACCTGCGCCGTGAACGCCTTCAGGCGGCTCTCGTCCTCGTCGGTGAACGGGCCGCCGCGCTTGTTCAGCACTTGCGTCACGCCGATGCACTTGCCGTCCTTGTTGACAACAGGCACCGCGAGCATCGAGCGCGTAAAGTAGCCCGTGCGCTTGTCGAAGCTCGGATTGAAGCGCAGGTCGGCGTAGGCGTGCGGGATGTTCACCGACTTGCCGGAGGTGAACACCGCGCCGGCGATGCCGAGGTGGTTGGGCAGGCGGATTTCGCCGATGCCGGCGTCGCCTTGGGCGACGCGGCTGAACAGCTCGTTGGTCTTGTCGTCGTTGATGAACAAGGTCGAGCGCTCGGCCTTGAGCATGCGCGTCGCCTCGAACATGACCTTTTGCAGCAAGGTCGAGAGGTCGATCTCGGAGGTGACGTCCGAGACCACGTCGAGGAACTGCATCTCGCGCGCGCGCTCGCGCTTGACGTTCTCGACCAGCTGGGTGCTTTGCAGCGCCACCGCGGCCTGGGTCGTCATGGCTTCCATGAAGCCCATGTCGCGCTTGTTGAAGCGGCCCTTCTTCTTGTTCAGGGCCTGAGCAACGCCGATGATCTCGCCGCGCACGGTGCGCACCGGCGCGCACAGGATGTTGCGCGTCTTGAAGCCGGTCTGCTCGTCCACCGCCGCATTGAAGCGGCTGTCCTTGTAGGGTTCGTGGATCAGCAGGCCCTCGCCGGTCGTGAAGACGTGACCGGCGATGCCGGTGTTGTTGAGGATGCGGATCTCTCTGGAGTGGTCGCCGAGCGCGACGCGGCTGTAGAGCTCGCCGGTCTGCGGGTCGTTCAAGAACAGCGAGCCACGCTCGGACTCGGTCTCGCGCGCGACGATCTCGACGAGGGTGCGCAGCACCTCGTCCACCGTCTCCATTGCGGCGACCATGCGCGAGATGGTGAGGAGGGTCTCGACCTCCTTCAGCCTCCCGGTGGCTTCGCCGCCGCGCTTGCTGGCTGGTACGGGCTGCATCTAGCTAGTTCGGCCTGTTCGAGGTGGGAATCGCCGGCACCGGACGTCCCGCTGCTTCGAGCTGGTCGCGCATGGCGGCGATGGCCTGCTGCATGTCGCGCACTTCGAGGCGATTGTCGCGCTCCTGCGCCTTTATCTGCTCGTGGAAGAAGTGCGTGCGCTCGTCGAGCTGATCGCGGAGGCCCTGCACCGTCTTCTTTAGCTGTCGAATCTCGTCGTTGGCCAACGCGGACGTCTGCTGCACTCGGGCATCGGCGTCGAAGCGCTGCTTGTCCACCTGGTCGCGCAGGGACTGGATCGTCCCCTTGTGCTGGCGGATCTCATCCGATGACATCGCCGCAGTCGCCTGGACACGCGCGTCGGCCTCGAAGCGCTGCTTGTCGAGTTGCTCGCGCAGTGCCTGCGCCGTCTGCTTCAGCTGGCGAATCTCCTCAGCTGAGCTCGCCGTCGCGGCCTGGACTCGGCTGTCCGAGTCGAAGCGCATCTTCTCCATCTCGTCGCGCAGGGCCTGGATGGTCGTCTTGAGCTCGCGCACTTCGGCGTCCTGGCCGGCCACGGCCTCCTGGACGCGCGCATTGCCAGAGTGCTGCGACTCTTCAAGCGCCGAGCGCAGAGCAGAGATGGTGGATTTCAGCTCGCGGAGCTCGAATTCCGCCTGGTTGGCAGCTTGGACTTCAACCGTACGCGCCATCGGGCTTACCGGCCCACCCATCCCGCCATTCCCCGAGCGACTCAGTTCCCGGGCCCCTGCTACGTTGCAGGGGTGGGCTAAGCTTCGCTGCCGCAACAATAGCAGACTCCATGTCCTTCAACCGCAACCCAAAAATGCCTCCCGGGACGCCGACGTTGTGCCTCGGTCTGACCCTCGGGCTGAGCCTCGCTGCCTGCGGCGGCGGTGGGGGCAGCGGTGAGGGCGGCGGTGGCGGTTCCGGCAACCCCTTCGTGACGGCGGAGTTCCGGGCCAACTACGGTTTGGCGAATATCCGGGCGGCCAACGCATACGAGGCCGGCTGGGAAGGCACCGGCCAGACCATTGCTGTGATCGACACCGGGGTCGACGTCGATCACCCGGACCTGGACGGCAAGATCCTGCCCCAGAGCACCGATATCGCCGCCGGCAATGGCACGACGCTCAACGACACCTTCGGCCACGGCACCCTGGTCGCCGGCGTCGCCCTCGCCGAGCGCAACGGCGTCGGCATGCACGGTGTCGCGTGGGGGGCGGACCTACTCGCCATCCGCGCCGATGCCCTCAACCCGTGCGACCCGTTCTCCGCCTGCTTCCAGGACGACGACCTAGCCGCGGCACTGAACTACGCCCGCACCCAGGGCGCCCGCATCGTCAACATGAGCCTGGGTGGCGGCGGCATTCCCAACGCCAATTTCCGCAGCGCCCTGCTCGCCGCCACCAACGCCGGCATCATCGTCGTCATCGCCGCCGGCAACGCGTCCGGCGCCAACCCGGAATACCCGGCGCGCTTCGCTGCCGACCCTGCCTACAGCGGCCTGGTCGTTGCCGTAGGCGCCGTGAACGACGCAAACGCGATTGCCGGGTTCAGCAACCGCGCCGGCGTCGCCTCCGCCAACTACATCGTCGCGCCGGGGGTCAGCATCACGACGACCTCCAACACCGGCGGCTACGCGTCGGCCAACGGCACGTCGTTCTCGGCGCCTCACGTTGCCGGCGCCGTCGCCGTGCTGCGCGAGCGCTTTCCGACCGCGACAGCCGCTGAGATCGTCGAGATGCTGCTCAGCACCGCGCGCGACCTCGGCGCCGACGGCACCGATGCCGTCTACGGCCGCGGCCTCCTCAGCCTGAGCGATGCCCTGGCGCCGCTCGGCTTCCTTTGGGTACCCGTCGACCTCGGGGCCCTGGTCGAAGAGACCGAGTTGCGTCTGGGCGCCGCCTTCGGCGATGGCCTCACCCAGTCCGCAGCGCTTGCCAACGTGCTCGCCCTCGACATGCTCGGCCGCGACTTCCACATCGACATGCGCGGCGCGGTGCTGCCTGCCCGCGACGTGCGCGCCAGCGCCTTCGAGGGCGCGGTGCTGCGCTCGGCCGACCGCGCAGTCGCGAGCCGCATCGGCGACTTCGGCCACTGGGGTTTGAGCTTCACCGACTCGGCCCGCTTGCCGGCGACCCTCGCCGAGCCGGATGGCGAAGACCGCTCGCTGCGCTCGTGGTGGATGCAATCCGGCACCGAGCACACCCAGACCGGCCTCTACTACGGCGCCGCCGCCGGACGCGGCGCGCCGAGCATTCTGGCGCCGATCGGCTTCGCTTCGCGCCTCACCCTGCCGCAGTTCACACTGGCCGGCACCGGCAGCGGCGCCTTCCTCAGCCAAGAAATGGGCAAGACCGCCCGCCTCTCCTTCGCCTGGCACCGCGGCGACGGCAGCGATCCGTCCGCGGCCACCAGCCTCGGCCAGGCATGGCTCGAGGCCAACGTCGGCCGCGTCCAATTGGCCCTCGGCCTCGGCCAGGCCGACGAAGAAGCTTCTCTGTTCCGCAGCACGGCAGCCGGCGGCTTCGGCACTTTCGCCAGCACGCGCAGCCAGTTCGTCACCCTCGGCGGCGCAATGCCGATCACCACCGGCGTCTCTGCGTTCGCGTCGCTGACCACGGGGTTGGCGCGGCCCGACATGGAGAACGGCATGCTCTCGGGCTGGAGCGACGTCCGCGCCGCTTCCTACAACGTCGGCGTGCGTTGGCAGGACGTGCTGACCCGCGGCGACCGCGTCGGTCTCGCCTTCGGCCAGCCTCTGCGCGTCGAGCAAGCCGAGGTCGACGTCACCGTCCCCACCGCGTTGCGCGCCGACGGCAGCGTGCCGAGCACCACCCGCCGCATCGACGCCACGCCGTCCGGGCGCGAGATGACCGTCGAGCTCGCCTATGATCGCGCGGTCGGCCAGGCCGCGTCGCTCGCCACCTTCGTCAGCGTGGCGCGCGAGCCGGGCCACGATCGCGACGCCGCACCCGCTGCCTTCGGCGGCGTCCGCTTCAGCCTGGGGTTCTAGATGCGCCTAGCCGCGACCGCATTGCTCGTAGCCCTCGGCGCCTGCGCGTCGCCGCCGACAATGGTGCAAGTCGGTGACGACACCTGGATGATCGCGATCCCCGGCGATCCCACCTGTGTCACCTATCGCCTGCAGTCGACGACCCAAGCGACCGTGCAGGCGCTGTTCTATCGCAAGCGCGACGGCAGCTTCACCATGAACCGGCTGGAGGCGTGCGCGGCGCCCTAAAGCAACCCGCGCTGCTGCAACCAGCCGACGATGCCGGTGTGCAGGTAGCCGCCCATCTGCACGTACTCGAACGCCGCGAGCAGGATGGCGGGCTCGGCGTACCCCGGCAGGCGCAGCACTTCGCGCCCATCGGCCAGGCGGAACTCCATGGTCGGCGTGCCGACCACGCCGTGACGCACCGCGATCTCGCCCTGGCGCCTCGCCGCGCCGTCGAGATCGATCAGCGGCGCGTCGCCGAAGCGATCGAGGCGCACGGTGTAGAAGCGATGGGTCGGATAGGCGCGCAAGACCGGCTCGCGCATTGCTTCCTGGTGGAGCATGGCGCAGTAGGGACAGCCCTCCCTCTCCCACCACAGCGCCAGCACCTTGCCCTCGCCCGCTGCCGCCCCCAAATCGCGGCGCAGGTCGCCGCTGGTGGGACGGAAGAAGTCCTCATCAAACAGCGCCACTTACAGCACGCCCTTGGTGCGCAACCAGGTCGAGAGGCTCATGCGCTGATACGCGCCTTCGCTGACGTACTCGAACGCACCGCGCAGCGCCGGCACGTTGGTGTATCCGGGCACGCGCCCGACCTCCCGCCGGTCGGCGGTGCGGAAGACGATGGTCGGCGAGCCGATCACCCGGTGCGCGAGTCCCATCTCGCGATGCGTACGATGGGCGCCGTTGAAGTCGACGATCATCTGCGTGCCGAGCTTGTCGTAGCGCACGCTGTACATGCGTTCCGCCACATGCTCGCGCATGGCCGGGTCGCGCAGGGCCGTGTGCATGAGCGTGCAGAACGGACAGGGAGACATCTCCCAGAACATCGCCAAGATTTTTCCCTGCGCGGAGGCAATCGCGAGATCCTGGGCGACGTCACCGGTGGTCGGATGCTGCCAGTCGGCTACATAGAAGCCCTTGGCGTCGAGCACCGGCATCGGCAGCAGGCCTGCTGCCCGGGCGCTGAAGGGAGCCGCGAGGCTACCCAGCAAGAAGGCGCGGCGTAGCATGGCCGCACTCTACCAGAAAAGATGATGGGCCGGCGCGCGGGCCGGCCCATCAGATGCACTGGGTGCCGCGAGCGGAACGCGGTGGGCCCAGTCGCGGGACTTGTCTTGCCGCTACGTGGCGATCAGGCCGAGCGGCTTTTCTTTGATGAACGGGGTCGGGATGCCCCACCACTCCTGCGCCGCGGTCGCATACATGCTGCGGAAGTGGGTGGTGTGCGTGAGGTTCTGCCCGTCTTCCAGGTCGGTGAGCGACGGCTGCTGGCCATAGATGCCGCCCTTGACCTTGCCGCCGGCGATGAAGTGCGGCGCGGCGGTGCCGTGGTCGGTGCCACCCGAGCCGTTCTCGCGCGGACGGCGGCCGAACTCCGAGTACGTCATGACCAGCACGCGGTCCCACAGGCCATGCTTCTTCATGGCGTCCGAGAACGCTGCGATGCCGGCGCCGAGTTGGTTGAGCAGCGGCGACTGATCGGTCAGCTGGGTGGCGTGGGTGTCGAAACCGCCGAGGGTCGCCTTGATGACCGGTACCTGCACGCCGCCGCCGAGAAGGCGTGCCGCCATGGCGAGCTGCGCGCCGAAGTCACCGGCCGGGAAGGTCGCGCCCGGATCGACCTTGTCGACATTCTTCGCCAGCACTGCCGCCGACGACATCTTGAAGCTCTGCTGAGTCTGCAGCACGTGCGCGAGTGCGGCGTTGCCGCCGCCGCCCATGGCCGGAGCCGCCATGCGCTTGGCCTCGTTCATGGCCGCGGCGCCGCCATTCTCGAGCACCAGGATGCGGCGGTCGGGCGCCTTGAGCGGACCGACCGAGCCGCGCCCGACGACGATGCCGTCGGCGGCAAAGTCGACCGGCGGCGCTTCGCCGTGCTTGAACACCTCACTGATCCAGCCAACCGTTGCCGCTTCGTTGGAGTCGGTGCCGGTGTGCCAGATGTCGATGCCGCGGAAGTGTGACAGGTTCGGGTCGGGGTAGCCGACGCCGTTCACCACCGCGAGCTGCTTGCTCTGCCACAGCTTCATCATCGGCGCGAGTTCGGGGTTGAGACCGAGTCTCTCATCCAGCTGCAGGATGCGATCGCGGCCGATCTTGATGGTCGGGCGGTACTCCGCGTACTTCGGATCGGCGTACGGAACGACCGTGTTGAGGCCGTCGTTGCCGCCCTGCAACTCGATCAGCACCAGGATGCGATCCCAGCGTGCCGCTGCGTGCGCGAGGTTGAAGGGAACAAATGAAACCAGCGGCGCCACGGCCGCGGTGCGAAGGAAATCTCGGCGGTTCATGGCGACCTCTTACTTCAACTGGAAAGTGGGATCGAGGAGCAGCGTGCCGAGCTTGCCGGAGCCGGCCGGAGCGGCGATGCCGCCGGCGGGCGACACCGGCAAGATGAGCTCGGCGAGCTGATCCGCGGGCATGGCGTTGAGAGATTTGACCTTGGCCGAATCGATGACCGTGACCGGCAGGTTCTTCATGTCGCGGCGCGCCTGAGTGGCCAGCGTCTGCTTGCCGGTCGCCTGCACGTCGACGCCGGCGGCGACACCATGCATGAAGGCGTTGCGCGCCGGCAGCAGCGAAGTGTCGATCCACGCCAAGCCACCCGGCCAGCCTTTGACGTTGGGCGGATCGAGCAGGTCCTGCCCGAGCGCGCGGCCGACGGCCGGGTACAGCGACGGATTGGCCGGCGGCGTGCCGATGACGCGGAAGGTGCCGACGATCAGGTCGGTCGGCGACTTCACCAGAGCGCCGCGGTTGTCCGGGTCGCGGAAGGCGTCCGACTTGAGGATCGACGCGATCACCGGCCGCAGCTCGTACTTCGAGTCGCGGAACTGGCGCGCGAGCTTCTGCACTTCCGCAGGGTCCGGTGCGTCGTTGACGAAGTTCAGCCACAACTTCTCGGTGATGAACTCGGCGACCTGCGGCTGCTCCAGGATGATGTCGATGATGTCGTCACCATCGAAGCGGCCCGTGCGGCCCATGAACTTCTTGGTGCCGCCGTCGTGCAGCGTGCCTTCAACCTTGAAGCCCGCGTTGGTGTTGCCGGTGACGACGCGCCAGCCGGTGAAGGAGCGCGCCGCTTCGCGCACGTCGAGCTCGGTGTAGCCGCGCCCTTCGCCGAGGGTGAACAGCTCCATCAACTCGCGCGCGAAGTTCTCGTTCGGATTGCCGGCGCGGTTCGAGTTGGTGTCGAGGTACACCAGCATCGCCGGGTCCTTCGCCGCCGCCTTGACGAACTTCTCGAAGTTGCCGATGGCGTGGGTGCGGAACAGCGCCGTCTGCTTGAACATCAACTCGGGGCGATTGACCTTGTTGACCGCCGAGGTGAAGTGGTTGTGCCAGAACAGCACCATGTGCTCGGTGAACGGGCGCGGCGTGTTGAGCATCTCCGCCCACCACCACGCCTTGAGCTCGCGCTGGTCGTCGCGCCGCTCCATTTGCATCGCGTCGCGCTTTTCCTTGGGCAGGTTGGCCTCGATCTGGGCCAGCAGCGGAACGTTCAACCAGTCCGGGGTCGTCAGATGGGGCCTCGGGCTGACGCTATCGAGAAGTCGCTCCACGGCTTCGGCGTAGGGGCGGCCACTCAATGCGTCGATCTCTTCCGGCTTGGCCATACCGAAGCCGGTACGTGCCAAGAGGTGCCGGATCTCAGCGTTGGGTTGAGCCATACAAGAAACTCCTCTCTCTACGAACGACGCTACCGAGCCTAGTCGAGCGGCGAGAGCGTCGCTGTGATGCAAACGGCGCTAGGCTCGCTTGCCGTCGCCGATATGCACGAACTGGCAAAGGGTCACACGCCGCAGCGTGCCGTCCGAGCCCCCGCCTCCCGGCACCAGCCAACTGTGACACTGTGAAGTGGCTCCTACCAACGGTCTCGTAAACGGCGCAGCGCGAGAAACACCTCTTTGGCGGTAGCGGGAGCGGAGCCGGGCGCGCCGCCGACGCCTGCGGCGACTTCCGGCGAATCCACGCGCAAGAAGACGTTGATCTCGCGCTCATCGCCGAGCGTCAGCACCGGCGCGGCGGCACCCTCGATGTTCTCTATTCGTTCGAGCATGCGGCGGGCGCGGGTGTTCCCCGGTTCGCGGTCGACAGCAAAGCTCAGGTTGCGCCGCAGGTACTCATGACCAGGGTAGACGCGCACCGAGTCGGGCAGCGCCGCGAACACGGTGGCGAAGGTCTCGTAGAGGGTCGCCGGGTCGCCGCCCTTGCTGCACTTGCCGACGCCGGCATTGAACAAGGTGTCGCCCGACAGGAGCGCGTCGCCCGCCCGCAGGCAGATATGCGCCAGCGTGTGACCGGGCGTCGCCAAGACCTCGAGTTGAAGCGAGGTGCCGACCGCGACGGTATCGCCGTGCCCGACCTCGCGATCGATGCGCCCGATTCGCGTCGCCGCGCGGGAATGCGCCAGGACGCTCGCTCCCGTCGCCGCGACGACTCCGGCGTTGCCGGCGATGTGGTCGTTGTGCTCGTGGGTATTGACGATGTGGGTGATGCGCCAGCCACGCCGCGCGGCTGTGGCGAGGCACAGGCCGGCATCGAGCGGATCGACGGCGACCGCGTTGCCGGTTGCCTCGCAAGCCACCAGATAGTTGAAGTTGCGGCCCGGATTCCCGACCCAGATGCGCTCGATCAGCACTGCTCCACCTGCTCTTGGCCGGCCCCGGCCGGTGGCCGCTCCCCTGGGAACATGGTAGGGGTGAAGGCCTCCCTCTTCGGCGCAATTTATTGACGGCGGACATGCCCCAGGTATCCCGGCGCGCGTTCCTGATCACCGGCAGCGCGGCAAGCGGCGCGCTATTGGTCGGCGCGGGCGCGTTCCTGCCCCGCCGCGCGGATGCACAGGCCGACACGCCGCAGCGCCTCAACGGCTGGATCGAGATCGCGCCCTCCGGCGCCATCACGATCACGGTGGCCCGCGTCGAGATGGGCCAAGGCACCTACACGAGCCTTGCCATGCTTGCCGCCGAGGAGCTCGACGCGCCCTGGGCGAACGTCCGGGTGGTCGCCGCACCGGTCGACATCGACCACACCAATCTCGGCATGCTCTACAGCCCCGATGGCCTGCCCGGTCCGTTCATGCGCTCGGTCGCGCGCACGGTGATCGGCATCCAGACCACCGGTGGCAGCATGAGCGTGCGCGACGGCTGGATCACCATGCGCCTCGCCGGCGCGGCGGCGCGGCACATGCTGATGCAGGCGGCGGCGACGCAGTGGGGCGTGCCGCTGGCGCAGGTCACTTCCAACGAAGGTATCCTGCTCGACCGCAGCAGCCATCGCGCCCACTACGCCGAGATGGTCACCGCCGCGGCGAAGGTCGAGCCGCCCAAGTCCCCGGTATTCAAGACACCGGACCAGTACCGCCTGGTGGGCAAGCGCATGCCGCGCATCGACACCGCCGCAAAGGTGTGCGGCGCGGCGACGTTCGGCATCGACGTGCGGCTGCCCAACATGGTGCACGCCGCCATCCGGCACGTGCCGAGCCTCGGCGGATCGGTCGGCAAGGTCGATGCAGCGGCGATCGCCAGGCTGCCCGGCGTGCTGAAGGCCGTGACGCTGCCCAACGCCGTGGCGGTGATCGCCGACACCCACTGGCATGCGCGCTCGGCCCTCGAAGTCGGCGAGATGCTCGGCCACATCCGCTTTGTTGGACCGAGCGGCGCCATCGACTCCGGCGCCATCGACACGATGCTCACCCAGGCGCTCGAAACCGCGGAGGGCATCGAGCTGGAAAGCACCGGCGACGCAGCGCGCGCCCTGACGGGTGCGGCGAAGACCATCACCGCCGAGTACCGCCTTCCGTTCCTCGCCCACGCGACGATGGAACCGATGAACGCCACCGCGCGCATTCAGGATGGGCGCTTGGAGGTGTGGACCGGCAGCCAGGCGCCGGACTTCGTCCGCGACGCCGCCGCCAAGGCGGCGGGCATGTCGGAGCGCCGCACGACCGTGCACACCACCTTCCTGGGCGGCGGCTTCGGCAGGCGCGTCGAGACCGACGTCTCCGCCGAGGCAGCGGCCCTCGCCAAGGAAGTGCCCGGTCGGGCCGTGCAGCTTTTGTGGACGCGCGAAGAGGACATGCAGCACGACTGGTACCGCCCGGCGGTGGCGGCGCGCCTGCACGGTGCCCTCGACGCGCAGCGCCGCCTCGTCGCGTGGCAATCGCGGGTCGCGGCGCCGGCGGTGATCGGACCGTTCTTGCGGCGCGCCATGGGCATTCCGCTCGGCACGTTCCCCGATCGCGGCGAGGTCGGCGACGCCGTCACGCCGCGCTATCGCATTCCGAACCTCTCGGTGACGTGGCTGCCCGTCACTACGCCGGTGCCGACCGGCAGTTGGCGCTCGGTCAGCAATTCGTACGGCGCCTTCCTGATCGAAAGCTTCGTCGACGAGCTGGCGCGCGAGGCCGGTGCCGATCCGTACCTGTTCCGGCGCGGCCTGCTCGACGACCTTCCGCGCCATCGCGCCGTGCTCGATCTGGTCGCGGACAAGTCCGGCTGGGGCAGGACGCTCGAGCCCGGCCGCGGACGCGGCATTGCGATGCACGAGTGCTTCGGCTCGATCGTCGCGCAAGTCGCCGAAGTGCGGACGACCGCCGAGGGCGGCATCCGCGTCGAGCGCATCGTCGCTGCCGTCGATTGCGGCCTGGCCGTCAATCCGGCCGGCATCGAGCAGCAGATGGAAGGCGCCATCGTCTACGGCCTAAGCGCCGCGCTGTACGGCGCCATCACCCTCGGCGGCGGCGCCGTCGAGCAGAGCAACTTCCACGATTATGAGATGCTGCGCATGCCGGCCATGCCGCGCATCGAAACTCACATCGCCCCTCGGGGCGGTCCGTTGGGCGGCATCGGCGAGGTCGGCACGCCGCCGGTCGCGCCCGCGGTCGCCAACGCAATCTTCGCCGCCACCGGCAAACGGGTGCGGACGCTTCCCCTGCGTCTCGCAGGGATCGTGTAGCAACAAGTCGCCTAGCAGGAGTCGTTTAGATGGACGCCGCCAAGACCGACACCCCACCCGTCATACGCCTGCAGGACTACGAGCCGCCGGCGTTCCTCGTCGATCGGGTGGTCCTCGAGTTTGACCTCGGCGAGCCGGTCACCAAGGTGCACTCGAAGCTGTCCCTGCGCCGCAGTCCGGCAATGGAGTACCGCCAGGGGCCGCTCTTCCTGCACGGCGATGGCGTCAAGCTCATCAAGGTCGCCATCGATGGCCGCACCCTGGCGCCGTCCGAGTACGTGCTCGATGACAAGGGCCTGACGATCCCGAAGGTGCCGTACAACCTCGTGGTCGAGATCGACACCGAGGTCCGCCCGGCTGAAAACACGCAACTGTCGGGCCTCTATGTCTCGAAGGGCAACTTCTGCACCCAGTGCGAGGCGGAGGGCTTCCGCCGCATCACGTTCTTCCCCGACCGGCCCGACGTGATGTCGCGCTACCAGGTGACGATCCGCGGCGACAAGGCGAAGCAGCCGGTGCTGCTCTCAAACGGCAACCTGCTCGAGAGCCGCGACCTCGGCGACGGCCGCCACGAAGCAGTGTGGGACGACCCGTTCCCCAAGCCATCCTACCTGTTTGCCCTGGTCGCCGGCGACCTCGCCAAGGTCGAGGACTCGTTCACGACCATGTCGCGGCGCAACGTGGCGCTGCGCATCTATGTCGAGCACGGCAACGAGAAACGCTGCGACTACGCCATGGACGTGCTCAAGCGCTCGATGAAGTGGGACGAGGAGCGCTATGGCCGCGAGTACGACCTCGACCTGTTCAACATCGTCGCCGTGTCGGACTTCAACATGGGCGCGATGGAGAACAAGAGCCTCAACGTCTTCAACGCGCGCTACATCCTCGCCGACGCAGAGGTCGCCACCGATGCCGACTACGCCGGCATCGAGACGGTGGTGGCTCACGAGTACTTCCACAACTGGACCGGCAACCGCGTCACCTGCCGCGATTGGTTCCAGCTCAGCCTGAAGGAAGGCCTCACCGTCTATCGCGACCAGGAGTTCTCCTCCGACATGCGTTCGCGCCCGGTGAAGCGCATCTCCGACGTGCGCTCGCTGCGTGCCGCGCAGTTCCCGGAAGACGCCGGACCCCTCGCCCACCCGGTGCGGCCGTCGTCGTACATCCAGATCAACAACTTCTACACGGCGACCGTCTATTCGAAGGGCGCCGAGGTCATCCGCATGCTGGAGACGATCCTGAGCCGCGATGGCTTCCGCCGCGGCATGGACCTGTATTTCGAGCGGCACGACGGCCAGGCGGTCACCTGTGACGACTTCGTCGCGGCGATGGAAGACGCCAACCGCACCAACCTCACGGCGTTCAAGCACTGGTACTCCCAGGCCGGCACGCCCGTCGTGAGCGTGCAGTCGCGCCATAACCCCGACACCAAGGTCCTCGAGCTCACGTTCACGCAAACGATGCCGATGACGCCGGGCCAGACGGACAAGCACCCCATGCACCTCCCAATCGCCATCGGCCTGTTGGGCAAGGACGGTCAGGAGCTCCCCGTCAGCCTGTTCGGTGACCGACCCGGCATGGAGACACCGACGACGCGCGTGCTGCACCTGACGCGGCCGCGCGAGATGTTCCGCTTCACCAACGTCGAGGAGCCGCCGGTCGTCTCGCTCAACCGCGGCTTCTCCGCACCGATCCGCATCGAGATGGCGTACTCCGACGCCGACCGCGCATTCTTGATGGGGAACGACCTCGACCCCTTCGCGCGCTGGGAAGCGGGTCAGCAGTACGCCACCAAGGTCCTGCTCGACCTGATCGCCAAGGCGCAAAAGGGCGAAGAGCTGGTCGCCGACACCGCACTCCTCGATGCCCTCGGCGCAACCCTGCGCAACGATCGCCTCGAACGCGCCTACGTCGCCATGGCGGTGGTGCTACCGTCCGAAGGCTACCTCGCCGACCAGATGACCGTGGTGGACGTGGACGCGATTGCGGCGGCGCGCGAGTTCATGCGCCGCGCCATCGCCAAGGCGCTGCGCGATGACCTGCTCGCGGTCTACCACCGCAACCGCTCCAACCAGCCGTACTCCCCGGATGCCGAGCAGGCGGGGCAGCGCGCTCTGAAGAATGCGGCGCTCGCCTATTTGGGTGCGCACGCCGATCCGGAGTCCCTGGAGCTCGTCACCGGCCAGTACCGCTCGTCGGACAACATGACAGACACGATGGCGGCGCTGGCGATCGTCAACGACATCGACACCCGCGCCCGCGGCGAGACCCTCGATGACTTCTATGCGCGCCACAAGGCGAACGCCCTCGTCGTAGAGAAGTGGCTGGCACTGAATTCCCTGTCACGGCTGCCGGGAACCCTCGACGCGGTGCGCGGGCTGCTGAAGCACGAAGCGTTCGAGAGGAAGAACCCGAACAAGGTGCGGGCCTTGCTGGCGACGTTCGCGGCCGCCAATCAACAGAGGTTCCACGCCGCGGACGGCGCGGGCTACGACTTCATCGCCGAGCAGGTGCTGGCCCTCGACAAGCTCAATCCGCACGGCTCAGCGCGCCTCGCCCAGCCGCTCGGGCGCTGGAAGCGCTACGACGCGGGCCGCCAGGCCAAGATGAAGGACGCGCTCAACCGCATCGTGAAGACGCCCGGCATCTCGACCGACCTCTACGAGATCGCGTCGAAGAGCCTGGCTTAGCGCACGCCGAAGGCGCGCTTGTCGCCCGCCTTGGCGAGGCGCAGGACCGCCTCGAGTGCATCCGACAGCGACAAGTCGGGCCCCGAAGCGTTGGCGAGCAGCACGACGGTGATGTCGAGCTCGGGCACGCGGTACGCCAGAGTCGTGTAGCCGTAGCCGGCGCCCTCGAAGCCGATTACCAGACCGGAGTCGGCGGTCAGCCGCTCGGCCAGGCCGAGACCGAAGCGCACCTCGGCGCCGGTGTCGAGCAGCGCCGGCGCCGTCTTGGCGTTGCGCATCTGCTCGAGCAGCGCGGGCGAAACGATGCGGCCGGCGAATAGCGCATCCAAGAAGTGGCCGAGATCCTCAGCCGTGGTGGCAATGCCGGCGCCGATACCACCGAACGCCGCCGTCACGACGGCCACGTCGTAGAAGTCTCCGGCGCGCACAACACGCTCGTTTACCCCTGCGTCGATCTGCGACTTGGGCAGGATCGCGTAGCCAGGGACCACGTCTGGCGCGCCGCCCAGGATCGTGTGCGGCATGCCGGCGCGCGCGAAGACGCGCGCCTGCAGCGCCGTCGCCACCGGCTCGCCGCCGACGTTCTCCAAGAGCAGGCCAAGGGCGACGGTGTTGGCCGGCGAATAGCGCACGCCCTGCCCCGGCGGGAACGTCGGGCGATGGCCTGGGCGGCCGAGGTAGGCGAGCACGTCCTTGGGCGTCCAGGCACGCGAGGTATCGGCACCGCGTCCCAGCACGTCCTCTTGGAACGCGGCAAAGCCGTACGGGTCGCGCAAGCCGGAGGTGTGGGTAAGCGCGTGCTGCACCGTGATGCGCTGGGCATCGGGCACGCCGTAGAGCACATCGAGGCCCGTGTACTGCGCCACCGCGCCGTCGAGACGTGCCTTGTTCTCGTTGACGAGCTGCAAGACCGCCGCCGCGACGAGCGGATGCGCGCTGCGCACGAGCAGCATGCGGTCATCGACGGCGAGCGGTGTCCGGGTGGCGAGGTCAGCGACCCCGCGGGCGCCGACCCAGGTGTAGGTGCCGGTGCGCACATAGAGAACGACGCCGGGGAAACCCTCGTCGACTGCATCGTCGAGCGCGGCGCCGAAGTCGCTCGGCTGGCCGCATGCCGCAACTGCGAGTGCGAGCACGGCCGCTCGCAACGGCGCCCCAAATCCCCCGATGCGCATTGGTTCCCCTACTTCTTCGGTTCGCCGGCCTTCGGCTCGAACGACAGCGCCGCCGAGTTCATACAGTAGCGCTGGCCCGTGGGACGCGGTCCGTCATCGAAGACGTGACCGAGGTGGGCGTCGCAGCGGCTGCACAGCGACTCGGTGCGGATCATGCCGTGGCTGAAGTCCTGCTTGTTGACGACGGCCTCGTTCTTCACCGGCGCGTAGAAGCTCGGCCAGCCGGTGCCGGAGTCGAACTTGGTCTTGGACTCGAACAGGTCCTGGCCGCAGCAGGCACACTTGTACAGGCCAGCGCGCTTCTCGGCGTGGTACTTGCCCGTGAAGGCGGGCTCGGTGCCCTGCTTGCGCGCGATGCGATAGACGTCGGCGGGCAGGCTCGCCTTCCACTCCGCGTCGGACTTGACGACCTTGTCGCCAGGAGGGGTGGGCGGGATGCTCACGTCCTTGTCCGCCATCAAACTGCTCCTTCCGCAATGATTGGGTGCGATAGCGTACCAACGCCGGTGATCTCTACCGCGATGGTATCGCCCGCCTTCATATAGAGCGGCGGCTTGCGAACGTAACCGACGCCGCCCGGCGTTCCGGTGGCGATCACGTCTCCGGGAGAAAGCGTGGTGAAGCGCGAGATGTAGGCGATCAGCGCCGGCACCGGGAAGATGAGGTCATCGACGCCGCTCTTCTGCACCTCGGCGCCGTTGAGCCGCGTGGTGAGGACCATCTGCGCGGGCGGCGGCGCCTCGTCGGGCGTCACCAGCCAGGGGCCAAGGCCTCCGCTCGCCGGAAAGTTCTTGCCGGCGGTGAACTGGGTGCTGTGACCCTGCCAATCGCGCACGCTGCCGTCGTGGTAGCAGGAGTAGCCGGCGACATGGGCGAGGGCCTGGTCTTCGGGGATGCGGCGGCCGCCCTTGCCGATCACCACAGCGAGCTCGCCCTCGAAATCGAACTTGTCGGACTCGGTGGGCTTCACCAGCGGCTGGCGGTGGCCGACCTGGGTGTCGGCGAAGCGTGGGAACAGCACTGGGTACCTCATCTTGTCGCGCCCCGTCTCGATGCGATGGGCCTCGTAGTTGAGACCGACGCAGAGGATTTTGTCGGGGTTCGGGATGACCGGCAGGAAGGTGATCTCGTCGAGGCGCGCGTCGCTCGCGGCACCGCGCACCAGCGACAGAAGCTTGCCTTGATCCGCGAGCGCATCGCGCAACGTGCCCACTCCAGCGAGACGTGCGCCGAGATCGACGACGCCATCGCCGACCACCGCGCCGAAGGTGTCGCGGCCTTGGTGACGAAAGGAAAGGAGCTTCACGGGACTCTCGCCTGTTGGGAGTGATGGTCGCCGGGCACGAACGGGTCGGTGTGCAGGTCGCGTTCGCCGAGGCCGCGCGACAGGAGGATCTCTTGGGTCGCGGCGACCATTGCCGGTGGACCCGCGACGTACGCCTTGAACCCGGTGACGCTGGGAAAGTCCGCTGCGACTACCTCGGACACGTTGCCGCGGCGGTGCGGGCTTGCGGCAGCGGGCTCCGCTACCGCGCAGACCAGCTTGAGGTTGCCGTGCCGCGCCGCGAGGTCGCGGAAGCGGCTCAATGAATAGAGGTCGTCGTCGGTGCGCGTGCCCCAGTAGACGTAGGCGGGTTGGCGCATGCCGCCGGCGAGAGCGGTCTCGATGATCGACTGGATGCCGACGACGCCGGTGCCACCCGCCACGGCAAGGATGGGACCGCGATGATCGCGGCGCAGGAAGGCGTCGCCATAGGGGCCGGTGATGCCAACCCGCTCGCCGATGCGCAGGCGCTCGCCGACGTACTGGCCGACGCCCTTCTCGCTGTTGACGCGGATGTGGAACTCGAGCGATGGCTGGTCGGGGCGGTTGCCGAGCGAGTAGTCGCGCGCCGGCAGGGCGTCGAACCACAGGCGCACGTACTGCCCGGCCTCGAAGCGCAGGCTCTCGCCCGGGTTGAAGCCCATGCGGACGACGCGGACTTCCGGCACCGGCGCGGCGATCTCGGTCACGGTGGCCGTGCGACGGTCCGGCGGGGTGCTCATGCCTCTGCGCCTGTTACCAGACGGTGGCGCTCGGCACAATCGACCGCAACTGGCGCGGCGGCTGGAAGCATGGTACGTGCCGCGCAACTCGAACCCCCGCCCAGTCCCTTGTCCCTCGATCGCCTGCTCCAATGGCCGCCAGACTGGCTCTGGGAGCCGGACTTGCTGGCCGCCACGCTGCTGCCGCTGGTGGCTGCGGTGGCGGCCATCGCGCTGCTGCGCCTGATTGGCGGCAAGGCGCGCGCCGGCGCCATGGCGGGCGCAGGCGTGGCGGCGGGGTTCGTCCTGGCCTATGCCGCGGTCGTGGGCGGCCGTGGGGTACCGGAGCTCGGCGAGCACCTGCCGCTGCTGCTGGCCTTGTTCGGAATGGCGGCCGGCGTCCTGATCGACAGCGAGGGATGGGGCGGCAGGCGTCACCGCCTGCTGGTAATCGGGGTCGGGCTCGCGGCGATCCTATGGTCGTTGGCCGACGACGTCGCCAACACCGACCTCGGGCCCGAGCGCAACGTCCTGGTCGCCTACTTTGCCGGGGCGATCCTGGTGTTCCTACGGACGACTCGCGTGGCGGGCAGCGCCGGCACGGTGCCGGTGCAGATGATGGTCGCGGCCTTTGGTGTTGCAGCGGTCGCATGGGTGGCGGGGGCCGATCAGGTCAGCGCCCTCGCCGTCGCCCTCGGCGCGAGCATGCTTGCCTTCGTCGCCTGGAACTGGCCGACGGTGCGCTTCGCGCCCGGTGCGGCGCTGGTGCTCGGAGGGGGACTGCCTCTGCTCGCCCTTGCCGGTGTGTTACTGCTCGAGGAGGGCGGCAGCATGGCCGCGCTGGGCGTGCTGCTGCTGGTCTTCTTCTCGGAGTGGATCGCGGCGCAAATCGGCGCCAGCGGCAAGGGAAGGTCGATCGTCCTGGCGTTGGCGTCCCTGCTGGTCGTTGCGGTCGCGGTGCTGGTGGCCCGCTGGCAGCACGGGCTCGGCCTGCCGTTCCTCGGCGACTAGGCCGGGACGGCGACCGGCTGCACCACCCAAGTGTCGGCGGGCGCGCGGGGGGGCGCGGCGGCGGCCGCGAAGTCGAGAGTCGCCTTCACCGGCAAGTGGTCGGAGGCCATGCGCGCCAACGGCGACTGATGCACTTCGAGGCGCGTCAGGCACTTGCGCGGCGCCACCCAGACGCGATCGAAGCCGATGACCGGACGCGTCGCCGGGAACGTCGGCGGATTGGGATGCACGCCCCACGCGCCCATGAACAAGGAGTGCGAGCAACCGACCGGCAGCCACTCGTTGAGGTCGCCGGCCAGCACCAGCATGCCGTCCTGTGGCGCGCACAGTTGCGACGTCAGACGCTCGGCCTGGCGCTTGCGCGCGGCGGGCCACAGCGCGAGGTGCGTGTTGGCGACGCGGATGGGCAAACCGTCGATGTCGAAGTCGGCGACCATCATGCCGCGCTGCTCGAACTCGTCGGCGCCGCGACCGATGTCGTGACGCTCGACTGCCTTGGCGGTCAGCTTGGTCAGGATGAGGTTGCCGTGATAGCCGCGCCGGCCCGAGCGGGTCGGATGAATGTGCGCGGTCGCGCCGAGCTCGGACTCGAGGTCGGACACGCTGAACGAGCAGCCCTCGAACTTGCGCGCGTCGAATTCCTGGATGCAGAGGATGTCGGCGTCGATCTCGCGGAGCACGGACAGAATCCGGGCGGGATCGCGGCGACCGTCGTTTCCGACGAACTTATGGATGTTGTAGGTTGCGAGACGCAAAGGCCGTTTCAAAACCTCCGTCTCCCCCGTGCCGCGAAAAAACACTCGTACCAAGCTCCCCTTCGTTCCTCTCCTAAGAGATTAGGGGGCCTATCCCGATCGTGCCAGTGTCGTCGTGTGTCGCCGGTGGGGCCGGAACAGACTCTTGATCAGTTCCCACACCATCCAGCCGAGCACCATGCCGGCTGCGGCATAGGACAAGCTCACAACATCCAGCGGCAACGCGGGCTGGTAGTCCCTTAATGTGCCCCCTGCTACGCCGAAATCAAGATGCCAAAGGAACTTCCACGGCAGTTCCCACGGCCCCGCTGAAGCCAGCGTGCTGGTCGCCTGCGCGAGTTCGGTGACGCGTTCCTGCTGCGGGGTCGCCAACGCTGCGCGCGCAGCGGTGTTGAGTCCGGGCAGGTCGCCGTCGATGGTCTGGCGGAACGCAATCTGCGCCTCCGCGAGATGACCGCCGAGGCGCTGGCGATACTGCTGGATGAACTCGAGCAGCTGCGACGCGGCCAAGGCGAAGCTCGCGGCGAAGAGCGTCGAGACGAGCGAGTCGAGTTTGCGTCCCAGCCACTTCATGTCGTCGTCGCCGAGCCCCCTCGGATCACGCGGCCTTCTTGCGTTTCGCCTTCTGCGGCACGCGCACCAGAGACAGGCGCTCGAAGACCATGAGCAGGAACGCGTAGTTGAGCGCGATCTCCTCCAGCTTAGTGAACCTGCCGGCGGCGCCAGCGTGACCGGCTGCCATGTTGGTCTTCAACAGCAACAGATTCGCGTCGGTCTTCTTCTCGCGCAGCTTGGCAACCCACTTGGCCGGCTCCCAATAGGTGACGCGCGGATCCGCCAGGCCGGCGGTGACGATGATGTTCGGGTAGGCCTTGGCGGCGACGTTGTCGTAGGGCGAGTAGCCAAGGATCGTCCGGTAGGCGTCGGCGTCGGTGATGGGGTTGCCCCACTCCGGCCACTCGGGCGGCGTCAGCGGCAGCGTTCCGTCCGTCATGGTGTTGAGCACGTCGACGAACGGCACTTCCGCGACGGCCGCCTTGAACAAGTCGGGACGCTGGTTGAGGACGGCGCCGACCAGCAGGCCGCCGGCGCTGCCGCCCCAAGCGGCGATGCTGCCCTGGGAGGTGTAGCGCTTGGCGATGAGGTGCTCGGCTGCGGCGATGAAGTCGCGGAACGTATTCGGCTTCTTGGTGAGGCGTCCCTCGCGATACCAGCGATAGCCGCGCTCGGTGCCGCCGCGAATGTGCGCGACGCAGAAGACGAAGCCGCGGTCCACCAAGCAGAAGCGATTGGGGATGAAGCCCGACGGCATCGACGCGCCGTAGGCGCCGTAGCCGTACAGCACGAGCGGCGCGCTGCCGTCGATGGCCAAGTCGCGGCGATGCAACACGGTGATCGGCACCATCTCGCCATCGACGCTCGGTGCCATGAGACGGCGTGAGACGTACTGCTTGGGATCGTGGCCGGAAGGCACGACCTGGCGCTTGCGCAGGGTGCGGGCGCGCGTCTCCATGTCGTAGTCGTAGACCTCGGGCGGCGTGGTCGGCGACGAGTAGGAGAAGCGCAGATTGGTCGTCTCGTACTCGTAGCCCGGCAGCACGCCGAGGTCGTAGGCCTCTTCCTCGAAGGCGATGGTGTGCTCAGCGCCGTCTGCCAGACGGCGGACGACGATGCGCGGCAGGCCATCGACGCGCTCCAAGCGCGCCAGGAATTGCGCGGTCATGCGCATGCCGAGCAGCAACGTGCCGGTCTTGTGCGGAATGAGCGGCTCCCAGGTGGCGCGCTCGGCGGCGTCGACCGGCGCCACGTCGATCTTGAAGTCCTCGGCGCCATCGGCGTTGTTCTGGATGTAGAAGCGGCCGCCGTTGTGGGTGGCGTGGTACTCGATGCCCGGCGTGCGCTTGGCGAGGACGCGCGGCGGCTTCGTCGGTTCGTCGGCGTCGATCACCCAGAACTCGGTCGTGACGTGGTCGTGGCTGTTGATGACGATGAAGCGGCGGCTTTCGGTCTTGCCGAGGCCGACAAAGAAGCCCGCGTCCTTCTCGTCGTAGACCAGCACGTCCTTCGACGTCTTCTGGCCGACGCGGTGGCGATAGATGCGGCTCGGACGATGGTTGTCGTCGAGCACGCAGTAGAACAGCGTGCTCGAATCGTTGGCCCACTCGATGGAGCCGTCGCTGTTGGTGATGGCCTGGTCGACGATCTTGCCGGTAGCGATATCGCGCACGACGATGGTGTGCGTCTCGGAGCCCTTCTCGTCGGCGGAATACGCCAGCAGCTTGTGATCGGGGCTGTGCTCGACCGCGGAGACGCGGAAGAATGGCTTGCCCTCGGCGAGACGGTTGACGTCGAGGATGATTTCCTCGGTCTGGGTCCAGCTGAACGCCGGGGCCCCGTGCTCATCGACGATGCGGCGGTTGCGGCAGAAGATCGGGTGCTGCGAGTTGGTCTCGAAGCGCTGGTAGTACTCGAAGGGTCCGTCCTTGGCCGGCACCGAGGAGTCGTCGCGCTTGATGCGGCCCTTCATCTCCTCGACCAGGGCGGCCATCACCGGCTCGGCGCCCTTCATGATGTGCGCCGTGTAGGCGTTCTCGGCCTCCAGGTACTTGCGGATCTCGGGCTTCAGCACCTCCGGCTTCTGCATCAGCTGCTGCCAGTTCTCGTCGCGCAGCCAGGCATAGGCGTCGTTGCGCTGGTGTCCGTGCAGCGTCGTAGCGTGGGAGCGTTGCGCGGCCTTGGGCGGGTGCATGAGTCTCACGACTGTTGTTCTGGGGAGCGCGTAGGGACGTACAGGTCCTATGGGGCCCGGCGGCCTGTCAACTTCTCCGCACCGAGTTTTTCGCAGTTTTCACCGAAAGGAACGGTGATCTACGGGTAGTGAGACGGCGGTCGCATTGCAGGGGGGGTATTCCTCGGGTTGGGTCGCTGGCTTATTATACGTATTGTGTCGCAAATGTCAATACGTTTTGTGTGGCGGGGGCGCAGAGGCGACGGCCACGCATAGGCCATAGGACTGTGGCCAACCTTAGGCACCGGGCGCCGCGGGGTGCGGATCGGGCCCGGCTAAGGGTCCATCTGGTCGGCGACCTCGGCGATCGCCTCGGCGAGTTGGCGATACTGCTTGGCCTGCAGGGCGTTGCCCGCCTCTTCCTCGCGCTCGGCGAGGAGCTCGATGCGTTGCTGCTCTTGCTTGGCTGCCAGGTCGAGCAGCTTGCGTTTGGTGATGCTGGGGGCAATGCGGGCGTGGCGCTTGCGCTGCGCCTCGGCGAGGGCGCGCAGGCGGTTCTGCAGGGCGAGGAGGAAGTCGTCGGTCATGGAAGTGTACGGAGCGCGCTGCGCGCGCGAGTCTTTCTGCCCCTCACCCTACCCTCCCCCCGTGCCGGGGGAGGGGATCAATTGCGGCCGCTCAAGCGCGCTGGGCGCGAGTGGTAAGGTGCCGCCGGGGGATTGATGACCGTGCAGTCTGACGCGGCGGCGGCGCGGGCGATGTCCGTGGGGGCGGCGGTGCGCCACATGGGGGCGTACGTGCGGCCGTATCGCGGGCGCGTGTTGCTGCTGGTGGGCACGCTGCTCATCGAGGTCGCCTACGACACCTCGCTGCTGCTCAGCCTGCGGTTCCTGATCGATCGCGCCATCGTGCCGCAGAACGGGGACCTGCTGGTGCTGGTTGGGGCGGCGCTGACGGGTGGCTTCCTGCTGACGGTGCTCGTGCAGCTTCTGCGCGACTACCATTATGCCGCGCTGACGTCGCGGGTGCTGCGCGATCTGCGCGTGGCGATGTTCCGCCACCTGCAGCGCGTGCCGCTCGCCTTCTACGCGCGCACGGGCACCGGCGACCTGGTGGCGCGTTTCTCGACCGACCTCGCCGCCATCGAGAGTGCATTCGTCAACGGCGCCTTCGGCGCGTTGCTATCCGTGCTGAACATCGTCGCAGGCGGGGCCGCGCTGATCTATCTGGACTGGCGCTTGGCCGCGGTCGCGCTCGGCGGCATCCCGCTCGTGATGCTCGGTCCGCGCATCTTTGGCGGCCGCGCGGTCGGCATCGGCGCGGCCGCACGCGGGCAGCAGGCACAGCTGGTCAATCTCGTGCAGGAGAACGTCGGCGCGCAGCCGTTCGTGCGCGCGTTCGATCTCGGCGAGGCGGTGGCGGGGCGTTTCGTCGCGCAGGCCGATGTGCTGCGCGGCTTCGTGGCACGCTTCAACTTCCTGAGCAACCTGACCGAACGCAGTCCCAACATCGCCATGGCGGCCCTTACCCTGGTGGTGCTGTCGTTTGGCGCGTTCCTGGCGTTCACGGGCAGCCTCTCGGTCGGCGCATTGGCCGCGGCGTTCGCGCTGTTCGGCCATGTCAGCAACGGCGTGCGCCGGGTCACCCTGATCGCGCCGACGGTGCTACGCGCCACCGGCGCAATGCAGCGCGTCCAAGCGGTGCTCGACGAGCCGGCCGCGACCGAGGCCGCTGCGGCCCCGGCGCTGCCGCGCCTCGACGGCGAGATTGCCTTCCGGAACGTCAGCTTCGGCTACTCCCCAGAACGCAAGGTGCTGGACCAAGTCTCGTTCACCATCGGCGCCGGCGAGCGCGTCGCCATCGTCGGACCGAGCGGCTGTGGCAAGAGCACTGTGCTCGACCTGCTCCTGCGGCTGCACGACCCGGCGCAGGGGCAGGTGCTGATCGACGGTATCGACCTCGGCGAAGCCAAGCGCGCGTCGTGGTATGCGCAGATCGGCACCGTGTTTCAGGACAGCTACCTGTTCGACGGCACCATCGCCGACAACATCCGCATCGCGCGGCCGAGTGCGAGCGACGAAGAGATCGTGGCCGCGGCGCGCGACGCCGACCTGCACACGTTCGTCACCCGCGAGCTGCCGCTTGGCTACGCCACGCGCGTCGGCGAGCGAGGCAGCAACCTGTCCGGCGGTCAGCGTCAGCGCGTCGCCATCGCGCGCGCCCTGCTGCGCGATCCGGCCGTGCTGTTTCTGGACGAGGCGACCTCGGCGCTGGACCCGGAGACCGAAGCGGCGATCAACCAGACCATGGACCGTGTCGCCGACGGGCGCACGGTGATTGCCGTCACCCATCGGTTGGCGACCATCACCGAGTTCGACCGCGTGTTGGTGCTGTCCGCGGGACGACTTGTCGAGCAGGGCACGTTCCAGGAGCTCGCGGCGGCCGAGGGTCTGTTTGCGCACATGTGGGCCAAGCAGAGCGGCCTGTCGATTTCGTCGGACCAGGCGCGGGTGCGCGCCGACTGGTTGCGGCGCATCGACCTATTCCATGCCTGCTCGGCGTCGAAGCTCGAAGAGCTGGCGGACGCGTTCCAGACCGAGCGCGTCGGCGAAGGCCGTCGCATCATCGCCCAGGGCGAGGTCGGCGACCGCTTCTACATCCTGGTGCACGGCAAGTTGGACGTGCTCGTTCAGGACGCCACCGATGCGGCGCCGCGCCGTATCGGCGTGCTGGTGGACGGCGACCATTTCGGCGAGGTGGCGCTGCTGGAGCACGTGCCGCGTGTCGCCACCGTCCGCAGCACGACGCCGTGCATCCTGTTGTCGCTGCACAAGGAGCGCTTCGAGGCGCTGCTGGCACAATCGCCGGGGCTGGCAGATTCTATGTTGGCCACGCACCGCGCGCGGGCGGCCGGACCACGGACGGCGGCGTAGCCGACGGTTTGCCGATGAAATACCTGTTCTTGCCGATCCACCTTGGCCTGACCGGACTGTTCTTCCTCTGGAAGGGCGTCAACGAGGGAGCGTTCTGGTCGTCGTGCTGGGGACGGTCCTCGTGGGACTTGTTTGGGCGGCCTGGCGGGCGCATCGCCGCGCCGCCTGACTTGCACGCAATCGCGCGCTACTTCTCCGCGGCTTCGGCGAACCACTTTTCGTAGAGGCGGACGTAGGTGCCGTCCTCGCGCATCTGCAGGAGGGCGTTGTTGACCTGCTTGCGCAGCGGGCTCCCCATGGGGAAGACGATGCCGTAGTCCTCGGCATTGAAGAGGTCGCCGACCAAGGCGACCTTGTGGCGTCCGCCGTTGGCGGCGAAGTAGCGCAGCACCGGCGAGTCGAACACCACCGCCTCGACCTCGCCGTCGATCAATTTCTGGAAGGCGTCCTCGATGCGCGTTACCTCTGCGACGTCGGCGCGCAGGGACCGCAGGGCGGCGGCGGCGGTGCTGCCGACGGTGGTGGCGACCAACTTGCCGCGCAGGTCTTCGGGCCCCTGGATGTCGCCCACCACCTGCTGCACGGTCAGGCTGGCGGTGAGATGCGCGGTGTAGAACGCAACGAGGTTCACGCCGGCGAAGATCCACACCACCGCGAGGACGCGGGAGAGCCAGTGGTGCGGCATCTCGCCCGCCGAGACGAGGGTGCTGAGGGACCAGAAGGTCGCCTGGAAGATGCCGGGGAAGTACTTCGGCGACATCGAGCCCTCGGGATCCTGGCGCTCCACGAACCACTCGAGGTGCGCCGGGACCAGGACGAGCAGGAGACCGGCGCCGACCCACATCAGACCGGTCCAGGAGAAAATTTCGCCCACCAGCTCAAACAACGCAGCGCCGCGCGACGCCGGCCCAGCGGTGCCGCGCACCATGATCTCCAGCCCGGCGTTGAGCATGGGCAGCGAGAAGTCGAACTCGGCCTCGCGCGCCGCGGTGATCGAGATGGCCGAGATGCCGACGTCGGCCTTGCCCGAGCGGACCAGCTCGAGCAGCGCGCGCACGTCGGGCGCGACGACGTATGAAGTATGCAGCTGCAGGCGCGCGCGAGCGCATTCCACAGGTCGATGCTGAAGCCGCTCAGCTGGTTGGTGTCCTGCTCCACCATAGGCGGCAGGATGCGCGTGGCGACGCGCAGCTCGGTGGGCGCTGGTTGCGCGAGCGCCGGCAAAGCAAGCAGGACCACGAGCAGGAGCAAGGCGCCCGCCCGCCAAAGCGACTGAAACACGGCCCCATCCCCCTGCAGCACCGCCGCGCCGCCTTATCAACCACATTTGGCGGCAGAGCGGAACCTAGGAAGGGGCTGCGCCGGATCGCTATCTGATGTCGGAGCGGCGAAAGACGGCGCAGGCGATGGCGGTGGCGACGACCATGTAGGCCGCCGCAACGGCGAGGCCCGTGAGGACGAACGACGGATCGAGGTTCAGCAGGTCTTGCTCCGTACGATAGAGCTCGGAGACGTAGTACTGCGGGAAGAGCAGCAGGCCCGGCTTGAGCGCGCCGACCGGAAAGGCGTTCAAGAAGCCGCCGAGAGCGAGGACGAAGATCACGTAGCCGATGCTGAACAGGATCGTCATGCCGATGCTGCGCGACAGCAGCGCAAACATCTGAAGACCGCGGCCTGCGGCAGCTGTTAGGCGACCTGAAGGACGAAGAAGCCGACGGCGGCGGTGTACCCAAGCGTCGCGACCAGGCCGAGCACCACTAGAATCGTTGTGACTGCAACGCATGCTGCGAACAGCTTGGCCAACGCCACGGCGGTGCGGGCCTTGCCAAGGGCGAGCACGTTGCGAATAGCGCCGGTCTGGAATTCCGACGCCACGAAGAATCCGACGAACGCGGCGATCCAGAGGCTGAGGAAGGACGACTGATCGGCGAGCACGGAGACGGCGTTGTCGCCGCGCACGAGCGATTCCTGCAGGAAGTACGCCGACAGCACCTCGACCGTGGCAACCGCCGCGACGCCGAGCAGGACGATCGCGAGCACTTGCTGTGGCGGAGCTTGTCGCGGGCGAGCTCGTCGAGCTGGTGGCTGGACACCAGCAACGTGATGCCGCGCTCGCTCGCGAGGCGGCGCATGAGGTCGCGCATCTCGATGATGCCCATCGGGTCGAGGCCATTGGCGGGCTCGTCGAGGATCAGGAATTCCGGGTCGGCGATCAGGGCGATGGCCAAGGCGAGGCGCTGCTTCATGCCGAGGGAGAAGTTCCTGGCCGCCTTGCCGCCCGTGTCCGCGAGGCCGACCACCTCGAGAATCCGCCGCGTCGCCGTTTGGTCGCGCACGCCGGCGACGATGCGCTGGACTTCGAGGTTCTCGACCGCCGTCATGTGCGGGAAGATCGCCGGCGTCTCGATCGACTGGCCGGTGCGCCGCCTGCCCTCCTGCAGCGCCGCCGTACCGGTGCGGCCGAACAGTTCGATGTCGCCGCGGGTCTGGAATACCAGGCCGGTGATGACGCGCATGAAGGTGGTCTTGCCGGCGCCGTTGAGGCCGATCAGGCCATAGATCTGACCGCGCCGGATATCGACATCGACGTCCTCGATCGCGAACGCGCTCGCGTAGCGCTTGCTTAGCCCGCGGGTGCGCAGGATGGCGTCGCCGCTCAAGGGTGTCGCGTCGGCAACACGGGGTGTCACATCGCTACTGGGAGTGTAGCGGACTACCGGAGGTCGGCCATCGATTGCGCCAAGACGGCGAGGTACTCGATGTTGCGCTGGCAGACGAACTGGTTGATGGCGGTGTCCAGGCGCTTGACCAAGCGGGCGGACTTCTCGTCCTGGGTCAGCAGGTCGTACTTGAGCAGGCCCTTGCCGACGATGGAACGAAAGTCACCGGCGTTGCGCAGCAGGCTCCCCGCAGCATGCGGAAAGACGAACGCAGGAACGAAGCCCTGCAGCTCGCGTCCGTCTGCTCCGCTGAGGCCGCTGTGACTGGCGAGGTACTGGCAGACGGCGGCGCTGAACGCGGCAGCGGCAGCGAGGTCGTCGCGTGTCTTGAGCTTGCCCTGACGCTGCGCCTCGGCGATGGCTTCTACCAGGATGAAGCGAGCGAGCGCTTCGATCTGGGCATAGCGCGCCGTTTTGCCGGCGCGGCGTACCGGGGCAATCTTGAACATCGACAGCACCTTCGGCAGTTCCACCTCGAACTGCGACGAAGCCAAGTCCTGCCGCAGGTCTTTCTCCTGCTTGCTCTTGCCGAACAGTCCGAACATCGCGGCCCTAGGCTCCGTACTCAATTGGGGATTCCGCTCAGGCGCGGTTTGTGATTCAAGCTTCCGAACGAACAGGAGGCTTGGATGGCGGGGGTTTCTTGGCTGAGCGACTCTGAGTGGGCGCGGATTGAGCCACTATTGCCGCGCGGACGAA
>CAMDPO010000013.1 GCA_945904955.1 Rhizobium sp. Q54
GGCGGGTCTCCCGTTCGGGGCAGGGCGGCGGGGGCTGGGTAGGACTACGTGTGGGGGAAGCTGCACTCTCCATTCTTGGGATGTCCCACCATGAACCAGACCCTGCGAATCCTGCCTTTGCTTTCCGCAACCGTTCTGCTGCTCGCCGCCGGAGTGGCCGGGGCGGCACAAGTCACCGGTACGGTGCGGGCGGTCGATGTCGAGCGCCTTGCTGTCACGCTCGACGACGGGCGCACGTACACCCTTGCGGCCACCATGCCGATGCTCGACCTGCCGTATCTCGTCGGGCCGGGCGATCGCGTCGTCCTGACCTATGACGCCGAGGGCGAGCGCAACCTGGTGACCAATGTCGAGCCGGCGACGGGCGCGATGCTGGTGGTGCCGGATCGGTCGCTGGCGGACACGCGCTCACCGATCACGCTGGGCGAGCCGGCGACGGCGACGGTGGCGGGCGAAGTCATCGCACTCAACGGCATGATGCGCACGATCACGTTGGACAACGGGCAGACCTATCGCATGGCCGAGGATGCCGGGTTCCCGGCGGTGATGCCCGGGGCGCTGGTGACGGTCGGGCTGGCCGAGCGGGCCAATGGCGACAAGGTCGCGGTCGCGGTGAACTGAGAGACCGAGTCCCGCGCCGACACCCCCACCCTACCCTCCCCCGCGCGCGAGGTGCGCGAGGGAGGGGTTTGTTGGCGCTCCCCCGCTGAAGCGAGGGAGCGCTTTTTTGTTGGCGGGGCGGGTTCTTGCCGGGCGGGAGTCGTTTCCGTGGGACCAAACCGGCCTTGAAGCGGCGGGGAGCCTAGGGGAGACTGCGCGGCCGCCGGGCAGACCCTCCCTCCTCCGTTCTCCGCGTGATCACCGATCTGCCCAATCTTCTGACGCTGTCGCGCATCCTGGCGATTCCGCTGGTGGTGGCGGCGTTCTATCTCGAGCCGCCGTGGAACGATTGGGTGCCGCTCGGGCTGTTCACCTATGCTTCGGTGACGGACTTCTTCGATGGCTACATCGCGCGGGTGCGCGGGCAGATGTCGCCGCTGGGGCGGTTCCTCGACCCCATCGCCGACAAGCTGCTGATCGCCACCGTCATTCTTATGCTGGTGGCGATCGATCGCATCGAGGGCTGGCACGTGCTGCCGGCCATCGTCATCCTGCTGCGCGAGATCCTGGTGTCGGGGCTGCGCGAGTTCCTGGCCGAGGTGCGGGTGCCGGTGCCGGTGTCCCAGCTCGCCAAGTGGAAGACCGGCATCCAGATGGTGGCGCTGGGGTTCCTGCTGGCGGGCGAGTCGGGCAACGGCGTGATGCCGGCGGCGCTGCCCGCGACGCTGGTGGGGGAATACGGCCTGTGGGTCGCGGCGACCCTGACGCTGTATACGGGGTACGACTACATGCGGGCGGGGCGGCAGCATTTATGAAGATTCCGGGCGCACGTCCTCCTGCGCGTTTGGGGATTGCCGGGCCGAGCGGGTCGGGCAAGACGACGCTGATCGTCAAGCTGCTGCCGATCCTGTCGGCGACCGGGCTGACCGTGTCGACGGTCAAGCACGTGCACCATGCGGTCGAGCTCGACACGCCGGGCAAGGATTCGTTCCGCCATCGCGAGGCGGGGGCGCATGAGGTCATGATCGCGCTGCCCGACGGCTGGGTGTTGCATCACCCGGCGCACGACAAGAAGCGGCCGGGGCTCGACGAGGCGATGGCGCGCATGAGTCCGTGCGACCTGGTGCTGGTCGAGGGCTTCAAGGACATGCCGCTGCCGCGCATCCGGCTGTTCGAGCTGGAAGCCAATCCGCGCGCGGTGGTCGACCTGGAAGCGCCGGTGGTGGCGGTGGTCGGGACGCAGAAGCCCGAAGGGTACGCAGTGCAGGCGTTTGCGCGCGACGACATCGTCAGCATCGCGGCATTCATCGCCATGTATGCGCGGCGGACGCGCGGGATGGCGGGGTAAGTCGCGCCGTGGACCGCGCGTTCAGCGTCCGCGCCACGGTGAAGCGGGTTGAGGGAACCGGCGGCTGGTACTTCGTCGACGTCGGCAAGAAGCATGCCGGCATGCTGCGGGCGCGCCCCAAGGAGACGAAGGTCGGCTGGGGCTACGTGCCGGTGCGCGCAACCCTCGGCCAGTCGGAGTGGCGGACGACGCTATTCCCGACCAAGGAAGGCAGCTACCTGCTCGCCATCAAGGCGAAGATCCGAGCTGCCGAAGGTGTCGGGGACGGCGACACCGTGACGGTACACATCCACGTGCTCTAAGCCGCAAGCGAGGCTGCGGCTGCGCCAGGAGGCGGCTGTGGTATGTTACGTGCCATGAAGCTTGTGTATTTCGCGTGGCTGCGCGAGCGCGTCGGCAAGGCGGGGGAGACCCTGAATCCGCCGGCAAATGTCACAACCGTGGGCGCCCTCTTGGAGTGGCTGAAGGGCCAAGGCGGAGGCTATGCCGAGGCCCTCAAGGACCTGTCGGCGGTGCGTGTCGCGGTGAACCAGGAGTACGCCGGGCCGGAAGCCACGGTCGGCGCCAACGACGAGGTGGCGCTGTTTCCGCCGGTGACCGGCGGATGATCAAGGTCCAGACCGAAGACTTCGACGTCGGCGTCGAGCTGAAGACGCTGATGGCGCGCGCCAAGGGCGTGGGCGGGATCGTCACATTCACCGGCATCGTGCGCGAATGGTCTGGCGAGTCTTCGTCGGGCGACCCGGCCTCCGGCCGGAGACAGCTCGCCGCGATGACGCTCGAGCACTACCCGGGCATGACCGAGCGGCAGCTGGCGGACATCGAGGCGGAGGCCGTGCGGCGCTGGCCGATCGAGGCGTCTCTTATTATTCATCGCTACGGGCGGCTGGAGCCAGGGGCCAACATCGTGCTGGTCATCACGGCGTCGGCGCATCGCCAGGCGGCCTTCGAGGCCAACGAGTTCCTGGTCGATTGGCTGAAGACCAAGGCGCCGTTCTGGAAGCTCGAGGCGGGACCCCAGGGCCAGGCTTGGGTCGAGGCCAAGGCTTCGGACGACGCGGCGGCCGACAAGTGGGGAATGAAGCCGACCAAGCGCAGCGCCGCCGAATAGTGGGCGTTTCCCGACCAATTTGATCGCCGCGCGGCTGCGTTACCGCCGAGGAGGTTCGTCTAGGCGCACGGCCGCGGCGCGGGCCGGCTTCAGCATACGTTCACGCCACTTGAATTCTGGCCCCAACGGCGCAGATTCAGGGGAATCTCCCACCAGGGGCTAGTCGATGTTCATCCAGACCGAAGAGACGCGTGACCCGTCCGTATTGAAGTTCCTGCCCGGCCGCGAGGTGCTGGTCGAAGGCTCGCTCAATTTCAATGCGCCGGAGGACGCGCGCAACTCGCCGCTCGCCCAGCGCCTGTTCGAGCTGGGCGTCACCAAGGTCGCCCTGGGCCACGACCACATCACGCTGACCAAGGACAAGGGCAGCCAGTGGAAGACGCTGAAGCCCGCCATCCTCGGCGCCATCATGGATCACTTCACCGCCAACCAGCCGGTGGTGACCAACGCGCCCATCAAGACCGAGGCCAGCGTGACGGCGGGGCCGGCTCTCACTCTGGAAGGTGAAGTTGCCGAGCAGATCGCCGAGCTGCTCGACACGCGCATCCGCCCGGTGGCCAAGGATCAGGACGGGGACGCCGTGCTGATCGGCTTCAACCCGCTGACCGGCCGCGTGCACCTCGACCTGACCGGTGGCGCCGCCAACTTGCTGGGCGGCATCCAGACCATGCTGCGCCACTACGTGCCGGAAGTGCAGGAAGTGGTGAACCACAACGACTGGACGCCGAAGCCCGGCCTCGACACCGACGAGGGGCGCGCCGTGCAGGCGGTGCTCGACAACGAGATCAATCCCGGCGTGGCGATGCACGGCGGCAAGATCCGCCTGATCGACGTCGCCGATCACACCGCGTTCATCCGCCTCGAGGGCGGCTGCCATGGCTGCGGCGCTGCCGACGTGACGCTCAAGCAGGGCGTCGAGGTGGCGATCATGGACGGCGTTCCCACCATCGTCGCGGTGCTCGACACCACGGATCACGCCGAGGGCAAGAATCCGTACTACCAGCCCCATTCCCACTAGCGCTCCGCGCTAGGGGGAATGGTCCGCATGCTTGGTCGCGCCACCGCGCGACGAGTCGAGCTTCTAGCGGTGCTCGTCGCAGCACTGATTCTGCTCACCACTGCACCGAGCGTCGCCGCTCCTCACCCGCTCGATCCGTTGAGCGCCTCGGAGATCCACGCCGCGAATCAGGCGATCCGGCGCGCGGGATTCTCGGTGCAGGCGCGCGTGCATAGTCTTGAGGTGCTGGAGCCGGCGAAGGCCGCGGTGCTGGCGTGGCGCACCGGGCAGCCGATCAGCGGCGCGGTGGCGCGACGGGCGTTCGCGGTCGTGCGCGAGCAGACGCGCACCTATGAGGTGACGATCGATCTCGCCACCGGCATGGCGCAGCGCGTCGAGGTGCCCGACGTCCAGCCGGGGCTGCTGCCGGAGGAGTACGGCAAGGCGCGCGACGCGGTGCTGGCGGATGCACGCTTCCAGCGCGGGCTGACGGCGCGCGGCATCACGGCGGCCAATCGGGCGCGGCTGTTTTGCTGGACATCCACCGCCGGCACGTTCTCAAACCCGGTGGCGCCCGGGCGTAGAGTCGTGCAGGTGCAGTGCACCGAGCCGGCCGGCACGGTGCTCAACCCGTATGCGCGGCCCATCACCGGACTGATGGCGCTGGTCGATCTCGACGCGGTGAGCGTGCTGAGCGTGGTCGACACCGGCGTGATCACCGTGCCGCCGCCGCAAGAATTCGACGACAACGCCGCGAAGCGCTCGACCAGCCGGCCGTTCACCGCCGACATCAGCGACCAGAGCGTGCGTTGGGGCGATTGGGCGTTCCATTGGCGCGTCGATCCGCGTGTCGGGCCGATCGTGTCGCTGGTGACGTTCAACGGGCGCAGCGTGCTGTACCAGGGCGCGCTGAGCGAGATCTTTGTCCCCTACATGGACCCGGACCCGGAATGGCACTGGCGCACGTTCCTGGACGCCGGCGAGTACGGCTTCGGGCGCATGGCGACACCCTTGCGGCGCGGACTCGACTGCCCGGACGGCGCGCGCTTCCTCGACGCCACCGTAGCGTGGCCGGGTGACGGCGAGCCGACGCTACTCGACGGCGCCGTGTGCATCTTCGAGCGCGACGCGGCCGAGCCGTTGTGGCGGCACGCCGAGATCCTGACCAACACCCAGGCGGGGCGCGCGCGCTTCGATTTGGTGCTGCGGCTGACGGCGGAGCTCGGCATCTACTCCTACACCGTGGATTGGGTGTTCAGCGCCGGCGGCGAAATCTCGGCCGAAGTGATCGCCAACGGCATCGACGGCGTGCGCGCCGGCGAGCCGACGCACCACGGCGTGGCGATCGCGCCAGGTCTGGTGGCGCCGGCCCACGACCACTACTTCAACTTCCGCCTCGACGTGGACGTGGATGGCCCGGCCAACGAGTTCGCCCACGGACGCTTTGTGCCGGAGGTGCAGCCGGGCGCCGGCGGCCGCGCCCTCTGGGTTGTGCAGGACCAGGTCGCCGAGCGCGAGCGCGATGCAACGGCGCGCATCTCCCTCGACAACCCGAGCCAGTGGCGCGTGCGCAACACGGCGCGCGGCACCGGCTACGTGCTGACGCCCGGCGACAACATCCTGCCGCTGGGACCGCCGGACGATCCCGGCATCGAGCGCGGCGCGTTCTCGCGCCAGCATCTGTGGGTGACGCCGTACCAGGCGAACGAGCGCTTCGCCGCCGGCAACTATCCCAACCAGAACGCCGGCGACGGCCTGCCCAAGTGGACCGCCGCCAACCGCGCCATCCGCAACACCGACATCGTGCTTTGGTACACCATGGGCTTCCGCCACGTGCCGGCGCCGGAAGACTGGCCGGTGCTGAACGCGCGCAAGCTGCGCTTCACCCTGACGCCGTTCGGATTCTTCGCGAGAAATCCGGCGGTCGAGTAATCCACCTCACTCGGCGCTGGCGAGCGTGGGCGCTAGACTCGGCCGCGGGAAGGGACCCACATGGGCACTTCGGTCAGCGACATCATCGACGGCGTGATCGCGCGCGAGGGGCGGGTCTTTACCAACGATCCCGCCGATCGCGGCGGGCCGACCAAGTTCGGCATCACGCAGAAGGCTTTGGCCGCGTGGCGCGGGGCTGCTGTGACGGCGGCCGACGTCGAGGCCCTCACCGAGGACGAGGCGCGCAAGATCTATGAGCGCGAGTACGTGGCGCGGCCGGGATTCGAGAAGATCACCGACGACAAGCTGCGGGCGCTCGTGGTCGACTCCGGCGTGCTGCACGGACCGGCGGCGGCCACCAAGATGCTGCAGCAGGCGCTGCGCGTGAACGACGATGGCATTCTCGGCCGCGTCACGTTGAAGGCGATCGAGGACCTTGGAGCGAGCGTCGCCTACCGCCGCATGGCGGTGCAGCGCATCCGCTTCCTCGGGCGCCTCGTCACCGACAGGCCGGACCAGGCAAGGTTCTGCGCGGGGTGGATGAACCGCGCCACCGAGTTCCTGTTGGACTGAACCCATCGCGGCGGCCGCGCCTTTCTGTTGTAAGCTCCGCTTGCGCCATGACGGAACCGCAGATCAAGGTCGTCAAGCTCGCGGTCGCCTGCGCGATCTGTCTCGGCGCGATTGCAGGCGTGGTCTATCTGGTTCAGTGGCTGGCCTAGAGCTGCACAACGCACAAAGGAACACCGCCATGAACAAGAACATGGGTAACGCGGACCGGCTGATACGGCTGGCGATCGTCGTCGTCATCGCCGTCCTGTATTTCACGGGCACGATCAGCGGCACGCTGGCCATCATCCTGGGCATCCTCGCGGTCGTGTTCCTGGCGACCAGCCTGATCGGGTGGTGCCCGCTCTATCGGGTGCTGGGGCTATCGACGCGGTCGGGGAGCGATACGTCCAAGGCTGCCTGACGGCGCACAGCCCCACCGAGGGTGAAGGAGGAGAGACCAGCGGGCTTCGCGGGGAAGGGCGATGTCCGGCGAGTGATGTTCGCCAAGGGCATGCGCGCCTTCGGCGATGGATACGTCAGCATCCTGCTGCCGGCTTATCTTCTGGCGCTCGGCTTCGGGCCCTTCGAGGTCGGCGCACTGGCGAGCGCCGCGCTGTTCGGATCAGCGGCGCTGACGGCGGCCACGGGGTCGCTCGCGCATCGCGCCGGAATGGGCGCGCTGCTGGTGGCGGCGGCGGTGCTGATGGTGCTGACCGGCATCGGGCTGGCGAGCCTGAGCGACTACTGGCCGCTCCTGTTGGTGGCAGCCGTCGGCACGGTGAACCCTTCCGGCGGCGACGTCAGCTTGTTCCGGCCGCTCGAGGAGGCATCCCTCGCCGATGCGGCGCCGGCGACGGAACGCACAACCCTGTTCAGCCGCTATCACTTGATCGGCGCGCTTGCCGGCGCGGCGGGAGCGCAGTTCTCGGCCTTGCCTGTCTTGCTCGGGCCGGCGCTCGCCGCGGAGCCGCTCCCGGCAATGCGTGCGATGTTCGCCCTCTACGCGGTGCTCGGCGTCGCAGTTCTGCTCCTCTACCGGCCGATGCTGCGGCTGGCGGCGGCCGCGCCGCGCCCAGCCGGGGGGCTCGGTCCCTCGCGCCGCAACGTCGTGCGGCTGGCGGCGCTGTTCAGCATCGACGCCTTCGCCGGCGGCTTCATCGTGCAGTCGATCCTGGCGCTCTGGCTGTTCCAGGCATTCGATCTGTCGCTCGCCGCTGCCGCGACGCTGTTCCTGTGCATCAACGCGCTCAACGCGCTGTCGTTGGCGCTGGCGCCGGCGGTCGCGCGCCGCTTCGGCCTCATCAACACCATGGTGTTCACCCACCTGCCGTCGAGCATGCTGCTGATCGGCGCGGCGCTGGCGCCGACGTTGTGGCTCGCTGTGACGTTCCTCCTGCTGCGCGCGCTCCTGTCGCAAATGGACGTGCCGACGCGCAGTGCGTTCGTGATGGCAGTGGTGACGCCGCCGGAGCGCCCCGCCGCCGCGAGCCTGACGATGGTGCCGCGCAGCCTGGCCGCCGCAGCGAGTCCGGCCGTTGCCGGTTACCTCTTGGCGCTGACTGCGTTCGGATGGCCGCTCATCGTGTGCGGCGCCCTGAAGATCGCCTACGACCTAGCGCTGCTCGCCTCGTTCCGCCGCGTTCAGCTGCCGGACGAGCGCACCCACGAGTAGAGCGCGTCGTAGACGACCATGCCGTGACGCAGCATCTCGTGGTCGTCGGAGAAGTTGGCCGACAGGCCATAGGAGATGGCGAGCAGCCCAGGCGCTTGCGGCGACAAGTCGAGCCGATCGGTGTCGGCGGCGCGCACGATGACGGCGAGTTTGTGCAGCGCCGGATCGCGCAAATCGTACTTCTTCAGGAAGGCGTCGAAGCTGCACCGCTCGCCGGCGTGGCCGAGCTCGACGTTGGGCACGTCGTAGGGGATGGCGCCGGTCTCTGCCGCGACGGCCATGACGCGGTCGCGCGGGACGTAGAGGAACTCCGGTTCCTTGTCGATGAAGCGGGCAACCAGCCAGGGGCAAGCGATGCGGTCGATCTTGGGCCGCTCACGCGTGATCCACTTCATGGGGTTACCGCCTCGTAGACGACGAGGCGCGCCACCGGCCGACCGGCGGCGAGCTGCTCGGCAACATAGACGCGGTGCGTGCGTGGATCGACGGCGACGGTGTGCACACCGGGCGACACGGCGAAGGGGTCGAGCAAGCGATAGCGATCCGCATCGTCCTGCTGAATGATCGCCATGGTTCCGTCGCTGCACGGCACGTAGATGCGGCCAAGGACCGCATCGAAATCGACGAAGTCGGAGCCGCGCCCGATATTGAGTCGCGCGATGACCTGGCGGCGGTCGAGATCGACGACGACCAGGACGTTGTTGCCCTCGCAGGCAACGAATGCACGTCGCTTGGCCACGTCGAGCGCCATGCCGTGGTTGCCGCGGCAACCGGGCAAGGGAACCGCCGCGTCCACCGTGTCGGTGCGCGCATCGATGACGGCGAGCATGTCGATGTCCTGGAGGTTGACGTAGACCTTGCCGGCGCCAGCGTCGTACCGCGGCATACCCGTCTCGCTCGGAAAGCGAATGGTCTTTACCGTCTGGTTCGAGCGGACATCGATGACCGAGACGACGCGCGCCAGTTCGTTCGACACGTACACCTTGCCCACGGCCGCGGCGTATTCGATGCCGTCCGGCTTGTTCGCGGTGGGGATGCGGTCCACCACCGCGAGCGTCGCCAAATCGACGACGCCGATCGTGTTGTCGCCCCAGTTGGAGGTGTAGAGGCGGTTCATCTCCGGCACGTGGGCGACGTCTTCGACTCGCGGCGTTCCGGTAACGGTGCCAATCACCGACAGGTCGGTCAGCGAAAGGACGTAGATCTGCCCGGCCCCCAGATGGGTGACGAACAGCCGCCGGCCGGCGTCGTCGACGCGCATGTAGTCGAACCTCTGTCCCGGCGGTCCCGGCAGGTCGATCTCTGCAATCTTGCGCAACGCCGGCGCCGCATCCGCCGGCAGCGGCGCATTTGCGGCCACGACGAGCACGGCGAGGATCGCTGCACGCAGACGGTTCACCTGCATTCCCAGTAGTTCGATTCGAGGCAGCGCCTGGCCATCGCGCGCGCGAGCGTCAGTTGCTCGGGGCTGAGCTTGGCGGCAATCGCGTCGCGGGCGGCGAGCGCATCAAGCCCGCCCCATAGCATGCCGCCCATCGAGCGTTCGGTTGAGATCGACAGCCACATATGCGCGCGGATCGGGTCCTCCACAACGCCCTGACCGGTCATGTACAGGCGGCCGAGATTCATCTGCGCGTCCGTATGCGCCTGTTCGGCGGCGCGCCGATACCAGCGTGCGGCCTCCTTCATGTCCGCGGCGATACCCTGGCCGTTCTCGTACATCGCACCGAGATTGTTCTGCGCGTTGGCGTTGCCGTCCTCTGCCAACGGCGCCCACAGCCGCAATGCCTTGGCGAAATCGTTCTGGTAGTACGCGTCCATGCCGTCCTCGAACGGTCCTGCATGCGCCGGCGCTGCGGCAACGACAGCCAGCGTGAGAAGGAGCGCATCAACCCAGCGAAACATTCCAGATCTCGAACGTTGCCCGGATCTTGTTTGGACCCGGCGACGAGCTTAGCACTCCACTGAGGTAGCTCCTCTGCCCACACGCTCCGTGGGCCCGGCGGTGCGCCAATGCGGCGCTCGAAGTAAGCGGCACGTTGCCGGGGTGGCTATCGCGGCGTCGCCCGGGCACACTCCCGAGTCGCGACGAGCTGCCCAAGGAGACATGCGCGTGAAGCTTGCAAGAACAGTTCTACTCGTCGCGCTGGGATTGCTTGCGTCCAGCATGTCGATCGCGGCACAGGAGCCGGATCTCGCCCGCATCGAGAAGGGCCAGGACCTCTACAAGAGTAGCAACTATGAATGCGACAGCTGTCATGGCTGGGCAGGACGCGGCAAGCCGGCGGACCACCCGTACAGCACCCTGGCCGACGGCACGAAGTTGGAGTACGGCGGCAACGCGCTGGTACCCAGCACCATGACGCGCGACGAGATGATCATGATGATCTCGTGTGGGCGTGTCACCAGCGGTATCAACCTTATGCCGATGTATCGCGGCGACGCCTGGACCGCCGCCTACCCGTGCTGGGGCAAGGTCGCGGCCGACATGCCCCCGAACCAGCTGCCCCTGCGCGCGCCTGGCCGCATGCTTTCGCCGGCCGACGTCGAGCTGGTCGTGGACTACGTCCAGCAGGTCTACCAGGGCAAGGACATGACCTGGGACTGGTGCCGCAAGTACTTCGACAACTTCCTGCGCATCTGCGAGGTATGGGCCGAGCGGGGCATCCAGTAGCGGGAAGCTGCACCGTCAGAGGTATGCAGAGGGCACGATGCGGCGCACGCCCTCGATGCCCACCTCCTGATTACACATTCTGGAGATTGCCATGCGCTACACCCGCTTCCTTCCCCTGGCGATGACCGCCATCGCCTCCTTCGCCCTGAGCAACCTCGCCGGGGCCGCCGACCGCACCGTCGACTTCGACGAGGGGAAAGCAGGCCAAGTGCCCACCGGCTGGCAGCTGACGGCCACCAACGGCGGCGACAAGCGGGCGCGCTGGATCGTCGAGGATGCCAAGGGGCCGAAGGGCGACACCAAGGTGTTCAGCCTGGTCGAGCCCGAGGCGACCGGCATCCTGGCGCGCGCTACGGCGGCCAATACCTTCAACATCGCCTGGTTGCCCGAGACCAAGGGGCGCGACGTCGACCTGTCGGTGGGGATCCGCGCCAACGACGGCGACATCGATCAGGGCGGCGGCTTGATGTGGCGCGCGCGCGACCAGGACAACTACTACATCGCCCGCTACAACCCGCTCGAGCACAACTTCCGCATCTACTACGTGAAGGACGGGAAGCGCCGGCAGCTAAGTTCGGCTGACAACCTGAAAGTCGGCACGGGCGAGTGGTTCACCATGCGCGTCGTCCAGCGCGGCGACCAGATCGAGGGCTACGTCAACGGCGAGAAGCTCGCCACCGTGCGCGACGCCACCTTCAAGGACGCCGGTGCGGTCGGCCTGTGGACCAAGGCGGACGCCAAGACGTCGTTCGACAATCTCGTCATCAAGGATTTGTAAGGTGCGGCCGCAGACCGCGCTCGATTGGGTCGCGTTCGGCTTCCTGGTCCTAGGCACATTCGCTTGGGCCTACTTCGTCACGGACGTGAACATCCTCGACCTTGTGCTGGAGAAGGTCTGGGACCCGCTCGACGACGTGGTGTTCGTGCTGATCGGTCTGTCGGGCGTCTACTGGCTGGTGCGCGTCTTCAAGCGTTGAACCATCGACGGGGGTCGGATTGGAGGAACCATGTTGCGTTCGCTCGTGCCGATTCTTGCTACCACTGCCCTCGTTTCCCTCGGCTCCCTGCCCGCCAGCGCCGCGCCGGACTGGGCCAAGGTCAACCAGGAGATGGGCCGCGACGGCGCCGACCAGGCCGGCGGCGTGAAGCGCTTTTCGTTCCCGCGCTCCGACCTCAAGGTCATGGTCGATGGCGTCGAGGTGAAGCCGGGCCTGGCGCTCGGCTCCTGGCTCGCCTTCCAGCCAGGCGAGGGCGCCAATGCCACGGTCATGGGCGACTTGGTACTGACTCAGGACGAGATCGCACCGGTGATGAAGCGCCTGCTGGAAGGCGGCGTCGAGGTCACCGCGATCCACAACCACCTTCTGCGTGCCGAGCCGTTCCCGATGTACATGCACGTCGAGGGGCACGGCGATGCGATCAAGCTGGCGCAAGCGCTGAAGGCGGCGATCGCGCTGAGCAAGACCCCGATGCAGGCGCCCGCTGCGGCCGCAACGCCGCCGAATCCCGGCATGGACGTCGACAAGATCGCCACGGCGATGGGCCGCAAGGGCACCTTGGACGGCGTGGTCTACAAGTACAACGTCGCGCGCGCGGAGAGCATTGAAGCTCACCGCGGCGTGCACGTCGGTACCGCCCACGGCGCCGGCATCGCCATCAACTTCCAGGACGCCGGCGGCGGCAAGGTCGCTACCACGGGCGACTTCGTGCTGGCCGAAAAGGAAGTCGCGCCGGTGATGCGCACGCTGCGCGACAACGGCATCGATGTGACGGCTCTGCACAGCCACATGCTCGACGAGGAGCCGCGTCTCGCCTTCATGCACTTCTGGGGCGTTGGCGCGCCCGAGCAGATCGCCGGCGCCCTGCGCAAGGCGCTCGACCAGCTGCCGACACAGCAGGCAGCGGAACGCTAGAAAATCCGATCCAAGAGGTCCCGAACATGTCCCTTCGCAATCGCACGCGTCTGTCGCGTGAACTGGCGATCGCCGCAGCGCTCGCCGCCGCCCTCGCCGGCCCGGCACTGGCCGGCAATGCCGCCGGCGGAAATCTCGGCGTGGGCACCCCCGCCCCGGCCGCCGGAGTCGCGGGCGGCGCGCCTGCCGGCAACCCCAATGCCGAAGGCGTGCGCACGCCGGGCACCCCCCCGACCATCCTGGGGCGCGTCACCCGCTTCGACCTCGCCAGCCGCACGCTGTTCCTCGACAACGGCGAGAACTACGTGGTGGGCGCGAACGTCGAGGTCGGCACGCTGACGGCGGGGCAGGCGGTGACCCTGACGCTGGACGCGGTGGGCGGCGCCAAGCCGACCATCTCGAAGATCACGCCGGCGAACTAAACCGACCGGCCGTGGCGGACCCGTCGGGTCCGTCCCGGCCTGGCGGAGGCATGCTATATCCTCCGCCATGCTCTACCTCATCGCCAAAGCACTGATCTCTGGGGCGGTAATCGCGGCAGCTTCGGAAATCGCCCGGCGCAGTCCGACGTTGGGCGCGCTGATCGTGTCCCTGCCGCTCGTGTCGGCGCTCACGATGATCTGGTTGTGGCGCGACACCGGAGACGTCGAGCGCATCGCAGCGCACGCGCAATCGACGTTCTGGTTGGTGCTGCCGACGCTCCCTAGCTTCCTGCTGATGGCCTACCTGCTGCGCATCGAAGTGCCGTTCTGGGCCGCGCTGGCCGCGGCGAGCGCACTGGCCGTTGTTCTCTATCTTGCGGCCATGGCGGTGCTCGGCCGCTTCGGCATCGCGCTTTAAGCAGCATGGTCGATACGGTATCGAGCTTCGGCGCCCTCGCGCGCCTCTTGCGCTATGCCCGCCGCTATCGCGGGCGGGTGGTGCTGGCGACGCTCTTATCGACCGCCAACAAGCTGTTCGACATCGCGCCCGAAATCCTGATCGGTGTCGCCATCGACGTGGTGGTGAGCCAGGAGCAGAGCTTCCTGGCGCGCTGGTTCGGCCTCGTCTCGCCGTACCACCAGCTCACCGCGCTGGCGATCCTGACGTTCTTCATCTGGGTGGGCGAGTCGCTCGCCGAGTACGGCTACCAGATCGTCTGGCGCAACCTGGCGCAGCGCCTGCAGGCCGACCTGCGCATCGATTCGTATGCGCACGTACAGAAACTCGACATGGCGTTCTTCGATGCGCGCAGCTCGGGCGAGCTGGTGTCGGTGATGAACGACGACATCAACCAGCTCGAGCGGTTCTTGGACGGCGGCGCCAACGGCATGATCCAGATCTTCGTCTCGGTGATCGCGGTCGGCGCGGTGTTCTTCGTCATCTCGCCGCTGGTGGCAGTGCTGGCGTTCACACCGGTGCCGCTCATCCTGTGGGGCGCGTTCCTGTTCGAGAGCAAGGCGGCGCCGCTGTACACCGACGTGCGCGCGCGGGTGGGGAGCATCGCGACGCGGCTAACGAATAACCTGGCCGGCATTGCCACCATCAAGAGCTTCACCGCCGAGCTGCGCGAGGCCGAGCGCCTGCGCGGCGAAAGCGAGGCGTACGTGGACGCCAACCGCAAGGCGATCGCGGTCTCGTCGGCGTTCATCCCGGTGGTGCGCATGGCGATCCTGACCGGGTTCCTGTTCACCTTCGTGGTGGGCGGCCTGCAGACGCTCGATGGCGAAATGAATGTCGGCGCTTACGGCGTGCTGGTGTTCCTCACCCAGCGCCTGCTGTGGCCGCTGACCGGCATGGCGCAGATCATCGACCTGTACGCGCGCGCCATGGCGAGCACCCGGCGCATCTTGGATCTCATCGAGACGCCGATCGGCGTGCAGGACACCGGCACGCGCACCCTGCCCCGCCCCATTCGCGGCGCGGTCGGTATCGAGGGGCTGTCGTTCCAGTATGGAACCAGCAATCACGGCGCCCTCAACGACGTGACGCTGCACGTGCCGGCGGGGCATACGCTGGCGCTGGTCGGCGCGACGGGGGCCGGCAAGTCGACGCTGATCAAGCTGATCCTGCGCTTCTACCAGCCGCAGATCGGGCACATCACCCTGGACGGCATCGACATCCGCGAGCTCAAGCTCACCGCCCTGCGCGGCGCGATCGCGTTGGTGAGCCAAGACGTGTTCCTGTTCGAAGGTACGGCGCGCGAGAACATCCTGTACGGCCGGCCGGAGGCGAGCGAGGCCGAGGTGATCGAAGCGGCCAAGGCGGCGGAGGCGTGGGAATTCCTGGAGCGGCTGCCGCAGGGCCTCGACACCATCGTCGGCGAGCGCGGCCAGCGCCTGTCGGGCGGACAGCGCCAACGCCTGTCGCTGGCGCGGGCGCTGCTCAAGGACCCGGCGGTGCTGGTGCTCGACGAGGCGACCAGCGCGGTGGACAACGAGACCGAGGCGGCCATCCAGAAATCGCTGGAGCGCATCGCGCACAACCGTACGGTCATCATGATCGCGCACCGGCTGTCGACCATCGTCGACGCCGACCAGATCGCGGTGCTGGAAGACGGCCACGTCGTCGAGCGCGGCACGCACGCCGAGCTAGTGGCACGCGGCGGCACCTATGCCGCGCAGTGGCGGGTGCAGACCGGCGGAGCAGTCGAGCGCACAGCGGCGGAGTAGACGCTAGACGAGAGCCAAGCCGCCGACCTTGGCGAAGTGCTTGAAGTCGGCGTCGCGCGTTAGGAGCGGGACTTCATGGTCGATGCAGACCTGCGCGATCAGCGTATCGGCCAGCGCCGCTCTGTGCCCCTTGGCGAGAATCCTGCGACGCAGCGAACCGGCCCGATCCCAATATCCGTCGGTGAGGGCGAGCATGGGCAACCCCGCCAGCAGGTCCCGCAAGCGCGCCGGTGCATTTGCGGCGCTGAGCGCCTCCGTAACCACGACCGGAGGTAGCAGCGCCTGCGACTGCGCGAACGCCAGGTCCAGCGCTTCGACATCGCGACCAGGATCGCCGGCCAGGAATGCCACCAAGGTGCTCGTGTCGACGGCGATCACCGCCGGTCACGCCGCAGGTCGGTCAGGTCGAGGTCGAGGCGCACGGTTCCTCTTAGGCCGCGCACTTCCCGCGCAGCCTTGCTCGCCGCAAGGAGGTCCAACCCGAGGCGAATGGTCTCTGTCGTGCCCGCGCCGGTGGCTGCCTTGGCGCGCCGCAGCAGGTCGATCGGCACGTGGGCCGTAATCTTCTGCGTATCCGACATACGGTGCAAGATGCCGTATCTACCTGCCGTAATCAAGTGCCGCAGCGTCAACCATGCGGGACGCCCTGCCTTCAAGCGCCCAGGGTACCCCGAGCCTTCGTCATGTGGGCGCAACGGGAGCCGGGCACGCTGGCGCTTGACCTAGTTCGTTCTTTGTTCTAGCTAAGACGGCCCGCACGGCCTGGGAGGCCCCGCCATGAAACACACGCCCGAACAGCCCGTTGCGCTGGCCATTTCGGCGCGCGGCCTGGTCAAGACGTTCGGCGAATTGCGCGCCGTGGACGGCATCGACCTCGCCGTGCCGCGCGGCATGATCTTCGGAATTCTGGGGCCCAACGGCGCGGGCAAGACGACGCTGCTGCGCATGCTGGCGACGCTGCTGCGGCCCGACGCCGGCGACGCGCAGGTCAACGGTCACGACGTTATTGGGGCGCCGCACGAGGTGCGCCGCTCCATCGCCATGACCGGGCAGTTCGCGTCTCTCGACGAAGACCTGACCGGGCGCGAGAACCTGATGTTGCTCGCCAAGCTGTGGGGGTTCCGCGGCGGCGCGGCGCGCGTCCGCGCCGACGAGCTGCTGCATGCGTTCGAGCTGAGCGACTCGGCCACCAAGCAGGTAAAGGACTATTCCGGCGGCATGCGGCGCAAGCTCGACGTCGCCGCGTCGCTGGTGGTGACGCCAGACGTGCTGTTCCTCGACGAGCCGACCACCGGATTGGACCCCAACGCGCGCAAGAGCGTGTGGGCCATGATCCGCGAGCTCGCCGACGCGGGCGTTACCATCCTGCTGACGACGCAATATTTGGAGGAAGCCGACCAGCTGGCAGCGCGCATCGCGGTGATCGACCACGGCAAGAAGATCGCCGAGGGCACCAGCCGCGAGCTCAAGGCCAAGGTCGGCTCGGGCTTCCTGCACGTGACGATCGCCGACGCGGCGCAGATCGAAGCGGCGGCCGGCGTGCTGGCGCGAGTCGTCGGCGCACCACCGCAGCGCAGCGCCGAGGGCGCCGAGTTGTCCGTGAAGCCACGCTCGCCCGCCCACGCCAACGAGGCGCTCGTGGCGCTTACCCAGGCGGGTATCGAAGTCGAGGGTTTCGCCATGGCGGCGCCGAGTCTCGATGAAGTCTTCTTCGCCCTTACCGGCAAAGGTGCGGCGGCGAGCGCTGCGGGAGCCAAGCCATGAGTCTGCAAAACGTTCGGGCACAGGCCACCACCGCCGTGATTCGTGCGGCGCGGCCGCCTCAGGCGAGCGCGGCCTCCAACGCCATGGCGTTCGGCTGGCGCGCGGTGCTGAAGTTCAAGCACGTGCCGGAGCAGATGTTCGACCTGGTCATGACGCCGATCATGTTCACGCTGCTCTTCACGTTCGTGTTCGGCGGCGCGCTGGCCGGCTCGCCCAAGGAATACGTGCAGACGTTCCTGCCCGGCATCCTGGTACAGACCGTCGTGTTCAACTCGATGTACTCGGGCATGGGCCTGTCGACCGACCTCGGCAAGGGCCTGTTCGACCGCTTCCGCTCGCTGCCCATTTGGTCGCTGTCGCCGTTCGCCGGATTGATGGTCGGCGACGTGCTGCGCCACCTGATCGCCTCGCTGATCATCTTGGTGATCGGCGTGCTGCTCGGCTACCGGCCGGAGGCGGGCGTGCTCGGCGTGCTCGGCGCGTTCGCGCTGCTGCTGGTGATCGGCTTCGGCATCGGCTGGATCTTCCTGGTGCTGGGACTCGTCATGAAGACGCCCAGCACGGTGATGACTATGGCCTTCACCGGCATCATGCCGCTGGTGTTCGCCTCCAACATCATGGTCGACCCAAGCACCATGCCGGGCTGGCTGCGCGTGTTCGTCGAGGCCAACCCGGTCTCGCTGATGACGACGGCGATGCGCCGGCTGATGGGCGGCGGCGTGACCCCGGCCGAGATCGGCCTTGCCGTGCTGGCGCCAGCGCTGCTGACCATCACCTTGGCACCGCTGACCTTGTGGCTGTACCGGCGCCGCTAGCGCCGGCGGGGTTACTCCTTTCGGCCGCCCCGCGCGCCGAAATAGCCCAGGCCTAGCTCGGAGGGTCGCCCCCGCCCCTCGCGCCCCGGCGCCAGAGTGGCGGCGTGCGGTGCGGTGCGCTTCTGTTGGCTGCGGTCCTGGAGCGACCTGGCTCGCATCGGCAACCCGGCGGCGATCAACAACCTGGCGGTCCTCTACCCCGGCACCGGCGTCGAGCGCGACATGAGCCTCGCCCTGCAGATGCTCGGCGCCGTGTCGGACTTCGGTTACCCGGTGGCGCAGTACAACCTCGCCAAGGTCTACGCCAACCCAATGACCTATGGCGTCGTCCTGCCCGATCCCGTCACGCGCAGCACCGAGATGTACCGGGCCGCTGCCCATGGCAGCCACGTGCGGCCGCAGATGCTGCTCGGCGTCCGCATGTATTTGGGCGTCGGCACGCCGCGCGACCCGGCCGGTGCGGCGGCATGGCTGTCGATCGCGCACACGGGCGCGGCGGAGGCCGACCTCGCGGCGGAGATCGACGCGCTGTTGGCGGCGGCGTTGGCCGGGATGACGGAACCGCAGATGCGCGAGGCGATCGCAAAACGCGATGCTATCGTGGCGCAGATTCCACCGCAGAACGTGCGCAGAAGACCGCTGCCGGTGCCGCCGACTCTGGTGGCGGTCTTACTCCCGTAGCTCCGCGAGGCGGCGCGCGTAGAAACGCCGCTCCGGCTCCTGCAGCGTGAGCACGAGGGCGCGCTCGTAGGACGCGCGCGCATCCGCGACGCGGCCGAGGCGGCGGCACAGCTCGGCGCGCGTGGCATGGGCCGGGCAGTAGTCGTGCAGGTCGCCGCGCGCCATCAATTCCTCGACGCGCGCGAGTCCCGCAGCGGGTCCGTCGCGCATGGCGACGGCTGCCGCTCGGTTGAGCGCGATCACCGGCGACGGATCGGCGCGCAGGAGCACGTCGTAAAGGCCGACGATCTGCGCCCAGTCGGTCGAGGCGGCATCTGCTGCCTCGGCATGGACGGCGGCGATCGCCGCCTGCAGCGCGTACGGCCCGATGCGGCGCTGACCGAGCGCACGCTCGACGAGCGCACGGCCTTCGTCGATGAGGGCGCGGTCCCACCGCGAGCGGTCCTGCTCGTCGAGCAGCACGATCTCGCCGGCAGCGGTGGTGCGCGCCGGCCGGCGCGACTCGGTCAGCAACATCAGAGCGAGTAGCCCCATCGCCTCGGGGTCGGGCAGCAGGTCGACGACGAGACGACCGAGACGGATGGCCTCGCTGGACAGATCTAGACGGGTGAGCGAGCCGCCCGACGACGCGGCGTAGCCCTCGTTGAACACCAGATAGACGACGTGCAGCACGGCATCGAGGCGCGGCGGCAGCTCGTCGCGCTCGGGCACCTGATAGGGGATGTTTGCATCGCGAATCTTGGTCTTGGCGCGCACGATGCGCTGGGCCACCGTCGGCGGGCGCGTGAGGAACGCGCGCGCGATCTCCTCGGTGGTGAGGCCGCATATCTCGCGCAGGGTCAGCGCCACCTGGGCGTCGGGCGTGAGCGCCGGGTGGCAACACGTGAAGACGAGGCGCAGGCGGTCGTCCTCGATGTCGTCCTGCTCGCCCGCCGCCTCGGCGTCGGCGGTCAAGCGGTCGGCGATTTCGGTCAGCGATGCGTCGAAGCGAGCGCGCCGCCGCAGCCGGTCGATGGCCTTGAAGCGGCCGGCGGACACCAGCCATGTGCGCGGATTGGTGGGCACGCCGTGCGGCCACTGCTCGACCGCGGCCATGAATGCGTCGGCCAGCGCCTCCTCGGCGAGGTCAAAATCGCCGAGCAGACGGATGAGGGTGGCGAGGACGCGGGCCTTGTCGGCGCGGTAAACCGCGGCGACTTCAACCGACACGTCCTCGGCCACCATCCAACTACATGATCTCGAGGATCGGTCGCACCTCGACGCTGCCGGATTTGGCGGCCGGAATGCGAGCCGCCACCTTCATCGCGTCGTTGAGGTCCTTGGCGTTGATCAGGTAGTAGCCGCCGAGCTGCTCCTTGGTCTCCGCAAACGGGCCGTCGGTGGACGACATCTTACCGGCGCGGACGCGCACGGTGGTCGCGGCGCTGGTCGGCTGCAGCGCCTCGCCGCCGACGAACTGGCCGCTCTTCTTGATCGAGTCCGTGAAAGCGCCGTACTCGCTCATCATCGCCTCGCCGTCGCTCTTCGACATGCCGGCTTGCTTCTTTTCCTCGTCATAAATCAGGCACAGGTAGCGCATGGGGTTCTCCTCGGCTGGGCGCAGGCGGATTGCCTTGCGGTCACCGGTTAGTCGTTCGGCGTGGACGCTTTTCGACCGGGGCGGCAGACTTTTTCTTGCGGACTGCGGTTTGCGGGTGCGGCGGCTCGCCGGCCGCGAGCCAAGCAAGAATCACGGCCATGCGCCGGGCGCGGGTCTCCGGCTTCTTGGCGGTCGCGAGGCGCCAGGCGATGGCGTAGGTGTTGGCCTTGTTCAACGTCGCGAAGAACGCCTTGGCCTTTTTATCCTTGGCGAGCGCGCGCAGGAAGTCCGCCGGGATTTCGATGTCCTTGGCATTGCCGTAGGCCTGGTCCCAGCGCCCGTCGGCCTTGGCGCGCTCGACCTCGGCGAGGCCGGCGGGCTGCATGCGGCCGGACTCGATCAAGCGCGCGACGTGGCCCTTGTTAGTCTTCGACCACAGGCTGCGCTTGCGGCGCGGCGTGTAGAGCTGCGTGAACGACTCGGAATCGAGCGATTTGCGCTGGCCGTCGATCCACCCGTAGCAGAGTGCTACCTCAAGAGCCTCGGCGTACGTGACGGTCGCCTTGCCGGAGCCCTTCTTGTAGTAGCGCACCCAGATGCCGTCGGTCTTGGCGTGGTGCTTGGCGAGCCACGCCTCGAACGCTGCCTGGGTCTTGAAGGCGCGCACCTCGCGTTCGGGGGCGGCGTCCGTGGTCATCCCTGCCCCGCCGTGCGCTGATCGTTGGCGGCGGGGACGGTGCGCAACGCCGTGCGACGCGCGCTGGTCGTCGGGAATGCGGTGCCGATCAGGTCGGACTGGGTGACGATGCCGACCAGCACCTGGTTCGGGTCAACCACGGGCAACGCGTGGCCGCGATCCGACATGGCTTCGACCAGCACCGAGAGCGGCGTCTCGGCGGTGACCACGTGCAGGGGCGCGGTCATCGCCTCGCCGACGAGGGTGCCGAGCGCCGGGCCGTGGGCGGGAGGGCGCGGATGCTGTGGGCGCGCATGATCTCGCGCGCCGCAGCGAGCGGCTTGTCGAGCATGATGGAAGCGACGTCGCGGGACATGATGTCGCCACACGTCGGGTTCGCCGTGGCGGCGTTGGAAGGCAGCGGCCTCGGCGGCCAAGAGGACCTCATCGTGGGTGCGCAGGGCGCGGTCGATGTCGGCCGAGGATACGCCGACGCGGGCGCTGGGTGGCAGATCGCCGGTGCGGTGCACGTTGGTGGCGGCGGCCGCCAGCACCAGCAGCACCGTGTCGAGGGCCACCGGGTTGAGCACGAACGCCCAGCCGACCGCCTGCACGGCCTCGCCGCAAGCACGTCGGTGACGAGCACGCGGAGCAGGGCGCCGATCGCGGCGCGCACCTGCTCCTTTGGCTGGATCGGCGGTAACCCCGGGGAGGAAGCGTTTGAGGTGGGCGAAGAGCTTCAACGGGAGCGCGCAGCGACTCGCTCAGCGATTCTGTTTGCCCCTCACCCTGCCCTCGCCCCTTGCGGGGAGAGGGAACGCAGGAGCGTTGCCTGGTTAGGCCAGGACCTTGTCGCGGACCAGGGCTTCGTAGTCCTCGATGAGCTTCTTGGTCATCGGGCCGACCTGATAGGTGGTCTGGTCGATGCTGCCGATGGGCGTCACCTCGGCGGCGGTGCCGGTGAGGAACGCCTCGGTGGCGTTGGCGATCTCTTCGGGCTTGATGGCGCGCTCGACCACGGTCATGCCGCGCTTCTTGGCGAGCTCGATGACGGTCTGGCGCGTGATGCCGTTGAGGAAGCAGTCGGGCGTCGGGGTGTGCAGCTTGCCGTCGATGCCGAAGAAGATGTTGGCGCCGGTCGCCTCGGCCACCAGGCCGCGGTAGTCGAGCATCATGGCGTCGGTGTAGCCCTCGCGCTCGACCGCGTGCTTGGACAGCGTGCAGATCATGTAGAGGCCGGCGGCCTTGGCGTGCACCGGCGCGGTGTCGGGCGCAGGACGGCGCCACGGCCCGGTCTTGAGACGGATGCCCTTCTGGCGCGCTTCCTGGCCGAAGTAGGACGGCCAGCTCCACGCGGCGATCGCCATGTGGATGCGCGTCTGCTGCGCGGACACCGCCATCATCTCGGAGCCGCGCCACGCCACCGGGCGCACGTAGCCATCGACGATGTTGTTGGCCTTGAGCACCGCGTAGCAGGCGTCGTTGATGGTCTTGGCGTCGTAGGGCAGCGAGAAGCCCATGAGCTTGGCCGACGCAAACAAGCGGTCGGTGTGCTCGGCGAGCTTGAAGATCCTGCCGTTGTAGGCGCGCTCGCCCTCGAAGACGCCGGAGGCGTAGTGCAGGCCGTGGGTGAGAACGTGCAAGCGCGCGTCGCGCCACGGCACCATGTGCCCGTCGTGCCAGATCACGCCATCGCGGTCGTCGTACGGAGCTACGGCTGCCATTGGATTGTTCCTACGCAACTTCCGGAATGAATTCTGTTGCGAGTCGTACCGAACTGCATAAGATATGTCAACATGGTTGACATAAAAGCCGTTCGGTCGCCAAGGGGGCTCGCCAAAGCTCTGGCCGACAACGATTTACCGGCCCACTACCCGTCAAACGGGGAAGGGCGCGCCTCCGGCGCGACTCGCCACGGCTTTGCCGAGGACGACCTCCGACAGGCGATCGAGCTGTTGTTCTTTGCCTATCGCGACATGACCGCGGGGCCGGACGAGATGCTGGCGCGGCTTGGCCTCGGCCGCGCCCACCACCGGGTGCTGCACTTCGTCGGGCGCAACCCCGGCATCACAGTCGCCGGGCTGCTCGCCATCCTGCGCGTCTCCAAGCAGAGCTTGGCGCGCGTGCTGAAGGACGTGGTCGAGCGCGGGCTGGTACAGCAGTCGCGCGACGAGGGCGATCAGCGGCGGCGCCCGCTCACCCTGACCAACGCCGGATTCGAATTGGAGCAGACTCTGTCGGCCGTGCAGCAGGAGCGCTTGTCGCGCGCGTTTGCCGCCGCTGGCGCAGACGCCATCGAGGGATGGCAGACCGTGCTGCTGGCGCTGGTCGAGCCTGCCGACCGCGAGCGCCTGGAGCACGCCGCGGCACGGCGCAGCGCGTTTGCCCAACGCGCCGAGACGCGCACCTCATTTGTCACTGTCGTCGATTCGATCGAGCAGGTGTACGAGCAACGCGCCGCAATTCTCCGGCGGAAATGAACGACCCGACGCTGCAGCCGCATATTCTGGTCGTCGACGACGACACGCGCCTGCGCGATCTGTTGCGCCAGTACCTTGCCAAGAATGGCTATCGCGTCACCACCGCCGGCAACGCCGCCGAAGCGCGCGAGCGCATGGCGTCGCTGGCGTTCGACCTGGTCGTTCTCGACGTGACGATGCCGGGCGAGGACGGCATCTCGTTCACGCGCACCCTGCGCGGGACGATGCAGACTCCCATCCTGCTGCTGACGGCGCGCGGCGAGGCAGACGACCGTATCGCCGGACTGGAAGCCGGCGCCGACGACTACCTGGCCAAGCCGTTCGAACCGCGCGAGCTGCTGCTGCGCGCCGCGGCAGTGCTGCGCCGGGTGCAGAAGACGGACGCAGCGCCCGTGCTGCAGCTGGGCGAGCACACGTTCGACGTGGGCCGGGGCGAACTCACGCGCGGCGGCGAGCCGGTGCACCTGACCACCGCCGAAACGGCGCTGCTGAAGCTGCTGGGCGGCAACGAGCGGTCGCTCCTGTCGCGCACCGCCATCGTTCAGGGCGTCGCCGCCGGCGGCACGAGCGTGGCCGAGCGCTCGGTCGACGTGCACATCGCCCGCCTGCGCCGTAAGATCGAACCTGATCCGCGCAACCCGCGCTACCTCAAGACGGTGTGGGGCGAGGGCTACGTGCTCTGGCCCGACTGATCCCTAGGACTTGATGGATCCAGTGGGCAGCTTCCTAAGGCAGATCTCGCCGCGCACCCTGATGGGGCGCGCCATCGTCATCATCGTGGCACCGATGGTGCTGCTGCTGATGATCGCCACGACGTTCTTCTATGAGCGGCACTGGGACTCGGTGACGCGGCGCCTGGCGCTCGGAGTCGCGGGCGATATTGCCGTGCTGCTCGCCAACTTCGACAACCTGCAGCGGGCCGGCCAGCTCAACGCGTACGTGGAGAGCGTGCGCAACCAGCTGCTCATCACCTTCTTCGTCGAGGACTACGCCGAGTTGCGCCCGACGCCGGCGCGCACCGTGCAGAACCGCATCCTCGACCAGAACCTGACCCAGGCGCTGACCGAGCGCCTGAACGTGCCGTTCCAGATCGATACGGCGCAGCGCGGCGACTACATCGATATTCGCATGCAGACCGACGCCGGCGTCGCCGTGGCGCGCGTGCACAAAGACCGGCTGACCAGCGCCACCACGACGTACTTCGTGCTCGCCATGGTGGGGGCGAGCCTGATTCTGGTCGGCATCGCCCTGGTCTTCCTGCGCAACCAGATACGGCCGATCCGAGGGCTGGCGGCGGCCGCCGACGCGTTCGGCAAGGGCCGCGACATTGCCGACTTCAAGGGCTGGGGGGCGGTCGAGGTGCGCCAGGCTGCCGCTGCCTTCAACACCATGCGCGGCCGCCTGCGCCGCTTCGTCGCCCAGCGCACCGAGATGCTCGCTGGCGTCTCCCACGACCTGCGTACGCCGCTCACGCGCATGCGCCTGCAGATCGCCATGCTATCCGAGTCGCCATCGACCGCAAACCTGAAGTCCGACGTGGACGAGATGGAGGCGATGGTCAACGGATACCTCGCCTTCGCCCGCAACCAGGACACCGAGGTGGCGGTCGAGACCGATCTGCCGCGGCTCTTGAATCAAGTCGTCAACAACGCACGCCGCCAGGGCGCCCAGGTCGTGCTGGCGACCAGCGGCAACCTGGTCGTACCGTTGCATCCCAACGCCTTCCTGCGCTGCATGACCAACCTGGTCGACAACGCCCGCCAGTACGCGAGCCGCATTGCCATCAGCGCAGCGCGTGTCGGCAACACCATCGAGATTCTCGTAGATGACGACGGCCCCGGCATCCCGGTTGAGAAGCGCGAGATCGTGTTCCAGCCCTACCGGCGCCTGGATGAGACGCGTCCGCGCTCGGCGAGTGGGCTGGGCCTTGGACTTGCCATCGCCCGCGACGTGGTGCGCAGCCACGGCGGCGACATCATTCTCGATACCGCGCCGATGGGCGGCCTGCGCGCCCAGCTGCGGCTGCCGGTTTAGAGCCCGGCCAAGAACCGCAGGCAGTTGGGCACGAGGTAGACCTTGCCCTCTTCGCGCCGCGCGACGTCGGTGAGGTTGAGGCGGTCATCGAGGACCTGGACGCGGTCGACGCGCAGGTTGCAGGTGGTAGCGTCGAGAGTGCCGATCGCGTCGATAGTGACCGTGTAATAGTAGACATCGAAGATCGGCACCTGCGCGCCGAACAAGGTCTGGCCCTCGGTGGTCTGGTGATTGCGCAACGAGGCGCGGCCCGCCACGCGGAAGGTTGTGGCGGTGGCGCGATCCACGGTCACCTGGTTGAGGGTGGCGCCGGCGCGGTTGCCGAGACAGTAGGTGCGGCACGCCAGCACCAGGCGCTCGTCGAGATCGGTGTCCCGCACGACCTCGGCGGTGATGTCCTTGGCCAGCACCGGCGGCGCGCCGAACAAGACCGCGAGAGCGAGAACGATGCCGCGAATGCGCGCTGCCATCGTGCGCATCCTACGGTATCTTGGAACGAACGGTACCCTGGACCATAGAGGTGGTGCGGCAGATGCGACGTCTCTCCATCGCCTCCATCGCCACGGTCCTGGCGCTCGCGTTGCAGCCTGTCCCGGCTGCACCCCAAGGTGCCGGTGGCGTGCCGAGGATGCAGGTCGTGTCCTGCGTGCCCCACTCGTTCCCGCAGCGCACCCAGCGCTCATTCGCCGTGGACCCGACCGACGACCGCACGCTCTACATCGGCGTCGAACAGGAGGGCTTCTTCAAATCGGTCGACGGCGGCGCAACGTGGGTGCGCGCCAGCGACGGGCTCAGGGCGTGGGCGCGCAACGACGCCTCGGGCCTGCCCTGCTTCGAGGAGTTCTACGAGACGGTCATCAACGCGAAGAATCCGGCGCAGCTGTGTATCGCGCGCGCCGGCGGGCCGGGTCTGCTGAGCAGCCCGACGAGCGCCGGCACCAACGGCGTGTACTGCTCGAACGACGGCGCCGCGACCTGGACGCAACGGGTCGGTCCGGCCACCAACACGGCGGCGGTCACGCTGGCCGTCGACCCTACCGACTTCGACACGATGTACGTGGGCGTCAACGGCGGGCCGTGCTCCAACCCGCCGCCAGCCTGCGCGACCGGCACCTACTTCAACACGCGTGGCTCGATCTACAAGAGCACGGACGGCGGCGCGACGTGGACCGAGCTCGACGCGCTCTATATTCCCGACCTGCGCGTCGTGGCGCTGCGCATCGACGAGGCAAACCCCAACGTTCTGATCGCCGCCACCTTCGCCAAGCTGCCGACCGGCGGGCCGGGCAACTTCGGCGAGGCGCCCCAGCGCGGCGTGCTGCGCTCGACCGATGGCGCCCGCACGTGGTCCGCGTCGCTCGTGGGCATGAGCGCGGACCCGCGCGAGCAGGCGCTGCTGGAGCTGGCGATCGCGCCGCGCAACGCGCTGCGGGTCTTTGCCACCGCGTCGAGCAACGCCGCCTACTGGTCGGCGGACGGTGGCATCACGTTGACGCGCACAGCGCGCATCAGCGTTGCCACCTTCGATCCGCACGACGCGACGGGGCTGCACCTACTCGGCATCAACGACGACAGCGTGCAGGAAAGCCGCGACGGCGGCCGCACCTGGCAGCAGAAGGCGCGCCTGCCGGCGGCCTACACGCGCGAGCTCGGATTGCCGACGCACATGGTGTGGAGCCGCACCGACGCGCGCCACGTGTTCCTCGCCGGCCCGCGCGCCACCGTGTTCGAGTCGCGCGACGCAGGCGCGACCTGGCGGCAGATCCTGTCGGCCGATCGGCTGCCGCGATGAGCGGCGCCACCACGGCCGGTACCAAGCGTACAGCGGAGCGCGGTCGCGCGGCGGGCTTGCCGGCATTCTCCTACCGGCCGCTCGGACGCACAGGCCTCACGACCTCGGCGCTCGGCTTCGGCACCTATCGGGTGGATGAGCGCACGCCGGAGCACGCGGCGGCGCTGGTGCAGTCCCTCGAGCGCGGCGTCAACCTGATCGACACTTCCACCAACTACACGGACGGCTCGAGCGAGCGGACCATCGGTGCGGTGCTGGCGACGCGGCCGCGCGAGGAAACCATCGTCGTCTCCAAAGTCGGCTACGTGCAGGGCCAGGCGCTGGCGCTGTCGCGCAGCCGCGAACGTGAGGGGCAGCCGTTCGGCGAGATGGTGAAGTACACGGAGGGGTGCTGGCACTGCCTGCATCCGGGCTTCGTCGCGGACCAGTTGACGCGATCGCTCGACCGCCTCCGCCTCCAGACCATCGACGTCTACTTGCTGCACAACCCGGAGTACTTCTTCTCCGACGCGGTGAAGCGCAAGCAGACCGGCGACCTCGGCGCGCTGCGCGACGAGTTCTACCGGCGCATTGCCAGCGCGTTTGCCCAGCTCGAGGACGAGGTGAAGCGCGGCCGCATCGCCTGGTACGGCGTGTCGTCGAACACCTTCGGCGCGGCGTTCGACGATCCGGAAGCGACGTCCCTCGATCGCATGCACGCCATTGCCGAGCGCATCACGCCGCAGCATCACTTTGCGGTCGTGCAGCTGCCGGCCAATCTCTATGAGAGCGGCCCGATGCTGACGGCCAACAACACCGGAAACACGCTATCCGCGCTGACGTACGCGAGCGTGAAGAACCTGGCCGTGCTCGCCAACCGGCCGCTCAATGCCTACAAGGACGAACGCTTGGTGCGCCTGGCGGACGGAGCTGTGCCGAACGCGCCCGCGACCGTCGTCGAGCAACTGGCGAAGGTCGCCGGGCTCGAGGCGCGGGCGCCACGCAAGGGCGTCGCCTGGGGCACGCAGCTGGTGGCGGCGGCGCGCAGCGCGCAGAACCTGCAGCAGTGGCGGCAGATCGAGGCGCAGGTGAGCGCGCAGTTCGGTCCGCGCCTGCAGGAGGCGGCGGCCGGACTGAAGGACGCGCAGGCGGGCGCCTTCCAGACATGGGCGGCGGAGTACACGGGCGAGATCCGAGTCCTGCTGGCCGCACTGGGCGCAGAGGCGGCCGGGCGCGGCCGCGCCGCCAATGCCGGCCTGCACAAGACCCTCGACGCGCACCTGCCGAAGGAGCTGCACGGCTGGTCGCTCTCGCAAAAGGCGAACGCCGCCCTCCTCCACACGCCCGGCATCACCTGCGTGCTCAACGGCATGCGGCGGCCCGAGTACGTGGATGACGCGCTCGGCGCGCTTGCCGGCCCCGACTTCCGCACGGCGGCGGCGCTGTACGAGGCGCTGCGCTGAGCCTGCTCTAGATTTGTCCGATATTTCAATGCTTTATAACTGGCGGCTGCGACCGTCGCTGCTCTCGCAAAGCTGAATTGCCGGGAGGGGGCATTCTGGGGAGACTGCGGCCCATGAAGTCCGCATCGTGCGGGCGCATGCTTATCGAGGCCTAGGGGAGGTCACCACCATGCTGCGGCGTACTCTGATTGCCACCGTTCTCGCCTTCGTTCTCTCGCCGATCGCAGCCGCCATCGCCATCGCGCCGGTCGTGTTCGACGACGCAGCCTTCACGGCGGCGCAGGCAGCGAACAAGACCATCCTGGTGCAGGTTCATGCCGATTGGTGCCCGCAGTGCGCGGCGCAGCGGCCGATCCTTGCCAAGGCGTTGGCGAGCGACAAGTACAAGGATGTCGTGACGTTCAACATCGACTGGGACACCCAGAAGGACCTGGTGCGCAAGTTCAACGCCCAGCGCCAGTCGACCCTCGTCGTGTTCAAGGGCACCAAAGAAACCGGCCGCTCGGCCGGCGCCACCCAAGAGGCACCGATCCTCGACCTGCTGGCGACCGGGCTGTAACCAAACGCCCGCACGCAGCGAACTTACTCATAGCGCCTGTCGCGGCCGTGGCCGCGGCGGGCGCGTGAGCGAGGTCACATGACTACCTATTTCCTCGGCTTCCTTGCCGGGGTGCTTACCATCATCAATCCGTGCGTCCTGCCGCTCTTGCCCATCGTGGTGGCGAGCGCCGCGGGCGCGCATCGCTATGGCCCGTTCGCGCTGGCCGGCGGACTGATCGTTTCGTTCGTCGGCGTCGGACTGTTCGTCGCCACCATCGGCTTCGGCATCGGGCTGGACGCCGAGCTGTTCCAGTACATCGCGGGCAGCATCCTGATCGTCCTCGGCCTCGTGTTGCTGAGCTCGCCGCTGCAACAGCGCCTGGCGCTGGCAGGATCCGGCTTGGGCTCGATGGCGGACGGCTGGATGCAGAAGGTCACGCCCGAGGGCTGGCAGGGGCAGCTCGTCATTGGCCTGCTGCTCGGGGTGGTTTGGGTCCCGTGCGTCGGTCCCACCCTGGGCGCCGCCTCGATCATGGCGAGCCGGGGCGAGAACCTCGGCGAAGTCGCGCTCACCATGGCGCTGTTCGGGATCGGTGCGGCGCTGCCGCTGCTGATCCTCGGCTCTTTGTCGCGCGAGCTGCTGCTGCGCTGGCGTGGCAAGATCGCCGCGTCGGGGCGCGGCGTGAAGATGGTGTTCGGCGCCATCGTGCTGGTGGTCGGCATCAGCATCATCACCGGCTTCGAGCGCGACGTGCAGACGTGGCTGATCGCCCTCACGCCGGAATGGTTGCTGAACCTGGCGACCCGGTACTAGCCGCGAGTTGACTGGACCTTCCCGCGGTGGAACAGGCATTTGCCGCTCCATGGCTGTCGAGCTGCGTTCCGTGCTGACCTGCCCCGCCTGCGGCGCCCGGCATGAAGAGACCATGCCGACCGACTACTGCCAGTATTTCTACGATTGCCGGGCGTGCGGCGCGCTGCTGCGGCCGAAGCGCGGCGACTGCTGCGTGCACTGCTCCTACGGCACGGCGCAATGTCCGCCGAAGCAAATGGGGGAGTGCTGCTGAAGCGTGCGGCGCTCGGCCAACGCCCGCAGAAATGAAAAGACCTGGATTTCTTCGCTTCGCCCGCAATGACGAACGGGAGTCGTCATTGCGGGGAGCGCAGCGCGGTACGCGCGCCTCCAGCGCGCAGCGCCCTTTGAGGGCGACGCGACGAAGCAATCCAGTTTTGTTTTTTCCGCCTAGTCGAGATCGCGGGCGACGCGGAGGCCGATGTCGTTGATGCGCAGGGTGGCGGGCGTCGGCTGGCGGAAGCCCGCCAGGAAGGCACGCTCGTGGTGCCAGCTGCCGCCGCGCACGATGCGCTGGTTGCAGTTGCCCTGGGTCCAGGCGGTGCCGTCCTTGGGTGCGTTGGCGAGCGACGGGTTTACGCAGTCTTCGACCCATTCGGCGGCGTTGCCGGGCATGTCGTAGAGCCCGAACTTGTTCGGCTCGTACTTGCCGACGGGGAAGGTGAACAGCCAGTCCTCGCGGCCCATGGTGTCGATGCCGGGGCAGTCGGCACAGTTGGCCATCTCGAACTGCGGGGTGTTGGCGGTGGTCCACCACGCGGAGTTGTTGGGGCTGCCGGAGCGCGCGGCCCATTCCCACTCCGCTTCGGTGAGCAGGCGATACTTCTTGCCGGTCTTCTCGGCGAGCCAGGCGACGTAGGCCTTGGCGTCGTCCCAGCTGACGCACAGCACCGGCTCGGTCTCGTCCTGGATGTGGACCGCCTCTTCGAACGCGGTGTTCCAATCCTTGTCGGCCTGCGGGCGAGCGCCGACCAGGGAGAACCAGTTGCAGCCCTTGCCGTCGCGCTTGGTGGCGTCGACGAACATGTCGAACTCGGTCCAGGTGACCTCGAACTTGCCCACAGCGAAGGGCTTGGCGACGGTCACCTCGAACTCGGGCGCGCCGAACTTGTCGCTGCGCATCATCTTGCCGGCCGGGACCTCGACCATCTTCGGGCACTCGGGGCAGTCCTGGAATTCCTTGGCCTGGGCAAGGGCTGCCGCCGGCCACAGCAGGGCGGCGATCAGCGTCGGAAGAATCCACTTCATGGGTGCGTCCTCGTCGTTAGCGTGAAGGCGTGGGGCTTTAGCGCGCCGCGGGAACAAGCAAGCGCGGCGCAATGAGTACGCCGAGACCTGCGAACAACGCCGCAATACCGGCGTTCGAAAGGAGGATCCACAGCGTCGCGTGCAACGGGTGAAAGACGTGCAAGGCGGCCGAAACCACGCCTGCCACCGCAACTCCCCCGAGCGCGGCTGTGAGGGCCGGCTGCAGCACGGCGGCGCGCCGCAGCATGATCGCCATGGCGATACCAAGGGGCACGCCGATCAGCACCACCGTCGCCAGGCAATCGGCGATACCCGACCAACCGAGGGCGTCCCGGCCGGTGTCGATCCAGGTGTCGCGCGTCGCCACGGCGCACAGCCAGACGGCCAGCGTAGGCATCGGCAGCAAAGCCCAGCGGCGCGAACGGCCGGGTACGCCGAGTTCCAAGGCCGCGACGGCAGCAAGCACGGCGGTCATCGCCGCGCCCACACACATCGCCAGCCATAGCGGCGCGCGCAAGCAGTGCTCGATGTTGTAACGGAACGAATGCGACAATGAGAACACCGCGAGCATGGCGGCGGCGAAGCCGAGCCACTGCAGCGCGCGCAGCCAGGGCGGCGGCAGCCGGCGCACCGGCACTGCGACCGCGACAAGAGATTCGATCAGGGCCGTGGTCATGCCGAGCCACCCAGGAGGCGGGCGCGTAGCCGCTTGATGGCGCGATGGGTCGCCACCTTGAGGGTCGCCACCGTGATTCCGGACGCACCTGAGGCCTCCTTCAGCGACATCTCCTTGAGCTTGAGCATGGTGATCGCCTGGCGCTGCACTTCGGGCAACGCGTCGATCGCCTCCTGCAGCGCCCGCGGACTCCAGTCTCCCTCTGATAGGTTCGCTGGGTCGGTCGAAAAGGTTTCAGCGTAGGCGGCAAGATCGACTTCCTGGGCGGAGGTGCGCTGCTGCTTGCGAATCCGGTCGATCACCCGACGTCGGGCAATGGCGATCAACCAGGGCAAGAACGGGCGGGCCGGATCGTACGTGTGACGAGCCGTGTGGACCGTCAGCAGCGTCTCCTGAACAACCTCGTCGGCGTCGCTTGGGTTGCGCAGCTGGCGGCCGATAAAGCGGCGCAGGAGCGGCACGAGCCGTTTCAGCAAGGTGCGATAGGCGTCGCGGTCGCCGGCCTGGGCGGCACCGATCAGGCGCGCGAGCTCAGCGACGGCACTGACCTCATGCAGAGGCCGCGCCGAACCTTGGCCCGGGCGCGAGCGCACCGACATCCTGCCGTTCTCCCCAACCTAAGTTTCGACCGCAGACCGCCCAAACACAACGGGGACCGGCCGTGCCGGTCCCCGTCTGTCGCTGGAACGTTTTGCGCGCGAGCGCGCGGGTCTACATGATCACTTCTTTGGCCTTGGCGACGAACGCCGGCGGCAGGGTCACGCCAAGATGACGGGCGTTGCGCTGGCTGATGACGAGCTCGGGCTGTGCCTGCACGACGGCGATGTCGCCGGCCTTCTCGCCCTTGACGATGCGGGCGACGAGCTGTGCTGCACTCTTGTACATGTCGTTGTAGTTGGCGCCGTAGCTGGCGAGGCCGCCGTTGACGACGAAGTCGCGGGTCGAGCCGATAGCGGGCAGCTTGGCGGCGAGCGCGTAGCTGCCGAGCATCGCGGTGAACTCGGACAGATCGAGCATCTCGGCGACGACAAGACCCTGGGCGCCGGCGCGCTGTGCCTCGAGGATGGCACGCAGGTACGCGGTGGCGTCGAGGCCGGCGTCATCGAGCAGGTCGTCGACAAACGCGGGCGCCACGGTGACGCCCTGGCGCTGGGCGCGGGCGGCGGCGAGCTGGGCCTGGGCCCACGGGGTCGGCGAGATCGCCTGGCTCTTCATCAGGTAGGCGACGCGCATAGCGGCCGGAACGGCCTCCTTGAGCAGGTCGATCTTCATGCCTTCGCGGGCGGCGCCGGCCGAGCCGGACACGCCGGTCATGTTGGCGCCGGGCTTGGCCATGTTGGTGATGAGGCCGGTTCCGGCGGCATCACCGAGGACAACCACGGTCTGCGGCGCGGTGTCGGGATTGGTGGCAGCGCCGCGTGCGACGAAGCTCGATGTGGTGAACAGCACGTCCGGCTTGGTGGCGGCGATGGTGACGCCGAGCGCGTTCCAGCGGTTGCCCTGCAGGCGGCGCACCGTGTTCCACTGGGCGCCCGAGTGGCGCTCGATGGCGACGTCCTGGCCGGGCACGAGGCCCTGGGCCTTCAGTTCGGCGAGGAAAGCGTTCATGCCGGGATCGCCGTTGTTGCCCTCGATCATCGACTCGGTCGGCAGGATGGAGCTGGCGATGGCGATGCGCTTGGCGCCCGGCTTCAGGACCAACGGGGCCGCCGGCGCTGCGGGTGCGGCAGGAGCTGCGGGTGCGGCCGCGCCGCCCGCCGCGGGTGCGGGAGCCTGTTGTGCGCGAGCCGCCGACGCGAGTGCTGCGGCGCCGGCCAAACCGGCCAGGAATGAACGACGAAACATGGAACCCTCCCCTTGGAAATCTGGGCGGAGGCTAAGCTTCGGCCTGAGGCCGGGCAAGCGGCTGGGGGCCTCGTCACTCCGATTTGACCGTGTAACCTATTGAGCGCGGCCGACGTCCTGAAGGGCGCGGCGAAGGGCGGCGAAGGCCGACTTGCCGAGGCGCTTCCGCCACTCGGCCTCGATGGCGCGCTTGATGCGGTCGGCATCGGCGTGGACCTTGCGTCCCCTCGCGGTCAGCACGACCCAGCGGGCGCGGGCATCCGTGGGATCAGCGCGCCGCTCGACGATGCCGTCGGCGACGAGGCCGTCGATGAACTGCTGGATCGCCTGCTTGGAGATGCCCATGCGGGCGGCGAGGTCGGACTGGCGCGTGCCGGTGCGGTCGAGGTGGGCGAGCACGCCGGCGCGTGCTTCGGCGAACCAGCTATGGCCGGTGGCAACCATGTCCGCCTGGAAGCGGCGCTGCCATGCGGCGGCGGCCTGCCACAGGTCCCAGCCGACGTGGTCAATGGGTTCGTCAAGGCGCTTGACCAACTTGGGCGATCTCCCTATCGTCAAGTGGCTTGACTTCTACCAGCGCAGCGTGGGGAGGACAATGGCAGGCAGCATTGCCGAGGGCGGCATGACGTTCACGTGGGTCCACGCCGGCGGACGCTTGCACGGCACGCTGACCGCGCCGACGCGCGGCTGGCTCGCGGTTGGCTTCAACGATGCGCGCGCCCTCGAAGGCACGCGCTTCTTCATTGCAGTGGTGGCGGGAGCGGCGCCGGTTGCCGAAGTGCACGTCGCGCTGGTGCCCGAGCATCCACCGATCGAGGCGCTCGGCGGCCGGAGCGGCCTTGCCGATGTGGCCGGTGCGTTCGCGGGCGGCGTGTCGCGCGCGACGTTCAGCCTGCCGGAGGTCGGCGGCGCTCCCTACGCCGCCGACCTCCGCGCCGGTGCACGGACGCATCTCATGCTGGCGTGGTCGCACGGGCCGGAGTTCGACCACCACTCCGCCTGGCGCGGACACTTCGATATGGTGCTGTAGCTAGCGGCCCGGCGGCGGCGCACGACCGGGCAGCGGCATGAACGCACTGGTGCGGGCGATGTAGCCTTCGTAGGCGTCGCCGCGCGTTCGTAGCATGTGCTTCTCGACAGGCGGTATGCCGGAGACGTGCACGAGAAGCAAATACATGGTGAGGGGCGCAGCAAGCGCGAGCCATCCCCACGGCGCTCCGATCTGGATGGCGAACACCGGATACGCGCACCAACCCAGGAACTCGAAGAAGTAGTTGGGATGGCGCGAGTAGCGCCACAGGCCCCGCTCGCACACAGCGCCGCCCGAATGCTCGCGGAAGTGATGTAGCTGGCGATCGGCAAGCGCCGCACCGACAATACCGGCAAAGACGAGCGCGGTACCGATGGCATCGCGCAGCCCAAGCGGATCTGTGGCGTTGTGCGCCGCGAGCCGGACCGCCAGCACCAGTGGCACGCCCCAGAGGGCCCGGACCATGCACACACCGAACATGCGTACCGGCGCGCCGGCACCCCAATGCCGGATCTGAGCGTGGTAGCGTGGGTCGTCGGAATGCACGCGGGTGCGCGCGATGAGATGGGGCGCGAGACGCACGGTCCACGCGGCAACCGCGGCAGCGATCAGCACCCCACGGCGCGGCTCTGCCCCAAGGGGCACAAACGCTGCAACAAATCCCGCGGCGCCCACCGCGATGGTCCACGCGACATCGATCCAGCTGGCGTTGCGCGTCTGGAACCAGACGCGCCAGGCAAGGGTCATGGCGAGGCCGAGCGCCATCACTATCATCGCGGCGGCGATGAAGACAGCAGTGGCGGTCATCGGCGGGGGGACTCTAGGCGCGCGCAGGATTGCGCGAAGGCTTGCCGCGTACCTTGACTGAGCGTTGCAACACTTGAACCAAGCTTTCGGCGCGGCGCAGCTGGCGATCGAGATGCGCCATGGTCGCCGCCATGTCCTCGGACTCGTCGCGCGACCACACCCACAGGACCGAGGCGTACAGCGCGCTGAGGCCCTGCATCTTCACCTCGCCGTCGATGCCGGCGTGGCCGATACCGGCGGCGGCGAGCATCCACGACAAGGAGCGGCGCGAGGCGCACGCCAGCGTCACCGCGGTGACCGGATCGAGCATGGCGCCGCGCAGGATGGCGACGACGGCGCCGCGATGCGCTTTGAGCACGTCGAGGCGTGCCATGACCACGCCGAACAGGCGGTCGCGCACGCTGTCGTTGCTATCGCTGGTGCCGGCACGCGCCAGCATCTCGTGGTCGATGTCGGCCATGAAGCCCGCCACCATTGCAGCGCGCGACGCGAACATCGCCTGCAACTCGTCGAGACCGAGCTCGGCGTCAGTGGCGATCGCGTCGAGAGTCGTGCGCTGCCAACCGACGTTGTGCGCGACGCGCAGCAGCGCGGCGATGGCGCGCGTGCGCGGATCGCGGGGCAGCGCGGCTGCGCCCTTTCGGGGCGAGGCGGCAGGCTTGCGGGACTTGCGGAGCGCGGCCATGAGGAAAGCCTAGCGCAAGCGTGGTGCCCGGGATATCGGGCCGACGCCCGGCCCCCCAGGCGGCAGCTAGCCGGCGAGTTCCCGCGACCGGGCGGTGGCGGCGGCGACGGCCTCCGTCAGCAGGCGCTGCAGGCCGCCCTCGCCCATCAAGACTTTCAGGGCCGCCTCGGTGGTGCCGCCTGGGCTGGTGACGTTCTGGCGCAGGGCCGCGGCGTTGCTCTCCGGGGTGAGGCGGGCGAGTTCGCCGGCACCGATGATGGTCTGGCGCGCCAGCCGCTGGGCGAGCTGCGGGGCGAGGCCGGCTTTCACACCGGCCTCGGCGAGACATTCGATAAGCAGGAAGACGTACGCAGGACCGGAGCCGGACACCGCGGTGACGGCGTCCATCAGCGCCTCGTCCTCGACCCACGCGACATCGCCGACGGCGTCGAGCAGCACCGTGCATTCGCTGCGCGCCGAGGTGCTGACACCGGCGCCGGCGATCGCCACGGTCATGCCGCGCCCGACGGCCGCCGCGGTGTTGGGCATGGCGCGGATCACCGCGGCCTTCGGCCCCAAGAACGTGCGCAGCGACGAGATGCGGACGCCGGCGATGATCGAGACGAATGTCGCCGGCTGGGCGAAGCGCGCGTAGTCGGTGAGGGTCGTGGCGGCGACTTGGGGTTTCACCGCCAGCACCACCCAGTCCGGCTGGAAGGCGGCGTCGATTTGTGCGAGGGAGCGGACGGTGGGAATGCCGGCGTCCTTGGCGGCGCGGGCGGTGACGTCGTTTGGCTCGATGGCCATGAGGCTGGAGGCGCTCTGGCCGCGCGCCAACCAGCCGCGGCCGAGGGCCTGGCCCATCTTGCCGCAGCCGACGAGCAGAATACGGCGGCGCGCGGTGGACACGTGCTGACCCGGGTCGCGGGCTAGGCTTCGCGGACCGTCTCGAGCATGGCCGCCGCGACCGCTTCTTCCGGCTTCTTGCCGCCCCACAGGAGCAGCATGAACGCCGGGTAGCAGCGCTCGCACGCAGACAAGGCGACCTCAACCAGGGATTCCAGGTTGGGCTGCGCTTCCTTCGGGCCGGCGCCGATCAGCATCGTGTGGCGGAAGGTGACCTGGGAGTCGGACGGGCTCGCCTCGAAGTGGCCGATCCACAGCTGCTGGTTGACGCGCGCCAGGACCTCGCAGATCTCGGTGTAGCGGCGATCAGGGGTGGCAAGGTCGAAAGCGCAGCGGAACTCGAGCGCGCTGGCGTCCTCGTGCCAGCCGAACCACAACTGGTACTGGGCGTGCGAGCCCCCCACACCGAAGGCGATCTCGTCCTCCCCCAGGCGCTCGAACGGCCACTCGTTGGCAGAGACGATCTGCTCCAGGGCGTCGACGGGATTCTGCTGGGGGGTACGCGAGGATTCGGCAAGCCAAGCCATGGTGCCCTCCTAGAAGGCCGCACCTAGGGCCATCAACTGCTTGTGGCCCGCGCGGCCTCGACTACAACCGCATGTACCCTGCCAAATGGGGAGGGCGGGCGCAAGCACTGCCTGCGGGAAAACCGCAGTTGTCCACAGAAATTCATGAAGCGGGCATGTCGGAGGCGCCGCGCGAGCCCCGAGCGGTAGCGACACCCTCCCCCCACCCTCTCCCGCAAGCGAGAGAGGGAGTCTCAGCGGCGGGTGCGCGTAGACTTGGTGGGCGATGCCTTGGCAGCCGGAGCCTTCGCCTTGTTCCCCTCGAGAGCGGCGACGCGCTTCTTGAGGGCGTCGGCTTCGGCGCGGGCGGCGGCGGCGAGCTCTTTGACGGCGTCAAACTCCTCGCGGGTCGGCAGGTTCATGCGGGCGAGAATGCGTTCGAGCTGTGCGCGCACGCGTGCCTCGACCTCGCCTTTGACGTCGCCGAGGGCGCCGACGGCGCCGGTGGCGAGACGGGCCAGATCATCCAGGAAGGTCTTTTCGGATTGCATGACCCCAACTATGTGGGCCTGAGCGGCACCAAGGCAAGAGTTGGGCCGCGGGCGCCGGTATGCAAATGTACGGGCCAATGCTCCTTGCCCTCAGCTATCCGATGATCGACCCGATCGCGATCCAGATCGGTCCGATCGCCATTCGCTGGTACGCGCTCGCCTACGTCGCCGGACTGCTGTCCGGATGGCGCATCGTGCTGTGGCACATCCGGCGCAACGCCGACGCGCCGATGCGGCGCAACGACGCCGACGACTTCCTGGTGTGGGCGATCGTCGCGGTGATCGTCGGTGGGCGGCTGGGGTACGTCGTGTTCTACAACCCGGCGTTCTACCTGGAGCGGCCGCTGGAGGCCCTGTTCCTGTGGCACGGCGGCATGTCGTTCCACGGCGGCCTGATCGGCGTCGTCGTCGCGCTCATCGTGTTCTGCCGCCAACGCGGACTGGAGCTGCTGCGCGTCGCCGACCTGGTCACCTCGGTGGTGCCGATCGGACTCTTCTTCGGCCGCCTCGCCAACTTCATCAACGCCGAGCTGTGGGGCCGCGCCAGCGACGTGCCGTGGGCGATGGTCTTCCCCGGCGCCGGTACCGCGCCCCGCCATCCCAGCCAACTCTACGAGGCGTTCCTCGAAGGCGCGGTGCTGCTGATCGTGCTGCAGTGGCTGTACAGCAATCCGAAAGTGCGCGAGCGGCCGGGTGTCGTCGCCGGCGCCTTCCTGCTCGGCTACGCCGCGATCCGCATCTTCGTCGAGCTGTTCCGCGAGCCGGACGGCCAGATCGGATTCCTGGTGGCCGGCACTACGCTCGGACAATGGCTCAGCATTCCGTTGGTGCTGCTCGGCGCCGCGCTGCTGGCGCGAGCCCGCCGTGCAGCATAGCCAGGCGAACATGTCCTCCGGCGCGGACGGCGAGACGAGCAGCCTTGGCGCGGCGCGCACTTTGGCGGAGCACCTGGCGCGGCGCATCCGCGCGCTCGGGCCACTGACGGTCGAGACCTACATGACCGAGGTGCTGACAAACCCACGCCACGGCTACTACGTGACGCAACAGCCGTTCGGCCAGAACGGCGACTTCATCACCGCACCGGAAGTGAGCCAGATGTTCGGCGAGCTGATCGGCGCGTGGATGGCCGACACCTGGACACGCATGGGGCGCCCGAGCGGCGTGCACATGGTCGAGATCGGGCCGGGACGCGGCGTGCTGATGCGCGACCTGTTGCGCGCTGCTTCGACGGTCCAGGGATTCCGTGACGCCGCGACGGTGCATCTGGTCGACGTCAGTCCGGCGTTGCAGCTCGTGCAACGTCGGGCGCTGGCCGAGTCCGGCTGGAACATCCGCTGGCACACGAGCTTCGCCGACGTGCCGTCGCGCGGGCCGTTGCTGATGATCGCCAACGAGTTGTTCGACGCGCTGCCGATCCGGCAGTTCGTGCGTACCCGGGCGGGGTGGTGCGAACGACTTATCGACGTCGCGCCGCGCGGCGCGCAAAGCGAAGATGGGCCGGGCGACGCCTTGCGCTTCGTGCTGACGCGCGGGCCATCGCCGGCATCAGCGTTGATCCCGGCGAGCGTGCGCGAGACGGCACCGCTGGAAAGCGTCGCCGAGGTATCGCCGGCATCGATCAGCCTCGCCACTGCGATCGGCGCGCGCGTGGCAGTCGAGGGCGGCGGCGCGTTGATCATCGACTACGGCAACACCGAGTTCGGTGCGCGCGACACGCTGCAGGCGGTATTGCGGCATCAGAGCCATCCGGTGCTGGATGCGCCCGGCACCGCCGACATCTGCGCCCACGTCGACTTCGCCATGGTGGCGCAGGCGGCGCACGCGGCCGGCGCCCGCGTGTGGGGACCGCGCACCCAAGGCGAGTTCCTGCGCACCATCGGCATCGCCGAGCGCGCCACGGTGCTGTCGCGCGTCGCGACGCCCGAGCAGCGCGACGAGATCACGGCCGCCCTCAATCGCCTGGTCGGGTCGCACGCCATGGGCGGCTTGTTCAAGGTGGTGGCGCTCACCCATCGCGACCTCGACGACGTCGCCGGATTCCAATGATCGAGCCCGCCGCCGGCGCACCGATGATCCAGGCCGAAAGCCTGCGCGGCTACCGCGGCATGCGGCACGGATTCTTCTCGCGGCTCGGCGGCACCTCCAGCGGCGGCTATGCGAGCCTCAACTGCAGCTTTGCCAGCGGCGACCGCGCCGAGACCGTGACGGAGAACCGCGGCCGCATCGCGCACCAGCTCGGCATCGCTTCACCGCACCTCGTTACCGCCAAGCAAGTGCATGGCATTTCGGTGGTCGAAGTTGAGGCGCCATGGCCGGCCGGCACCCAGCCACCCGAGTGCGATGCGCTGGTGACGCGGGTGCCGGGCTTGGCGGTCGCGGTGCTGACTGCGGACTGCGCGCCGATCCTGATCGCCGACCTCGCGGCCGGCGTCGTCGCTGCGGCGCACGCCGGCTGGCGCGGCGCGTTGAGCGGCGTGGTTGAGGAGACCGTCGCGGCGATGGAGCGGCTGCGCGCACGCGCCGATCGCATGACCGCGGTGGTGGGGCCGAGCATTTCTCAGCCTTCCTACGAGGTCGGGCCGGAGTTCCATGCCGAGTTCATGGCGACCGATTCGGGCAGCGCGTCGTTCTTTACCGTCTCGCCCAAGGACGACGGCAAGTTCCAGTTCGACCTGCCGGAGTACGTCGGCGCCCGCCTGATCCGCGCGGGCCTGCGGCGCATTGAGGTACTGGAGCTCGACACCCTCACCAACGCTGGCCGCTTCTTCAGCCACCGCCGCTCGACCCTGATGGGCGAGAAAGACGTGGGGCGGCAGATGTCGGCCATCCTGCTGGTCGACGACCGGGCGTAGGGACGCCGCCGAGGGCGGAAGGTCGCGTTGCCAGCCGCCGGGGGCGCGGGGTATGGTCCGGCCGCGTTCGACCCCCCGCTTTCTCCGCCCCCGTCCCGAGTGGCCAGGCTATGAAAATCCTTGCCGGCAACAGCAATCCGCCGTTGGCGCAGGCCATCTCGAGCTACCTGAAGATGCCGCTGACGCGGGCCGACATCAGCCGGTTTGCCGACATGGAGATCTGGGTCGAGATTCATGAGAACGTCCGCGGCGAGGACGTCTTTATCATCCAGTCGACGTCGTTCCCGGCCAACGACAATCTGCTGGAGCTCCTGATCTGCATCGATGCCCTGAAGCGGGCCTCGGCGCGGCGCATTACGGCGGTCATCCCCTATTACGGCTATGCGCGCCAGGACCGCAAACCGGGGCCGCGCACGCCGATTTCAGCCAAATTGGTGGCCAACCTGATCACCGAGGCGGGGGCCGACCGCGTGTTAACCCTCGACCTGCATGCCGGCCAGATTCAGGGCTTTTTCGACATCCCGACCGACAACCTGTTCGCAGCACCGGTGTTCGCGCGGGATATCGAAAAGACCTATGCCGGGCGCGATTTCATCTTCGTTTCCCCTGACGTAGGGGGGGTTTACCGGGCCCGGGCGCTGGCTAAGCGCCTTGACGCGGACCTTGCAATCATCGATAAGCGCCGCGAACGCGCGGGCGTTTCGGAAGTCGTCAACATCATCGGCGAAGTCAAAGGCAGGAACTGCCTGATCGTCGATGACATCGTCGATTCGGCCGGGACGCTGTGCAACGCGGCCAATGCCCTGAGAGATGCAGGCGCGGCGTCGGTGGTGGCCTATGCCAGCCACGGCGTCTTGTCGAACCAGGCAGTGGACCGCATCCGCAAGTCGGCGTTGGAAATGCTGGTGACTACCGACAGCATCGCGCCGCATTCGCCGGGTGAACAGGATCGCGTGCGGCGCATTTCGATCGCACCCCTGCTGGCCGAGGCGATGACGCGGGTGAACACGGAATCGTCTGTATCGAGCTTGTTCGATTAGGCAAGAACTTTAGGAACTGAGGGCACGAAGATGGTCGAAGTTGTCCAACTCAAGGCTGACGCGCGCGATGGCGCTGGCCGTGGAGCCAGCCGCGCACTGCGTCGCAAGGGCCTGATCCCGGGCGTCGTCTACGGTGGCGCCAAGGACAACGAGTTCGTCGTCGTCGACGAGTTCATCGTGCGCAAGGAATACCAGAAGGGCGGTTTCTCCAACCGCGTCTTCGAGCTCGCGACCAAGGGCGGCAACGTGCGCGTGCTGCCCCGTGACGTGCAGCTCGATCCGGTCTCGGACAAACCCGTCCACGTCGACTTCCAGCGCCTGGTCGCCGGTTCGACCGTGCGCCTTGCCGTGCCGGTGGCGTTCGTCGGCGAGGGTGAGTCGCCCGGCCTGAAGCGCGGCGGCATCATCAACGTCGTGCGCCACACCATCGAAGTGACGTGCAACGCGGACGCCATTCCCGAGCGCATCGTCATCAACATCGCCGGCCTCGACATCGGCGACTCGCTGCACATCAATCAGGTCGAGCTGCCGCCGGGCGTAAAGCCCACCGTGCATCGTGACTTCACGGTCGCCTCGATCACCGCGCCGACCGCGGTGCGCGACGAGGCGCTCGAAGCCGCCGCCAAGGCGAAGGCCGCCGCGGGCGTGCCGGCCGCCGAGGAAGGCGCCGATGCGGTTGCCGCTGCGCCGGGCGCCGAGGGCGCTGGCGCTGCTGGTGGCGACGCGAAGGCCGGCGGCGACGCGAAAGCGGCTGCGGGCGGCAAGGCGCCTGCCGGTGGCAAGGCCGCCGCTCCGGGCAAGGACAAGAAGTAAGGCGTCGCCGACTCCGCGTCGGCGCGCCTTGGCGCTGCGAGCGCGGAGATGCTGCTGCTGGTCGGGCTCGGCAATCCGGGGCCCGAATACGCCGACACCCGGCACAACGTCGGCTTCCGTGTGATCGACGAGATCGTGGCGCGCCACGGCTTTGAGCCGTGGCGCAGTCGTTTTCACGGCCTGATCAGCAAGGGGCGCGTCGAAGGTGTCGAAGCGCTGGCGCTCAAGCCGATGACCTTCATGAACAATTCGGGCGTCGCGGTATCGGAGGCGGCGCGCTTCCACAAGATCGAGCGCAACGCGATCGTCGTGTTCCACGATGAGATCGACCTCGCGCCCGGCAAGCTGAAGGCCAAGCTCGGCGGCGGCAGCGCCGGGCACAACGGGCTCAAGAGCATCGAGGGGCACCTGGGACCCGACTTCCGGCGCGTGCGGATCGGCGTCGGTCACCCCGGCGAGCGCCATCAGGTGGCGCGCTACCTGACCAACGCGCGCTTCGACAAAGACGACGAGATCTGGCTTGAGCCGCTGATCGACGCGATGGTCGACGCGGTGCCGCTGCTGGCGGCCGAGGGCGGCGACGCCAAGTTCACCAACAAGGTCGCGCTGCTGACCAAGCCGCCGAAAGCGAAGAAGTCCGCCGGCGACGAAGAGGACGAATAGATGGGATTCACGTGCGGCATCGTCGGACTGCCCAACGTCGGCAAGTCCACCCTCTTCAACGCGCTGACGGCGACCCAGGCGGCGCAGGCGGCCAACTATCCGTTCACCACCATCGAGCCGAACGTCGGCAAGGTGTCGGTGCCGGACGAGCGCCTCGACAAGATCGCGGCGCTGGCGAAGTCGGCCAAGGTCGTTCCGACGCAGCTTTCGTTCGTCGATATCGCCGGGCTGGTGAAGGGCGCCTCCCAAGGCGAGGGCCTCGGCAACCAGTTCCTCGGCCATATCCGTGAGGTGGACGCGGTCCTGCATCTGGTGCGCTGCTTCGAGGACGGCAACGTCGTGCACGTGGCGGGGCGCGTCGATCCCGTCGCCGACTCAGAGACCATCGAAACCGAGCTGATGCTCGCCGATATGGACAGCCTGGAGCGCCGCAAGGTGCCGCTCGAGAAAGGCGCGCGCGGTGGCGACAAGGAAGCGAAGGCGACCCTGCCACTCGTTGCCAAGTTGCTCGACGCGCTACGCGCCGGTACGCCGGCGTGGCGCGTCAGCCTCACGGCGGACGAAGCGCCGCTCGCCAAGACGCTGGGGCTGATGACGGCGAAGCCGGTGCTGTACGTGTGCAACGTGTCCGAGAAGGACGCGGCCAACGGCAACGAGCACACCAAGAAGATGGAAGCCAAGGCCAGGGCCGAGGGCCGCGGCATTGTCGTGATCTCCGCGTCGCTGGAAACCGAGGTCGCCCAGCTCGGCGATCCGGCGGAGCAGCGCGAGTATCTGAACTCGCTCGGGCTGCAGGAGACGGGTCTCACGCGCGTCATCCGCGCCGGCTACGCGCTCCTGGGGCTCATCACGTTCCTCACGGCGGGGCCGAAAGAGTCGCGCGCCTGGACCATCCCGAAGGGCACCAAGGCGCCGGGCGCGGCCGGCCAGATCCATTCGGACCTAGAGCGCGGCTTCATCCGCGCCGAGGTCATCGCCTACGACGACTACCTGAAAGCAGGCGGCGAGCCCGCCGCGCGCGCCGCCGGCAAGATGCGCTCCGAGGGCAAGGAGTACGTCATCCAGGACGGCGATGTGCTGCTGATCAAGTTCGCGGTCTAATCCCGGCTACAGGTCATCCGGCGTAAGGCCGGTTTGGCGCGCCAGGCGGGCCAGCATGCGGGGGCCGATTTCCTCGCGATCGTGAAAGGCAAAGACGAAGTCCGGATGAGCCGGCCGCGCCAGAATGCGGTGCGATCCCGACTGCCGCTTCACAACCCAGCCGGTGCGGAGGAGCGCCGCGAAGACCAAGCTCGCCCTGGTCGAGGGCCACTTGCTCATCGGCCTCTCACGCTACGCGGCGCTGAAGAGCTCCTTGAGAGCCGGGATCGCCTCGCCGTGCTCTAGCCGGTCAGCGAGCACGCGCAGCGCGAGCGCCTCGGCCTTGGCTAGTGCCTCCTCGCGAGTGGCCCCGTAGGTCATGACGCCCGACAACTCGGGAACTTCGGCAATCCAGCGGCCGTCCGACTCGCGCTCAAGTTCGACCTTCAACATGCGGCCACATTATCAGGAACTAGCCGTTGTAGCGGTTCCAGACGACGCCGCCGCCGCTGGTGACGCGGTAGTCGGCGACCAGGGTCTGCTGGGCTTCCTGACGGCGCAGGCTGCCGTGGGTGCTCTCGATGGCGACGGCGAACTCGTCGAAGGGTTGGCCGCGGCCGCCCTGGAAGAGCGAGACGTAGGTGAACGACAGCAGGAATGCGTCGTACATGCGCAGCGACTGCGGGCCGGACGGTGTTTCCCAGCGCACCGTGAATTCGGCAACGGTGATGCGCCGCATGTCTTCGAGAATGCCGATGAAGCGCTGGGTGTCGGAGTAGTCGAGGCGCAGCCCAAGATTGTGACGGGCGATGCCGCCGTCGGCGTTGCGCCGCACGATCGGATCGAAGCCGGCGACATCGGCTACGTCGAAGTTGAGGCTGGAGGCGGCGCCGTTCGGCAATACCGCGCGAGCAGCCGCGGGGGCAAAGACCCACGCCAGCCCCATTGCTGACATCTGCCGGCGACTGAACGTCGGGTCCACCGAGTTCTCCTCTGGGGATTGTGCGCGCTTCCCGGCGCACAATCCAGTCGGAGCAACTTACTCGTTGATCATGAATGCGTTGGCGCCCGCCAGGGCCGGGGGATCGCTAGGCGATGCGCCGCTCCCATTGCACGCCGGAGGGGGTGACGCGGTAGTCGCTGACGCCGACAGCGGCGCTCACCGCGGGGCGGCGCAGGGAGCCGTGGGTGCTTTCGACCACGACGCCGAACTCATCGTAGTTCTGGCCGCGGCCCTGCTGAGACAGGTAGGCGCACTCGTGCAATCGGACGGTGGCGTTGAACATGGTCAGGGACTGACCCTCGGCGCCGCGCGTCCAGATGATGTCGAACTCTGCGACCGACTGGGCGGTGATCTCGTCCAGGAGCTCCATCACGCGACCGGTGTGACGTGGCTCGGTACGGAAGGCCAAGTTGAAATGGGTCTCGCCGTTGAGGTCGCGGCGAACCATGGGGTCGAAGGAGAGGAGGTCGGCGACTTCGAGCCGTGCCGCAGTGTGAGTCTCTTGGCGGCGCGCCGCGAAGGAGACCGACGGGAGAACGACCAGACCAGCGACCAAGCCTACCAGTGCCTGCCTACGCGAGATGACCATCGACATCGCACACTCCGCAAAGACCCTGTCCCACCTATGGCAAGCAACATGCCAAGAGCAGAACGACCGGCGCGGGCTTGTAACCGGCCCTTGTGCGCGCATGCCACAGGCACGAACACAGCCACAAACATGGCGCGGGTTGTTGCACCCCTGCTCAGCGCAGAGGCAGTAGGTGCGGCAGGCGGCCGCAGGAGAGGCGCCCTGCGAACGGACTAACGCAAACTGGCGGCGATGTTGCCGCCATCGACGGTGAAGGTCGCCGCCGTCGTCTTGCGAGCTTTGGCTAGGCTGACAAAGGCCTGGGCTACGTCTTCGGCCAGGACCTCGCGCTTCAGGAGGTTGCCGTCCCTCAAATACTCTTCGACCGTCAGGCCGCGCGCCGCCGCCCGCTGCTCCATCAACTCGGGCGACATCAGGTTGGTTCGCACCCGATCTGCGTTGACCGCGTTGGCGCGGATACCGTGATCGCCGTACTCGAGGGCGTACTGCTTCATAAGAAGTAGGAGAGCAGCCTTAGGCAGGCCGTACGGGCCGAAATTGGGGCCCGGGTTGAGCGCCTGCTTGGAGACGTTGAACAGCAGCGACCCGCCGGTGCCCTGGGCCAGCAGGATGCGGACGGCATTCTGGGCCACGGTCTGGTGGCTGAAGAAGTTGAGCTCGAAGCTCTCGCGCAGGGTCTTGTCGGGCAGCGTGCCGATGGCGCCCTGCCAGGCGGCGCCGGCGTTGGAGACGACGACGTCCACCCCCCCGAACACGGAGCAGACGCGGTCGAAGGCGGCGCGCACCAGGTCGGGCTCGGTGACGTCGCAGGCGAGCGCCAGGCCGCGTTCTTTGAACTTGGTGGCGACGGCCGCGGCGGCGGGGCCGTCGCGATCGAGGACGACGACGGCGGCGCCTTCGGCATGGAAGGCGCGCGCGACGGCGGCGCCGATGCCACTGCCGCCGCCGGTGACGACGACGACCTGGCCAGCGAGCGGCGGCTCCTTGGCTTTGCCGAGCTTGGCCTGCTCGAGGGACCAGTACTCCATGTCGAACATGTCGGACTCAGTCACCGGGCGGTAGCGGCCGATCGCCTCGGCGTCGCTGATCACCCGGATCGTGTTCTCGGCGATGTCGGCTGCGATGTGGGCGGCGGACGCGGAGCGGCCGGCGCCGAACAGGCCGAGGCCGGGCACCAGCACCACGCGCGGCGCGGCATCGAGTTCCTTCTTGGCGGCCTCGCGCTTGCCGCTGTGACGGGCGAAGTAGGCGTGGTAGAGCGCCTGGAACTCTTCGACGGCGCTCCATGCGGCCATCGGGAAGCCGGCGAGGCCCGCTTCGGGTGCCGGCAGCACGAGCGGCCAATTCTTGGTGCGGATGGTGTGGTCGGGCGTCACCACGCCGACCTGGGAATAGCGCGCGAGGTCGGCGCCGTCGACGTAGGCGCGGATCGCCGCGGAGGTGCGGAAGGCGAGCAGCCAGCGGGTCGGCTCGCTGGCATCGTCGCTGGGCTGCAGCGCGAGGATGCCGCGCACGACCGGGGCGACCTCGGCAGCGGAGGCGACCGATGCGGGCAGGGGCGCGGTGGCGAAGGCCTTCTTGCGGCCGCGGGTGAGACGCTGCTCGGCGAGGGTCACCAGCGCCACCATGCGCTCGTAGGATTCCTGGGCGGTGGCGCCGAACGAGAAGATGCCGTGCTTGCGCAGGATCAACCCTTCGACGTCCGGGTTCGCCTCGTAGACGCGCGCGGCGGCCTGGGCGAGGTCGAAGCCGGGCTTCACGTAGGAAACCAGGGCGACGCGCTTGCCGAACACCTCTTGGAGCAGCGGCAGGTCGTCCTCTTGGTCGGTGACGGACAGGACCGCGGTCGAGTGCGTGTGGTCGATGTAGGCGTGGGGCAGGAAGGCGTGCAGCAGGGTCTCGACGGACGGATTGGGCGCGGACGCGTCCAGCAGATTGGCGCGCTGGAAGGCGACCATGTCCTCGTCGGTGAGGCGCTCGAGCGCGCGCAATCGGAGCAGCGGATCGAGGCGGACGGCCGGCAGGCCTTCGGGCTCGATGTCGGCCATGTCCCAGCCGGAGCCCTTCACGCACAGGACCTTGACCTTATCGCCGAGCAGGTCGGGGACGGCGGTCTTCACCGACGTGTTGCCGCCGCCGTGCAGAACGAGCAGCGGATCACGGCCCAAGAGACGCGTGGTGTAGACGCGCAGCGCCAGGTCGCGGTTGACGCCCTTGCCGGCGTAGCGCGCGACGTACTCGGACGCCTCTTTGTCGGACCAGGAAGACTTCAAGCTGCTTTGCCGCGGCGTTCTGGGTAGAGGGACAGGAGTCCCTCTTCGCTCGCCTGGCAGACGCCGCGTTCGGTGATGAGGCCGGTGACGAGGCGGGCCGGCGTTACGTCGAAGGCGAAGTTCGCCGCGGGGGTGCCGTCGGGGACGATCTGCACGGTGGTGAGCCCGCCGTCGTCGTCGCGGCCGGTGATGCGCGTGAGCTCGTGGCCGGGGCGCTCCTCGATGGGGATTTCGGCGACGCCGTCTTGGACGGTCCAGTCGATGGTCGAGTGCGGCAGCGCGACGTAGAACGGCACGCGGTTGTCGTGGGCAGCCAAGGCCTTCAAGTACGTGCCGATCTTGTTGCACACGTCGCCACGCGCGGTGGTGCGGTCGGTGCCGACGATGCACACGTCGACGCGGCCGTGCTGCATGAGGTGGCCGCCGACGTTGTCGGCGATCACGGTGTGCGGCACGCCGTGGCGGCCGAGCTCCCACGCGGTCAACGAAGCGCCCTGGTTGCGCGGGCGGGTTTCGTCGACCCACACGTGCACGCCGAGGCCGGCGTCGTGGGCCATGTAGATGGGGGCGAGCGCGGTGCCCCAGTCGACGCAGGCGAGCCAGCCGGCGTTGCAGTGGGTCAGCACCTCGACGGTGCCCTTCTTGGTGGCGATCTGCTTGAACAGCTTCAGCCCGTGGCGACCGATGGCCTCGCAGGTGGCGACGTCGTCGTCGCAGATGACGCCCGCTTCCTCGAACGCCGCACGCGCCCGCGCCGATGGCGCCAGCGAGCGAACGCGAGCACGAACACGATCCAGCGCCCAGCGCAGGTTGATGGCCGTGGGCCGCGAGGCGAGCAGCATCTGGTAGGCGCGAACGAGCGACTCGTCGGTGGCATCGACGCGCAGCGCGAGCCACAGGCCGTACGCGGCCGTGGCGCCGATCAGCGGCGCGCCGCGCACCTGCATGGTCTGGATGGCGCGCACGGCATCGTCCACGGTGCGCAGGCGCAGGGTGACGAACTCGTGGGGCAGACGCGTCTGGTCGATGATCTCGACCGAGCCGTCCTCACCAGGCCAAATCGTGCGGTAGTGCTTGCCGTTGACTTTCATGGGCTGGGTTAGATGGCCTACTCGCCGTCGAATTCAACCAGGGTCTGGACGTTCACGCCCAACTTTTCGATGCGCTTACGGCCGCCGAGGTCGGGGAGGTCGATGACGAAGGAACAGCCGACGATGTTGGCGCCGGCTTGGCGCAAGAGCGTGATGGCGGCGATGGCGGTGCCGCCGGTGGCGATGAGGTCGTCCACCAGGAGGACCGATTGGCCCTTGGTGACGGCGTCCTTGTGGATCTCGATGCGGTCACGGCCGTACTCGAGCTCGTAGTCGACGCCGATCGTCTCCCAGGGCAGCTTGCCCTTCTTGCGCACCGGAATGAACCCGACCGAGAGCTGGTGCGCGACGGCGCCGCCGATGATGAAGCCGCGCGCCTCGATGCCGGCGACGGCGTCGATGCGGCTGCCGGCGTGGGGTTGGACGAGATCGTCGACCAGCTTGCGGAAGCCGAAGGCGTCCTGCAGCAGCGTGGTGATGTCGCGGAAGACGATGCCCGGCTTCGGATAGTTCGGGATCGAGCGGATGCGCGCCTTGAGGGGCACCAGCGACGCCGGGATGCCGGCGTGGGCGATCGGACGGCGCGGGACGGGCTTTGGGTTTTTCGCCTTGACCACGGCCTTCATCTTGGCGGCCGGCTTGCTGGCCGGCTTCTTCTTGGCGACCTTCTTGCTGCCCGTCACTGCATTCCCCCTAACGCTGCCTCATGTGTTCAAGCAGAAACCGGCGAGAAGACGCCGTTTAGGACGGGCATTTTGCCCTCGTTCTCGATGTGTATATTCATCCACGTGCGCTCAACACGAGCCACATCCTGGTGTTCAAGCCAGTGAATGAGGACCGCGCGACCAGCCGCCGTAACACTCGTCTTCTTGGCGTCATCCAAATGCTCGTTCATGCGCCTGCGGAGGCTGACCGACAGGCCAACGTACAACACGGTCCCGTCGAAGGTAGACAGGACGTAGCAGCCCGATCCTTCGGGCAAGAAACGCAAGCGGCTGCGTTGAAATGCCTCTTGCGCTGTGGGTAGGGGAGAAAGGCTGCGGACGTTCATAGTTCGATGGCCGCGCCCATGCCCACCTTGTGCAAGGCCTTCGCCATCTCTTGCGAGACCACGTTGATGGCACCGGCATTCAAGAAGCTCGCTTTGCTGCCTTTCGCCCACCACTCTGGGTGACCGACACCGGCGTAGTCTCCTTCCACGTTCTCGAAGCAGGCACGCAGCACCTTTTCCATGGTTTGGACGGTGAAGCTTCCTCGGTCCTGCAACTTGACAAAGAATGGGATCGAAAATTTGCAGAACAACTCGACGCCGTTGTACTTGTACAAGACCGTTGCGTTTCCATCGTCTAAGACGTTCGCCACCGCCCTCCAATAGTTGAGGAAGATTCGGCGTTCCTTCTCGAAATCGTGGACGATCGACAGCGGATTGTTGGCGGTGAGCACATACTTCACGATCGCCTTAACGAAGGTGCGCTGGTTGACCGTTCCATCGCTCGCAGAATTCGCCATTAGAATCTTTCCGTTCCAGGGCGAACCCTCGGCTTCATTGAGGTAGTCGGCAAACTTCACCGCGCGATCGACCTCTCCTTTTTCAACGGTGTTGAGAATCCATTTCGGAAGACTGGGCATGTCCTCAACGCCGAGCGCCGCTGTCAGCCGGGCAATGATGCGTTGCTCTACCGCCTTGTCGACGCTCTTCTGCGTCGTATTCACGATCAGGAAGTGACACATCTGCGCAATGCGCGGCAGATTGACGGCAATGTTTACCGGTGTTTCGAAGTCAAGGACCCGGGCGTCCCTCGCCGCCGCCATTTTTAGGCCCTCAAGGCGGTGCTGACCGTCAACAACGCTGAATGGGCCGACCTTCCCCGTATCGATCTCAATCGTGTTGGCATGTTCGTCGAAGCCAATCGTCTTGTCAGTCGCGAGGAAGACGGAGGTCGGAAGGAAGGCGTCCTTATTGTCCTGCCCGCGCAGAATGTAGTCAGCCAACTTCTTTGCTCTCGCGGTGTTCAAGACCCGCTGAAAGCCTCGGTCGTTCGGATCGTCTGGATCGAGGGTTTCGACGCTGTAGAACCCGTCCCGCACAAGGTCGCGCACCTTCATGGACGTGGCGTACAAAAGCAGCTCGCCTTGTCGCACGCGGGCCGCAGGAACTCTGATCGTTGCGTTCATCGGCTGGTCCCCCACACCAAGGCAATTGTCTGCTACCCGCTCGTCGGAGCGAGACACGTCCGAAGCGTCGCTCGCTAAGACGATTCGATATCGAATTGCTGGACCCTCGCGGCTACGGATAACGTGGTGTCCCTGCGCCTCAACACCCTTGAGAAAGTTCCTCTTGGGATCGGGCCGCCGGCCGGTGGCGACAAGGGCGTCGCGCTGCTCCGCGATGGTTGCTCCGCCGGGTCGTAGGCACAATGCTGCCGCCATGTGCACCGAAGTGCCCCGCCGGAATCTTAGGACCGTCTCGGCTAGAAGCTCGCAGTGCTCCATCTCATCCAAGGGTCACCGGCATCCTTGATGCCCTCCCCTATTTCGCTTGTGCCGCGAGCGCGCGGCCGGCGACTGCGTCGAGCATCTTGAGCATCGCCGGATCGCGTGCCGCCGGCGCGGTGATAAGCGCCGTGTCGAGGACGCGGTCGCAGCCGTGCGGACAGGTCGCCGGGCGGTTCTTCATCAGCGGCACGAACTCGCGCACGAGGTCGCAGGCGTTGCGGGCGTTCTCGAGCAGCGCGCGGACGATGTCGGCGACCTGGACGTGATCATGATCGGGGTGCCAGCAGTCGTAGTCGGTGACCATGGCGACGGTGGCGTAGCAAATCTCGGCTTCGCGGGCGAGCTTGGCCTCGGGCATGTTGGTCATGCCGATGACGTGGCAGCCCCACGAGCGGTACAGCTCGGACTCGGCGAGCGAGGAGAACTGCGGGCCTTCCATGGCCAGATACGTGCCGCCGCGCACGACCTTGAGGCCGTTGATTTGGGCGGCCTGATACGCGGCGTCGCCGACGCGGGCGCATACCGGGTGCGCCATCGAAACGTGGGCGACCATGCCTTCGCCGAAGAAGCTTTTCTGACGCTGGATGGTGCGGTCGATGAACTGGTCCACCACTACGAACGTGCCGGGCGACAGCTCCTCGCGGAACGAGCCGACGGCGGAGAGCGACAACAGGTCGGTGACGCCGACGCGCTTCAGGGCGTCGATGTTGGCGCGGTAGTTGATGGTGGTCGGCGAATGCTTGTGGCCGCGGCCGTGGCGCGGCAGGAACACCACCGGCTGGCGGCCGAGCTCGGCGAACAGGAAGTCGTCGGAGGGATCGCCGAACGGCGAGGAGACCTTCTCCCAGCGCGTGTTGGTGAGACCGGGGATCTCATAGAGCCCCGAGCCGCCGATCACTCCGAGCAGCCGCTTGTGTGGCTGCGCTTGCCGTGCCGATGCCATGGAATCTCCAATGCGAAACCGGCGCGAGTTTAGCCGATGGCGGCCAGGAGTCCGTCGGGAAACAGCGCCACGCGGCCGCTGCGCAGGGCCTCCATTGGCAGCCAGCCACTCGACCTCCAGGACCGTGCCGTTGTCTTCGCGGATCGTGAACGCCGGACGGGTGTAGATCGTCGGGTCGAGAAGGCGCACGGGGAAGGCGAAGACGATTTCGTGACCGCGCGCGCCTTCGTGATCGAAGAGGTTCTCGACGACGATCGGCGAACCTTCGACGGCGATATCGGTCTCGAGCTCTTCGCGGAACTCGCGCGCCAGGGCGTCGGCGGCGCGTTCGCCAAACTCGACGCCGCCGCCGGGCGGGCGCACGCCCTTCAGGGCGCCGGAGTCGTCGAGCACGCGGAGTACCAGCAGGCGATCGTCACGGCGGGCGAGGCCGATGACGACGACGCGAACGCGTTGAGAGGGACGCCAGAGAGCCATGGGCGAGTGTAGTGCCGGGGTTCGGTTGGGCAGGCCCGAAGCACCGCTATCTACGGTTCTCTACGGGCGTTATCTGGAAATCGTCTCACCGGGTCCGATACGAAGTGACGCGCTGGCGCGGGGCTCATTTGGCCGAAACAATACACTATGTGTCGTGACCAGTCAAGCACCGTGGATGGCCGGGTAAGCCCGGCCATGACATGCAGAGGCGTTTGGAGAGACACCCTCGCCCTGCCCTCTCCCGCAAGCGGGAGAGGGGTTCTTGATGGGGTTAGTGCTGGTCGCGCCAGACCTGTTTCTTCACGGCGAACAGCAGGCCGGCGAGGATGATCAGGTAGATCAGGACGCCGAAGCCCATGCGGTGGCGGGTCGGCAGGTTGGGCTCGGCGGCCCAAGCCAAGAACTGCACGACGTCACGCGCCATGTTGTCCATGGTGGCCGGCGTGCCGTCGGCGTACTGGACGATGTCGTCCAGGAGCGGTTGCGGCATGGCGGTCTGGTGGCCCGGGAAGTACGGGTTGTAGTTCATGCCCGGCGCGAGCTCGACGTCGGCGGGCGGCTCGCCGTAGCCGGTGAGCAGCGAGTAGACGTAGTTCGCGCCGTTCGGGCGCGCCTTGTACATCAGCGAGAGGTCGGG